>JAJVHU010000032.1:0-8506 GCA_022072505.1 Phycisphaerae bacterium
GCCACACAGGTCGTCGGTTACGCAGCCAACAATGGCATCGTGTGGTGTGTGCTGACCAACGGCGCAACATGGAAGGTCTATCGCAGCATGGAGCAATGCCCTGCGCCCGAGAAGCTGATGTTCGAAGTCCGGCTCGACCCGACGGGCGCACCGGATGACACGCCTCAATCGTTGGCGGAGGTTCTTTCACGACTCTCCCGCGATGAAATGGCCAAGGGAACGCTCGATGCTTTGGGCGAGCGGACCTTCACCGACGGCAAAGTCCGAAAGGCCCTCGACGCCTTGCTGGTGAGTCCGCCACGCGCCCTGATGAACCTGGTGCGCAAATCGCTGGGGAACAACCGCCTCGAGCTTCGGCAAATCCGCGACAGCCTGCACCGAATCGCCCAACCTGGCGGGTCGGCACTTGGTATCGGCGATACGGTGATGCCGGCGCCACCAAGGAAGGCAACCAAGTCGGCGCCAACTGAGGCGCGTCTCGCCCGGACCTCAAGCAAGGGCAGTCGCGGGCGAAGTCCCCGGCAGACGTACGATGAGAGCCGTCACACGAATGGAATCCCGCAGGAAGTGATCAGCCTGTTTCGCGCCGTTGAACGGGAATGTATGGCGCTGGACCCGGGAAGAATTGAGAAGCAACCGCTGGCTAAGTGCATCACCTTTCGATCGGGCGGGAGTACGTTCTGCAGCGTTCATCTTCAACGTGGCGGGCTGCGTTTGTGGCTCCACCTGAAGTATCATCACCTATCAAACGCACCCCCGTTCGCCCGGGATGTCTCCAAGGTGGGCCATCCGGGCGGCGGCGATCTCGAGCTGAGAATCGCGAATCTGAATCAGTTGCCCGATGCCGCGCGGCTTATCCGCGAGTCCTATCTCGCTCGAGTTGGGGCGCAGAGATAGTAGTGAGGATCGGCATCATGAACACTGAAACTTGGCGCGATCGGATCGATGGATCCCGTGTGATCGCCTCTGCGCGGCGACGGGTGGGTACGGTCACGGCGGGAGTTCAACTCTTTCGAGGTTGGGCGGAACAGGAACGCTTCCTTCCCTTCGACCTCGCTGCGCGATGTCAAGGGCAGGCCGGCGCGGTTCAGTCGTGCAATCGCGTCTAACAGTCCGTTGAAAAGGGGGAACGCCTCCCTCCGGGAGGCGAATTTCGCCGGGGAAAAACCGCTATCACGAAAGCCGATCGCGCGTTCTTCAACAGGCGTCTAAGCTTCGGTTTCGAGTCGCGGGAAGAGCACTTTCGCTTCACCGAGCGGCTGGTTCTCGGGGAGTTCACACGTCGCCGCGGTCCAGGTCTTGTGATCCGTCAGCCCCAGCATCTTCGCCGCCTTCTCGGCCGATTCCGGAAGGAACGGCGCCATCAGCGTCGTCAGGGTGCGGGCGGTCTGGAGGCAGAGGTTGATGGCGCGGGCACAAGCCGCGAGGTCCGTCTTGCGCGACAAGAAGGGCTTCGTCTGATCGAAGTAGAGGTTGCCCGCGCGGGCGAGGGCCATCATTTCGCCCAGCGCGGTCTTGAAGCGGCAGGCCTCCAGTTCCGCGCCGACTTTCTCGACGGCCTCGCGGCAGCGGGCGAGCTGGGCGCGGTCCGCGTCGTCGCGGTCGCCGGCGGGGGGGACTTTGCCTTCGAAATACTTGTGGGCGAACGAGATGCAGCGGTTGAAGAAGTTGCCGAGGGCGTTGCCGAGTTCGCCGTTGTTGCGGGCGAGGAAGTCGTCGAACTCGAAGGCGGTGCGCTGCGCCTCCGGGGCGATCGCCGTCAGGTAGTAGCGCAGCGGATCGGCGGCGAAGCTCTGAAGATAATCCTCGATCCAGACCGCCGTGCCGCGGCTCTTGCTGATCTTCTCCTCCTCCTTGCCGGGGAATTTGATGTTGAGGAAGCAGTTGGCCACGACGTTGTGCGGAAGCTGGTACTCGCCGGCGGCGCCTTGGATCGAATCGCTGTCGTGCGTGGCGAGCATCATCGCCGGCCAGGTGATGGCGTGGAAGACGATGTTGTCCTCGCCGATGAAGTGGACGACCTTGCAGGCGGGGTTTTTCCACCAGTCGGCGTAGGTGGAGCAGCTCTCTGAGCTGCCTGCTGGCTTCGGCAGGTCGGAGACCTGCCGGACCCGTGGCAGCTCGGAGAGCTGCCCCACCTGGGAGCGCTGCACCGCTTGCTCCAGCAGGGCCGCGGTGAAGGAGACGTATCCGATCGGAGCGTCGAACCAGACGTAGAGGGATTTTCCCTTTGCGTCCGGGTCGTCGAGCGGGACGGGAACGCCCCAGGTCAGGTCGCGGGTCATGGCGCGTTCGGGCAGGCCCTCGGCCTCGATGCGCCCGAGGGACTGGTTGATGACCACCGGTCGCCAGTGCGCTCCGCAGGAAGCCGGGTCTTTCTTGGACGCCAGCCACTGCGAGAGCTTCCCCTGAAGCTGATCGAGGCGCAGATACCAGTGCTTCGTCTCGCGCAGTTCCGGTTTCGTGCCGGTCAGAACGCTGATCGGATTGAGAAGAGCGGTTTGCTCCAGCGTCCTGCCGCAGCCTTCGCACTGGTCGCCGAAGGCGTTTTCGCTTTTGCAGTGCGGACACGCGCCCTTGACGAAGCGGTCGGGGAGGAACTGCTGCGCCTGCACGTCGAAAAGCTGCTTCGACGTGCGCTTCGTGAAAAGTCCCTTGTCGTAGATTTTCCGGAAAAAATCCTGGCTGAAGCGTTCGTGGATTTCGACGAAGCCGGGCTGGTGCGTGCCGCCGTAGATGTCGAAGCGGATGTTGAGCCCCTCGAACGCGCGGCGCTGCGAGGCGTTGTAGAAGGCGGTGAGTTCCTCGACGGGTTTGCCCTCCTCGCGCGCGGTCTTCAGCGCCGCGACCCCGTTGTCGTCGCTGCCGCAGATGAAGCGGACCTCCGCGCCGGTTGCGCGGAGGTAGCGCACGTAAATGTCGGCGGGCAGGTAGGCGCCGGCGATGTGCCCGACGTGAAGGCGACCGTTGGAATACGGCAAGGCAGCCGTGACGAGGAATCTTCGGGTCATCAGTCGTATATCCCTTTCCGCGCCGCCGCACGGCAGCTTCAGCGGGCGAATTGTAAGGACGGGCGACGGACGTGGCGAATGCGCCGCCGCATTCAGGCGCCGAGGAGCGCCCGCACAATCGGCAGGACCGGCGGGAGCGGGCGCTGCCAGAGATGGCGGACGTCGAGGCGGAAGCCGGGTAGGACGGCGCTTTCGAAGACATGATCGGTCAGGGGAACGTCGGCGTAGCGGTCGCCGGCGAGGCGCAGGAAGGTCGCGCGACGCTCGTCGGGATCGAGGATCCAGTATTCCTCGACGCCGGCTTTCTCGTAGGCGCCGCGCTTCAGGTCGTAGTCCCGGTCGACGCTTTCGGGGGAAACGATCTCGACGGCGAGGTCGGGCGGACCGTCGACGTATCCGCGTTTCAGGATTCCACTGCGCGAGGCGCGGACAAAAGCGACGTCGGGTTCGGGGGAGTAAGTGTTTGAGAGACGAAAGGCAACCTTCCCGTGAAGCACACGCCCCAGGCGACGGGCCTCCACGAAGTGCCGAAGCAATACGACCAGCCAACCCTCCAGATCGTTATGTTCAAGGTTTTCCGGCGACGCCATGTAAATGACTCCGTCCAGGAGGTCGGCCTTCTGGTCCTCGCGGATCAGCTCCAGAAACTCGTGAAACGTGTAGCAGCCTGTCCTTGCATGCGCCGGCATGACATCACCCCTTTCCGGAATTCTAGCTTGCACGCCGGGATTCTCAAGCGTTCGCGCCGTCCCCGTTAGGAAGCAGTTATTATCCGTGAGCCGTAAAAAGGGAGCGATTTCCGACCCTGGACCGGGCTGCGCAACGTGAAGGACAGACGGGTGCGGGCCGGCAAGGCGGCGGGCGCGGGTTGGCGGACCGCGGGGCGCGCACTACACTGCGGGGTCCGGGGCGGGAGGTTCGTTCCGGGCGCGACGATCCCCGGCGCGCGGCATCGACGAGAGAGAGATCGGCCACCTTGATCGCCTTGCCGGACAATCAGCGGATCGTCATGACCGGGGTGGGGCTGACCTCGCCGCTGGGGGACACGCTCGCGGACTTCCGCCGGAATCTGCTGGACGGTCGGTCCGGCGTGACGACGATCGAGACGCGTTTCATGGGGCGGGTGCCGGCGGGCGTGTGCCGCTTCGACGAGCGGAAACATCAGTCGAACAAGGAGCGGCGGCGCGGGACGCGGGCGGGAGCGATCACGATCTTCTGCGCGCGGGAGGCGCTGGCGGACGCGGGGATTGACCTCGGCATCCGCGACCCGTCCCGCATCGGCGTCTACGTGGGGGTGACCGAGCACGGGACGGTGGAGACCGAAAACGAGATCGCCGCGATCCGCGAGTACCACTACGACACGAAGTTCTGGTCGCATCATCACAATCCTCGGACCGTGGCGAACAACCCGGCGGGTGAAGCGACGATCAATCTGGGAATCACCGGTCCGCATTACACGATCGGCGCGGCCTGCGCGGCGGGGAACGCGGGGATCATCCAGGCGGCGCAGATGCTGCGGCTGGGCGAGGTGGATCTCGCGCTGGGCGGGGGGGTTTCGGAGAGCATTCACTCGTTCGGGATTTTCGCGAGCTTCGCGGCGCAGAACGCGCTGGCGGATCATCCGGATCCCACGAAAGCGTCGCGGCCTTTCGACGTGGATCGGAAGGGCATTGTTGTGTCGGAAGGCGGGGCGTTGTTCGTGCTGGAGCGGCTGAGCGACGCGCGGGCGCGGGGGGCGTCGATCGTGTGCGAGGTTTCGGGTTACGCGATGAATTCGGACGCGGGCGACCCGGTGCTGCCGAAACCGGAGCGTCTGGCGCAGTGCATGAGGAAGGCGCTGGACCGGGCACGGGTGAATCCCTCGGAGGTCGATATCGTCAACACGCATGCGACGGGAACCGAGCTGGGGGACATTCAGGAGGCGGATGCGGTGCGCGCCGTATTTGGTTCCTGCACCGAGGTTTACGTCAACAATACGAAGAGTTATATTGGGCACGCGATGGGGGCGGCCGGCGCGCTGGAACTGGCGGGAAATCTGCCGGCGCTCTACGATGGGGTGGTGCATCCGACGATCAACGTGGATCGGCTGGATGAGCGCTGTGCGATGCCCGGGCTTGTCTTGAACGAGCCGCGTCCGGCGTCTAAAGTGGACGTCATCCTGAACAATTCATTCGGGATGCTGGGGATCAACTCGGTCGTCATCGTCAGACGGGTCACGAATTGATCGGCGCGGCGGAACCTGACGTGCAAGGCACATAACGTGTTGAGGGTTTGAAGGTTACATGACGAAAGACGAAGTGAGGCAGGTCGTCCTGACCATCATCGGCGTGGTCGCGCCGGACGAGGATCTGAGCGACTTGAAAGGGGACGTGCGCCTGCGCGACCAGCTTGAGATGGACTCGATGGATTTCCTGGACATCGTGATGGAGCTGCGCAAGCGGCACAAGATCGAGGTTCCGAAGGAGGACTACCCCTGTCTGGCGACGCTGGACGGCTGCGTGGAGTACCTGCACCCGCGGTTCAATGACGCGAAGATCGCGGTGTAGCCCGCGGCGGCCGGGAAGGGAACAAAACGGATGCGGCGCCGCGAGGTTCGGCGCCTTTTTTCTTGCGCGGGCGGTGAAGCGGTCCGTCGCGGGTTCTCCGCGCCTGGACGCTGCATCAAAACCTTCGGAGCACCGTCAAAAAAGAACGCTTCCTTACGGGCGCGGCTCGGTTAAGAAACAGCGTCTTCATCCGGGGATGAGGTTTTGCGCCGTGATTGCGACGCGGAGGTCCGGGGTTTGAGGGTTGGTGCGAGGCGGACCGAAGATCCGCGGTTCCGACATGAGGGAAAGCGCCGGTCCCTGAGGACATTAGCGCAGCGATGACGTACGACGCCATCATCATCGGGGCGGGGATGAGCGGGCTGGCGGCGGGGATCCGGCTGGCGCACTTCGGGAAGCGCGTCTGCCTCTTCGAGCGGCATTACGCCTACGGGGGGCTTAATTCGTATTACCGGCTGGGGGGGCGGGAGTTCGACGTCGGGCTGCACGCGCTGACGAACTTCGTTCCGGCGGGGAAGCGCGGGGCGCCGCTGAACAAGCTGCTGCGTCAGCTTCGGATCGAGCGGGAGGAGTTCGACCTGCGGGAGCAGCTCGGGTCGGAGGTCCGGTTTCCGTCGCGGCGACTGCGGTTCAGCAATGACGCCGGGTTGCTTATCAGCGAGGTGGCGCGGGAGTTTCCGGATCAGGCTGACCGGTTCCTGCGGCTGATCGAGACGGTGAAGGCGCATGACGACGCGACGTTGACGCCGGCGCCGGTGTCGGGGCGCGGGGTTCTGGCGGAGCGCCTGAGCGACCCGCTGCTGATCGACATGCTGCTTTGTCCGCTGATGTATTACGGGTGTCCGGACGAGGACGACATCGACTTCACGCACCTGGTGACGCTGTTCAAGAGCCTTTATCTGGAAGGGTTCGCGCGACCGCGGGAGGGCGTGCGGCGGATCATCAAGACGCTGGTGCGTCGGTATCGCGGGGCGGGGGGCGAGTTGCGGATGCGCTGCGGGGTGCGGCGGTTGCACGTGTCGGGCGGGAGGGCGCGGGGCGTCGAGTTGGATTCCGGGGAATTCGTGGCGGCGCCGCTCGTGTTTTCCTGCGCCGGGTATCCGGAGACGATGCGGTTGTGCGCGGACACAAGTGAGGGCGGACCCCGTCCTGACAGGCGCGGCACGGAATGCAGCAGAACGCTTCCTCACGGGCGCGGCTCTGATGGGCGCGGCTCTGATGGGCGCGGCGATGAGGCGGAGCGCTTCCTGACGGGCGCGGCTCGGTTGGAGGGGCGGTTGTCGTTCATCGAGTCGATCTGCGTGCTGGATCGCAAGCCGTCAGAGCTGGGGTACGACCGGACGATCACGTTCTTCTCGACGATCGACCGGTTCGAGTACCGCGTGCCGGAGGGATTGATCGACCCGCGCAGCGGCGTGATCTGCTGCCCGAACAACTACGCGGATCATGAACATTTGCCGGAAGGCGTGCTGCGTTTCACGTCGCTGGCGAATTATGACGGCTGGAAGGCGCTGCACCCGGAAGCGCGGGACGCAGCCGCTCCCCCCGCGTACACGGCGGCCAAGGCGCAGGCACATGAGGAAGCGGTCGGACAGGCGCTGCGCTACCTGCCGGATTTCCGACCGCACGTGGTGTTCACGGACACGTTCACGCCGGTGACGATCGAGCGTTTCACGGGACACGCGCGCGGGGCGGTTTACGGGTCGCCGCAGAAGCGGCGCGACGGGCGGACGGCGGTGGAGAATCTTTTCATCATCGGGACGGATCAGGGGTACCTGGGTATCATCGGGGCGATTCTGAGCGGGATTTCGATGGCGAACCTTCACGGACTGGGGGGAGGATAGCCAAGTGGGGAATGTGGAATGCTGAATGTGGAATGCTGAATGTGGAATGCTGAATGTGGAATAACACACGGTTTCGAAACCCGTGTGAAAGGTCCGAAATGCACGCTTCCTTACGGGCGCGGCTCGGTTTTGAAACAACGTCGAAAGGTTGGAAGCGGGTTGGGGGCGTCGGGCATTGGGGACGGCGGGCGTGGTCCGATGGGTCAGCACAGTTCTGCTGGTTGCATGCATCGCGGCGTGGGTTGCGGCTGGGGTGAGCGGCGGTGTGTTGTTGGTGCATCGCTTTCCGCCGGCGCTGACGGCGGGGTTGCTGCCGCGGCACACGATGTGCAAATGCGAGCACAATTACTATCACATCCCGATCGCCTGGCTGGTCATCGCGTCGGCGGCGATGTCTTGGGTTTCGTGGGCGGCCTGGGCACGGCGGCGACGGGTGGCGCGGGATGGGGCGTGCTCCGTGTGCGCGTACAATCTGACGGGGAACGTGTCGGGCGTGTGTCCGGAGTGCGGGACGGCGACGGTTGCCGGGCGGCCGGAAGGCGGTAAGACGGATGGTGCGGCTGAGACTGCGGCATGAGGCGCTGCTGATGCTGGAAGGGCGCGGGCAAATCCTTGAAACAGCGCGTGAGGTGCCCGCGGTGCTGCGTGAATGCGGCGTCAAAGGCGCGGTGATCGGCGGGGTGGCGGTTGTCCTTCGCGGATATGTGAGAACGACTTCGGACGTAGACGTCTACGTTGTGGATGCACAGACGGCGGGTGCGGCGCTTCGGTCGAGCGGGTTTGCGTTTCGCAGGAGTGACCGGTCATTCCTGCGCGAAGAGGTGCCGGTGCATCGGGTTACGGAGGCGCAATGCGGGGCTCCCTCTCAACCGTATGAAAGCATCGACGGGGTTGTGACGGTGTCGCTGGCGGACCTGGTGAACATGAAGTTACGAAGCGGAACCCGGAAAGCCTCGCGGGCGATCGATCTTGCTGACGTTGTCGGTCTGATTCGCAGCCGCAGGCTGACCTCGGCATTTGCGCGGAATCTGGATCGGGAGCTACGATCGGACTTCCGGCGGCTGGTGAAAGCCGTGGCGGAGGATTCCTGAACCGTCCGGGTGCG
>JAJVHU010000032.1:8606-48450 GCA_022072505.1 Phycisphaerae bacterium
GGAAAAAGAACGCTTCCTGACGGGCGCGGCTCGGTTAAGAAACGGAGTCTAAGTCGCGGTTGCAAAACCGCCGGTGCAGACGGGAAAAAGAACGCTTCCTTACGGGCGCGGCTCGGTTTTGAAACAGCGTCCGAATCATAGCGGGGACCGCGTGAATCAGGGATGGGGCAGCATCGGCGCGCGGCGCTTATTATCGTCGGTGCGACTTGGATTTGCGGCGATCGTAACGTGCGCGTCGTGCGCCGGACCGCGAGGAGGTGCGGAGTACCGGTTCCTTGCGGGCGACGGGGGGGATGAAGAACGCTTCCTGACGGGCGCGGCTCGGGAGGAGGCGGATCGGAGCGCCAACGCTCGGGGGGTCAGACCGGCGTGGCCGGGTCCGCCGGATGAGCCGCGCGTGTTTTACCTGGGCGAGTTTCGGGGCAGCGAGGACGTCGGGGCGCGGACGGGGAACTGGTTCGAGCGGGTGGTTTTCGGGGAAGCGTCGGTCTTCGCCCTGGTGACGCCGCAGAGCGTGGCGGTGGGGAGCGGCTGGGCGGCGGTCGCGGATCCGAACGCGGGGGTGCATCGGTTCAACCCGCGCGGCGATTACGAATTGCTTCGCGGTTTCGTCGAACCTGATCCGGGTCGGCGGAGAGAGGACTCGGCGGGGGGAGACGTCGCGCCGTCAACGCCGGTGGCGGTGGCGGGGGGGGGCGCGGTGTTGTTCGTGGCGGACGCGGCGGCCGGGTGCGTGTTCGTTGTTCAGGACGGGGAAGAAACTCGTGAGCTGGGTCGGGGAGCGCTGAGCCGCCCCGCGGGCCTGGCGTATTGCGAAGCGCGCGGGGTGGTGCGCGTCGCGGATGCGGGCGCGCACGAAGTCGTGGTGTTCGACCGTGCCGGGGCGCTGGTCGGCCGGGTGGGGCGGCGTGGTGCGGGCGCAGGCGAGTTTAATTATCCTTCGCACGTGGCGTCGGCGGCGGACGGGCGGTGGGCGGTTTCGGATTCGCTGAACTTCCGCGTGCAGGTGTTCGACGCGGATGACCGGTTTCTGATGCAGATCGGCGGCAAGGGCAACGCCGCGGGCAATCTGGCGCTGCCGAAGGGCGTGGCGTTCGACGCGGACGGCAACCTCTGGGTGGTGGACGCGCAGTTCGAGAACGTGCAGGCGTTCGACCGCGAGGGGCGGCTGCTGATGGCGTTCGGACAGGAGGGGCACGGACCGGGCGAGTTCTGGCTGCCGTCGGGGATGTGCATCGACGCGAAGAACCGGATGTGGGTGGCGGATACGTATAACCGGAGAGTGCAGGTGTTTCAGATTCTTGCGGAAGCAAGGACCGATCACTCGTCATGAATGCGGAATGCCGAATGCTGAATGCAGAATGTGCGAGGGACGCCGCGACGACGCCGCGCGCGCCCGCGTCCCCCGCGCGAATTCAATGTTGGCCGATCCTGGAGCGTCGGTGCTCTTTCAGCATTCGTTATTCAGCGTTCATCCTTCTCCTCTTCGTTTCCGCTTTGAATCGAACCCACGCTCAGTCCTCCGTCGTGGGTTCGCCGCATGATTTGTCGGTGAGCGGACCGGGCGGGGTTCATGCGCTTTTCGAGGAGCAGGTGTGCATCTTCTGCCACGCGCCGCACAACGCGACGGGGCAGAAGCCGCTGTGGAACCGGCATCAGCCGCCGACGCATTACCGGATTTATGAAAGTTCGACGACCGACGCGCGGATCGATCAGCCGAGCGGTCCGTCGAAGATGTGTCTGAGCTGTCATGACGGGTCGATCGCGGTGGGGCTGGTTGCGTCGCGCGGGGATCCGATCGCGATGAGCCGCACGACGATCCCGCCGGGGCACGCGGACCTGACGCAGGATCTGTCGGACGATCACCCGATCGGGTTCCGCTTCGATCGGGCGCTGGCGTCGCGCGACCGGCAATTGAACAGCCCGGACGTGGTGACGGACCTGCTTCCGCTGGGGCGGCACGGCGAGCTGCACTGCACAACGTGTCACGATCCTCATAACAATGAACTGGGCGACTTTCTGCGGATGCCGACGATGCGGTCGGCGATCTGCACAAGCTGCCACGACATGACGGGGTGGGACACGTGCAGTCACGCGACGAGTCCCGAGCGCGTCATCGGGCGGGCGGTGGATCCGCGCGAGCCGCTGCCTCATGCGACCGTCGGCGACAGCGCGTGCCTGAGCTGTCACAAGATTCACTCGGCGGGTTCGAGCGAGCGACTGCTGCGGTTCAAGCGGGAGGAGGACAACTGCCTCAACTGCCACAACGGGAGCGTCGGGGCGCTGAACCTCGAGAACGAGTTTCGAAAGCCGAGCGCTCACCCGGTGTTCAAGCACACCGGGCGGCATGATCCCGCGGAAGACCCGCGGACGCAGCGGCGGCACGTCGAATGCGCGGATTGTCATAATCCTCATGCGGCGGCGGGGCGGGCGGACGTGGATTTCGGCCTGCCCGCGACGACGCCGGTGCTGGTGCAGCCGTCGATGCGTTTCGTTTCCGGGGTGGACGGAAACGGGCACCCGACGGACGTGGCACGGTTTGAGTATGAGGTGTGCTTCAAGTGCCACGCGGACGGTCTGTCCCGCGAGGTCCGGACGAACATCGTGCGGCAGGTGACGCAGACGAACACGCGGCTGGAGTTTCAGACGGGCAACCCGTCGTTTCATCCGGTCCTCGGCGCGCGCCGGAACAATGACGTGGTGAGCCTGATTCCGCCGATGCAGGTGGGGTCGGTGCTGGCCTGCACGGATTGTCACAACTCGGATCAGGCGGAGTCGGGCAATCCCTTTGCGCCGGCCGGGCCGCACGGGTCGATCTACGAGCCGCTGCTGGCGGCGAATTACGAGACCGGCGAGTTCGTGACGGAAAGCCCGCAGGCGTATGCGCTTTGTTACCGGTGTCACGACCGGCGGAGCCTTCTGAATGATGAGAGCTTCCCGCTGCACAACATTCACGTCGTGCGCGGGCGGACGTCGTGCAGCGCGTGCCACGACGCTCACGGGATCAGCCGGACGCAGGGGGACGCGCGGAATCACTCGAACCTGATCAACTTCGATCTGTCGGTGGTGCGTCCAGCGGCGGGGGGGCTGGGTTCGCGGATTGAGTACGTGGACGAGGGGCGTTTCGCCGGGAGTTGCACGCTGACGTGCCACGGCGTGACGCACGTGCGGTTCCAGTACGGGCGGTAAGGGAAGTCGCGGAGTCGGACAATGTGGCGACGACTGTCGGGAATCCTTGTGGTCGCGGGGACGACGGCGCTGCTTTCGGGCGCCGCGGTTCCGTCGCAGGAGGTGAAGCAGGGCGGCGTCGCGGTGGACGGGCGATCGCCGGGCGCTCAAGCCGTGCCCGAGGTTCGGAGGGCGGCGCAGGGCGTGATCGGCGGGCCGCATGACTTCACGCTGGCGACCGGAAGGGCGCGCGACGCTTGCGCCGCGTGCCACGTGCCGCACGTTCTGGGCGTGCGTCCGGTGACGCACGCCGGGGGGTCGGATGCGGATGCCGGTAAAGACGGCGAAACGAAGGCCGCGTCTGCGGCGCAGGGCGCGGCAGGGGAAGACCCCGACGTGGCGCCGGTAGCGGAGGCGGCGGCTCGTCGGGCGATCCTCGAGATGTACCGGATGACCGGGCAGTCGCCGGCGCATGAGCCGAACCGGTTTACGCCGGGGGCGACGAGCCTGATCTGCCTCGGGTGTCACGACGGAACCGTCGCGTCGTCCACGATCGGGACGGCTCATGCGATGCTTGCCGGGGTCCGCGAGGGCTTCGAGGTTCCGGACGGGTTCGTCTGGCGCGATCATCCGATCGGAGTGCCGTATCCGCAGGGGGAGCGCGGGTACGTTCCGCGATCGCGGGTTGAGGCGGACGGACGGATCCGGCTGCCGGAAGGGCGCGTCGAATGCGTGTCGTGTCATGACCCGCACAATGCGGCGGGCGAACCTTACCTGCTGGCGATGTCGAACCGCCGCAGCGCGCTGTGCCTGGCGTGTCACGAGAAATGAAACGTCAAAACGTCAAAACGCCGCAACCGCGGGGGGCTGGGGAGAGGGAGCATCGCAGCACATGCGATGCCCGACTTGAAGCGGGCCTGTCGTTGGCGGGTTGCGTCGTCAGCGTGGTCGCGGCGGGGGGGGCGATGTTCCTCCTGGCGGGGTGCGCGTCGGACGGGGTGGGCAACGATCGACGGTTTGAGCCGGTGACGTTTCGAGCGGAGTCGGGCGAGCTTGAAGCGGTGGTTCGCGGAGATTTTTTCGAGTTTGAACCGGGGCGTGATCGTGCGCCGAAGCCGAACCTGCTGGACCGGATCATTTTCGGCGAGAGGCGGTCCGCGACGCGGCGACTGCGGACGCCGCAGGGCATGACTTTCGACGGTTCGACGCTTCTGGTGTGCGATCAGGGCGGGCCGGGCGTTGCGACCATCACAAGAGGAGACTCGGCGGTGCGCTGGATGTCAGGCCTGGGGAGGGAGTCCGTCGCGCCGCTGGACGTATGCGCCGACGGGTCCGGGCGGGTGTTCATCGTGGACCAGGTCGCGGGAGTGATGTGTTCAGCAGCGTTGAAGGAGGGGTTGGCGGGGGGCTGGGAGATCCTTCTGGCGTCTGATGAGTCGCATCGGCCGGTGAGCGCCGCGGTGTCGCCGAAGGTGCTGGCGGTCGGGGATGCGCGGGCGGGGCGGATCGAGCGGTTCGACGTGGCGACGCGGCGACGACTTGAGGCGATCGAGTACGGCGCGGGGGGGGCGCGGATCGTGTCGCCGACGGGGCTGGCGTTCGCGCCGGACGGGAGCCTGCTGGCGGCGGACGCGGTGCAGGGGGTGGTGCATCGGTTTGATGCGGAGGGGGTTCCGCTGGAGCCGCTCGGGCGCTCCGGACGGGGCGAGGGGGAGTTCGTTCGGCCGAAGGACGTGTGTGTGACTCGGTCGGGGCGCGTTGTGGTGGCGGATGCGGGGCGACAATCCGTGCTGGTGTTTGATTCGAGAGGGCGGTTTCTGATTGAAGTGCGCGGGAGCGACGGCTGGCCGGGGTTCACGATGCCGGGAGGGGTATGCACGTACGACCTCGAGGCGGGCGAAGACGCGGAGACGGGCGTGCCGGACGGTCGGTCTGGTCAGTCCCGGGAGTTCGTCGTCGTTGCGGATACGCTCGGGGCGCCGTCGCTGGTGCTGGTGGAACTGCGCGAAATGTTGTCGGGAGGAGAGGGGCGTTGACGCGGACAGAGCCGAGCGGAACCGGGGAGCGGCGCGCGCGGCGTCATCGAGGGAACGCCGCCTTGCGGGCGCGGCTTTGTCTTGGAGGGGCGGTCGTACTGGCGGCGGAGCTGGCCGCGGGGCAGGATGCGGGCTTGAGTCCGCACTGGCGGGCGGACGGCTGCGCGGCGTGTCACGAAGGTGACACGAAGTCGCCCGGACCGGTCCCGCGTGAGCGGGTGGACGTGCTCTGTCTGACCTGTCATGACGGGAAGTCGGCGGTGCGCGAGCGGCATCCGGTGGGGCGCCGGTTCACGTCGGATCAGGTTGAGAACCCGGGGAACTGGCCGCTGGTGGACGGTCGGCTCAGTTGCGTCACCTGTCATGATTTTTCGGCGCATTGCCGCGTCGCGCCGCAGCGCCCTCGGGACAATCCGCATTTTCTGCGCGAGTCGGCGGGGGCGGGAGGCTCCGCCGCGAACTGCGGCGTCTGCCACGCCGCCGCGCGCGCGCCGCGTCATAACCCGCATCTGATGACCGACCCTGGAACCGGAGCGGGCGAGGCTTCGTGCGGATTCTGTCATTCCGGGCCGGTGGCGAGCGGAGCGAGCGCGGTGCGGACAGGGCGTGCTGCGTTACACACGGATGAGGTGACGCTTTGCGGGGCGTGTCATGCGGAGCACGTGGACTTCTTTGAACCCGGACACACGGGGGCTCTGATGACGGCGTCGCTGGTGGATCAACTTCGGCGGTGGACGAGGGAGGAGCTTTCTGAGACCGGCGGACGCGACCTGCCCGCCGCGTCCAGCCCCACGGCAGAGCCCGGGGCGGATTCCGCGACGTTCGGACTGGGTTTGCCGCTCGACGCCGCTGGCCGGATCACGTGTTCGACGTGTCATAATCCGCATGAACGCGGAGTGTTTCCGGTGGAAAGCCCCCTCGGAAAGGGAGGGCTTACGTTTCCGAGGGACGTGGTCGCACCGGCGCAACTCCGCGCGCCCCCCACGACGTTGTGCGGCGCGTGTCACGGCGGATCTGTGCGGACGAAACCCTCCGAGCGGCTGGGAAACGCGGGCGGAAGGAGTTCCGTGGAGCGATGATTTGCGGGGTGGTTTTCGTCGAGAGGTTTGAGCGGAGGCATGAAATGATCGGGACGCGGGTCGGGGGGTCGCTGATGCTGCTCGGACTTGCCGCCGGCTTTTGCGGGTGTCGAGCGTCCGGTCGGTGCTGCGAGGCGGAGGGGTCTTCCGGCGCGACGGGTCCGCGCGTCGCCTTTGACGTCGGGCGCGACGCAGAAAGCTGGGGGAGCATCGTGTTTGAACTGGCGCCGAGGGAAGCGCCTGAGACGGCGGCGAACTTTCTTCGGTATGTCGAGGACGGATACTACGACGGAACGATCATTCACCGCGTTCTGATCGGGGAGCATCAGCGGATCCAGATCTTTCAAGGCGGCGGATACACGGCGCTTCGATCGGAGGCGAAACCCGGGCAACGCGCGCCGATTCCGCTGGAAACGCGGGGCGGATTGAGCAACATCCGCGGAACGATCGCGATGGCGCGCGACGCCGCGCCGGACACCGCGACCAGCGAGTATTTCATCAACCTGGGAGATAACACGCGGCTGGACTACCAGGATGAGCAGAAACCGGGGTACGCGGTGTTCGGGCGGATCGTCTCGGGGTGGGAGGTCGTCGCGCGGATCATGCAGGTTCAGACGGAGGAGAATCCTGATCCTGTCTTGAAAGGCGAAGTGTCGACGCCGCTGAAGCCGCCGGTCGTGCTGCGGGCGCGCCGGGTGGAGCAATGACGGGGCGTGGCGGCGCTTACTCGGGGAACACCGGGATCGGATCGCCGTCGGCGCTGACGGCGACGAACACGACTTCCCCCTCGGTGACCTGGAGGATGACGTCCGGCTCGCTGCGGCGCTGGGCCCAGACCGCGACGTGAATCTGGATCGACGAGCGTCCGGCGCGGACGGTGCGCGCGGTGAGCGTGACGATGTCGCCGACATAGACGGGCTTGTGAAACTCGACCTTGTGAAAGGAGACGGTGACGTAGCGGTGGTAGGCCTGGCGGCAGGCTTCGACGTAGGCGGCCTGGTCCATCAGGGAGAGGATGACGCCTCCGAAGATCGTGCCTTCCCCGTTGGTGTCGCGGGGCATCATGACGGTCTTGATGGCGGGCTGGTCGGTCGGCGGTTTAATTCGCGGGTCCATCTCGTCGGTCTTCCCTGCGGCGCGGTCAGGTGCGCGGCGTCGAGGAGAAGCATATCGAGGCGGACCGGTTGGCGCAAGAGAGGCAGGGGCGGTTTGACGCTACCGCACGCGCATCTACACTGGGCGCTGCCCGGGCAGGCGCGGTGCGGAAGGGGCTCCGTCGGGGCGGAAACGCGAATTCCGCGCGGGAACCCGGTTTTTTGACAAGGGGGTCGAAGACATGCGCGGACAGTGGATGCGGTTGTTGCAGCGCGTGACGCTGCTGGCGGCAGGGGCGAGCGTGCTTCAGGTCGGCGGGTGCAACAGCACGACGGCGCTGGAGTTCCTTCAGACGGTTTTCCTCGGCGTCTCGGCGGCCGGGGCGTACGCAATCCTTCAGAATATCTGAGGTTGAGCGACGGCGGGCTTCCGGCGGCTGCCGTGGGGGATCCCGCCTCCGCGGCGCGTTGACGGGTCGCGCGTTTCACGCTTATGCTGCGCCGCTTTGATATTTTTCATCCGTCACGATCCGGGCGAGGGTTTGCAGGACGGTCGAGCCCAGGAGACATCCGCGAAGGAGCGCTGAGGCTTGATGAAAGAGTTGGGAGACATTGATGCAAGGCCGGGTACGTAATCTCGGGAGTGATTCCCTGGTGGCGCGTGTGTCGATCGTTCCCGTGCTCGTCACGTTGATGACGAGTCTGATTCCGGGACGGCTGGTTCTTGCGCAGGATTCCGCCGGCGCTGCGCCGGATCCGGCGACGACGGTGTCGGAAGGTTCGTCGGTCGAATCCTTGTTCGTGGACTTTCTGCATTACGCGACGCTGGGCCGGTTCACGGCGGCGAACGCGCATGCGGAAGCTCTGCTGAATCATCCGAATCTGGATCCGCGCGAGGTGCTTGCGCTGGCGACGAGCCGCGCCCGAGCCGTCCAGACCCTTCAGATCCTCGTCGCGAATTCGACGGTGGGTTCGAACGCGGCGCGGGTGCTGGAGCTGATCGAGGAGGGGCAGCGGCTGGAGCGGAAGGACGAGCAGCGCATCCTCAACAATATCAACCTCCTGGGGGGCGACCCGCAGCAGGAGTTCGACGCGACGCGGCATCTGGTGGAGTCCGGGGAGTACGCCGTGCCTCTGATGGTGTCGGCGCTGCTGGACGAGGGCCGGGCCCGCCTTCACCGGCGGATTCTGACGGCGCTGCCGAAACTGGGGCGCGGGGCGGTCGGTCCGCTGGTGATGGCGTTGAACACGACGCGCGAAGACGTGCGGATCGAAGTCGTGCGTGTGCTGGGGGAGATCGGGTACGTGCAGGCGACGCCGTATCTGATGAAACTTGCCGGTCAGGCGAACGTGGCGGACGCCACGCGGCAGGCCGCGAACGACGCGATCGGGCGGATCGCGGCGCAATCGGGGCGTGCTGCGCCAGCCTCGGCTTCGAGCGGCTTTTTCGAGCTTGCGGATCGGTATTACGCGGAGGATGCGGGGGTTGCGGCGGACTCCCGGGAACCGACGGCCAACATCTGGTACTGGAACGCGAGCGAGAACCGGATCGAGAAGATCGAGGTCGAGACGGGCATTTTCGGGCAAGTGATGGCGATGCGGTGCGCCGAGGAGGCGCTCCAGCTTCAACCGGATCAGACCGAGGCGATCGCGTTGTGGCTGGCGGCGAACATCCGACGCGAAGGCCGGCTGGGGATGAACGTGGAGAGCGGCGACCCCGGGGAGGCCGGGCGTCCGGACGGGACGAGACCGGCGGAGTTTCCGCGAGCGCTTTACTTCACGCAGGCGGCGGGTCCGAGGTATGCGCACATGATCCTCGACCGGGCGGTGCGGGACCGGGATTCGGCGGTGGCGCTGGGCGCGATCGAGGCGCTGCGGCTGACGGCGGGAGCGTCGTCCCTGACCGGTTCGGAGTCGTACAAGCAGCCGCTGGTTCAGGCGCTGCAGTTTCCCGACGTGCTGGTGCGGATTCGCGCGGCGCTGGCGCTGGGCGCCGCATTGCCGACGCAGAGCTTCGTGGACAGTGACCGGGTGATCCCGGTGCTTTCGGAGGCGCTGGCGTTGTCGGGGCGGGTGAAAGTGCTGGTCGTCGCGCCGTCGGAGGAGATGCTCAACCGCGTGACGGGCGGCTTGCGCTCGGGGGACTGCGAAGCGATCGGTGAAAAAGGGTTCTTCACGGGGATGTCGCGGGCCCGGCGGGAATTCGAACATCTCGGCGGGGTGTTCCTCTCGACGGGGATGTCCGAGCCTGATCTGGCCGGCGCGATGGCGGAGCTTCGCCGGGAGTTCGCGTTCAGTCAGACGCCGGTGGTGATCCTGACGGCGCCGGAACATCGCCAGGCGGCGGAGGATGCGGCTGGCGGCGACGCTTATTGCGAACTTGTCGAGGACGGCGCGGAGGGTGCGGCGCTCCTTGCGGCGCTGGCGAACATCCGGTCGCGGACGTCGCAAAAGGCGCTCAGCGCGGATGAGGCGTTCGGTCTGGCGCTTCAGGCGGCGCAGACGCTGGAGATGATCGCGGGGTTCGGCCGGACGGTGTACGACTTTCCGCGAGCCGAGCCTGCGTTGATCGGGGCGCTGGCGTCCGGTCGGGAGGAGCTTCAGACGTTGTGCGCGTCGGTGCTGGGGCAGGTTCCGTCGGCGTCGGCTCAACGGTCGATCGCGCACGTGGCGCTGGAGGAAGCTCGCAGCGAGTCCTTGCGGGTGGCGGCGTTCGCCGCGTTGGCCCGGTCTGCCCGGAACTTCGGAAATCAACTCGAACCGGACCAGGTGACACGGTTGCTGGAGGTGGCGCGGTCGTCGAACCTGACGCTGCGGACGGCGTCGAGCCGGGCGCTGGGGGCGCTGAACCTGGCGGACAATCAGGCGAGCGCGATCATCCGGGGCGTGTCACGGGGTTGATCCGTCGGCAGGAGCGGGTCGCGCCGGAAGCGGCGGGGGCGCAGGAGGTCCGTCGTCATGCCGTCCCTGACGTATAAGGAGGCGGGGGTCAGCATCGCCGCCAACGCGCGGTGGGTGGATGCGATCCGCGCGTGCATGACCGCGACGTATGACCCGCGGGTCATGAACCGCCACAACGCCTTCGCCGGTCTGTACCGCCTCGACTACGACGAGCAGCTTTTCCGAAGAAACTACCGGAAACCGGTGCTGGTCGCCTGCGCCGACGGGGTGGGGACCAAGGTGCTGCTTGCGCTTCAACTCGGGCGGCTTTCGACGCTGGGCATCGACCTGGTGGCGATGAACGTGAACGACCTGATCACCTGCGGCGCCGAGCCGCTTTTTTTCCTCGACTATCTGGCGGTGCATGAGCTTTCTCCCCCGAGACTGCTGACGCTGATTGAAGGCGTTGCGGAGGGCTGCCGCCAGGCCGGATGCGCCCTGCTGGGCGGCGAGACGGCCGAGATGCCGGATGTTTACCGGCGGGGCGACATCGACCTGGCGGGGTTTGCGGTGGGCGTGGTCGAGTTCGATCGGGTCATTGACGGGCGTCGGATCGAGGTGGGGGACGTGTTGATCGGTCTGCCGTCAAGCGGGATCCACTCCAACGGGTACACGCTCGTGCGAAAGCTGATCGAGAAGGCCCGCTGCGACCTTTCCGCGCCGCTGGAGGGCGGAACAGGCACGATCGGGGAAGCCTTGCTGGCGCCGACGCGCATTTATGTCCGGGCGGTGTCGGCGGTGCTGGAGGCGTTCGGACGGCGGCGCGTCGTGTCCGCGATGGCGCACATCACCGGGGGCGGACTTCGCGAAAACATCGCGAGACTCCTGCCGGGAAAGATGAACGCGGTCATTTCGCGGCGGGCGTGGCGGCCTCCGCCGGTCTTTGATTTTCTCCGGCGGCTGGGCGTGGCGCGCGGAGAGATGTTCAAGGTGTTCAACATGGGCGTCGGCTACGTGTTCGTGGTTCGCCCCCGCAACGCGCAGGGCGTGCTGCGCGCGCTGCGCGGCGTCGGGGAAGATCCGGTCGTGCTCGGCCGGATCGTCACCGGCAACGGGCGCGTCGTTCTTGAAGGTTGAACGTCAGGGAGCAGGCGGCGCCGCGGGCGGGCGCTCGCCGTCCGCCCAGATGTGAAAGCGGTTGCCGGACTGCACCACGAGCGCGTGATCGATGATGCGGGCGTCGGTGAACTCGCGGACCCCCTCGAGCGTGAGCACGCCGCCTTCGCGCGGCAGAACCCCGCTGGCGTTGCGATGATCGTAGAAGAAGGCGCGGGAGGGGACCGCGCTGTCCTGCGGACGAACGTCGATGGCGGCGACGTAAGCGGACGTGACGGCGCGGTAAAAGAAATTCGGTCGTTCTTCCGGCGTCACGCCCTTCCAGAGCACCCGTCCCGAGAACCCGTCCAGGGCATGAACCGAGCGGGCGTCCGCCACGATGACGTTTCCGTCCTGAACCGTGATCGACATGCCCTCGTCTCCGCGCGGCATCAGCGGCGGCGTGCGCCAGGCTTCCCGCCCGTCGCTGAGATTGTACCGCGAGATCGATCGCCCGTCGGTCGTCACATAAAGACCGTCAACGTCGACGGCGAGGGCGGCCTCTCGCACGCGCCCCGAGACGCTCGTCGTCCAGCGCGGAACGCCGAGGACGGGGTCGCAGGCGACGATCCGGTCGGCGCAGACGAGGAGGAGTTGTCCGTCAAACGTGGCGACGCGTCGCGAGACCGGACCGAAGGGATCGAGAGGGACGCTGCGCATCGACTCGTCGGGCGCCCAACGCAGCGCGTGAAGTCGAAGCTGATCGCGGACAGCCGCGGTGTAAGTCAGACGGTCGTCGCACACGGGCAAGTCGCCGACGGGGGGAGGCGCCAGGCGCGAACTCCACTGCGGACGCCCGTCGTCGATCGACAGGCACGCGGCTTCGCCGTCGTCGCGGATGCAGAGCAGCTCCCGCTCGCGGACCGCAAAGTGTACGAAAGGCGCGAGCCCCTCCCAGTCCCGGTCCGGGTTCCCCAGATCGGGAGGAACTTCGCCGAACGCCCAGAGAAGCCGTCCGTCCGCGGCGTTGACGGCTTCAACGCGGTGCGACCCGGCGAGAATCACCTGCGACGCGGCGACGAGGATCACCTGCGGCGCTCCGACGACCGGACGCGGAGAACTCCAGATCGCCCGACCCGACGCCGGGTCGTACGCCTGCACCGCGCCGGACGCCGCGACGAAGAAAGCCCGCTCGCGATCGCCGTCGCCGGTGAAGCGCGGGTGCAGGAGCGTCGGGTCATCCGCGAGGTCGAGGACGTGAGCCGGCCGCAGCGGGAGGACCAGTTCCGGGCGCGCCGGTTCGACGTGGCGGCGGGCGTCGGCGAAGCGCTCCCGGTACTGAGCAAACGTGAGGCGCTCAGCGTCGACGGGGACGGTCGCCGAGGGAAACTCACGTACGCCGCGGGTGAGCCAGCCGTAAACCTGGGTTCGTTTGCCCGCGCGGTCGAGCGCGACGGCGATCCGGCGGATCGTGTCGACCGGGTCGGACAGGTCGGGGTAGCGGTAGTAGGCGTCGATGTAACGACGGGCCGCATCCTCGTGTTTTCCGGCGCTGAGCAGAAGATCGCCGGACAGGAGCGTCGCCTCGGCGGCGGCACGGGCGTTGGGATACGTGTCGATGACGGCGTCGATCGCGGCGAGATCGGACGCGGCGCGGGCGGTTTGAAGGGTGCGGCGCGCCTGCTCCTCGAAGGGTGCGTAGACCTCGCGTCCCCTTGCGGTGAGGATCCGGTTGATCGCGGTCATTGCGACCCGGCCCGCCCTCGGAGGCAGCGGTCCGGAATGCGCCAGCGCGACCTCCCTTAAGGATCGGTCGGCGAGCACCTGCTGATACAGGTTGATGGCGCGAGCGGCATCGCCCTGCGTCTCGTACAATTCCGCGAATTTCAGGCGGTATTGCACGCCGGAGGCGGGGTCGTACGTCCAGACCGACGCGATCCGATGCCACGCTTCGAGACGGTCGGGCGTGACCAGACCGGCGGAGGCGAAGCGCGACGCGACCGTCATTGTCGCGGCATAAAGCCGGCGGCGCAGCGCGTCATCCGCGGGGGGGGCGGCGGCGGCGCGGCGATCGGCCTCGATGAGGAGCGCCTCGGCGTCGGACCACGCCCGGTCGCGCAGGGCGACTTCAGCGAAATCCAGCGCTGCGGCGGGATCCTCAGGGTTGCGTTGCATCCGGTTGCGCAACTCCTCCCAGATGTCCTCTCGGCGCATGTAAGCGCTGAGCGAGCGATCGCCCGCGACAAGAAGGACGTCGCCCAGCGGCAACAGGTTCCCCCCGCCCCCGTCCGCGTCCCACGGACGGTCGGTCCGCGCGCCGGTTCGAAGGTCGAACGTTGAAAGGTGCATTCCGGTGGGAACCAGCACCCGGTCCGAAAGCAGCGCCGGCCGCCCGAGCGGGTTTTGACCGTCGCCGAGGGACGTGGACCAGCGCAGTTCCTGGGCGCCGAGGTCGTAGGCGCACACCGCCGCGCCCGTTGTCACGACGAGCGAGTCCACAACGCCGACGAGACACTCCGCGTCGCTGAGTTGGGCGCGCGGAACTTGCGCCAGCGTGGATCCGTCCGCCGCGTTGAGCACGAGCAGCTCGTCCGCGTCCGAAGGCAGCACGACGATCCGGTCTCCGAGGCAGAAGGGCGGGGAGAAAGTCCACGCCGCGACGTCCTCGGAGCTTGGTCGCCCGGCGCGTGTGCGCTGTGCGGATTGCCCGTAAGCGCGCAGCCAGACCACGTCGCCCGTGATCTCCGAGATGGCGGCGATCGTGCCGAGCTGCGGACAGACGAATACCAGTCCGCGATCGGCGGCGAGGATCGAGTACGTGGCGCGACGGTAGCCGAACGACCCGGTGGACGCGCTGCCGACGTGGACGCGGGAGAGCAGCCGGCCGTCACGCGCGGCGAGGCGGTAGAGGTAAGCGTCCTCAAATCCGAAGGCGCGGCGGCGGCGGCCGAGGATGAACACCTGATCGCGCAGAATCAGCGGCGCGGCGTCGAACGTTACGTCCGAGTGCTCCCGACCGAACGAGGCGAGGGTGCGCAGCCAGCGAAGTCGGCCGCCGGCGTGATCGAGACACGCCAGCGCGCCGGGACCGGGCTGCGCCTCGGCGACAAAAGGCGTGTCGGAAGGCGTCGCGACGGCGGCGATCACGGCGCCCGCGTGGATTGCGGGGAGTTCCAGGGCGCCGGTCGGCGCTTCCGACAGGGCTGCGCCCGCCGTCATATCCCGGTCAGGCCACGTCCAGACCTTCGCCCCGGATCGGCGCTGGAACGCGATCAACTCGCCGGTGCGCTGGCGAACGACGAGTTCGTCGGAGGCGACGGGGATGCTGCGCAAACCCGCGGACCGCTCCAGCGGCGAGCGCCGTTGCGCTTCCTCTGGCGCGTCGGGGGGCGACCACGCCGCGGCGCTGAAGCCCTCATCCTCATGATGACGCCACAACAGACCCGGGTCCGAGACGTTGCATTCGCCGACCCGGGTTCGAGAGGGGCTTCCGCCCCACTGCGGCCAGTCCGTCGGATGCGGCGCGCAGGCATGAAGATCGGTGAACGCGCGTTCGATCTCGGTCAGGACATCGCGCGCGCGGCGATCCTCGCCCATCCAGCGCAGACCGGTCATCAACCCGGGATCGTCGATCTCAAGAAGCCTGCGGGCTTCGGCGGCATCGCCGGTCATTGCAAGAACCAGCGCGAGATGTCGGCGCCAGATCGCCTCGTAACGATCGCGATCCGGATGAAAGCGCAGCGCGTCCTCGTACACGCTTCGGGCGGACTCGAGGAGCCCGCGCTCGATCAGCCGCTGAGCCAACTCGTCCGTCGCTTTTCCGGCCTCGGTGGAAATGAAAAAGCGTTCGTAGGCGGCAAGCCAGCTTGCCGCGGCGTCCGGGCGCTCCGTTCCGAGTGCGGACAGCTCGGCGGTGGATTCGGCTTCGTACAACTGTCGCCAGGCGGACACGCCTTCCGGCGGCCAGGAGGCCAGCGTCTGTCGCACCAACCGGCCGACGCTGGTGTAGGCGCCGGGGCGTCCGGTCGAGGCGACCATCGCGGCGTAGCGGGCGGACGCTTCGTGCAGCACTTCAGCGGCTTCGGTCCAGCGTCGGTTTCGGGCGAGGACTTGAGCCCGGGCGAGGGCGTCGCGGGACTCAAAGCTGTCGTTGACGTACACGTCGACGGAAACGGTGGATTCGGTCGGCGCGGTTTGAGACAACGCTCTGACACATGAGCGGTTCGTCCCCGCATGCGTCAGTAAAAACGCGAGAAGATACGCACCCGCGCAAGCGCTCCGTCGCCGACGGACTGAGGCGCCGGCCGTCACGGAGCGACAACGCGGACGGGTGTGAGGGATTGCGGTTCTGAACATGATTCCGAGATTCCGACGGCGATCGCCACCTGCGTCGAGGACGTCAGGACATATATCGTTCAACCAGCACGCCGAGGCGTTGCCTCACGGCGGGGGCGAGTCCGTTCAGGTCGGACCAGATCGCCAGCTTCAGCGCCGACCCGCATCCGCACGTTCCGCCCGAGGGATTATACGCCCGCAGGAATTGCCGGATCAGGGTCAGCGCCCGTTGCGACGCCAGCTTGAGGTTGCCGAGGATTTCCCGAAGGAGGGCGTCGTGCGGCGGGTCGCCCGGGTGCGGTCGCCAGCAGTCGTAATCCGTCGGCAAGGCGACGAGGGCGTAGCAAAGCTCGGCTTCGCGGGCGAGCTTCGCCTCGGGCATCGCGGTCATGCCGATGACGTCGCCGCCCCAGGCCCGGTGAAGATGCGACTCCGCTCGCGTGGAGAACTGAGGCCCCTCCATGCAAACGTAGGTTCCGCCGTCGTGGACGGTCAGATCCAGCCGGACGGCGGCGGCAACCAGGTCGCGGCGCAGCGACGGGCAGAAGGGATCGGCCAGTTCGACGTGGACGGCAAGACCTTCGTCAAAGAATGTCGAGGCGCGGCGGGAGGTGCGGTCGATGACTTGATCGCAGACGACCAGTTCGCCGGGGTGGATGTTCTCGCGCAGGCTGCCGGTGGCGCCGCTGGCGATGACGGCCGTGGCGCCGAGCTGCTTCAGGGCGTAAATGTTGGCGCGGTAAGGGACGTGGGTCGGGTTGAAGGTGTGCCCCGCGCCGTGACGGGCGATGAAGGCGACGCGGCGCCCCTCCCAGGTAGCGACGATCGGGGGACAACTCGGCTTTCCGAAGGGCGTGTTCACCTCGATCGGCGTGCCGCCCGCTTCGTTCAGAAGGATGTCGCCCAGTCCGGTTCCCCCGATGATTCCGAGTTCAACGTCGCCCACGTCCGCGCTCCTTGTGTTGATGCGTCCTCGTGCCGGTTCGCCCGTGAGGTCGGCGTGACCGGGCGCCGGGCGCGCCCTGCCCGGCGCCCGGACCTCGTACATAAATCCTGAGTCGCCGCCGGGCCGGACCGGACTCGTCGGGCAGGATGTACGAATACCCCTCGGTTTCAACCAGCCCCAGCCGTGACGCCAGGGCTGCCCCGGCGCCGGCCTCATCCGGGGTCAATTCCGCATTCTTGTAGGCTACAATGAATCCGCCGACGCGGGCCCACGGCGCGAGCCACGTCAGGAGCGGATCGAGTTTCGCGACGGCGCGGGCGAGAACGAGGTCGTACTCGCCGGTTGAAGCGGCGTGCTCCGCGCGGGCGTGGAGAACGCGCACGTTGGACAGCCCCAGGCTCGCGGCGGTGCGGTCGACGAAGGCGGCTTTCTTCCCCGTGCCGTCGATCGCGGTGACGCGCCACGCGGGCCGGGCGATCGCCACCGGAACTGCGGGAAACCCCGCGCCGGTCCCGACGTCGAGGACGTTTGCGGCGGCAGGGATGCGCGGCTCGGTTGCGGCCCAGGCGACGACGGACAGCGCGTCCGCGACGTGCATCACGGCGGCGTCGGCGGGAGACACGATCCGCGTCAGGTTCATCACCCGGTTCGTCTCGACCACGGCGCGAAAGTGTGACAGGAGCAGGGAAAACTGTCGGGGATCGAGCGCGATCCCCCAGCCGGCAAGCACGGAGGAAAGCGCATCCAGAAACACCCGGTCGTCATCGGCGCCCGGCTCCGCGATCGAGGTCTGATCGACGGGCGCCTCCCGCGCCGGAGCGGGATCCGCGGCGGCGACCGGATCCGGGGCGTCGTCCGCGCGAGCGGCGGGCCCGGGGATCACCCGTCGCTCCGCGACGCCGCGCCGGCATGCGCGATCGGTTGCTGGGAGACCCCGAGAATGTTTGCATTGCCCTGGCGGATCTGGGTGAGCGCGACGTCGGAAAGGGCGCCGTCGAGCGCGATCTGGGCGCACGCGGACACCGCCCCCTCGCAGATGACGTTGCGCATCTCCTCGACGTTGATGTTCGCGTGGCTGATGACGTTGAGCACGTGGGCGAGGACGCCGGGCTTGTTGAGATGGCGCACCAGAAGCATGAAGCCGGCGGGCGTGCGTCCGCAGAGGTTGACGCAGTTGAGGACTTCGCCGGTGGAGATGTAATGCTCGACGATGCGCACCGTCTCCTCGGCGATGGCGTCCTGAGCCTGATCGGTGGAGGCGCCGATGTGCGGTGTGGCGTAAACGACGCCGCCGCAGGAAAGGATTCGGTCGGCGATCTCTCCGGTCCCGCCGGCGGGTTCGTTCTCGAACACGTCGAGCCCGACGCGGAGGTTCTTCTCCCGGATCGCCTTCAGCAGGGCGTCGTAATCCACGACGTCGCCGCGCGAAGTGTTGATGAAGTAAGCGCCCGGTTTCAACGCCTCAAGCACGGAAGCGCTGATGCAGCGGCGCGTGTCCGACGTCGAGGCGAGGTGGATCGTCAACACGTCGCAGGCAGCGGCGCACTCCGCGATCGAGGCGACGCGGCGGACGCCCAGCGCGGCGGCCTCCTCGAAGCTCAGCGACCGGCTCCACGCGACGACGTCCATCTCCAGGGCGCGAGCGCGGTCGATGACGAGACGTCCGATCTGACCCTTTCCGACGACGCCGAGCGTGCGTCCTTTCAACCCTCGGGCCTCGGAATACCCCTTCTTGTTCCAGACCCCCTTGCGAAGGTCCACCGTGGCGTCCACGATCCGACGATCGAGAGCCAGAATCAGTCCGATCGTCAGCTCCGCGACCGCGGCTGCGTTTTTTCCGGGGCAGTTGGCGACAAAGACGCTGCGTTGCGAGGCGGCGGCCACGTCGATCGAGTCGTACCCGGCGCCGGCGCGGATCACCAGCGCCAGCGCGGGAGCGTCGCGGAACACAGGCGCGCCGACCTTCGTCCCGCGGACGATCAGGATGTTGCATCCGGACCGGGCGACCGTGGCGGCCAAGGCGTCGCCGACCAGCCCGGGTTCGGTGGTCACGTCGCATCCGGCGGCTTTGAGACGCGCAAGGCCGGAAGATTGAAACTTATCGGCAATCAGCACTTTCATGCTCGATATCGTGTCGGGAGCGCGTCGGAGCGTCAAGCGCCGGGCGCCTCGGTGAGGTTAACGTGCGGTCGTGCGGGGCGTCTGCCTTTATGATGAAGGAGTTGGCTGCGGACCCGGGGGAATTCGACCTGTTTGAGGCCGGCGGCGACGGGCAGGTATTGACCTGCCGTTGCGGGCGCGCGCACGTGCTGCGCGAGGGAGACGACTCGTGTCAGGTGCAATGCTCAAACTGCGGAGAGGTGTTGCGGTTGGCGCCGGGCGCCGACGCTTTTGAGCCGCTTCCGCTGGTCGGAGCGGCGGAAGACGTCGAGCGCGACCTGGAGGCGAAGCTGTCTGGGCGGCGGCCGGGAGCGCTGCTGACGAACATCGAGGCGCGGTTCGGGGACGGGCCGCCCGACGCGCGGATTCCGGTGGATGAGGAAACGATCGCGCAGGTCCGCGCGGCGCGGCTCGGGGCGCTGCTCCGGCGGGAATTGTTCTGGTCGCTGCTGTTTTTCACGAACGCCTCCGGCGTGCGGACGCTCGTGTTTCTCTGGCTGCTGATGAGCCTCGAACTGGTCGCGGCGCTTGCCGCGGTGAGCGCCGGGTTCTTCCTTTTCAAGGCGGCGGCGGTCATGTTGATCCTCGGCATCGAGGGGGTGATGTCCGGGGTCATGCTCAGCGTCGTGGACGCGGCGAACGACGGCGCGGACGAACTCCCGCCGTTGGGGACGCTCGACGACCTGATCGCGGACTGGCCGCAGCGTGTGCTTACGCCGCTGCTGACGCTCGGCGTGACGTGGGTGTTCGCGATCGGACCGGCGTTCCTGGTGTTCAGCATCGGGTGGGCGACGGCGCCGTCGGGGGCGCTGCCGTCATTGCCGACGTGGATCTCCACCGGCGTGGTTCTGCTGATCGGTCTTTTTTTCTGGCCGATCCTGGTGTTGATCGGGGTTCACGCAGAGATGGCCGACTTTTTCCGCCCGGATCTGATGATCCGATCGATCCTCGGGACGTTTTCCGGATACCTGACGACGTTCGTGTTCATGCTCGGCATCGTGGTGATGATGATCGGGGCGGTGGTGGGCGTGGCGTTCCTGCCGGGAGTGATCCGCCCGACCGGGATTCCGCTGGCGCTGCTGCTGGGATTGATCCGGGTGCTGGGGCAGATCCCGGTGTTTCGGACGATCGGCGTGTTCGGACGGATTTACCGGGGCCGCGTGGCGTGGGACTGGACCTGAGCGGTGGTGAGGCCTGGACGCGGTCCGGGCACACGGCAAGCCGCGCGTTTCCGGTCGATAACAGGGACGGCCGGGGGCGTTGAGGCGGGCGCCAGTCAGAAGCTGTCGTCCAGATTCGACAAGGCGGCGAGGGCGGCTTAAGAAGAGCGGACCCGCGGAGTCGAGACTGCGGGAGTCGGGTCGTTCGAGTACGCGGTGATTTCAGGATGGTCGAGAGCAAAAGCAGTGCAGAGGAGACGTTCGTCGGGGGAGAGAAGGACGCCGCCGCGAAGGCGCCGATGACGTGGGGGCAGCGCACCCGGCACATCTGGCGGGAGTGGATCCGGCCGATCCTGGTGGTCGTCATCGTGTTGAGCACGTTCCGGTCGGCGGTGGCGGACTGGAACGACGTTCCGACGCCGTCGATGGACCCGACCATCCTGGTCGGCGACCGGATCCTGGTGAACAAGCTGGCGTACGACCTGAAGGTTCCTTTCACGCGGTATCATCTTGCGGAGTGGGGCGCGCCGAAGCGAGGGGAGATCGTCGTGTTCTTCTCGCCGCGCGACGAGACGAGGATGGTGAAGCGCGTCGTCGGCGTTCCCGGGGACGTCCTTGAGCTTCGGTCGAACCGGTTGCACATCAACGGGCAACCGCTGTCGTACGCGACCTCGGAAGGCGCGGAGGTGAATTCGCTGCGGAGCGCGGACGGCGTTTTCATTGAGAATCTCGACGGCGTCAAGCACGCCGTGCAGTTCACGCCGCGCACGCCCGCGCCGCGAACGTTCGGTCCGGTCACGGTTCCCGAAGGGCATTACTTCATGATGGGCGACAACCGCGACAACAGCTTCGACTCGCGCGGATTCGGGTTCGTGGAGCGAAGGCGGATCGTCGGTCGTTCCTCGCGCGTCGCCCTGTCGCTGGATTCGTCGCGGTATTACCTGCCTCGGTGGGGCCGGTTCTTTCACGGTCTGCGTTAACGCGCGTCTCGCCTTCCTCCGGAGTCCGGACGGAACGTGTCTCGGGCGGTCCGGTGCGCCGCCGATCCGAATTGCGGGGGCTTGCCGGCGCGAATACGCTTCCGCCGTCGGTGCGGGGAGGCGCCCGGTCGGGACATGCGGGGGCAGGACAGAAAGGTGAGGAATTGAGCGGGTTCCGAGCGACACATGAGTTTCTGGAGTGCGGGGCGGAGCTGGGCGTCATGCCGCTGCCGTCGCGACGGTTGATGTGTTTTGAGATTCGGATTCTCGCGGGGATGTGCGAGGAGCCGGAGGATCAACTGGGTCTTGCGCGGATCGTGCAGGAGACGCTGACGAAGGGGACGAAGCGCCGGTCGGCGCAGGAGCTTTCGGACGCTTTCGACGCGATCGGGGCGGTCCGCGGGTCCGGGGTGGGGCGAGAGACGACGTCGTTCAGTTGCTCCGTGCTTCCCGAGCATTTTGAGCGCGCCGTCGAGTTGCATGCGGAGTTTCTGCGCGAGCCGACGTTTCCGCCGGAGATGGTCGAGGTGGCGGTCGAGTTGAGCCGGCAGGAGCACTTGGCGCTGGCGGATGACCCGCAGGAGCTGCTGGACAAGCATCTGTCGCGTCTGATGCTCGGTCCCGTGCTGGGGCGGCACGAACTGGGGGAGCCGCAGACGCTGGATGCGCTGACGCCTGAAGCGGTCGCGGGGCACTGGGCGAGGATCGGGTGCGCGGGGCGGTTGCAGATCAGCGCGGCCGGACCGGTCGAGCCGGAGCGGATTCGCGGCGTGTTCGAGACGGCGTTCGCGGGGTGGGGCGGCGCGGCGCGCGCAGGCCGAGAGCCGCATTCGGTTCAGTTCACGCCCGGGCGCACGCATTTTCCGAAGGAACTCGAGCAGGAGCAGATGAGCCTCGCGTTCGCGGGCGTCGGGATCACCGATGAGAAGTACGCCGTGCAGCGGGTCATGCTCGGCGTACTGTCGGGAGGGATGAGCGGGCGGCTTTTCACGGAGGTGCGGGAGAAGCAGGGGCTGGTGTACTGGGTGGGGGCGTGGCAGGAGACGCCGCGCGGGTGCGGATTCATCTTGCTGGGCGCGTCCACGACGCCGGAACGGTGTGATCAGACGTACCGGACCTTGTTCCGCGAACTGGACCGGCTTGGCGAGGATCTGGCCGACGAGGAGCTGGACCGGGCGAAGGCGACGATCACGGCGCGGGTTCAGACGCGCGGGTACACGACGCGGTCGCTTTGCGCGGAGCTGGCGGACGATCTTTTCTACCGGGGTCGGCCGATGTCGCACGAGGAGAAGCTGGCCCGGGTGGGTGCGGTCACGGCGGAGGATATCCGGGCGTTCCTCGAGGCTCACCCGAGGGACCGGCTTTGCGTGGTGACGCTGGGTCCGAGGGCGCTCGGCGTCATCTAAGCCAAGGGGGGTCCGCAAGGGCAATGAAGGAGTCAGACGTGTCGAGTTCACCTTATACTTATCACACCCTTCCGAACGGGCTGCGCATCGTCATCGAGGTGATGCCGGATGTTCCGAGCGCGGCGGCGGGGTTTCTGGCGCGGACGGGGGCGCGGGACGAGACGCGGGACGTGGCGGGGGTGTCTCATTTTCTCGAGCACATGATGTTCAAGGGCACGTCGAGGCGGACGTGGCACGACATCAACAGCGCATTCGACGCGCTGGGCAGCACGTACAACGCGTTCACGAGCAACGACCGGACGTTCTACTACGGGTGGGTTCCGCGGGAGCGCCTGCGGGAGCAGATCGAGCTGCTGGCGGACATGATGCGCTCGACGCTGCCGCCGGCGGAGTTCGAGATGGAGAAGAACGTCATCCTCGAGGAGATCGCGCGGTCGAAGGACAACCTGGTGTCCGTGGCGTTCGACGTTCTGATGGAGCAGGCGTTCGGGGGACATCCGCTGGCGTGGCCGGTGCTCGGATATGAGGAGACGATCCGGTCGCTGCGTCGGGAGGCGATGGCGGAGTACTTTGAGCGGCGGTATGCGGCGGACAACCTTATCCTGATCGTTGCGGGAAACGTCGATCCAGGGGAGGTGATCGGGTGGGCGGATTCGCTCTGCGGCGCGTGGGCGCCCGCGCGGGACGGATCGGCGCGCGTCGCTCCGGAACTGAGAGGCGGGCGCGCGGGTCAGACGGCGTCGCGTTTTCAGCAGCAGGTGATCATGTGGGCGTTTCCGGCGCCGCCGGGCTGCGTGGATGAGGCGGAGGTGGCGTCCGCGACGGCGACGATGCTGGGCGGGGAGAATTCCCGCATTTTCTGGAACGTGGTGCAGAAGGGCTTGTGCCCGCGGGCCGGTGCATTTCATCTGGATTTCTCGGATGCGGGATTGATGATTCTCTGGGCGATGTGCGACCCGAAGCATTGCGAGGCGGCGTTTTCGGCGATCCGGAGCGAGGCGGAGCGGATGCAGTCGGGCGGCGTGACGGCGGACGAGGTCGCCCGGATCCGGAACAAGCGTTTGACGTCGCTGGCGGCGGAAGGGGAAGCGCCGTATGACCGGTTGAAGCTTATCATGGACGACGTGGACTACCGAGGACGGGCACGAACGCTGGAGGAGCGCCTGGCGGTGGTGGACGCGATCGAGCCGAGCACCGTGGGCTCTTATTTGGCGCGACACCCGGTGACGGGCGATGGATTTCTGGTGAGCGTGGGGCCGTCGGACTGGAGAGGATGATCCTGATCGTTTGTCGCGCGATCTCGCCCGCGGGGCGCTCGCGCAACCACGGCGAACCGGTCCGGAGGCGGCGGCGCCGCATTGAATGAACGCATCCGCATCGCAACACGTCACGGTCATCTTCAGCGCGGACGAGCCGGTGCGGGGAAGCGCGCGCGTCGCATTGCGGGCGCTGGCCGGCGTCCTTCATCTGTCGTTCGCCGGGGCGCTGTTTTACACGGTCTGGTGGCCGGTGGATTTCAAGCTCACGGAGATTCTGCTGTGGAACATCCCCTTCACGACGCAGTGGCAGATCGACGAGGCGATGTCGACGCTGCTGGAGGGTCCGACCGAGTCAGCCGCGGTTTCCCCGGCATCTCGGGGCGGCGCGATCGCCGGGACCGAGGGCAACGCGTTCGTGTATCCGCCGCGGCAGCGAGCCCCGATTCTGCTGCTGAGCGTTTACGGACTGGAGGCGATCGCGGCCGGGGCGGTGTTGGCGTGGGCGCTGGCGGGCGGGCTGGTGCTGGGGCGGATTCTGCCGGTTGACTTGCGGCGCGCAGCGACGCGGGCGGCTGCGCTGCTTGCGTTGGGGCTTGTGTGCTGGGGGGCGTGGATCGCGTGGACGACGCGGACGGGATTTCCGGTGAGCACGGGGCAGGTGGCGGTCGGGGGCGCGGCGCTGGCGGGCGCGTTTGTCGGACTGGGGCGCGCCAGCGGCGGGGCGGCGGCTTCGGTGCTGGCGTCGATCTGGCAGGTGGTCGGCGGAGCGGCGGCGTACGCGGCGGTGACGTTGATGGCGAGGTGCGAAGCGTTGGAGGCGCAGCACACGTCTGCGGCGTTCAAGGCGGGCGTGTTCGCGGCGGCGACGGGGTATGCGTGGTGCGTCCTGGTGATTTCGGTGGTTCGATCCCGTCGCGCGTCGGGCGGGTACGTCCGGACGTGAGCGTTGCCGGCGGTTGACGGGAGACTTCAAGCGCAAGGGAACCCGGAGCTTATGCGCGCGATCGGGTTGATCCTGATGCTGGCGGGGCTTTCGCCCGTGGCGTTCACGGCGTTCGGCGTGGTTCGTGCGTACCGGTCGCTCTCGGATGCGTCGCTGGATCTGTCGTCAACGGAGCCTGCGGAGACGATCCTGCGCGAGCGGTCGGGGCTGACGCTGGAGTGGCTGATGATGACCGCGCCGCTGATTTTTCTGGGGGGCGTTCTGTATGTCATCGGCAGCGTCCGAAAACGCCGGCGGGGGCGCGCGAGGTTGGGGACGTGACCTGTCCGGGAAGTTCGGGGATGAGGGAACGACCCGTCAGCGCCCGAAGTCCGGCCGGGACGGCGATCATTCCGGGACAGGAAAGTCATTCCGAGTCTGAAGTTCGCGCGGGCTGAAGCCGACGGTTCGTCGTGATTCCCCGCAGTTTCCGCCTGTGCCGCTTTTGCGCGTCCTCATGTCGTCGCCGAGGGGCGGCTAACTTATTTCGCGCGGGTGCGCGTCCGACGTTCATCGTGACGTTTTCGCCGACGTCACGGGGGACGCACGTTGAGCCGCGGAATCCTGCTTCTTACGCTTGCGGTCGTTTCGGGCTGCGCCACGACGTCGAGGCAAAGCCTTGACGGAGAGCCTTCGATGTCGTCCGCCACGCTGGCGGGAACTTCCGCGGCGCTGCAGTTGGAGCGGGAGTGCGGCGGCGTCAACAACATGGCCGAAGCGGAGGAGAGGCTCGAGGCGATCGGAGAGTGGCTGGTGCTGAGTTGCGCGGAGCTGCCGCGAGCATGTCGGTACCGCGTGCTGAACGAGTGCGGGATGAACGCGTTTTCCCTGCCGGGGCGGATATATCTGACGCACGGTTTGTACGCGCGGCTGGAGGATGATGATCTTCTGACGGCGGCGCTGGCGCATGAGTTCGCACACCTGGTGCGGGACGACAGTCTGCGGCCGCGATGCGCGGATGAGGGGGAGGCGCTGGAGCGGGAGATGCTGGCGGATGCGATGGCGGTGGAATACCTGCGTCGATGCGGAGTGGATCCGACGGCGATGGCGCGCTTGATCGAGATTGTCGCCGGCGAGCAGCCTGAGGGTTGGGCGACGCGGCGCATCTCGCGGTTGCCGCGTGCGGCGGCCGATGTCCCTCGGTGACTTCCGGGATCCCGGGTTGCGGCGCATTGAGGCGCATCATTCTCCTTCAACCCCCGGCAGGGGCGGTGCAGTTCATCACGCAGCGAAGACTTCTGTCGTCCCTCCGGGACTTTCGGATCCTCCGCGATGGTTTTCCAGCACTGGCGTGCTGGGCTGTTTTCTGGCGCCCCTTCCGGGGCTGCGATTCCCGGAGGATCCTCCGGGGGCAAGGATTCCTGTGAGTTCTCCGGGGGCAAGGAATTCCGGAGGATTTTCCAGGGACGACAACATTTGGGCGATCCTTCCGGGATCCGTGAGGGTCGGTTGTCCCTCCGGGGCACCAAGGCGCGCCGCGTCGCCATCTCAAGACCGTCAAAGCGCTGCGCACCGGGGGTTAGAGGGAGACTCAAGCGTCCGCTTCCTAAAACGTTGTTGCAAAACCGCCGGTGCAGACGGGAAAAAGAACGCTTCCTTACGGGCGCGGCTCGGTTTTGCAACAGCCTCTAAGTAAAACCGCAGAATCCTTGACCCGAGCCGCGTGGCTTCAGCCCGCGCGATGCTTCGCGCGGGCTGAAGCCACGCGGCTCAGCTTGACGGTCTCGCTCCTCGGCACGTTCGGGTTCAGGATTCTTGACGCGGGGACGGTGCGCGCGGATTCTCCCGTCGGCGAAGGGGTTGCCGAGCGGGAGGATCATCATGTCGTCACGAGTTGGTCATGCGGTCATATCCGGGGTCTGCGCCGTCGTTTTGCTGGGGTGGAGCGGGCGTGCGTGCGCGGATGTTCGCCTGCCGGCGCTGATTTCGGATCACCTGGTGCTGCTTTCGGAAAGCGACGTTGTGATCTGGGGGTGGGCGGACGCGGGTGAGGAAGTGTCGGTTCAGCCGTCGTGGCCGGGTGAGGCGGTCAAGGTTGCGGCCGGAGCGGACGGGCGGTGGCGCGTGACGTTGCGGACGGGCGCGCCGGGGGGTCCGCACACGCTTGCGGTGACGGGCAAGAACACGATCACCGTCCGCGACGTGCTTCTCGGGGAGGTCTGGCTGGGGTCGGGGCAGTCCAACATGGAGTGGCCGGTCAGCGCGGCGCTGAACCCGCGTGAGGAGATTGCGGCGGCTTCGCATCCGAACCTGCGTTTGTTCACGGTCGAGCGGGCGGAGGCGACCACGTCCGCGGATGACGTGAAGGGGTCGTGGCAGGTCTGCACGCCGGAGTCGGTCGGGGGATTCTCCGCGGTGGCGTATTACTTCGGTCGGACGTTGATGACGGAGCTGAAAGCGCCGGTCGGGATGATTGCGTCGTCGTGGGGCGGGACGGAGATTGAGAAGTGGATTCCCGAGGCGGCAATGCTGGCGTCGCCGGAATTTGCAGGCGCGATCGAGTCGCGTCGGGCGGCGGTGGCGGAATACGAGAAGGCGCTTGCGGCGTGGAAGGTCGAGAACGAGAACGCGGACGCGGGGACGTGCGGTCGGTGGGAGAACCCGGCGCTGGACGACGCGGACTGGGCGTCGCTTCCGGCGTACGTGACGTGGGGGACCGCGGACCTGGCGAACTTCGACGGCGTGGCGTGGTTTCGGGCGACGTTCGACGTGCCTGACGGCTGGGCGGGCGAAGGCGCGACGCTGGAGCTGGGGGCGATCGACGATCAGGACCGGACGTACGTGAACGGCGTGCTCGTCGGATCGACGGCGGACTGGACGGCGCAGCGCGTGTATGCCTTGCCGAGCGGACTGCTGAAAGCGGGGCGCAATTGCGTTGCGATCCGGGTGCATGATACGGGAGGGGCGGGGGGATTCTCGGCCGGTCCGGGGCAACCGTGTGTGCGGCGCGGGGAGGAGCGCGCGGCGGTCAGCGGGTGGAAGTACCGGATCGGGGTCGCGCAGTCGGCGCTGAAGCCCGCGCCGCAGTCGCCGGCGCCGCGCAATTCGGTGTTGTACAACGGGATGATCGCGCCGCTGACGTCGTTCGCCGTGCGCGGGGTGCTCTGGTATCAGGGGGAGTCGAACGTTCCGCGCGCGGCTCAATACGGACGGGCGTTTCCGCTGATGATCCGGTCGTGGCGCGAGGGGTTCGGTCGAGAGGCGATGCCCTTTTATTACGTGCAGATCGCGCCGTATGCGGGCTACGGATCGTGGGGCATCCCGGCGGGGGCGGCGGCGGAGCTGCGCGAGGCGCAGCGGCTTGCGCTGTCCACGCCGGGGACGGGGATGGTGGTGACGACGGACCTGGTTCCGGACGTGAACGACATTCATCCGCCGAACAAGCAGGAGGTGGGGAAGCGGCTGGCGCGCTGGGCGCTGGCGAAGGGGTACAAGCGAGACGGAATCGAGCCGAGCGGACCGGCGTACAAGTCGATGTCGGTCGAGGGGCGGTGGATTCGTCTGACGTTCGATCATGTCGGGAAGGGTCTGACGGCTCGCGGCGGGGAATTGAGCGGGTTTGCGATCGCCGGGGAGGATCGCGTATTCGTGCCGGCGGAGGCGCGGATCGACGGATCGACGGTGCTGGTGCGGTCGGTGCATGTGACGAAGCCGGCGGCGGTGCGGTTTGCGTGGGAGGACGCTCCGATCCCGAGTTTTTTCAATCTGGACGGGCTTCCGGCGTCGCCGTTTCGGACGGATGACTGGCCCGCGGCGACGGCGGGGGCGAAGTGGTGATTGAATTCCCCGAGGAATCTGCGGCAGCGGGGCGGAACCGCGAGTTGCTGGCGGAGTTCGTGCGGCTCAATGACGCTCCTTGCGCGGTCTGCGGATACAACCTGCGGAACCTGACGGGCGAGGTGTGCCCGGAGTGCGGTCAGCGTTTCGCGCTGAAAGTGGGTGCGCCGGAGGCCCGTTTCGGAGCGCTGGTCGCGTGCCTGGCGCCGATGCTGATGATGTCGGGGCTGCTCGCGTTCATCATCGGGATGACGGCGCGTTACGGCAGGCCGGCGAGCGGAGCCTGGTACTGGACGTTCCTCGTGCAGGGGATCGTCAACGCGATTGCAGCGGTGTGGTTATACCGGCGTCGGCGGGCTTTTCTTTCGATGGCTTATGAACGGCAGGAGGTTTACGCGGGGATCAGCGTCAGCGTCAACAGCGCGGCGTTCGTTCTCGGGATTCTGGCACGGTGAAAGGGTGCATTATGAAAGTTCCTGAACCTGGGCTGACGCGCCGAGGGTTGCTGAAGTCGTCCGCGGCGGCTGCGGCGGCGTTCGTGCCGACGTCCCTGGCACAATCGCCGCCGACGTCGGGCACCCTGAAGGGTCGGCTGAAGCAGTCGGTGTGCCGCTGGTGTTACGGGAAGATGCCGCTGGAGGATTTGTGTCGCGGAGCGAAGGAGATCGGGCTGAAGTCGGTCGAGCTGCTGAGCGAAAACGAGTGGTCGGTCCCGTCGACGTTCGGATTGACGTGCGCGGTGGCCAACGGACCGACGACGATCCCGCGCGGGTTCAACCGGGTGGAGCATCATGACGAGTTCGTGAAGGAGTCGCAGCGCCTGCTGCCGCTGGTCAAGCAGGCGGGCATCCCGAACATGATCGTTTTCTCCGGGAACCGCGACGGTCAGGACGACCGGGAGGGGATCCGGAACTGCGTCGCGGGGCTGAAGCGGATCGCGCCGCTGGCGGAGCAACTCGGGGTGACGATCGTGATGGAGTTGCTCAACAGCAAGGTGGATCACAAGGATTATCAGTGCGACCGGACGGCCTGGGGGGTCGAGGTGGTGCAGGGGGTGGGGTCGCCGCGGTTCAAGCTGCTTTATGACATCTATCACATGCAGATCATGGAGGGAGACGTGATCCGCACGATCCGGGACAACCTCGGGCACATCGGGCATTTTCATACCGGCGGCGTGCCGGGGCGGGCGGAGATTGACGAGTCGCAGGAGTTGAACTACCGGGCGATCTGCCAGGCGATCGCGGAAGGGGGGTTCGAGGGGTACGTCGGTCAGGAGTTCATTCCGAAGCGGGATCCTCTGACGTCGCTGCGGCAGGCGGCGGGCGTGTGCGATGTGTAAGGCGGGGCGCCTGGCGCGCGAGAATTAACGCCGCATCGTTGCGCCCGTCTACGCCCTCGAACCGGATTCCGGTTGCGTGGCGACGCAAGGGGAGTCAAGGCGAAACCGGCTCCTGAGCGTCGCAGATGCTCGGTAACCTTGAGGCAGGCAACATGGTGAGGATGTTGAAAGCCGGTGTGCTGCTGGTGGGCGTCGTTGTTGCGGCGTCATGCACTCAAGAGCGTCCCAAGGTTGTGACGACGCCGTCTGCTGCGCCCGAAGCGGGGACCGCGGGGCCGGCGACGCCTGTCGCAGAGGCTGGGGCGAGTCCGACCGAAGCGCCCGGGCTTCACAACATTGTTCGCGTGACGGACAAGGTGATCAGCGGATCGCTTCCGGAAGGCGCCGCCGGGTTCGAGTCCCTGCGCAAGATGGGCGTCAAGACGGTCATCTCGGTGGACGGAGCGCCGCCGGACGTGGAAGGCGCGGGTCGAGAGGGGCTTCGGTACGTCCACCTTCCGATCGGGTACAACGGAATGACGCGGGAGCGTGAGCTGGAGCTCGCGCGGGCCCTGCGGGATCTGGCGGGTCCGATCTACGTTCATTGTCATCACGGGAAGCATCGCAGTCCCGCGGCGGCGGCGGCGGCGGCGGTGACGCTCGGGGAGATTTCCTCACAGGAGGGTGAGCGGATTCTCAAGCTCGCGGGAACCTCGCCGGACTACCGCGGGTTGTACGCCTGCGTGAACGAGGCGAAACCCGCGACGGCTGAGGAGTTGGCGGCGGCGTCAGGCGAGTTTCCCGAGGTTGCGAAGACGCCGTCGTTTGTGCAGGCGATGGTGGAGGCGCAACATGCGTACGATCACCTGGCGGAGGTTCGCGACGCGGGGTGGGCGGTTCCCGCGGAACATCCGGACCTCGTGCCGGTCGCCGAGGCCGGGCGGCTGGAGAACCTGCTTCGAGTGATGATCGACGACCCTGAGTCGAAGACGTACCCGGCGGAGTTCGAGGAAATGATGCGGCGGTCGCAGGCCGCGGCGCAGGCGTTGGAAGACGCACTGGCGTCGAGCGCCGCCGCGACCGACCTCTCGGCGAAACTCAAGCAGGTCAACACGTCCTGCAAAGACTGTCACGTGGCCTACCGCGACACAAAAGATCCGTCGTAACGCGGATGCGATCCCACCGCCGGCCTGGCGGGTGTTCAAACCTCGAACTGCCGGCGGAGGGAGATGCACGTTGCTTGCATCTGAGCCGGAGTTCGGGATCCTGCTTCGCACGTGCGGATCGGAGGTCCACGGTTCGTGTTGCTCCGCGCGTGCCGACCGGAGGTCCGCCGCCCGAACCCGATCGGGTGCAGCGCTCTCGATCCGGGGTCGCCGCGCTGCGGATCGGCTCGAGCGCCGTTGCGCTCGCCGAACCGCGGATCGGCGTGTACGATTCCGCCGCCGGTCCGAGAGGGTTGGGGCCGACGGATGCTGAACCGTCTATGTTGATTTCACTGAGTTGGATGCGGGATTTCGTCCGGTTGCCGGATGATCTGGATGCGCGGGTTCTCGCCGAGCGGTTTACCCGGACGACGGCCGAGGTTGAGGAAGTCCGGCGTGTGAGCGTTGGGGCGCAAGGGCTGGTAGCCGCCCGCATCGCGCATTTCGAGCCCCCGGGAGCGACGGACCGGTCTGCGGCGCCCGTCACGCTGGACGCGGGCGGGGGGCGGACTTTCCGCAGCCTGACGGTCGCCCGGAATATCCGCCCCGGGGACTTAGTCGTCTTTGCGCCGCCCGGGGCCGCGCTTGCGGCGCGGGGGGCGATCCGCGCGACGGAGGTGGCGGGTCGGATGAGCGAGGGGCTGATCCTTCCCGGCGAGGAACTAGGCATCGCACTTGCGGCGCAGGAGGCGGTCATTCTGCCGCCGTCCGTGGCGCCGGGCGCGCCGCTGGATCCCGCGCTTTTTGAAGACTGGATCATCGAGGTTGACAACAAGTCGCTGACGCATCGCCCGGATCTCTGGGGGCAATACGGGATCGCGCGAGAGATCGCCGCCATCCTGAAACTGGAGTTGGCGTCGTATCCGGTTGAGGCGATCCGGGACTGGGAGGATCCGTCGCTGCCCTCGATCCCGATCGACATCCGCGAACCGCAGGCCTGCCGCCGCTACAGCGGGCTGATGCTGGACGGTCTGACGACGCGGGCGGCGCCGCTGGCGATGCAGTTGCGGCTCGGTCGCGTCGGACTAAGACCGATCAACGCCCTCGTGGACCTGACCAACTACATCATGATCGAACTCGGTCAGCCGATGCATGCGTTTGACGCGGCGAAGGTGAGCCGGATCGAGGTTGAGTTCGGTCGCGCCGGCGCGACGTTCACGACGCTGGACGGCGTGGAGCGGAAGCTGCCGGACAAGGCGCTGATGATCCGCAGCGGCGGGGGGGACGTGGCGTTGGCGGGGGTGATGGGCGGGCGCGACTCCGAGGTCACTGAAAGCACGCGGTCGCTGCTGCTGGAGTCGGCGAACTTCGACGCGGCGACGGTCCGACGGTGCGCGACGGCGCTGGGGATGCGCACGGACGCCAGCGCCCGCTTCGAGAAGTCGCTGGATCCGCTGAACACCGTCACGGCGATCCAGCGTTTCGTCGCTCTGGCGCGGCGGCAGTTCCCGGCGCTGCGGCTGCAAAGCCGGATCAGCGACGCCTTCCCGACGCCCTTCGAGACGCCGCGCATTCCGGTGCGGATCGCCAACGTCTCGCGGTTCGTCGGGCGCTCCGTCGGCCGCGAGGAAATCCGCGAGATTCTCGAGGCGATCGACTTCGGGTGCGAGGACGACGGCGACGATCTGGCGGTCGAGCCGCCGAGCTTCCGGGCCACGCGCGACGTGTCGATCGAGGTGGACGTGATCGAGGAGGTCGCGCGCTTCATCGGTTACGGGAACGTGCCGCCGGCGCTGCCGCGGGTGAGCGTCCGAAGATTCGCGCCGAACGCCTTGCACGATTTCGAGCAGCGCACGCTGGCGTATTTCGCCGAAGCGGAGGGCATGCATGAGCTGCACGGGTACGTCTGGACGGACGCGGCGCGTCTGTCGCGCCTCCAGATCGACCCGGGGCCCTGCATCGAGCTGCGCAACGCCGTCGGGGCGGGGCTGGAGAAGCTGCGGCGGCGGCTGATGCCGAACCTGCTGGACGCGATCGAAGTGAACCGGTTTCATTTTTCGGAGCTGCGTCTGATGGAGCTGGGGAGCGCGTTCGAGCCCGCGTCGCCCGAGGACGCGCAGTTCAGGCATCTGGCGCTGGTTCTTGCGCGAAGGTCGAAGGGTGCGGAGGACGCGCTGTTTTCGGAGTTGAAGGGGGCCGTCGAACGCTGGGCGTGGAGCGTGCTGACGCGCGGCGTGGCGTATGCGCCGGCAAGCCCGGACGGTCGCTGGGGCGATCCGAATAAATGTGCCGGGATTCGCGTGGACGGCGCGGACTGCGGGCAGATCGGGGTCATCCCGCTGCCGATGCGCCGGGCGATCAACGAGCATCTGTCGGCGTGGGTGGTGGCGTGGGCGGAGATCCGCCTGGATGATCTGGCGATGCTTCCGCCGAAGGTCGAGGCGCTCGGGACGGTTCCGGCGTTCCCCGTCGTCGAGCTGGATTTCACGTTTCACGCTCCGCGGGCGCGGCGATATCCGGCCGTGGCGGGCGATCTGGCCGCCTTCGAGCATGACCTGCTGAAGCGGATCACGTTTGTTTCGAGCTTCGAGGGGTCGTCGCTGGGACCGGATCGGCGGAGTCTGACGGTACATACGGTGCTCGGCGACGATCGCCGGACGCTGGTCGAAGGCGATGTCGACGGATTCCGGCGGGCGTTCGCGGCGCACCTGCGGTCGCACGGGTATGAGATTCCGGGGTGACGCCGGATCGGATGCACAAAAACAGCGGGCCGTGGTTGAGATGACGACAGATCGAAGGTTGCCGACGCAGGGGGATCCCAGCGAGCGCGGTTGCCGCTTCGACGTACGCCGCGCGTGGACGGTGTTGGCTTGTGTGATGTCGGCGACGGTCTTGCTGGGGTTCATCCCCGCCGGCTGCGACACGCTGCGCGATCCGAACGTCCCGGACCCGATCCGCCTGATGATGGAGCCCGAGACCGGCGGGGAGTACGAGTATTACCGGCCGAGTTCGTACGATCGCGCCAAGGCCTGGCCGCTGGTGATCGTGTGTCACGGCTCCGGGGTGGACGGCACGGCGAACGCGGAGCTGCGGAAGTGGACGAGCCTGTCCGAGTCGCAGGGGTTCTTCGTCGCCGCGCCGAAACTGGTGAAGCCGAAAAGCCGCTGGAAGACGCAGCCCGATGATCGGGAGGATGCGCTGCGGGCCAACGAACGCCTCATCCTCGGGACCGTGCGCCATCTTCAGGGGGGGCATCACATCTCGGCGGATCGGATCTTCCTCGCCGGACGGTCCACCGGTGCGGCGGCCGCGCTTTTTACGGGATTGTCGCATCCGGACCTGTTTCGCGCCGTCGCGATCGTGCAGCCGAAGTTCGATCTTGCCGGCCTGGGGCCGCTTCAGGGCCGGGTGGACGTGAATCAACCGGTTCTGCTGCGTCATCTGCCGTCGGACCCGCTCACCGGGAAAGACGCCCGGACCGCGCGGGACTGGCTGTTGCAGCATCACGGCGACATCGTGGATGACCGCGGCGGGTACCGGGACGGCGCGGTGGATCGCGTCGTGGACTTCTTCGAGTACGTGGTGGCGAGCCGTCCGTGGGCGCATGTGAAGGCGTTTGCGCCGGACGCCGGGGCGCCGCGGGAGGTCCGGTTTGAGTTGAAGGCGTCGTTTGCGCCGACTTCGTTTGAGTGGGACTTCGGGGACGGGTCCACGTCGCTCTTGTCGTCCCCGACTCATGCCTTCGCTGAGGCCGGAACGTACCGCGTGCAGGTGACGCTCGGGCATCCCTCGGGCAAAGCGGTGGTCCGCGCCGTGACCGTCGCGGTCGGCGGCGGGTCGTAGACGCGTCCGCGCCTACTGTCCGTTGGTTTGCGACGAAGGCGAAGAAAGTGCGTCGCGGATGAACCGCACGAGGTCGTCCGGCGGAACCAGCCCCTCCAGCGTGCGGTACGATCCGTCCGGATGCCGCACCACCACGGCGGGCGTCCGCGTCAGGCCGAACGTCCGCAGGTGGTTGCGGTTCGGAAGGTAGTCGTAGTCGAGACGGCAGAGCACGCAGCCCTCGACGACGCGCTGCACCTCCGGCGCGTCGAACGCCCGCATCAGCTTCCAGTCATCGGCCCCCAGCCACCACTTGAAGACGATGAGGGTCGGTTTGCCCTGCTGATTTGCGGCCTCCGTGGCGCGATCGAGCGTGCTGTGCCACTTCGGATCGAAGGGACGCGGGATGTACGCATCCTGACGCGGGCGCTCGCCGGGAGGCTTTGACCGCTCGAGGAACGCGAGAATGCCCGCGGCGTTGATCGCTCCGAGGTGGGCATGATACGTGCCGTCGGGGTGGACAAGGATGATCGCGGGCGCGCGGTCCACGCCGTATTGCGCGACATACGCGCGGTCCGGGGCGTAGTCCTTCACCAGCTTGCACGCGACCTTTCCGGCGAGCGCGCTTTTCACGTCGCCGTCGCGCAGCGCCTGGTCCACGCGACCGGAAAGCGGATCAAGGTGGTCTTTGTAGAAGATGAAGATCGGCTCGCCGCGCTCCGCCTGACGCTGCTCGGCGGCGACGTAGTCGTTGACCCAGCCGCCCAGCGACATGCAGCCTCCGCACGCCGTGGCGAACATGACGCCCGTCAGCATCCGGGCGGCTGACGTCCACGCACAACGTCGCGCCGGATCGAATGCCCGGTGATCGTAATGATGAACCTTCGTCTTCAATCGCGCTCCCCGAATGCGCCCGTCGCGGACTAGGACGGGTCGAACCAGTCCCCTTGAAACACCTCGACGGCGGGGCCGGTCTTGTACACGTGGTCGTCGTCGCGCCAGTCCAGTTCGAGATCACCTCCCGGAAGGGTCGCTGTGACTCTCCGCCGCGTCAGTCCGGTCAAGTGACCCGCGACGCACACGGCGCAGGCGCCCGTCCCGCAGGCCTGCGTCGCCCCCGCGCCACGCTCCCACGTCCGCATGACCACCCGGTCCGGCGCGAGCGCGCGGGCGAAGTGGACGTTGACGCGCTCAGGAAAGATCGGCGCGTGCTCGATCCTCGGTCCGATCGACGCCAGGTCGATCGCCGCGGGGTCGTCCACGAAGAACACCGCGTGCGGGTTGCCCATCGACACGCACGTCATCCGCAGCGACAGCCCCCCGAACTCGACCGGACGATCGACGATCCGGTCGCCCGCCAGCGTGCAGGGCAGCGAGGCGGGATCCAGCCGCGGCGGACCCATGTCGATCCGCACCGCCGAGACCTTCCCGCCCTCAAGCCGGCACTGGGCCGTCTTGACGCCGGCGTCCGTCTCGATCGTGAGGTTCGGCCCCCGGGCAAGCCCGTGATCCACCGCGTACTTCGCCACGCAGCGGATCCCGTTGCCGCACATCTGCGACCGCGACCCGTCCGCGTTGTACATGATCATCCGCACGTCCGCCCGCGCCGACGACCCGATCAGGATCAACCCGTCGCCCCCGACGCCGCGGTACCGGTCCGAAACCCGCCGCGCCAGACCCTCCACGTCCGCCACGTCCCCGTCGCGCAGGTCCACGTAAACATAATCGTTGCCCAGCCCGTGCATCTTCGTGAAACGCATAACGCCGGGAATTGTACCCGGACCAACCTCAAGCCGCGAGGTGTCAGTCCACGCGAGCAGGGGCTTTCAATCCTCCCCGCCTTCCGCAGCAGCCGTAGTCAGAACGCAGGTTTTCGACATGAGGAGAAGGGTAAGCAACGCCGGTTTCGAAAATTGAAAGACCCTGCGCGTTCGAAGCCCCGTGAGAAAACCTGACTGGGGGGCATTCTGCGACCTGATTCTCCCTCGGAATCTCCGGGGTGCCGACGTGCGAATGAGTTTTTTCTCAATCCCTTGAGCTAACCAACCATGTCAACCGTGGTCTCATGACGACTCAGATCGCGCTTTTTGACGGGCGGGATAAATCCTGAAAAGATCATGCGCAGGTTACGCGGCTGACCACCCGTTTCCGGAACAGCGGTTAGTCCAAGACCGCGCCCTTCGGCGGCGACGCTCGAGACAGACCAAGCACGTCGGCATTGAGACATGTTTCCGCGCGGCGTGCCCGTGTCGCTACTTCCTGACGGTTGAGAATGACGCATGCCGGAGTCTTGGAGCGGCTTACGTGCGGCCTTGTTATGCGTCACAGCCTGGTCACCTTTCGGGCGAGTGCTCGTTGCCGTATACAAAACGAAGGGATCGCACCCCACCGCCCCTAGTCCGATAACTTTGTCAACAGAGGTGCGTGTAAGAAAAGCGCCAGCCGACGGACCCCCAAAGGATGCGGACGGGGGGACGGCGTGTGAGACCGCTGTTGATTCTTGGTTTGACCGTGGGGTCATGACATCAGTGGAACCAGACATGGATGCACGCACCCGTCTTGTCGCGCGTCTTCTTTTCAGGAGGGTGATTTCTCATGCAACCTGCTCGCGACAACGTCTCTACCGGTCGAGTTCACCGTTCGGGGTTCACTCTCGTGGAACTGCTGGTCTTGATGGCGATCATTGCACTGCTGATCAGCATTGCGATGCCGTCGCTGGCGAGCATGCGCAGCCAGTCGAAACGCCACAAGTGCGCGAATCACCTTCGCGTCATCGCCGCGGCGAGCCTGGCGTACGCGTCTGAAGACGATGGCGAGTACGCCATCCCGATTCATCCGCGACAGTATCAGCAGGATCCCAACAACCCGACGTTCATCGGCGCGTATGACTGGGGCGGCAAGAGCGGCAACGGTCCCGGACAGCGCACGGCGCCGGGGTGCGAAGGTCCCCGTTACGGAACGCAATGCGGATTCGGTCCCGGAACCCGTCCGCTCAATTTTGTGATGTACAAGGGCGGATTTCCCGATTACACGGACGGCACACCGGAGCAGTGGGCGGCCGATGAAAAACTCCGTCTCGGAGAACTGGCCTGCCCGGCGGATGATGGGCCTCCCCAAGGTTCACACTGTCAGGACTGGATCGACAGCCAGGACGTTCGCTCCTATGACTGGTACGGCACGTCCTTCGCCGCCAACATCTTCATGATCGGCACCAGCGGCGGCGGCACGCCGATGCGGAGCAACTCACCCTATCTGCGGCCCTTGTCGCGGGTTCCTGCGCCATCGAACGTTCTCTATTATGAAGAAAACATCGGTCGTTGGGCTTGGGCCACGCGCAACGAAACGTCGTTCTGCCGCAGCCTGGGCCTCCCCGGAACCGATCCCGGTTCGACCAAGACCGTCCGCGGCTGGCACCGCAAAGACTGGACCTACAATCGTGCCTTCGTCGACGGGCACGTTGAGTATCAACGCATCATCCTCGAGGGAACGGAAGACGAAGACGGGTACTTCAACCACTATCGCAATGATGACGTCTGGGAGAATTGCGACCGACCAAACTTCTTCAGTTGGAACAATCCGCCATGTGCGGTAGACCACACTTGCGTTATTGTCCGCGGTGACGGTTGGCAAAAGGACTGCCTGCCGAGTCCCACAATCAATACCGGATTGATAAGTCCCCGACCGGGCAGGCCGGTCTATGAGAGCTGCCCATGCAGTACGATGCCCTGTCCCAACTGAGGCGCAGAGTCATAACCGATCCGCGACCGTAAGGGGGCGTTCTTATCCCGCCTTGCCTATCGGGTCTTGCACGGGCGTCTAACCCGTCGACCTCCGGATGCGAATCAGCAGATCGTCCAGCGCCGCCCGACCACGGGGAGCGTCCGGCAGGGCGCTGTCCGTGCCGGCCTGCTGAAGCTCCGCCGTCAACCGTGCGTACTCGGCTTCGTGAAAAGCGAGATCCGCCGACTCCAGGATCCCGTGCTCGCGTCCCGTCGTCTTTTGCGCGATCAGCTCGTCCACGGCGGGCAGCCGCGCCGAGGCGTTCAGCGCCGGCAGGTTCGCCTCGACCTCGCCGGTGCGCATCAGATGGATGCCGGTCAGCAGCACGCGGTAGACGTAGAGCAGCGCCTTGACGGTGCGCGACTTCTCGAAAAGACCCCACTGCGTCCGCGCGAACCCGAGATAGTGATGCGCGTGATTCCGCGTGATGCACCCGCGAGCCAGCGCCATCAACTCCTCATGCCACGGCGTCGTCAACACGACCAGCGGCGACAGAAGTTGCTCAAGGACGTATCCGTTGCGCTTCAGCATCAGCCTGAAGAACTTGTGAACGTCATGCGTGACGAGGTCGATCTCCAGTCCGTCCACGTCGGCGCTGCGATCGATCGTCTCATCACGCGCCGTCAACCCGAGCACCTTCTCGAGCGGCAGGACATGCGCGCCGCGAAGGTCGAAATCGCTGTCCGGCGAGGGGAATCCGTAAAGATGCGCGCCGCTGACCGTGGCGAAGACGAGCGCATGCGGGTGCGCATCCGCGACGCGGCGCAACGTCGCGGATGGTTCCGTGGGTTCGGGCGCGGTCAGCGCCGCATGAACCGGGGTCGTCGCCGGCGACCGGCGCCACGTCCTCGTCGCCAGTCGCCGGGCTTTCAGCAGGATCGCGTTCGCCTTCGCGTAGTCCGGCCGCTCAGGCAGTTGCGTCGCTGCATGCGCTTCGTCGAACCGGCGGTGCAGATCCAGCCGCCACGCGTTCACCTCCTCCCACGGCAGCAGGCCGCGACGGACCCTGAGCAGTTGATCCCGATGCTCCTCCACCACCACCGGGACGACACCCTCGCGCAGCGCGGTGATCCCCGAGAGCAGCAGGCGGATCAGGTGCATCGCGTGCTTCCACTTGATCTCCCGACCATCGCGCAGTCGCGCGCCGATCTTCCGGAACTGGCTGAGCACGTAACCGTTGTACGTCTGGTAGATGAGCCGTGAGAGGAACGCCCCGCGCATCGCCAGCAGCTCCCGCGCCGGCGGCGTCACATGCTCGACGAGCGGCGTGTACAAACACTCCAGCACGTTCGGGTTGGCCTTCAGCGCCAGCGTGATGAACTTCTGAATCTCCCAGTAACACTCCTCCGTCGCCGGCATCTCGAGCTGCTCGGGCACGCCGAAAAGCGACCAGTGCGCCTCGGCCGGCGGCAGATAAACGCC
>JAJVHU010000032.1:48550-55070 GCA_022072505.1 Phycisphaerae bacterium
ACCGAGGTGAAGCTTGCGTCAGGTCTTCGGACGGATTCAACCGTCGCGTCCCGCTCTCGGACGGGTTCGACGGACGCGCCAGGCCTTCCGACTGCACCTGCTTGAGCACGGCGATCTCCGCGCGGCGGACGACGGCTTCACTCCCGTCGGCGAACCGCACGCGGTAGGCGTGGGTGGCGTCCGCGGGCGACTTCACGATCTCCGCCACGGCCCCGGCCGGATGCGCGCCTCCGCCCCCCGCCGTCGCCACGGGCACGCGAAGGACGACCTGCGTCCCGACGGGAAGGATGAAACTCATGCGCATCACCGCAGGATAGCCGAAGCCCCGCCACGATTCAGCGCGGCGTCCTCGGATCGGTGGATGCGTTCCAATACCCGTGGGGCGAGCGGGAGCGGCGTGATGCCGTCAGGAGCGGTAGCGCGGTGGCGAGGGCCGGTGCGGGTGAGCTTCCCTGATTCCGATGCCGTCACTCGTGCCGGTCTCGTGCGCTCATCTGTGGATCGGCTTGGAAACATCGACCCTCTCAATCCGTAACGTACTCCCAGTCCCACCCGGTGTCGAAGCGCCCTTTGTATTTGCGGCCCGGTTCATCGGTGGTCGCAGCGCCTGGCCGGTAGCTCAGGACGTCCGCATCCACGACGTTCCGCGGGAACCACGCAATGACCCGCCATCCCCGGGGGACTGATTCATCCTTGTCGTCCACGAAGTACCACAAGGTCGGCCGGAACCTGGTACCCGCCGGGGGCACGCTTGCCAGATAACCCGGCGCGAGGTCGGCGAGGCGCTGCGGCGGGGAGCCGTGGTCGCGCTGATACGCCTCGATCGCGTCGATCAAAGGCTGAGTCCGCCGGGTCCATGCCTCCAATCGGCTGCGGCGGGCGGCCTCAATGACGCGGTCGGCGGCTTTGTACAGCTCAAAGTACAGGATCGCACCGACAACGACCGCCAGTGCGGACCGGGGCGTTCCGCGAACCACCAGAGCCAAGCCGATGAGCGGTGATGCGAGACAAATCATGCCCAGCGAGGCCAGCACGATCGTGCCCAACGCCTCCACGGCGGAACCGCCAGGCGTCGCCGCGCCCACATCGCAAACCACCCAGGCGATCGGAATCGCAGCGAAGACCAAGCCCGACAGAAGCCACATGCGACGGATGAGTTGCAGGATACGCACAGGAGGCTTATGCGACCCGGCGGGCCGCGACGGGAAATTGCCGAACTGTGGCTGGGTTGTGTCAGTCATGCCCATACGCCGTTTCAAGACCAAGCCGCGCCCGTAGGGAAGCGTTCTTTCGGCTGCCCTGATCGACGGCGATGCAACAGCATGACCTGCACCCGCCGGCGAGCACCGCCAAAACATTGCTTCGATACCACCGGTGGAGGCTGAAAGAAGAGCGCTTCCTTACGGGCGCGGCTCGGTTCCGCACAGGGACTTCCAGCGTTCTCATCCGCCGCCTTTCTCCGCGCGGCCGGCGCGTTTGCGGTCGTTTTCGCCGAGGAGGCGTTTGCGGAGGCGGACGCCGTCGGGGGTGACTTCGACGAGTTCGTCGTCGGCGATGAATTCGAGGGCGAGTTCGAGGGTGAGCTGGCGCGGGGTCTTGAGGACGACCGTCTTGTCCGCGCCGGCGGCGCGCATGTTGGTGAGCTTCTTGGTGCGGGCGACGTTGACCTCGATGTCGTTCTCACGGTTGTGCTCGCCGACGATCATGCCCTCGTAGACCTGGTCGCCGGGGGTCACGAACATGACGCCGCGGTCGGCGAGTCCTTCGAGGGCGTAGGCGGTCACCTGTCCCGGTTCGCTGGCGATGAGCACGCCGTTGGTGCGCCCCGGGATCGCCCCGCGCAGGTACTCGTACTCATAAAAGCTGTGGTGCATGATGATCGTGCCCTGGGTGGCGGTCATGATGCGGTTGCGCAGGCCGATGAGCCCGCGGGAGGGGATCGTGAACTCCATGTGCGAGGACTCGCCCCGGCTCTCCATCTTCAGGCAGATGCCGCGGCGTCCGCCCATCAGCTCCATGACGGCGCCGACGTGGGCGGTGGGCACGTCGACGACGCACAGCTCGATCGGCTCGGTCTTATGCCCTTTCAACTCGCGGTAGATGACCTTCGGTTTTCCGACGGCGAGTTCGAAGCCCTCGCGGCGCATGTTCTCGATGAGCACGGACAGGTGCAGGATGCCGCGGCCCGAGACGTGGAACTCCTCGGGCGTGTGACCGGGTTCGACGCGCAGCGCGACGTTCTTCTCCAGTTCCTTCTCGAGGCGGTCGCGGAGGTGGCGGCTGGTCACGAACTTGCCGCTGCGTCCGCAGAAGGGCGAGTCGTTGACGCGAAAGAGCATGTGCAGCGTCGGCTCATCCACGTCGATGATCGGCAGGGGGACGGGGTGGTCCGGGTCGGCCAGCGTGTTGCCGATGTCCACGCTCTCGATGCCGACGATGGCGCAGATGTCGCCCGCGCGGACGGATTCCGTCTTCGTCCGCCCCAGACCGTCGAAGGCGAAGACCTCGCCGACCTGCTCGACGGCCTGCGTGCCGTCACGATGAATGACGCACACTTTCTGCGCTCCGTGGATCGTCCCGGCGAAGACGCGTCCGATGCCGATGCGCCCGACGTAGTCGTTGTAGTCGAGCGTGGTGATGAGCATTTGCAGGGGGGCGGCGGGGTCGTCCTTCGGCGCGGGCACGTGCTTGACGATGGTCTCGAAGAGGGCGAAGACGTCGCCGGGCACGCTGCCCGGGTCCAGCGTCGCCCAGCCCTTCGTCGCCGAGGCGTAGACGATGGGGAAGTCGAGCTGGGCGTCGTTGGCGTTCAGCTCGATGAAAAGATCGAAAACCTCGTTGACCACTTCCTTCGGCCGGGCGTCCGGACGGTCCATCTTGTTGATGACCACGATCGGGCGGAGGTGATATTCGAAGGCCTTGCGCAGGACGAAACGAGTCTGGGGCATCGGTCCCTCGAAGGCGTCCACGAGCAGGAGGCAGCCGTCGGCCATCTTCAGCACGCGCTCGACCTCGCCGCCGAAGTCCGCGTGTCCGGGCGTGTCGATGAGGTTGATCTTGTACTCGGCGGCGTCGCCTTCGCGGCGCCAGCGGATCGCGATGTTCTTGGCGAGGATGGTGATGCCGCGCTCGCGTTCGAGGTCGTTGGAGTCGAGGATGCGCTCGCCCTTGAGCTGCGCCTGGCGGAACTGCCCGCACTGGCGGAGCATCTGATCGACGAGGGTGGTCTTTCCGTGATCGACGTGGGCGATGATGGCGACGTTGCGAAGATTCAACACGTTCAGTTCACATTCTCGTGGGTTAGGTTGACGCGCCTTCCGGACCCCGATCCGGAAGAACGACTCCGTCGATGACGCCGTCCCCGACCCGCTTCGGAGAAACCCGGCCTGACGCCGGGGGCTCGGCGAGACGAAGGGCGGGAGTGTACCCCGGTTCCGTCGCGGGGACAAACTGCGGGTAAGATGCGCCGATGCTCTGGGGGCTGGTGTTGCTGGCGGGCGGTTACGTCGTGCTTTGCGCGGGCGTGTTCCTTTATCAGCGGCGGCTGATCTACCGTCCGTCGCGCACGATCCACGCTTCGCCGCGCGACCGCGGCATCCCTTGCGAGGACGTGCGGATCCGCACGGCGGACGGACAGACCCTGGCGGCGTGGCATGCGCCGCAAACCTCCGCGCGCGGGACGGTCATCTTCTTTCACGGCAACGCCGGGAACATCTCGCACCGCATCGGCGAGCTTGCCGCGTGGCGGTCGCTGGGTTTTTCCGTGTTGCTGCCCGATTACCGGGGTTTCGGAGCCAGCAGCGGGGCGCCGACCGAGGAGGGTCTTTATGAGGACGCCGAAGCCGCGTGGCGGTGGACGACGACGACGCGGAGCGTCGGAGCGGACCGCGTGGTGATCGCAGGGCGGTCCCTCGGCGGGGCGGTGGCGATCGAACTGGCCCGCCGGCACACGCCTGCGGCGCTGGTCGCCGAATCCACGTTCACGCGCCTGCCGGACGTGGCTGCGGGCGTGTATCCGTTCCTGCCGGTGCGATGGTTGCTGTGCGAGCGTTTTGCTTCGGTGGAGAAGATCGGCGCGATCCGGTGTCCGAAAGTGATTCTGCACGGGGTCGAGGACGCGCTGATCCCGATCTCGATGGGGCGGGCGCTTTTCGCCGCGGCTGCGGAGCCGAAGTCGTTCATCGAGACGCCGGGGGATCATGCCGACGGCGGTCTGCTGTCCGACCCGCGCTATGTCGGCGAGGTGGACGAATTCCTCCGGCGCGTGGCGGGTCTGTGAGGTGTATCCCCCTCGCGAACCGCGCTCGATCAAACCGTGCTCGATCAAATCGCGCCCGATCGAACCGCGCTCGATCAAGCCGCGCTCGACCAAACCGCGCTCGACCAAATCGCGCTCGACCGCCCTTCACGGGGCGTCGTTGTCTCAAGAAAGACACGTCGCCCGTCGGATCGTTTGACACCCGGCTCCCCTGACCCGTTTCGAGCTTGAGCAAAAGGCGGATCCGCAAACTCGGGAGGCGTTCACGGGCGGCCCTATCGCCCGTTGAAAAAGGGTAGCGCGTTGCGGAGGGACGCGCTGCCCCTTGTCGACGGGAGGTTACGCGATGAGCGCGCGAACCGCCGCGTCCGCGAGCATCAGCAGCCCGAGATCCTTGACCACCCTGCCCGCCAGTCGCCACCCCCGCGCGGCAAACACGCGACCCAGGCCGGCCGTCCCGGCTCGCCGATGGCGTTGCTCCCGAGGTTCAGCGTGGTCAGGTTCGCCAGGTGCATCGCCCCGGCCAGCGCCTCCGCGCCCGCCTCGCCGATGGCGTTGTACGAGAGGTTCAGCGTGGTCAGGTTCGCCAGTTCGAGCAGCGCGGAAGGCAGAGTGGTGAGAGGGTCGGTGAGGGCAAACACGCGATCGCCCGGCCAGCCTTGGTCGATGAGATCTTCCCGCCCGCGGGTCCAACGCGGTCCGATCAGCGCCAGGCGGGTCCAGCGCTCGCGTTTCGCCTGTTGCAGGACGGTCTCGAGCTGGTCGGGTGACAGCGGCTTGTCTGGATTCCATGCGGGCATGGTCGGCGCTTACGGGAGTATAGGAGTGCGGCGCGCGGCCTCAAGCGTGGGAGGGAGGCGGGCGGGTGGCGCTGTCTGGCGTATTCGCCAGGCCGTGACGAAAGAGGCGCATGCCACGGCCAACGGAGTACCGTTGACCGTGCCACCCTGTCGCGGTTTCAAAACCTTCGGAGAACCGTCAAAAAAGAACGCTTCCTGACGGGCGCGGCTCGGTTTTGCAAGAGTGTCTAAGTATAGGAGTGCGGCGCGCGGCTTCAAGCGCGGGAGGGAGGCGGGGATGCGAAGGAGGCATCGCGGTGGTTGGCAAGGAGGCATTCCGGTTGGGGGTGGAGTCCTTCGAGTGGTGGGCGTGGAGGCATTCGGGTGGGGGGGGCGTGGGGCGCTTGTGCGGGACGCGCGTGGGGGTTAGCCTGATGCGTGCGGGTGGGAGTGATGGGCCGTCGGGTCCGGCGCCGCGCAACCTGGGTTCGGAGAAAGGACGGCGATGGAAGCTTTGTTGGCGTTGATCGTCGGAGTGCTGCTGGGGTTGACGCTGTTGAACGTTTTTCTGGCGTAGAATCCGGCGATTCGGGAGGCATCCACGGCGACGACCTGTGCTTTCCGCCGTCAGGGAGCGGAGTCGCTGTCAGGGGGCGGAGCGGCCGTTGGAGAGCGGAGCGGCCGTCGGGGAGCGGAGCGGCCGTCGGGGGGCGGAGCGGCCGTCGGGGGGCGGAGCGGCCGTCGGAGCACGAAGTCGCCGTGTGCGGCCGCGAGCGCCAGACCGCGTGCCGGTGAGGTGTCGGCGACGTGCAGGCGACGTACCGATGACGTGCAGGCGACATGCCGGCGACCGCCCGTCAAAGACCGCGTTCCCGTCCGCACCACGACGACATCCATATTTTTCGGGGCGTAGCTCAGCCTGGTTTAGAGTGCTGGACTGGGGGTCCAGAGGTCGCAGGTTCAAATCCTGTCGCCCCGACTTTTCGAGAGATCAAGCCCTTCGGCGAGCACGTCGAAGGGCTTTCTCGTTGGTGCGGCGGTCGTGGCGGGAGTCGTGGGGATCGCGCTGGCGATGCGCCGCGCCGGACGGCAGTCCGAGCGTGCGCGACTCGCCGAGCACGCGCGCGAGCGCCTGGCGGCGCACGTCAGGGGGCGCCGATCCTCCGTGATGTTGCCGCCGGCGACAGCAGCCGGTGGGTGATCTCTGCGCAGTGGGCGGACGATCACGAGCCTTTCACGCGCGTCGAATTGACATCTCCGGAGGGAACGCTCGGGTTCTCGCTGTTTCATGGGGGTCGAGGCTGGAGGGAACGAGTCTCCCGGATTCCCGGGGGGCTTTCGCTTTCGGACTTACCATCGCGCGGAGCGACGAAGCAGGCGTTACGACCTCTCGACGACCCGGTCGATCAGGAAGCTCGACTGCACCAGCGCCTCGTCCGTGAAATCCCCGAAGAAGCGGCGGACTTCGGCGAACATCGCCTCG
>JAJVHU010000035.1 GCA_022072505.1 Phycisphaerae bacterium
CCCACGTCCGCTCCCGCAACCGCCACGCGATCCGCCGCTTGCGTTCCGTCAGTCTTTTCGCTCTACTCTTGCTCACTCGAAATGCCTCCTTGCGGCAAAAGAGAAGTCGTTTTCACAATTCCCTTTTTACCTGCAAACCAAGGCATTTCGAGCTTTTTCTTGTCAACGCTTCGAGATAATCACGCTGGATGAGGGACTAGTACAAGGCCCGAATGGGTTTCATGGCCAGAGAGGTGAACAAAATCGTATTCCTCGTTGAGAAGCGCAAGTCGCAAGTCATGGACTGTGGCTGCCTGACAGGTCGTCACGTGGATATGGCGATGCTTGCTGAGGCGTATCGATTCTTGGATTGCCCGTTCCTCTGCGCCGAGGCGCAACGGGTCTGAACCGCGCGGATTTGCGAAAACAACGAGAACGCGCTGCTTTCCAGTTTGTTTTGCCACGGTCATATCCATCTCATGACTGTGTGGCGCAAGCGCCCTTGGAGGTCGCCGGGCAGCCACCCACTTCAAGCTTACCCAACTTCCGCCATGATGTCAGCGGCCTTCGTGCGGTCCAGTTCCGCGTACACTTCGGTAACGGCGCTTGATCGGTGCCCCAGCACGACGCGTGCGGCTTCGATGCCGTACTGCTTTCGCAGGAACGTCGCCGCCGAGTGCCGCAGGCGGTTCGGTCCCTACACCTCGATGCCGGCCCTTTCGCAGGCACGAGCGATCGCACGATAGTAGCTCCGCCGCGTGTAGCGGTGTCCCGCGACCCGCTTGGGGTTGATCCTCCGCTTCTTCGGCGGATTGTTGCCGCGTTTGAGCCGTTCCCGTAGTTGTTTCACCGCCTCTTTCGGACTGAACAGAAACGCCTCGGCGGAGCGCAGCAGGTAAGGCGCCACGATCGCCTGGGCCTTCGGGCCGAGATAGATCGTCCGCTCGATGCCGTGATGCTCGGTCTTGTGCCGGGCAGGGCGGAAGATCCAGGTCGGTTTGCTACGGTCGATGTCGATCGGTCGCATGGCGGTGACTTCGTTCGGTCGCATGCCGGTGAGCTGCTGCAGCTCAATCATGGCCCGCACTTGTGGCGTGACGTGGCTCAAGATCGCGTTCACGCTCGCTTCCGGCACCGGCCGCACCGGACCCGTCTCTCGGGCTTCGCTGCGTCCCTGACGAAGCGCTCCGACGGCCTGCAGCCCGTGAAGGATGTTCGCCGGCACAAGCTCGTTTTCCACGCCCCATTTGAAGACGCGGCGGATGCGGTTGATGCGGTTGATGCGGTCGTTGATGACGGTGCGTGAGAGTTTCGCCTTGACCAACTGCTGCCGCACGGCCTTCAGTGCAGTCGGGCCAAACTCGGCGACCGGCGTCATGCCGTAAAGGGCCTGGAGCGGACGGGTTGCGTCCTTGATGTTCGCGGTCTCGCCCGCCGGCTTGCCGTCCTTGACGTAGTAGCCCTTCGCGTGGTCCAGGTAGGCGGCGAGCAATTCGCAAACTCTGAGATCGTTGCCGGGGCATGCTGCGGTGACGCTCGCCGATGAAGCGGCCGGTCCGGCAGCCGTCCACTCGGAGATCAGACGCTTGTACTGGCTAAGGCTCTCCTCCGATCCGTGCAGCCCGAGATAGTGGTCGCGGCCTGCGAGCGTGACGACGGCGTTGCCGGTGGATTTGTGCAGACGATAGGACGGAAGTTTTCGGGTGAGCTTGGGCATGGTGCAGCTCCTTTAAGGCGAGCCAAAACGGTAATTACCGTTTTGCGCTCTAACCTTCGGGCTGCACTTTCCGACGCGGAAAGGCTCGCTAACATGCGATCAGCCACGGAATTATGTTTCACAGCGGGCGATGGGATTCGAACCCACGACGTCCAGCTTGGGAAGCGACCGGACCTACCGCGTTTTCGGCGCGGAAGTACTTTGGTTTCAGCATGTTAGCGGCGGCGCTCCGCTTTTGCAAGGCCGCGCACTACGGCGCATTCTTAAGCGTTTGAACGTGGTATTATAGGGCGCATGTGGTCAGCGATGGTCAGGAACGTAACCGCTCAGAAGCGACGCCAATCGAGAGCACACATATCCTCGGCCGGAGGGCGAGAACGGTCGGCGACTAACGATGTCTATCTCGACTCGTTCAGCGTCGATCGTTGACCATCGGCCATACGCCCTGAGCCGCACGCTTGGTCTAGCGATGATGTCTGCCTTGCCCCTTATGTCAACCCGCTCCATAGCCGGAGGAATCGCCCTGCACGGGGAAGGGGCAAAAAACCGTCAAGCCTCGACGGACTGACGTACGCCTGGTCCAATAGTGCGTATTGGAGTGAGGTCAGAACTATGGGGACACGCGGAACGGAGAGTTCGATGAAGCCGGAAATGGCCGAGCTTGCTGGAGCATTGACGGATGTCATGAGGGGTCACGAAGAACTGCAGAAGGCGCTAGATGACAAGCTTAATGACGAGTTTTCGCCGGACACCTACCGCTCGATGTCACAGAAGCGATGGGGCGCGCTATTGAGGGAGCTGGGACCCGTCGTTCAAAAGGTGATCGAGGACGGGGATTATTCGGCGGAGGAGGTTGGCGGCTGCCTTCGGCTATTGTTAGACGTTCTTAAGGAAATCTCGCCGGACGTCTTCCTGGAGGATGAGTTGGAGGAGGAGGAAGCGCGATCGGCGCCCGATGACGAGGAAGGCGAAGTCGACGAAGACGATTCCGGGCAGCCGAGACGCTGAGGGATAACGCGGCGCCTTGAAACCCGTCTGAGTGGCCCTCGTCAGGCATTCTGTTCCCGGAGGGGCCGTTGGGACATTCCAGCGTTTGAGTAGCACTTAGGGTCGTGATAAACGGATGGAATGAGAACATTCGTACATGGCCCGAGCTCGCGTGCTCCGCGCATTTCGAGTCGATACCACGCGGGACGAAATCGTAAGAGGCGGGCGCATCGGGCATCTGGTCGATTCCCGTACACGAAGCGGGAGACGTTACTCTCGCGTGGCGAACGTGCCTTTCAAACGTCACTATCTGAAGCGGTCGGCGACAGGTACCTGATCATGTACAAGGTCCGTGTAGCGGACATCATGACCTGCTCGGAGGCGGACTGGCAACGAGGCTACGGCGGAGCGATCTCGCAGAAGCATCTGGACTTCGTGCTCTGCGAGCGTCGCAGCACCAGGGTCGTGCTTGCCGTGGAACTTGACGATCGTTCCCACGAGGCGGAGCATCGGAAGCGACGAGACTGGTTCCTCAACAACGCTCTTCGCGCGGCTGGCGTCCCGCTGCTGCGGATCAGGGCAAGGTCGCAATACTCATCAGTGATTATCAGGCGGCTGGTTTTTGCAGCGATTTCAGGGGGTTGCGCAACCGAGCCGGATCGTTGCAGCACATCACACGATGACACGCCATAACAATCGGCACAGGTGGAATGCAACGGCCTCCGGAAAGGAAGGTGTTGTATGCCGAAGAATGAGAGCAACCGACCAGCGCGCGAGATCCGCTACGGGAGCATCAAGGTCCTCGTCTGGCGGAATCAGACCACAAACGGGGCCATGCACAACGTGACGGTCGCGCGGCTGTATAAGGACGGCGATGAGTGGAAGGAAACCTCTGGTTTTCACACCGAGGACCTGCCGCTTCTCGCCAAGGGTCTCAACGACGCTCACACGTGGATTCACGACCAGGCGGCGCCGACGGCATCGTAGCTGGAAGGAATGCCGTAGGACGTAGGTTCGAATCGGAGTTTCAAGAACAGGTTCCACGCGAGGTTCGGGGCATCCACCTGCCCATTCGGCGACTCGTGAATCAACTCCGACACCCAACTACCGACGCCGCCGATTTCACTTCATCCTGACGAAGAAAAACAACGCGAAGATCGTGACTAGCGCGTCGAGTTGCGCTACTCTGGCGCAGTGAAACAGCGTTTCACGATCGTCAGAATCACGTAAGCGCGTGGCCTGGCGTCTGAATCGTGGGATCGGACATCCGGTAAACCTGTCCACCAAACAGGCTAAGGAGGCGGACTTTATCACCCGCCATGTTCGAGTGCTCGTAGCGCTGAGTACGCGGAGACGCGTTCGCTCAGTGCGAGGGAGGCTCGGCAGAGTAATCCCAAGTTTTTGGAGTAATCCTGCCGTTCGATCCCATATACATCATTGGCGATTCGCTCGCACTTGGCCGCGCTGCCATCCTTCCCCCCGGCAAGGCTTCGTCGGAAGCGTTCGCCTCGCACTTTGCATAGAAAATGGGCGACCGGGACAAACTCGCGCTTCGGCGCGAGCCGGATCAGTCAAAGTGGGTGATGCCGCCGAACGGCGGCTAATCCCCCTGCGGGGTTCGGGCCAACCTTCGGGCGCATGCTCGAAGACGGCTCGTTCAACGCCAGCCCAGGCAGGGAGCTCGTCGGCAGCGATGCCGCCGACCGGGGCGATGATAAGCTTCGGCGTTCCACGCAAATCGTGGACGGTGAAAAGCTCAACTGCGAAAGGCGGGACAACCGCTTCTGGGTGAGTTTGATCGGAGACGGTGCCAAACCGCGATAGAAAGACCTGCGCTGAGGGTAAGGGGAGCTTCTAGATTCGTACCCCGAAATCGTTCGTCAACGAGATGGACGTAAACATGCCAGCCGGCGGGAGCCGGCGGGTGATCAGCGTTGTGAACGCAACGTGCGGGAGAGACGCACGCAGTGTTTCCAGGTCAAGCGACGTGACCGATCAGATGGAGACTGGTTCTAACCGGGGAAGGACTCTGGCGGCCGGGGTGATGCCCGGTGCCCGCGACAATCGAGCGGGTGCTTGAAAAGCCGGAGTCTGGGAGCGGGGCCTGAGTAGGAGCATGCGGAAGCGTGGCGGCAGAGCGGCAAGGCAGTCGCGATGCCGTTCGTGCATTTACGGGTGGTGCCGGGTGCGTGAACGACGACGAAAGGGCTGACGAGCATTTCCCATGTGTTCATGACGTATCGGCAAGGTGCCGAGGCAGGAAGGATCTGCCTCGGTGCCTGCCGCTTTTTGTCGGAAGACAGCCAATGCGGTCAAACGAGGACCCTCGGGAGAGGGCCGTCGTTTGGCAGCGGAATGACGATGCACAAGCGGGGTGTATCCGCGAGTGCATCGAGGTTGCGTGGCCGCAACCGCTTGATGCCGGACTGATGCAGTCGCTTCGCGATACAAGCGGGATTCGTAAGCGAATTCAGCTTGTTGGTGCAGATGAAGCGGCGGTTGGTGTGGTGGTTTTGTGCGTTGAGCAACTGCAATAGATGAATCTAGCAACATGATGCGGAGGGATGTGGTCGCGTGATGCGAGCCGATGCGCTGACGGCAGCGCCGTCAGCGCCGGAAGCATTGCAAAGGCGGAGATGCGACAGCATTCGGATGCACGGATGCGGTGACGGATTCAAAAGCGGCAGTCTGCTCAGCCATGGCCGGTAGGTGGCCAAGTCTTGTGGAAGGACGTGGTTCTGCACGCCTGGCCGGTAACGCGGGCGACCGCGTGGTCGGCGTGCGCGAGGATTTGGTAGCGAGCGAAGGGAGGTGATTCGTATGGGTTGGTGGCGCACGGAGTGCGGTGGGGTCATCGGCGACGGGCCGGCGAACATCATCGACGAGTTCGATGAGGTCGTCTGGAAGGACCCGACGCAGATCCCGTTCGACGTACGAGCACGCATCATGGCGTGCTATCGCGAGGATTTCGACAGGGAGCCGACTGAGCAGGAGCTTCAGGACTTGCTGGACTTCTGCGGGAATGTCGGCCCTTACGGTTCATGCTCGGACGAAAGGAGGTAAACAGGCTTTGCGGGCTTGTGCCAGAACAACCCGCACATTTACGAAGGGGGGAATCGCATGGAGTATCGGTGCGTTGTAACGTCGGTCGAGGGGTTCGTGCAGCAGTTCGCTGTCGCGTACATCACCCACGGCTACTGGTTCTACGTCGCCGGCAACATCCCGGAGGGCAAGGATCCGTCCGCGGTGGATGCGAAGCTCATCGACCGCTATGGTATCGCTATCTCGAAGTGGGCGCGGTGCCGCCGCAAGAAACAAGGGCTGGCGAACATGCAGTACCTCCGTCACGAGCGATTCTTCGTCCTTCTAGCGACGAAGGGCAGGCACGACTTCTTCGAGCGCGAGCGCGCGGTCATGCGTGATGTTCGCCGCGTGCCGATCAAGTTCGCCGGCTACAGCATCGGCTGCCGGAAGGGGCGCGATGGCCGGTGGCACGCATGCGTGCGAATTGCTCCCGCCGAACTTGCAGAAACGAAGGCGGCGCTTCTCGATTCTGGGTGGAGGTACGGGCCAAGAGCGGTGCAACGCGATTTGAGCGAGGCCCGACAGCTTCGGTTCGCGCCGATTGGCCGACAGTGGTCTGAGTTGCTGCGGGCCGTGAATCGTCGTCGGCGCACCGCAGGCTTGCTGGCAGTCCCGAAGGAGGCCGTGCGGTGCAGGCGACGCGTGGTTCGACCGTTCACGTCTGGCGTTGTGTGAGGCTGGAAAACGAGGATGTCGTTCACACTGTCGGCCGCGACGGGCTTAGCACCCGGACCGATCAAGTGGGCAGCGGCAGCTTGCGAGGGCGACCCCGGCGAGGTTTTTAAGCCAGCGACCGAGATTCAACGACGGATGCTCCGCACAGCTCTGATGGCAGCAGACGCCTCGGCACAGGCAAGTAGCAGCCTCAGTAGCAGCCTCGCTTTGGCGGTCAAGTTGTGCGAGCGTCTAGCTCTAGCTAACAAGACGATCCTGGTGATTTTTTATGGCGACATCTCAAAGATAAAGAGTAATCTACGACTCACCTAGTCGCCACCTATATTGTGACACTCACCGTCGTGATTTGGCGCGCTTGCTTTCACCCCCGGAGGATTGTAAATCCACTTCTCAATGCGTTGGATACGTGATACTTGTTGCTTCGAACTGTGTTCGTGGGGTCCGTGGCACGACTCCGAAGCAGCACATTCAGAAAGGCACGAGACAAGAACAGCACAAGCTAAAGCTAAAACGCAAGGCTTATCTCGCACCATTGTCCGGATGCGGCAGCGCCCGCGCCATTTCGCTGATTAGTAACTGCGCTAGACAGCCCATCCAGAAGAACCCATACGTGAAAGCCCCATAGATAGCAAGGCATGGGCGGTTTGCTAGGTCCCGAGAAATCGACCTGACATGACGTCGCAATGCCGGCAGCAGAAGCCCGGCGCTTATCGATCGATTGCACCGCGTGTACACCTCTGCCCTACCCCTGCCATGAACCCACTTCTGGCGAATCAGGCTCGTCAGGCTTGCCCGATTGCGATGAAGACCGATAAGCCGCCGCGACCACCTGACACTGACGCCAGCCGCTCCAAGCCGCCCTGCCAATTCCTGCCCCTCTCCAGCCCAGCGAATCGTCTCATCGAACGGAAAATCGCGCGCCACATCAGTGCGAATCAACAGTATCCGGGGATCCAGCCAACCGACAATTTGCGCACCCAGAAGATATCTGCGAAAACCGCGGGCGTATAATAAGGCCTCCAGCCGAGCAAGCGTAGAAGCGGCATTCGACGGCAGGAATGGAGTTCCTTGGACGACCGGTGCTGCACCGTCACATTCCTCGCGCACCACTTTCACAAAATTTGTGCGAACGACCACATCATCATCAAGAAAAACGACCCACTCTGTCGTCGCCAAGTGGACACCGAAGTTGCGCTTTCCCATTTGGCTTCGGTCGCTGTGCACGGTTATAGAGCACACCGAACGCAGGTTCTCCGGTAGCTCGTTTGCGTGGCGAAGAGAACCACTGTCGGCCACGAGAATAATCGGTGGGCATGATTCACGAGTTGCCTTTGCGCTTCGCGCAATGCTCTCAAGGAGCTGCGCAATCGAGTCCGCATGTCTCGACACCGGGACGATTACCGTAGGCAGATTGGCCGCCATCTCACATACTCTGTTTTGCCCAGGCTTTACTGCCTAGGTATTGCAGCTTCGCCATACAACGCTGATCCAGGAGGGCTGTGCGCCCAGAGTCCCGCAAATAGTCCGTCAGCTGCCGTGCGACTGTGACCAGTCCGCAGACTGGAGAATCAATGACCATCGATGTCAGCTCACAAAGACGGTCCGTTGGTAGGCAGATAGCTGACAGTGGTCGTTGACGTAGCTCCCATAGGAGGTACTTCGAATAGGGAGCTCGCCGGCCATCAATCGCGAAAAGGAGTCGCAACAAAAACTCGAGTGCCCGACAAGCCTCAAGTCGTGCCGCCAGTGTGAGCGCCTGCTCTTCAGACCTGAGCGAGCGGTATGCGCATTCAATGAATGCTGCGGCACTGTCCCGGATCACGGAATCACACTCACTCGCTGAGAGAACACGTAAGGAATGGAGTTGGCTGGCAAGACGCCCGGTGGTATCGTATAGCACTCGAGACCATGCGAGACCGTACAACTGCCAGTGCGGAAGGCGATCTGGTATGTCTGCAAACAGTATGAAGCTGACATCGAGGATCGGCGGACAGTTGTTTGAGCGAAGATGGTGCCGTGCTGCTCCAACGTCGGCCGCGATGACGCATAGGTCGAAGTCAGAGTCGGCTCGAACGAATCCGTGCCCTATCGCGCGCGATCCAATTAGAGCACAGCCGACGATTGAGTTCACTCCTTCGACGGCTCTAAGGAAGGTCGAGAGCGGCATCGGTAACGGATCGGCCAGGTCGGCCGCTTCACTAGTACTAGGTATCTTTCTCCCTTCCACCATGAACGCCCCTCAGCGCGTATCGCGCCACTCAACAGACAGAGAGAGACCACTCCGTTTGAGTTCGCACAGCGCACGGTCGCTCTCAGGAAAAAAGCATGGGCCGGAGTGGTCGGCCAGCTTAAATGTGCGGAGAGCCTGCATGGCTGGCGGGATAAGGGCGGCCTTGGCGCGACCGTACAGGGCAGACTCTTGGCCAGAATCGAGCATCGCCGCGAACTCGTCGACCTGGCATCGAAGTCCCCGGTCACGAAAGAATGGAGCGCGGGTTGATGCTGGCCATTTCCCGGCAGCAAGGCCAAATAATGCAGCCGCATGGCGAATGGCCTCTCCTCGTCCGAGTTCGTCGCGTTCGGCGATAAGGTGCAGGGTACGGCCAAGATGAAATGTAATCAGGTGATGTCCCCGGCGAGAAAGTGTCTCATTTAGCAACGTGGGAAGGAGGAATAGGAGGTTGGCACGCTGCGCCAGCAGGATCCCGTCCGCATAATGTCCAGCGAGCCACGGCCAGTAGTCTCGGTTCCGCTCCGGGAGGGTAATGGTTGTTTCTACTGCAGTGAGACTGATTTGATGCTCATCAATCGGTGGCGTCCCGTCTCGCTGGAAGTTGAATCGGTTTACGTATTCGGGAAAGACAACTCTTATCAAGTCAAGGTCGGCCGGCTTCCTTTTGTAGCGGCCGGAACCGTAGAGAACAAGTCCCGCGGTGTCGCGGGAGTCCATCGCCGCTTTTGCAAAGCTCAACAGGCGCTCCCGGAGTGCGCTTTCAAGAGGAAGACCACCTACAGTGTCCGAAAGGCTTATTGGGGCAGCCTTTGGAATTAGGACCTCTGTGTCGGATGCGGGAAAGTAATCGCGCGTGAAGAGTGTGGCAACACGAAAAAAGCCAAGATCGCGTCCCAAATCGCAATAATTGCGCCAGTTGTGGCCCCAATGTTCATCCCATTTATACGGTGATACGAGGTGGTCCAAGTGGTAGACGATAGTTGGTGCCAGTGAGCGGAAGTTGCACCGCGCGAACGCTCGACGCATGAGATCGGTATCTTCGAGACCCCAGCCAAGGAATGACTCCGAGAATCCCCCAAGTTGGGTGAATAATTGGCGGGACATTGCACCGAACGCGCCGATGAATGTCACCTGATGCAAGCGACGACGGAACCCTTGCCGCAAGCCGCCGGTCGGTCCGGGTTCATCACTGCTCAATGCATCGAGATCAGGCCAGCGGTCCTCATCAATGCAACGGAGGATATCCTCAGACGGCGTCGAGAATGGTACGTAGCGGCGGTGAGCGCCACAGACAAAGGTGTCTGGCGTGACGTGGGCGGCGACGAGTTGAACTGCTTCTGGTGTCGGGACGGTGTCTGCGTCGCAGAAGAGTATGAAAGGACGTGTGCCAGTGCCCACTCCGAGATTGCGGGCGATGGCGCGATTAGCGATCTCGCTGTGCAGTGTTCGGGTCGTAGGATAGCGCGAGCGGCAATAGGCGAGGTCTCCCGATCCGACTCCATCGCGGAGGCCATTGACCACAACGGTAATGTTGTCCTCAGGAAGTCCAGCGCGAACGAGGGAAGCGATTGTGGCTGAAAGGGCATACGCTCTCGTCGCGGACGTAGGCCCGAAGGGCACGACGGCATCAACATCGGAACGCAGATTAATCATGCTCGATTGATCGAACGGGGAATAGGGAGACAGGAGAGACTTGCACCGAGTGAGTTGGGGGTCCCAATCGCCCGTTGTGGAGCGAAGTCAGTGGCAGCGATGACACATTCGGCTGAGTCAAGGGCAACTGAACGTAGAAACGCGCTGTCAGCCGCTGTATCCACCAGACCCGCAAGTTCCGCGCCACTTAGGCCCTCTGTCTGATCAGCAATGCAGTCGATGCGAACGTCAGTACCAAGAGGGTGATCAACCAAGTGCGTTGCGAGTATTTGGCGGCGGGCGTGCCGGTCAGGCAATCCAACAAAGATCTTCGCATCAAACCGGCCTGGGCGAAGCATCGCAGGGTCGATCATGTCGGGCTCGTTGGTTGCTCCGATGAGAAGGAGAACGTGGCCATCGGGGGCTTTTGCCAGCCCGTCCGCCGCTCCGAGAATCTGTGATACAAGACGCCGCATGATCGTCGATCCGTTTCGCCGCCGGCTGGGAATCAGCGCCTCGACCTCGTCGAGGAAAAGCACGGCGCGCTTATGCTGGCGGAGGGTCTGGAAAAGCCGGTCCACGTTGGCCTCGGCCTGACCGACCGCGGCCGACATTATATCGCTGGGCCGAACGCTATAAAAGGCGGCGTCGACTTCAGTTGCGACGGCTTTGGCGAGCATCGTCTTGCCGGTTCCGGGCGGGCCGTACAGCAGCAGCCCGCCGCCTTGGCGGATGCCGAAGTGCCTCGCCTTGGCGGGGTAGAGGACCGGGAGGATCATTCGCAGCCGAATCTCCTGCTTTGCGTCCTCCAAGCCGGCGATGTCGGCGAAGCGCACGTTCGGCTTCTCCGCGATCGGCCGGAAATCGACGTGCGTTGCACTCTCGGCTGTTGCGCACAGCACCATGCGCCGATCCGGGGCCGGCTTGGGAACTTGCAGGCGGCGATGCCGAACGAGAGCAACGAATCGGCGGGCTATCCAGCAACCAACGCCATATGCCCCGGCGAGGACGTGCGACAGCGCGGCTACGAAGAAGCTGAAGATGAAGTCCGCAAGGGCTCGCCCGCTTCGCGCCCATCGTCGGCGGCATGCTCCTATGACATATGTCATTGCCGTCCACCTTTCGGTCAGAAAGAACCGCCGCCAACCACGCCCAATCGCAGAACAACGAGTGACACGACAAAGGCGATACAGGCGAGCACCACGGTCCAGTGGAGCGCCGACCGCCCGCTGAGGCGCGCCAGCACCTCGGCATCAGAACCCGTGCCGCTTGCGGTTACCGAGATCACCAGGAGCGTCCAGATCGCTCTGGCACCCTGCCAAATCAGAATCACGCCCATCAGGTTCAACAGGAAGCGCGTCGCCAAAGCACCGGGAAACAGCGAGCTGCACAATCCCAAAAGCGCCGCGACTGTGGCTCCGACGGCGGCCGTGCGCAGGTCGCCGGCCTTGAGCGTTGAAAGGGCGAGTAGTACGGCGAGCACCTGGAGCGTCAGGACCAGGGCATCGGCTTGGGCCGATCGAGCCAGGAAGACCGCGCCGAGCACAATCGTGCCGATGTAGCCGGCGGCGGCTACGGCCTTGCGGTTACCGCCGCTGGTGATGGCAAGACCGCCCCAGTCGCCCACGTGGAAACGGTGGAAGTCACCGCCGGTCATCAGGCTGACGACGCCGTGGCTGACTTCGTGCGCGTAGGTGCCGAACCTTGCCACATGGCGGCGCCCAACGACCGGAAGTAGACACAAGAACCCGACGCTGGCAAGCGTCAGCAGTACAAACGTGGTGCCGTCGTCTCCTGCAGGGCCAAAGGCGAGCAGATTGACGTTCGTGAAACCGTTCATCTCGATCTCCTTCAGATCTCGCTTGCGCCGCAGCACGCGGCACAGCGAATCACCGCGCCGCTGCCTGCTGGAGGATGCGAGCAGCCTCCGCGTCATAATCGATCTCGTTGGCCGCCGGCGGCGCAGCAATTCGGCCCTGAGCGTCGGCACAACGGGGCGGCTTTGACCGCAGCACCACCTCACGGATGCCCAGCGTCCGCCCCTCCAGTATGAAGATGAAACTGACCTTAATGCTTTCGCGGCCATCGAGAAGCTCGGGCGGCACAAATTCTCCGGGCAGCAGCTGGACCGACTTGCCGTCCAGCACGACTGCCCCTTCAACCCCTCCGACTGGGTCGCCATCGACGCAAACGCCCATCGTCATGTGGAAACCGGCGCGGGGCGATGGCAGGTCCGAGGTCAGCGTGACGACAGGGCACAAAGCCCGCACGTCTCGCAGGTAGGCGACCTTGCCGACGGGAGTCGTTCGCTGGCCGGACCGGGCAATCCCCGCGATCTCGAAACTCTCGAGTTTCAACCCAGCGAGAACCTGTTCAAGAGAAGTAATCACGAACGGGATTCGGGTCAGCTGGCGGTCGTCGACGCTGAGGCGAAACTCCCATCGGCCGAGCTTGCGGGCAATTTCGTCGCCGGCAATGGGGCGACTCACCGGCGAGAACATCATTCGTCCATCGATCAGTTGCAGGGGCAACTCAGCGCTTTCAGCCTCCTCGCGCTTGTCCACATTCGCCAAATCCAGGCGAAGTCGCATGTCGACGAACTTGGAAGGATGAAAGCACTTTGGCCGAATCACCGCCGTCGGCACGACGGAGTCAATGTCTGGGAAGATTACGCTCTCTGGCTCGGCCTTGTCGCCATGCAATGCGATCAGACGAACGTCAGAAGCTTGCAGATCGGCGATAAGGTCCGTCCTCGTAACGATGGCAATCGAGGTTGACGCAAGACGCGTGCCGGTGTTCCTGAGGATCAGCTGCGTTTTCCAGGAACCTGAATGCGTCAGCATTTCGGCGACCTGGTCCAGCTGGAACCAGAGGCTCAGCCGCGGGGCGGGCGGTGCGTCGATTGATTCATGCAGTGTTCGCCAGATCGCCCCATTTGGCCGGACGACTTCCAACTCCAAGTGCAGGGGATAGATGTCCGGTTGGTCAGGCAGGGAAAGTTCGGCCTTGACGGAGATACTCTCCGAATCAGGGTATGCCTTGCCGTCGGGCTGATCCTGACCGTCACGGCAGTGGACACGATGAACAAGACTGGCGACCCGCACATTCCGGTACTTCATCCGGAAGCGCCAGATGCGCCACGCTCGTTCCAGGCGTCTGATCAGCCAGATCAGGAAGAAGATGGTCAGCAGGCCGGCGAAGATCGACGCCGCATAAGGCAACGCGGCGTGGATCAGGGCGCGGACGCAGGCGCGTTTGAGATTGCTTCGGATCTGCTCAGCCGAACCGGGAAGCCGAAGTGACTCGCGGTAAGCGTCCACCGCTTCGTCGAACCGGCCGCAGGATTCCAGAGCAACGCCGAGGTTGTTGTATCCCTCGGCCGTGGGCAGCTCGGCGTTCGCCTGCTGGTACAGTTCTGCTGCGCGCGCATGGTCGCCAGCCGCAAGGGCTTGCGCTGCCTGATCCAGCGGGTGCTCCGCCAGGCAAGCGCACGCTACCGCCAGTACGCTGAAGATCGCCGGGATAGACGTTGCCTTCGTCATGGTTGCCCTGTTAGTTTCCGCTGCACACTGCCTTGGCAAGGATGTCCTCGGCGGCCGCGTTGATCTGGGCCTCAGTCATGCCGCCGGCGCCGCAAATCAAACAGCACGGATCTCGAGGGATTTCCCAGATGTCGCTCGAAAGCATCCGCGGAAATAGGCCCTCGACCCGTCGGTTCCCGAACAAGACGTAGTTGCCCTTGAAATCCGGCGCCGAATCATGTCGGCCGAGCATAGTCAGCAGCCCAACGCGGGCCTGAATCAAAGCGATCTGCGCGATGTCCAAGTTCAGGGCGGCCGTGGAATTCTCTATGCCATCTGGGTTCGTGTAGTCGAACGTCTGGGGCGCCTGCGACTCATCGAACCGTCCAGAGCGGTTCAGAAAGGCGGCCATGCAGGCGTAGCAGGCACCGCCGTCGACTACCCTTCCAACTTCACCGCCACAGCCACCGTCGAAGACGCCAGCGAAAACCAGTGTGACGCCAGCCGCGACGGCCTCCTCATTGATCACGTTCTTAGCAGGCTCGTTGTCGACGCAGCAGTGCACCTGCGTGCAACGGCGAATAATCGACGCAAGCCGATCCCGGTCCTTGACGACATCCATCGAGATGACCTCGATTTCGCAGCCGGGGTTGCTATTGAGGATGTGGTCCCGAAGAGCTTCCCCCTTCGGTCGGCCCAGATCTTTGTAGCCGAGGACGTGGCGGATGATGTTGTGCTCCTCCAGGCATTCGTCTGGCCGGTCAATGAGGATGATCGTGCCGATGCCGAACCGAGCCGCTTCCTCGGCGACTCGCGCGCCGCCAGACCCTACGCCGAAGAAGGCCCATACCTCGCACTGGGCGATTTCGGGTTTCAGAATCGCCCGCGTCCTCTTGAACAATTCGTCACGGTTCATGATTCGCCTCTTCAGTTGGCCGATCGGCCGTCGAAGCCCACGTTCAGTTGCTCACGGCGTCCGGCACAGGCCACTTGCTCGTGCTCAGCCACACCAGGAACGCATAGAACCAACGCTGCGCCACACCGACACACAACGCAGCAGTGTCTTTGCTCGGGCACCAGATATTTCGATTGCGTTTGCTTTCGCTGGGATGGCGCCAGCAAATGCGGTTGCCGGGCAGGAGATGCGGAGTACCGCTCGGTAGAGAAGTTAGCGCCACGATGTCCGGCGCATCCGCCGGGTAGCCGGACGGATAGACGATCTTGATGGGCAGCCGATTCCCGCCCTCGGCGTGGAGCGTGAGCTCCCAGTGGAGTTGCCCGGATGCATCGCTGCGGAGTCTGGGCTCAAGGGCCGACCAGCGCTCCATCATTGCCGCGTGCTCCAAAACGAGTCGTTTCGAATCCATGTCATTCTTCCTCGGGCAGACCAAGCCCATGCCGTACCAGCCGATGTGTCAGCCGTTCTCACGGTTGGTAGTGCGTGTCGAATTTCCCGATTCGGTTCCGGCGATCATCGGGTGAGGCAATTACAGGTGCTGTGCCTTCCAATTCGCCCGTCTCGCTGAAGGCCAAGCCTTCGCTGCTGGATCGGGACTGTTCCATCGCTCGCCGGATTTCCTCGGCGCGCTCCTTCGTCAAAGGGGTAAAGCTTCCCATGGCTCATCTCCAATCGGCCCGGATTCCTTCATCCCCACCGACGCGGACCGCCCGCCAGCGGGGGAATCAATCCTTTTGCCGGCGCATACGCTGCGCCGAGCACTCATTTCTCGTTCGATGTCAAGAATGATGGGCGTGAACCACACGAGGCCGGGCGTCCACGCTCCATTCAGATACGAGGGCTGGAACTGCATCACCTGATGCGCGTTGTCCTCCACGAACACGTCCGGCCGTTGTCGCGGGTCGGCCGAAAAAGCGATCATGGCCGTGAATCCACCAGTCTTGTGCTTCATCACGATGCACGGGCGGCGGGCCTGATCGCTAGTTGCTTGTTGGACCAGCCCCATGTGGTAGTTCGCCAAGCGACGCAGATTCTCGAAGTCCAACCGCGTCCGCACCGGGTCGGCTGCTGCGAAACCTCGAAGTTCAGCCGCCGCCGAAATGACCGCCCCGTCCACGACTTCCGGACGAAAGTGACGGTACTGGTACGCGCTCCCCTTCCCCAAGTAATAGAAGTCGAGCTTCAAACCGTCGTGATAAAGGCTGTCAGGAGACCGGTTACCGCGATGAGCCGATGCCACCGTGGCAATGGTGAACACCATCTCCTGGCTGTGGCTCTCGCGCACGTTGGCGGAGTCAGTTCGCAGATCGCCGGCGGAGCAGGAATCCAAGCTGCCTGGATGCAGATGCGCATCGCCGATGAACATCGCATCGGCGTCGATGAGCTGGAGAAGTTCCAGTTCACGCTGCTGATACTGACGGTCAGCCTGGTGATGTCCGCCGGAACGGGCGGAACTGGGTCCCTCATCGATCAATCCGCTGACCATCATGACCCGCGAAGGTCCGTCGCCGAGGATCTTCCCGACCAGTGCGTAACCGGTTTCCACACCGCCGCGCTGCCGCCGGGATTCGTTGATGCCTTTTACCAGGCGGTCGATCACGCCGGACAGAAACTGCACACGTGGAATTGCCGACTGTCTCGTCGAGCGCGGAGTCGGCGATGCCAGCGGCCGAGTGTCAACGACGGACGACTGGTTCGTGGAGGCTAGTTCCGCGACCCCCTGATGCACTGTCGGGTCCGGCGAATCGACCGGCACCTCGGCTTGCGGGTTACCCGATGCGAACCGTGCCAATCGCACCCACATGAACGCGATGCAGCCACCCAACAGGGCGACAAGGACAACCGCAACTCGCTGAGCCCGCGTGAACGCAGCTTCCTGTCGAGCGACTCGTCGATCCAGATCGTCCAGCCAATCCAGAGCCGTGAAGGCCGTCGGGCTGCTAGTCTGCAACGTGGCCGCCATCTCCGGCGACTTGGATTCCTCTGGGTCTGCCGGTGCATACGCACTCACCGGCCCGGACCGCGTAACGCCGTAAGGTGCGGCTGCCGGCCGCTGGGTTGTCTCGTCGCCACGGCGTGCTGCCCATTCTTGCGAAGAGGCGGTTGTCGTTGCTGCCGCTAGGACTGCAAATCCGGTAATCAAATTCAGAATTTGGCGGTTCATCGTTCTTCCCTCGGTTTTTACTGAACGTTCTTGGCGTCGCGGATGATCCGCTGAAACCGAACCTTCGTTGACTCGTCACCCGTTTCGGCTCTCAGTTCGTCTGACGGCCTTATTGGTTCTCCGGCCTCGACGAGGTTCACGCCGTTTCGGTTGGCGATCTGCCGAGCCTCCAACGACGCAAGTTGTGCCTCCAACTCCGCCAGGTTCTGGTGGCTCTCGGCCTGTTTGCGGTCCTCAGCGTCGACCGACCGAACCAGTGCAAAGGCGACCGGGTTTTGCTCCTGGAGACGTCTCAGATCACCGGCATCATCCGCCTCACGAAGTCGTTCGCGGAGCTGCCTGAGCAAGTCCTGCCGTCTCTGAGCCGCGGTGATCAGCAGGTCCTTCACTTCTGTGATCCGCCGCCGCACTGCTTCCACGCGACCGGATAGATGGGAAGCATAGACCTCGGCCGGCGAAGGGCGGCGAGCCAGCACCACCTGGGGCCAAACCTTCGCCCACAGCGGATCGGTCAGTCCGCCACGGTCCGCCAGAGCAATCAGGCAGGAGACTCCCGCGATCACACAAACTGCCATCGCCATTTTCCGAATCATCTTTGCGGCGCTCCTAGCGCTGGCAACGTGCCTATGAGGCAGTTCATTCCGCGTCGCCCTTAATCGCCTCAACGGCCGACGTCCGCGACTGTGGAGCAGAAGGAACGGCGCCGTCCTGCTGAACGTCGCCTAGCATCCGCGTGATCTCAGCCGATGCGTCCTGGGTCACAATCATCGGGGCGTAATCGATGCGGAACTGACCCATTCCGGCTGAAAGCCGCGCGTTGGCGTGGCGTTCCTTGGCAGAGACCCTTCGCTCGAAATTCCGCATGGCCTTTTCGAGCTCCGAATCAGCGGACAGCGGCGCGCCCGCGATGGCGTTGGCAAGCTGGGCGACCTGAAGCCGGATGTCGGCGTTGACGTTCCTCTGTTCCAGACGAGCCATGCCGTTCTTCAACTCGGCCAGCCGCTTTCCAGCCTCGGCCAATCCGGACCGGCCCTGTTTGATTGCGGCGTCTAGATCAGCCACCAGGCCTTCATTGAACGAAACGCTCTCTCGCATCCGGTCTACTTCCTGCACACGTTCCAGCGCGTCGGCGTTCACTTCGGCAAAGGAATACGTCTGCCGGCCAATCGCATATTTCTGGCGCTTCTCGTCGAGCAACGCCTTGATGCGCTTCAGGAGGTCCAGCTCGGTCTGAAGCTTGGACTGCGCCTCTTCGATGCCGCGCGCCGTCGCCTCCCGCCGGCCCTCCAGGTCGGCGACCTTGTCCTCGAATGCGAGCACGTTCTGCTGTTCCTTCTGAATCAAGGCCTCGATGCGGGCGCGTTCCAGCCGCATGGGAGCGCGATCGTCGGCCTCCTGGTTGAGAACCTCCCGCGTCCCAGCCACATACGATGTCGTCTTCTCCCAACCGAGCACGATGACCGCCAGCCCGAAGACGATGCCCGCGGCAATGATGATTCGCTTCAACATGGTTCATTACTCCTTCAGAGCTTTCGCTCAACCGTTTCGGCCATCACCGGGGATGGCATTCCATTTCTTGTTCGAGGGATGGAATTACCCTTGTTCCATCGCTCTCGTATTTGTCACGCCCACGTCTTCGCACCTACCTCTCCCCAGTCGACGCCGTGGCGGAGTTTCCGCTTCATCTCATCGAACTCGCCGGCCGAGATCGCGTCCTTGTCCAGTTCCGACAGCAACTGCTCCAACACATCATCCGCCAGGCGAACCTGGGCGGTGAGCTTCGTCGAGCCGTCGTAATCGCCACGGGAAATGAATCCCAACTGTTCCAACCCGGCGACGGCCTCGACGACCTTGCGGCAGTTGCCAGGGTAGGACTGCGGCGAGAGCAGCTGAGCGAGATCGCGCACCGAAATCCCGTCGAAAGGATGAATGGCCAAACCGTAAAGCTGGTCGATCAGAATCCCCTCGCACAGCATGCGCTGCACGTCACTCAGCTCGTTTTCAATGTGTCCAAGCGGATCGAGGCCAGCAGGGGTGACGGCGGCCTTGGAGCGGTTGATCGCGGCCTGCCGGAGGACGGCGTCCAGGGCGCCGTCAGCGGAGTACGGGGCGCCGCGATCATCATCGCCGAAGCCGATCTTCAACCCGCAGGCCTGGGCCGCCGTTTTGCGCAGGCGCCACTCTGCGAGCAGATCCGTCAGCCGATCGCGCTTGGAGCGGTAGGCCGGCGCGAGGCCGATTTTCTTGGTGCCGCCGGACACGGCCTGCGACGCTGCGCCCGCCTGATGAATAAGGGCATCGACACGAACTGACGGCTCCCGAAGGATCTCGCCCAGGACAACCTCGAACGCGATGATCTGATCGCCGACCCGCAGCTTCCGCACGATTGCAGCCAGCTCCGCGGTCATGGGCATCCGATCCGCAACGACCTCGAAGCGCTCGGGGGCCGTCACGCCGTTCAGCACAGCCTGCGGCGTCGCGCAGCCGGCCTGGCGGAGGCAAAGCGCCACCTCTTCCGGATAGACGAGGATGGCCGCCTTGAGGACGTGAATCGCGTCCAACCGGCTGCCGCCCTCGCTCCGAGCGATGGCCTTTCCCAGGCCGACGGCCTTGTCCGCCTTTTCATCCAGATTGACGTTGGCCTTACCCACGGGCATCTCCTCCGCGAACTAGAGCGTCTCCTCGTCTTCCGCCTCCGGCACGGGCTGGCGGAACTGGTCCATGAACTTCTTCGCGACCTCCGCCGGCACGCCGGCTTCGACCATCCCCACATGGGTCGCCATCAAATGGACTTCGTGGGTCGTCTCGATGGCAGTTCCCACCAGCCGGGCGAACACCTCCGGGCTGGGATCAGCCGCGCCGCCGTCCTGGCAGGCGTGGTTGATCTCGAACATCACCTCGCCGTCGCGGGCGTCGGTGCCCACCTTTCCGATCAGCAGGCGGTAGTTGATGTCCTGCAAGATCCGGGGCAGTTCCGAGTTGGGCGAGCGAACCTGGGCGATTTCGGGAACGCGAATCTTGAGGGCCAGCCGGTTCTCGATCGGATCAACGACCAGAACGTGCGGCTCGGCCGGATTGATCCGGTTGGCGAACCGCGCCCGCAGGTACTGACCCTTGTAGAGCTCGATCTCCTCGATTCCATCCTGCTTTTCAAGAAGTTCCTTGCACGTGTCCTTGGTGATCACGGTTATCTCCTTAAGCGCCGGGCGCTTCGTTCCACCCGCCAACCTCGAAAGTGATGTCTGACGCATTCCGGATGCATGGAAAACGACGATACGGATGCTGGAATCGACGGTCGAGGGAACACGACGGAGAGCGGCGGAACGCGACCGGAGAGGCGCTATTCGAGCACCCGCAGAGCGCGGCGCATGCCGGCCGGGCTTCGCGCCGCGCGGCGAGCCGGCTCTCGACGCTCGGGACAGCGTCGTTGCCGCCGCGAGTTTGCAACCGCGCACCGGCATCTCCCCTCGTCCTGTCCAAGCGTGTTCTCCATGCCGCGCTCGACCGTTTGATACTTGCTCCCTGAACGGGCACGTTCGCGTCGGCTATTGTCCTCCACCCGCACCACAAGCCCAGGGAACGCGAAGGAGAGCGGTGGAACGCGGCTGGAGAGTCCGACCCCCTGCATTCCCGCCCTGTTCCGCTCCTTTCCGCCGCATTCCGTTCACGCCTCCGCCGAACAGCCGTATCCTGCTGGCAGACTCGACGAGCAGCCTCCGGGAGCGGAACCGTGGAAAACAACTGGAACATCACAGCGATCGGCGTGTTCTTCATCGTGCTGGTCGCGACGTACCTCATCGCGTGGAAGGGCCGCCGTGATGCAGGCGACGAGGCCGAAGAGCAAATTGGCAAGCAGCGCCTAAACCGGTGGCTGGTTGGTCTCAGCGCCGGCGCAGCTGCGAATAGCGGGTTCGTTGTCACCGGAGCCGTCGGGCTGGGCTATTCCTATGGCGCCCACTGGCTCCTGCTGCCGTTCGGCTGGTTCCTCGGCGACCTCGTTTTCTGGACGTTCTTCCCCCATCGCATCAACGCCTACGGTGCCCGCACGAGCGCGACAACGCTGGCGGACATCATCACCCATGGCCTCCCAATCGGACGACTACACCCGCTCACACTTGCATGTTCCGCGATCGTCGTGCTGTGTCTTGGGGGCTATACCATGGCGCAATGGGTTGCGGGTCAGAAATTCCTCGAAGGCGCATTCGGGATCTCTGGGCACTCGACACTCCTCATATTCGCCGCGGTGATCATCGCCTACTCCGCCCTCGGCCGCTTCCGCGGCTCGGTCTACGTTGACACGCTGCAGGCAGCGACACGCATCCTTGGAACGTTCATCGCGCTGGGTACGGTGTGCTGGGTGGCAGCGCGCGATCCGGCCAGCGTTGCTGAGCGAATTCGGAGTGCTGGCGAGGGCTTCCTAGACCCGTTGGGCGGCGGCACCGTTGCATCCGCGGTCGGATTCGTCCTTGGGTACGCTGCCGCGGCGCTCGGATTCGGATTGGCCCAACCCCAGGTAACGTCGCGTTATCTGGCAGCCAGCAATCCCCGCGAGGCCAGAGCAGCCCGGTGGATTTACATGGGTTATGTTCAGTTGACTTGGGCCACCATGACGCTCTTCGGCGTCCTCCTCCGTGGGGTGATGCCCAACCTTCCCGATCCCGAGAAGGGCCTGACGGTGTTCGTCAGCGCGACCCTACCAGCAGTGTTCGTGGGACTGATCCTCGCGGACATCTTCGGCGCCATCGCCTCGACGGGGAACAGCCTCCTCGTGGCAATGGCCCAAGCGGCCCGCGACCTGTTCCCCGGAGGCAATCGCCGAGCCCGCATCGAGTGGTTGGTGATTGGGCTGGGGCTGGCTACCATGTTCGCGGCTTGGGGCCTTGAGAGCCAGACGACCGTGTTTGGGTTGGCTATTACCTCCGTCTCATTCATGGCGGCTGGCTTGGCCCCGGCGGTTGCTATCAAGGTGCTCGGGTGGCGCCACTCCGCGTCTACTCTCACGGCAAGCGTCTTCGTGGGGATCGGCGCGGCTGTCGCGTGGAATCTGGCAGGGCTGTCCGGGACGCTTAACGAGGCGGCCGTTGGCATTCCCCTCGGCTTCCTCGTAAACGCCGTCCTCGCCCGCCAACTGGCGCCGCGAACTCTCGTGTCGTCTTTCCCGAGTGAGGAGACCGCATGATCCGCCAATCGACAAGCAAACGCGTTGGGATTCGTGATTGGCTGGCCAAGAGAGAACTGCTCAAGGCACTCTACGGCTGTTCCACGGTTAAGGGCCTCTTCTTGACTATGGTTTCCAGTTGTTACAAGAACAAGTTGCCATCATCACCTCCACGCAGTCGCAACGACAGCGGAACCACATTCCTTGAAGCTGTACTCGACGCTCAGCGGCGTTGGGTGAGCAGCAGGCCGACGGATGACATGTATTTGCAACTGTGGGAGAGAATCCGAAGCGATCTGAATCTGGACTGTGTCGTCGTCAAGTTGTTCGAGTGCTCGTTCGAGGAGTTTGTTGACCTTCTTGGCAACCAGGTGCTGCGGGATTATGCGGAGGCGCTTGCCGAGGACACGGACTCCCCGCTGACCGATGCCCAAAGGAGAAAGTTACTGACGCTGTTTAGCGGCGCGTCGCTCCCAGCTCCCGGTCACGGCTACTGTGTGCATCGAGACCGAAGGACGCACTACGAAAGCTCACTTTCGGCGCTACAAGACGGCCGGTATCCCATCTGGCGATTCTATAACGCGCCGGAGGCCGCCAGAGCATGGACTACCTTAATCGAGAGCGAGAACTATCGCATGTACTTGGACTGCCTGTGCTCGCTCAAGCAGCTTGTTCAGGAGGCGCATTGGATCGGGGCTCTTAGGGAGCGTCGGTACAACGCCGCTGTGAGTCTCGCGGGCGGGGGCTCACCGGAGAAGGATCTGGTGCTTGTGAAGAGCCTTGTAAAGGCATTAGATGACCATCGCGGAGAGATCGAGTATACCATTGTCGACATCAGCGATGCCATGATTCATGAAACGGAGCGTTTTCTTGGCCCGCGCCTACGGAGTGAACAATTGAATCGGGTTCGTGTCACCGACCTCAGTTTGGATATCTTACAACTCGAAGGACGATTCATGCGCGGGGATTCGTGGCAGCATGTGGTGTGGGCGATCCTTGGCGGGACCATCGGCAATCTGCCGGAGCGGGAGTTCTTCAGGTCCCTCAAGGAGCCCTCGAGGAGCGGTGATCTGCTTATCGTCGGGCTGGATACGCATGACGACGAGGGATGGGAACAATTCGAGAGGCGAATGAAGGGGCAGTACGGATGCAAAGAACTGGATTTCCTGCTCGAAGCGCAGCCGCGTAGGATCGGACAGGCCGCCACGCCGATCCCGGTCGAGGACAGCAAGGCGCCGAATGCAGTCGAGCGCTCGCGGTCATGCGTCGATGGACCAATTGTGGAGGTAGGCGTCCGGAAACGTGCGGACGGGGATCCGGACCACCATGTCTGCAATTCATGGATCGCTGAGTTCAAGTATCGATCTGACGACAGGAGCAAGGTGCTGGGTTCGACACGCTACGTGCTGGCGGAATTCCTCGCGTTCGCGCGAGAATTTGGTGGATGGGAACATGTCGGCACCACAGCAGCACCAGACGGATCGACCTTTCGGCAGTTGCTGCTCCGACGGATCTAACCGCCGTCCAGGCCGTTTAGGATCGTTCGAGAGTTGTGAGCGAGGTGTGTGGGTTATGGGAGATCAACCCGGCTCCGGGCCGAAGAACCCGTTCTCCAGTAACAGGCTGGATTGGAACAGCCAGGTCGAAGGCACTACAGGCGAGGAACAGCACGGTAGGCCCGATTCAGACGGGGCGCCTAATCGTGTGGCAGGCTCACCAGGAGGTCCGGGCCGGCGTACGGTGACGTTTCGCTGCGCCCAAACCAATGCACATTTCGTTGTTGCTTTTGAACGACGATCAACGGACGGGAAATTCACGGTTGCGGAGATTGGCGTCAGTTCAGCCGAACCAACAACCGAGCAGTGCGGGCCACTGAATTCGACCTCATTCGAGGCAGCGGAGTTTGACTTTACCGGGTGGTACTGCCCTGTATGCATGCATCGGCGATCTGCAGAACCGCGCGATGCGTTTGTTCAGTGCAGCAGGTGCGGCGACTTGGTTTGTGGAGGGCGAATCTATCTGAGCGCAGGCGGCGAAAAGATGTTTAGATGCCGTGACGCCTGTGGCAACGAAAGCACAGTCGAAGGCGTGATCAAGTCGGTCGCTGGGACCTTGGTGGAACGAGCTAAGTGTGGGCTTGCCGCGCCGGAATCGAAGGGCTTGATGATGCCAGAGCAACCGATACCGCCGAGTCAACGCGGAGCCCGCGGAGGTCTCACGCTTTGATCCGAGCTACCTCAGCTACGTCGGTTCCGCTGAACGCTCGACGCTCTTTGGCAACGTGCGGAATTAGGAGGTGAGCTACCAGAGCCTGCCGCCGGAAAGTTATGGTCCCTGATAGTATGGGATCAAGCTTGGAGCAGTAGGCTCTCCAGCGAGTCGTCGCTCGGAGAAGTTCGCGAGTGTTTCTGTCGGTTCGACGAGGTCTGAGTCGATAAGCAAGAACTGAGTCGGATTCGCATTTGACGCGCTCGCAATCCGGTATATCTCACGATAGAGCGACTGCACCAGCTCGGGATTTTCGTCGTCACTGATATTCTTTGTCGGACTATCGATGATCAGCACCGTTGGGATGGGCATGTCTCGCTCGCGAGCGACTTCGTGAACTGCCAGCGCGTAGCACACATTGAAGAGCGTTTTCTTTCCGCCACTGCCGGTATCCCAGAAGCCCCACTCCTGCCCACCATGAACGACAGTCGGCTTCCAGCTTCGTGGATCGAGGATCACTTCGTCATCATCCGACACTCCGGGGAAACCCACAGCAAGCATTATCTGCTTGAACCTGTCTGCGACAGACCGAACGTTTTCGTCAGCATCACGCAGGCGTAGCCGCTCCTCTTCAATTGAGCTACGGAGACGGTCGATGCGCCCCTGCAAGCTACCAGCATTTTCTTCAAGCTCGTTGATGGCACGGGGCATGGCCTGCAGCCGATCGAGGGAGCGCAGCCGTTCTGCAAGGGTGGCAATCTCCCGATCGACAACACGGATACTCTCAACGAAGGCTGAGTCATACCGTGCCAATTCACTCTGTAACTGCTGATCCAGGCGAGCCTTTTCAGACGTCGTCCGCTCAAGCTGCCTCAACGATCGCTCTAGCGCTCGATTCCGACGGGCGATGGAGTCTCCGATCTGGTCGATGCGATCGTTCAGTTCCCGGCGAGTGGCCTCCAACTCCACGCTGGACCTCGCAGCATCACGCATTGCTGGATTCCCGCAGAGCATGCAAGCTTCGGCGGAGTCGGGCCGCTCGCTTATGTCAACTCCACACTGTGGGCACCGAGAGTATTTGACTCCTTCGAGCACTCGCCCGGCTTGTTCCGATCTGTTGGCCTTCACTTTGGCTGTGATGAGTTCCGCCCTCAATGCCTCGTGCTCCGCCAGAGCCATTTGGGATGCTGAGATAGACTCCTGCAGATCCGAGACTTGGGCGCTCAACTCGCGCAGCCGATGCCGCAGTTCGTCAGTCGGGTGAATTCGGGTCTGGCGTTCCTGTTCCAGCCTGGAACGGCGGGATTCTGCTTCGTGTAGCTCGCCTTGCGCTGCCTCTATCTGGCCCGCTACATCCAGCTCCGAACCAAGCTCGAAGCGGTCCATGAAGCGACGAATTTGTGCCACTGCCTCCCGCGTACCTTGTTGCTCGTCAACAGTCCGATACAGATCGGCTTCAAGCTCGCTGAGCCGTTCCGAGTACAGACCGGTGAAGAAGCGCATCGCGTCCTGGCTCTTGCGACCGCGGAACGGATCCTCTAGTCGAAAAAAGGAGGAATCGAGATGTGTCTGGTCCAGATAACAGTATCGCCAGATATCTCGGAAGCTGAGCCGGATCATTGGAGAGTCGGGGTCGCGCGTTCTTTGACGCACTCTGATCGGCGTTACACCCGATAGGCGAAAAAGCAGGTCGCTCAGATTGAAAATATCGTCACTGACGATAGGCGCATGAGTCGGAGAAATGGGTGCGCTGACCGATCCGATCTCGTTCTCGCCATGAGCCCAAGTTACGCGTACGGCCTGGGTGTCCTCCGCGCCACGCTCCAACGTGCATTCGAAATCCCCGAGCTGAACTGACAGAATCGCAGCAACGAACTCCTGCTGAATCGCTGGTGTGCGTTCGAGGTCGCCGCCTAGGCAGTAGTCAATGAGACGTGCGACCGTCGACTTGCCCGTGCCGACCGGCCCATACAGGAACGTCACCGACGCGGAGAAGTCTAGCCGCTCTGTCGACTGACGCGTACGCACCAGGAGATGCCGCAGTCCCATTCTCATGGGCGGATTGCCTCGTTCGATCGCAGCGTGACAATTTCCGGAAACGTGTCGTAGATGAAACGCATCAGGTTCGTCGCCGTCAGGTCAAAATGCCGCTTGAGAAGACTTGCACGACGGGCGTATGCCTCGAACACAGGGTCGGCCATTAGGCTCGCCGCAACAGTCCGGCCTCTCTCGGTCGCAGCGATAACGACCTTGCGCCCGTCGATAGCGATGGACGCGAGCCCCTTGCTGACCAGAATATTCAGGAACTCGCGGTATCGGTGGTCCCAGGGGCCGAAACGATAACGGACCATTTCTGACTCGACGCTCATGCGCTCATGGTCTTCCAACTGAACGTCTCGCGTCGAATGGGATTTCGCGGCCAACGCGCGTTCCAGCATGACAGGGTAGCGAAGCAGGAAGTCGAGTTTCGCGAGTTTCGTCAGCCCTTCGACATTACCCGTACCGTCCGCACCGGCGAAGGTCGCGAGCAGGACAAGAAGTCTAGCCGCGTGAAGGTCGGGAGCGGTGTCAAGCTCGGCGATGGTTTCAACGAGGTCCATTATGTGGCCTCCCAACTTCGGTGGGTGCTCCATTGAACCTTACACTGAGCGGTCAGCGAAAAGGCGACGCCTTCGAGGTGCTCGTCTGCACAGTCATATAATTGGTCTCTGTTCGCGCGGCGCTGCTGGAAGCGCCTCTTGAGATCTTCTCGCATCGCGGGCCCGAAGTGTCCCTCGCCGCTTTGCGTCGCCTCAAATGCGCGGGCCGCATCAGTGAGGACGAGCGTGCGGATATGGTCATAGCGTGCGAGCCCCTTGGTGTTGCCGTACTGCTTGGTCCACTTGATTCCGAGATAGTCAGCCTTGTTGCGCAGATCTTCCGCGGAGTTCCGGGACACCGCCGAGAATCCGCCGGCGTCAAGCTTTTTGTGCATCAGCTCCGTGCTGCCTTGTCCAGGGGGCGTGAAAGCTTGAGGGTCTCCGGCCAATGTGGCTGTTGAGTCGCGGCCCGTTTCCAGGATGAGGGATAGACGTTCGGAGGTGATGCGCTTGCCATTGATACGGGCACAAAGCTCGGCCTGCTCAGGGTTCACGACTGCCACGATGTACGCGGGCAAGAGCTGCTGATGATCGAGTGACGATGCTCGGCCGCATTCGTCAATGAGCGCCCGAGCAGCCCGTCGCACAGCATCGTGCGAACAGTCGGCTGCCGGAGGCCAGCAATCAGCGAGCGTGTGGATGAGCCGCATGGTGACATCACGAAGCTTCGGCAGGTCCGCCCGGGCCACTGTCTTGGACATGGCCGCGAACGCCACAGAGTCGGTGACCTCGGCTTTGCGTGCGACGCGGCGGAGCCAGGTCGCTACATTTCTTGGAAGCTGATCGACGGTAGTCGCATCGGCGATCTGCTTGAGTACATGTGCAAAGTCCTGCCCGTTGCCCGCAACGTACAACGTATGATTGGTCAGGAAGCAAAAGCGACGAAAGCGGCCGGGGAATTCTGCATCCAGCCTGGCGAATCGGGCGCAGGCTGCAAGCAGTGGCTCGTCGCCGGCTTTCCACGGAGGCTGATCGTCTCCACGGGTTTTGACTTGGTGGCCGGTGAACGCACCGTCACGGTGCTTGAGTAGAACGTCCTCGTGGTGCTCGCAGAATACTTCCACGACGTCTTCTGTGTCGTCAAGGAGCATGCAGCAGACGATGGCAGCCCATGTCCATTGAAAGCGATACCGACTCGCCGTCTCATCGCCGGGGTCGCCGCGGGCGAGGACCTCATCGGGCTGGGGAATGGTACTCATCGCTCTTGAAGACTCCGATAGCGTGCCATCAGGTCACAAGCTGCATCAGCTTTCCGTAGCTATCCACCACGTCGTACTTCACCTGGTCCGACGTGATCTTGGCGAAGAACTTGCGGGCACAGTCGATCTTCCGCCGTTCGATCTCGCGAAGCTCCATCGTGGACATGCTGCCCTTCGTCTCGGCGATGAAGTACACGTGCTTGACCTTCTTGTGCTCGAAGGCGATCGCCCAGTCCGGGTTGTAGTTGCCGACGGGCGTCGGGATAAGGAATCCACGCGGGAGCTTGGCGTACACGACGACTTCGGCACTGCCGTCCAGGTCCTCGACGAACTTCCGCTCAGTCTTTGAGTCAGTGAAGACGTAGTCGTAGATGTGCCGCGACGCCTTGTACGCCTTGGAGAAGTCGGCCTGCGGCTTCTGCTGCGTGAAGATGTCGATGTCGTGAACGTCGCCCATCGGGTCGTACGTGAGCCGTTCGACGATCACCGTCGCCTTCTGCTCGTTGATGAGGCGGCAGGCCTCGGCGATGAAGTCCTCCGGGTTCATGCGGTACAGGCCGAACGTCGCCGGGCTGATCTCGCTCAGGATGCGTGCCACCGTGCGACGCGTGAGCTGCGTGCCATCCGCGATGGTGCCGATCAGGTCGTACCGCACGGCCGAGTGGACCGACGCCTTGTGCGAGAGGGTCTGCGTGCTCGACACCTCGAAGGCGGCTCCACGCTTCAGATCCTCGGGCGTCGCCTGGTCCCGTTGCTCTCCACGCTGCACCGTGTATTGAAGCGGCGTGACCTTCAGCTCCTTGTCCATCGTGGAGACGCACTTGCGAACCAGCTCGTCCGAGTCGAAGTGAACGGTGTACGCGGCCTTGCGGTTGATCCGCTCCCAAAGCTCTTTGAACTCCTTCTTCTTGAAGTTCGCCTCGTTGAGCGGGTTGACCTTCGATTTTCGACCGTCCTCGGGGACGGGCAATTGCACGTCGCTGAACACGCTATCGACGAGTTGAAGCACCTGTTCGGCGTGGGGCTTCAACGGCTCGGGCAATTCGGCCAGCGTGCCCTCAGTCTTCGCCTCGTGGTATTTCTCGGTGACGTGCTTCTCGTAGTCGATGTATCCGTTCTGAATGAGATAGAACTCAAGCTGCTTCGCCATCGTGGCGGTGACTTCCTTCGGACCCTCCGGCGTCTGAATGAGCTTGCCGGTGAAGTACTCCTCACTGGCCAGTCGCGGACGCTCTGATAGCGACTGGCTGATGTCCTTCTGCAAGCCGCTGACGAAATCGCGGTAACTCTCGTTCGCGACCACCGTCAGCACATTCACCTGGTGCACGGTGGCCGGGTCGTCGTTCCGCTCGCCCGTGCGTGGCCCTCCGGAAAACACTGAGAGTCGCATCCCGCGGCCGACCTCCTGTCGGCGGGAAATCGTGCTGTCGCTGTGTTTGAGCGTGCAGATCGTGAAGACGTTCGGGTTGTCCCAGCCTTCCCGCAGGGCCGAGTGCGAGAAGATGAACCGGACCGGCTCCTCGAACGAGAGCAACTGCTCCTTGTTCCGCAGGATGAGGTCGTATGCGTCGGAGTCGTCGCTTTCGCCGGCCGTCTCGCCTCGTTTTGCGACGGACGGATCGACCATGCGGTTCCGCTTCTTGTCGATCGAGAAATAGCCGTTATGCGTCGCGTTCACGTCGATGCCTTTGAGGTATCGCGTGTACGGCGTGTCGTAGAGCGTGAGCGTCTCTTCAAGCTGCCGCTGATACTCGTCGACGAACATCTTGGCGTACTCGCCCGGCTTCTCGCCGGCGTCGTCGTACTGCCGGTACTTGGCGACCTCGTCGATAAAGAACAGCGTGAGCACCTTGACCCCTTGCTCGAAAAGCTGCTCTTCCCGCTCGAAGTGAGCCTTGATCGCCTCGCGAATCTGAATCTGCCGGATCGTCGCCTCGTTCACGTCGCCCGCGGCCTCACCGGCTTGGAGCACTTCGCCGTTCGTGAAACTGAGCGTGTCGTTTCGGGCGTCGATGTCGGCGACGACGAATCCCTTGTACTGGTCGAGGCCTCCGGACAGGGCGTGCAAGTTGTCGTTCTTGCCGAGCTTCTTGATGATCCGCTTGATGGAGCCGCTCTTGAGCTTCTCCTCCATCTCGACGCGGGCAGTCGGCGGCGTCGACGGCGAAATCTGAATCGACTCCAGGTACAGGTAGGCGTTCGTGCCGCTCAGGCCGCGGGTGGCGATGCCCCGCACGGCGATCTTCTTCACAAGCTTCTGGTTGTAGGCGTCCAGCGCGTCGAGCCGGTAGACCTTGTTGTGCTGCGTCTTGTGCGTCGCTGAGTACCGGAGAATCATCAGAGGGTTGAACTCCTGAAGGGAATCCAGGGTCCGCTTGCCCTCCATCTTCTGCGGCTCATCGAGGATCAGGATGGGGTGGTTCGCCTTGATCACGTCAATCGGCCGGCGGGACTGGAAGTCGTCCAGCTCCTCGTAGATCCGGCGAGCGTCCTTGCCGGTTGCGTTAAACGCCTGGACGTTGATGATCATCGCGTTGATGCCGGCGTCGGACGAATAGCTCTCCAGCTCGTGCAGCCGTTTCGAGTTGTAGACGAAGAAGCGTGCCCGCTTGGCGTACTGCTCCAGAAAGTGCTCAGCCGTGATCTCGAACGCCTTTTGCACGCCTTCGCGGATGGCGATGCTGGGTACGACCACAATGAACTTGGTCCAGCCGTACCGCCGGTTCAGCTCGAACATCGTCTTGATGTAGCAGTACGTCTTGCCGGTGCCGGTCTCCATCTCCACGTCGAGGTTGACATCGCAGACCTTCGACGTGACCAGCTCCTTGCAGACGGGCAGGTTCTGTCGCCGCTGCACGGTTTGGATGTTCTTGAGCAGCGGCAGGCCGGGCACTAGCGGTGTGTTGCGGAAACCGGCGGCGTACTCGATGAAGCTGAGCACGCCCTCCCGCTCGTCCGCACGACGGCCGGGGTCGATGCGGTAGCTGAGCGGTTCGGCCACCGGCTGTCCGGCGAAGCAGTCGGCGACGGCTTCGACCGCGTCGCTCTGAAAGGCTTGCTTCTTGAACTTGAGCTTCATCAATCCTGCTTTCCGCCCATCCGGTTTGCTCGTGTATTGTTGCCCCTAGTCCGAACCGCTGCTCAGATACGCAGCGATAGCCTCATAGAGCTGGCGTGCCTCAGCATTCCGCATCTCCCACAGCCGTTGAAAACTCCGCAAGCAGTTCACGTGCGAAGCCGTTGGCTTGGTGAGGTTTGTGATTGCTTGTTGAGCCTGGTTGACTTCCATTTGCGTGCTGTTCGGCGAGTCGCGTTCTTTGAGAGCAAAGTACAAGTGTTCCAGCTTTGACGCCCGCTCGCGAATTAACCCCTTTCGCTGGTCGAGATCGTCCAGCTTAAAGAAATCAATTGTGACCAATGCGCGTTTTCGCTTAAAGCCTCGGGACTTGGTGGGTTGCGGCGAGAGTCCGTGAAACTCGATCAGCTTTTCTGGATCGTCATCCCGTGTACCAAGTGGGAATATCAGGTATGCCTTCTCATCTCGGCAAGAGCCCACGTTATCGGCGGCACTATTTCTCACGCCACCAATTGGAAAGTAATCGCGTTTGAGCACCGAGTTGCAAGTCTTACATGCCGCTGCATAGTTCTCGGGATGATACGCAAGTAGCCGATACCCGGGTTCGGAGCCAGTCGCTGGCTGCGACAGAGTGATGCCGTGACCAGACAGTGCACTCGGGACTCTCCAACGCTTCACGTTGTTTTTTGGACGAAAATGTTCTACATCCTGCTCTATTGCTTGGTCCTCTAGCCACTTCTCGCAGAATGGACACTTGGGCCCCTGCAATTTCATAAAAGCCGGCTTGGTTTCGCTCCACATCGATGTGATGCGCCGCTGAGTTCCGTTCTTAAGTGCTTCCGTACGCCGAAGTGCACGCACCCGCCATGTCGGGCTGACGGCATCGATCTCTGTGTGCAATTGAACCGTAGTAAACGCACACCTGATCACGGCGCACTCTCCTCGCCACGTGCCAACTCAGCGACCAATTGCTTCGCTGCCTTATCGTCCCCGGCCCTTGCTTTCTTCGTCAGAGTCAATAGACGTTGTCGCTTTCGAGCGGCCCTTGTCGTTTTCAGGCCGAAGAGATCCGTAAGCAGAATCTGGTCAGCATCAAGGCCATGAAAGGGTGCCTCACTTCGACCTGCTTTGGCAGCGTTTCGCGATAATGAGAGGTGGATGACGTTCGCTTGCTGGAGGCTACCGGCAACTAATGGACTATGGGATGTAAAGACGAACTGCATGCGAGGAAATGTCTTCGCGATCGTTTCGACGACGGTCATTTGCCATTTAGGATGAAGGTGCAAGTCGATTTCGTCGACGAGAACTACTCCCTGACACTCACGTAGAGGAGACGGCCGTTTCTCAATATGGACGAGATGATAGAGGAAGTCGGCCACCCACCCGATGAATGCACGGTAGCCGTCCGATAGATCCTGAAACGCAACGTGGAGCCCGGCATGATCGAATAGGAAGTCCCCCTTCCGTTTGGCCATCTTGCCGGTAAACGACACGCCGGCCGGCTTGAGCAGTTCGTTGAGCACGTCCGTAGTCTCATTCATTCCGCGAGGCGTGGTGCGACGCCACAGCCAGTGCGAAAGCGGGATTAGTGAGAAGGAATCCTGAAAGACGCTCTGAACACGTTGTGCTCGGAGGAACCTCGACTTGATGCGGGCACCCATGTCAAGGCTCTCACCTGATTCGACCCGACGGGTAGCCCCGTAGGCTACAAGAAAGAAAGCGGCGTTGCGTGAACGATAGATGGGTTCCCATACGGCTCCTTTGTGCTCGCCCTGAAACACAACTTTCTCCAGTTCACCGCGGCGGCGGATCCTCATGTTGGATTCAACCATCCGCGGCTCCGTGATGTCCTGGCGGTGCAAGACAAACTGGGCGACGACATCGCCCCAGCCGCGATCGGCGGGGGTTGTTGCGCGGACAAGATTGCGGACGCCGAGATTTGCTTCCATGGCGGCCTCGCCGAACGCCGACAATGCAATTGTCTGAAGCACGGTTGTCTTTCCGGAGCCATTGTCGCCCAACAAGAGAGTGACATTCTCTAAAGGCGGCTTCGCACCGATACCGTTGGCGTTGGCTTTGTCGTACTTGCGATCCGGATGGACGAATTCAATCGTCACGTCCTTGAACGTCCGGATGTTCTTGAGCGTCAGCAAGTCAATGTACATATTAGGGCTCCGAACGCCGCATAAGAAGCATTCCTTCCGGCGTGGGCCAAGGATTGGTTGTCTTGTTATGGCTGAAGCTTATCATAGTGTCTTAACCTCGGTGCCGGGCGAGAGCTGCTTGAAGATCTGCTCGACGTTGATCTTCACGTCGTCGCCGCCGTAGCTGGTGTCGCGAAACACGACGCGGAGCGGCTTGCGGCCGGCGAGTTCCTTCACGAACGCTTCGTCGATGCCCGTCTCGAAGCATGCAGCGAGTGCGTTCTGGTCCACGAATAGCACGTTCTTGCCGGCGATCTTCTCGTTCTTGATGGGCAGCGACAGGTCCACGCCCCAGTCGAGCAGCACCTGAAAGAGCAGGTCCTCGTCGGTGCGATCCTCCTTGATGTTGTCCACGTGTCCGCCGAGCAACTCCGGTTTCGCTTCGTCCGGACGGTAGTACACGTCCTTCAAGTTAGACGATCCTATCTTCAGTACCCGGAAGCCGACATCGAAGCCGCTCCGCCCCAGGCCGAGTTGTTCAGCTATAGCCGCTCCCGCACGACGCATCCGTTCCTTGGCAATATCTGCAATCGTCCGAAAGCCAGCTTTGCTAGCGTCTGTGTCGTCACCACACTGTTCGGGTAGTTGAACCATAATGTATCGACGCCGCTTTCCGTCCTCGGCATTCTGCTGAAGCACGGCGTCGGCTGTAGTGGCTGAGCCAGCAAAGAAATCGAGCACAATGTCACTATCGCCGACACTGGCAAGCTGGATAATGTACTTCAGCAATCGTACAGGCTTAGGTGTATCGAAGATGTCTTCAGGTAATAGCTTTAGTAGCTCGTACTTTGCTTGGCGATTATGTCCTGTAACGTCAAGATCGGTCCACAGCGACGACGGAGGTAATCCCTCCATGTCCTTTAGGTACGTGCGTCGCCGAATAGCGGTGCCATCCGGGGTGAATCGAATCTCACCGCTTTCTATTTTGCTCAATAGCACGGACTTGGACCATCGCCATCCGTTCTTTGGTGGCTTAATGACATTCCCCTGGGGAGACTCTAGGTCGTAAACCAAGTTTTCTCTGTAGTGGGGAGAGTTGAGTGGGTTGCCATCGAAATACGGGCCATCCGGATCATTGTCTGGATTCTTGAAGTGGCTTCGCTTTGAATCGTCGTTAATGCGTGCTGGCGTCCAGGTCGGTGATTTACTGTAGATTATAATGTGATTGTGATCGTTCGAGAATCGCTGAGCATCATTGCTGCTGTTGTCACGAGATCGCCAGACGGCACTGACGATAAAATTCGCGTCGCCGAATATCTCGTCGCACATTCGTTTGAGATTGGCGTGCTCACCGTCATCGATGCTAATGACAATCGCTCCATCATCCGCAAGGACATTCCTGGCCAAACGAAGTCGCGAGTACATCATGCTGAGCCAAGTTGAATGGAAACGACCACTGGAATTGGGATTGGCGACGAGCGTATGACCGTTCTCATCACGTTGATGCGAGTCGTAGAGATACTCGTCGTCAGACTGAGCAAAGCGATCTCTATAAATGAAGTCGCGGCCAGTATTGTATGGTGGATCGATGTAGACCAACTTGACGGCGTTGAGATAGGTTTCCTGCAGCAGCTTTAGGGCGTCTAGATTGTCACCTTCGATAAAGAGGTTTCTCGTTGTGGCGAAATCGACGCTCTCGTCTCGGCAAGGGCGAAGCGTCTTGGCTATTGGGGTGTTCGCCGCGAGCAGAGCTTCTCGCTTGCCGGGCCAGTTCAAGTGATATCGCTCTTGCGGTCCTTCCACGACATGATCCGAGAGCAATTGACGAAGCTGATCGAAGTCGATGGCCTGCTTAAGTTTCCCCGCCTCGTCCCGCGATTCGGTCACGCAATCCGGGAACAGCTCCACCAGTGTGGCGATGTTCTCTTTCGTGAGGTCGGGCGTGTGCATTTTGAGCTTGTTCATGATTGATCCTGCTGCGTTCGCATGCTGACGGCGTCAGCCCGTAAGCTCGTCGAGCTGAGCGTCGAGCGATCGAACCTCTGCGTTAATCTCCACCTTCCGATTGAACTGCTTCTCCCGGCCGAGCTTGGTTTCCAGCTTTTCACGCTCACTTTCGAGCTGCCGTATCCGCCCCAACCGCTCCGCGTGGTCCTTGAGCGACTCGCCGTCGCGGGCCGGGTGCGGCATGACGCGGCTGAGCAGCAGCCGGTACATGGCCGCAAGATCGAGGGCGACGGGCAGCGGCGAGCGGTCGGCGTCGGCCGAGAGCCACGGCGACGCAAAATAGTCCCCGACGACCCACTTGGCCGAGTCGGCCTCGCTGGGCCGCTTGTACGCCGCAACCGCCTGGACCCGGTCTCCGGCGAGCAATTCGAAGAGAATCGGGAAACCGATGGCCCGGTCGATGCAGCGGAGAATGTCCTCGCTGATGGCGTCAGCCGCCACATCCTTGAGCGTGATCGCGAAGACCTGAATCTCGGGCACGTCAGGCCGTGCGTCCAACCGAATCGTCTCCGGGGCGAGCTTGTAGGCCCAGGCGATCTGAGCGACTTCGTCGGTGAATCGCTTCTGGAGCCGGCGGCTCGGGCGGGCATGAGCGTAGATGCGGTTCTTGGGCAGAACGCGTTTGAATGCCGCCGACGCGGGGTAGGCGAACAGCGGCGACTCGCTGGGGTTTGCGGTGTTGCGGCCGTCACTCATCCCACCTCCTGGACCGCGATGAATGACATCAGCTCGAAGTCGTCGAGCCCGGTGATTGGGTCGGTAAGGGCCGTAGTCCGCTTGCCGGTGAACAGGCTGTCGAGGTCCTTGTCCTCCCGCACGTCGATGATCGAGCGGATGGCTTGGCCGAGCAGTTCCGAGTACCGGCTCATGGCCTTGCCGTCGTCGGTGGCAGCATTGAAGCGCCGGCAGGCGAGCTTGTCAGGCTCGCTCCGCATGCGGCAGGATGCCCGGGCCAAGTCGAGGATTCGCTTCACTTCCATGTGGTTGATGACGACCTGGCCGTTGTTGGCGACGTACACGAGGTAGTACGGGTGCAAGCGGTTCTGCTGGTTGATGTTCACCGACTGGTGACGGTTGCGGAGCGTGAAGATCACGCCGGGCGGCAGGCCGCGGTCCGGGTCGGCCGGTACGACGGCGTGCAACCCGCTCGGCATGGAATCGAGGTCGGGGTTGTCCTTGATGTAGTTGAGCAGGTCCATGCGGAAGTCGTTCAGGCCCAGGTCGGTGATTGAGACGCCGGTGCGAACGTCTTCCAGTTCGATGATCTCTTCTTGGAGCTTGCGGAGCTGCTCTTTTCGGTACGACACGTCGCTCGCTTCGGCAGTCAGGACGTTGTCGTCGCCGGTGGCGGACACGTCGGCGATGACCATGCGGTTCTCGACGCGTTCCCTCAGGTTGATGTATTCGTCGAGCGTGATGTCCGGCCAGTAGTTCACGAGCTGGATTGTGGCGTTGGTCGAACCGATGCGGTCGATGCGGCCGAATCGCTGGAGGATCCGCACCGGGTTCCAGTGGATGTCGTAGTTCACGACCCAGTCGCAGTCCTGGAGGTTCTGGCCCTCGGAGATGCAATCGGTGCCGATCAGGATGTCGAGTGACGCGGGATCGTCCGGCATGGTCAACGCTTTCTCCTTGGATTTCGGCGAGAAGAGCGTGAGCAGCGACAGGAAATCGTACGACCGATTCAGCGTGGACTTGGGGCCACCGGTGCCAGTGACAAGGCCGACGTGCACGCTGTGCCGCTTGAGTAGGTCGGGCGAGAGGACGCGGAACAGATAGTTGGCTGTGTCGGCAAACGCGGTGAAGATCAGCACCTTGCGGTTGCCGGGATTGATCGGATTCGCGAGCTTCTCGGCAAGGTGGGCGCGGAGGTGCTGGAGCTTGGCATCGTCCGACGGGGTGACTTTTTCCATCTCGGTGTGCAACTCCGCGATGACTCGAAGATCTTCGCGGAGGATTCGCTCCCAAGTGTCGATGTCCATGTCCGACAGGCGAATTTGGACCTTGCCGCCGATGCGGGCGTCGTCGGGCTCCGGGAAATCCTCGTCGTCAGGATCGAAGTCGGCGAAGGCCCCGGACACGTCGATGAAGCCGGGGTCGTCGCCGGTCGCTCGGAAGCGGTCAATCTTGGCGAGAACGGTCTTGTGATTCGCTTGCAACTTCCTTAGCGTGATTCGGAATGCCTCGACGGAGCTTTCGAGCCGTTTCAACAGATTGACCGTCATGAGCGATTGCAGGCTGCGTTCGCGGTCGGCCTGCCGGAGCGTGCCGCGACCACCTTCGACTTCCGTGTCGTAGAGGTCCTCGTACTTGGCGAGGCGGCTAGGCAGGATGTAATTGACCGGGGCGTAGATCGCGAGCTGCAACTGCGACAGGCTGGCGTAGATGCCGTTGAAATCCAATACGTCGGTGCGGTGGGTTAACGGCGGGTGGAACGACATGGGCTTGCGTCGTTCTGGGAACGAGCCGATGTCTGACGTGTCGTAGAATGTCTCGATGTGCTTGCGGGACCTGGCGATGGTCACGCTGTCGAGCATCTCGAAGAAGTCGAAGTCAAGGGCTTCCAGAATGGCCGAAGTCGTCCGCTGCTCCGCCGGCAGTTTCGTCCAGGCGTTGAAGGTCACTTGTGCACGCCGGCAAATCTCTTCTACGTCCTTCTCGGTTCCGAGTCTTTCGTGAAAAGCCCGCGAGTCACCTTCGTAGGCGAGTGCGAGTTGATTCTTGAGGTCGGCGAAGCGGTTGTTCACCGGCGTCGCCGAGAGCATCAGGACCTTTGTCTTGACGCCCTCGCGGATGACCGACCGCATGAGCCGTTCGTATCGCGTTTCGCGGTCCTTGAAGGCTGGGTTGTTGCGGAAGTTGTGCGACTCGTCGATAACGACGAGGTCGTAGTTGCCCCAATTCACGCGATTGAGCGGCGTGCCGAAGGACTCGCCGGTGGTCCGCAGCAGGTCGGTGTGGCAGAGCACGTCGTAGTTGAAGCGGTCGTGAGCGAAAATATTCGTCTTCAGGTTGCGGTTGTAGTTGAGCCAGTTGTCGGCGAGCTTCTTCGGGCAGAGCACAAGCACGGCCCGGTTCCGCAGCTCGTAATAGCGGATAACGGCGAGTGCGGTGAAAGTCTTTCCGAGGCCGACGCTGTCCGCGAGGATGCAGCCGTTGAACGTCTCCAGCTTATTGATGATCCCGGTCGCGGCGTCCCGTTGGAAGTTGTACAGCTTGTTCCAGACGAGGCTTTCCTTGTAGCCGGTGAGGTCGTTGGGCAGCAGGTCCTCGCTGATGTCCTCCAGAAACTCGCTGAAGATGTGGAAGAGCATCAGGAAGTAGATGCGGGCCGGCGAGTTTTCCTGGTACACGGCCGCGATGTGCTCGGAGAGCCGGTCCGTTACGTCGGCGAGCTTCTCCGGGTCGTTCCAAATCTGGTCGAACAGCGACAGGTAAGCGTGCGTGTGCGTGGCTTCGGTGATCTTCGTGACGAAGTTCGAGACCGCATCGCCGCGTTGATAGCCGAGATCGACGGCGGTGAATCCGTGCAAGGGCTGGTAAACGACGCTGCCAGCGTTGCCGGCGATGCAGGCGAACGGCTGCATCGGTGCCTTCGTACGGTTCGATCTGAATCGGGCCTTGCGTCGCATCCATTCGGCACACTCACGGGCAATCGCCTTCTGCGTCAGCTTGTTCTTGAGCTGGATTTCGAACTCGGTGCCGTAGAAGCTGCGTTCGCGATGGGACTTGGGGATGTGGAACTCGCGTCGCTGCTTCTTGCCGCTGTCGGTCACTTCGTCAGGGACGAACGTGGGCGCCGTGAAGATGAAGTCGAAGGACTCGACGCCTTCAAGCTGCTCCTTAAGCGATTCGAAGGCGTAGATCGAGAAGCAGGACGCGGCGATCCGAAGCTTCGAGCCCCGCGTCACGGAGGCTTTCAGGTCGTCGCCGAGCAGCCGATTGACGTTGTCGATCAGCTCCACTATCACGATCTCCGCGCGCCCTTCGCCCTGTCGTCGAGCCAGCGATCAATCGTCTCTCGCCGGAACCGCCAGTGCCTTCCCACCTTCTGACCGGGGACCTTCCCCTCCGCACACAGCTTGTAAAGCGTTGATGTTGATAACTTTAGGTAGGAAGCGAGCTCCTGTATCGTCAGAATGCTGTCGTTTGCCTGCTTGGCCATCGGATTTTGACCACGCACGGGCTTGCGCCCGGTCTTTCCTTCACGCTCGACACGTAAACAGTTCACAGTTGTTCGCCGTTGCTGTCAAGGCGCGGGGTACCCTGGGGCAGTTTCCAAACCGCCAGAACCGCGCGACTTGCCGCCCTCGAACCGATGGCACAGGGCTGCCAGAAGCTCCCATAACCCTCATGAGGTGTATGCGTTCCTGGGCAAGGTTCATGGCGAAGTTTGCACAGCTCCAGTTCGATTGGTCGGGTCGGTCCGTCGCAGAAGGCGTGCCGGCTGAGGAGCCCGGCGTTGAGGGCGCGGACGGCATCGCGGCACCAAGCGAGCCCGCAGCGAGGGAAGCCGATTCCGCCAGCGCGGCCACTGGGCTATCGCTGGGCCTGATCACCCTCGCGCGGCGGGTCGCGGGGGTACTCGAAAACGAGTCGCAAACGCGTATCGATAACCGGCTGCTCAATCAGCTCGCGACCGAATGCCTCGGCCATGCGGCGGGGCACGCGCGCGACATGTACGACGCGGCGGAGGCGGGGATGAACATTCGCATCGCCCGGGCAGAGCTTGACCTGTTCAACGTGCCCGGCTCGATGGAGGCGCTCACCGAGTTGCAGGGCCGCATGCCCCGCCAGACTCGTCGCGACACGTCGCAGGTCGAGCTTCAGCAATTCAGCACGCCCCCTGCGGAGGCGCTCCTGGTCGTCAGCGCGGCTGCCATGTGTTCCGGCATGGAGGTTCTGGAGCCGAGCGCTGGAACGGGCAACATTGCCGTCCTCGCACGGCGCGCCGGCGCCACTGTCGATACGAACGAAATCGACCCACGTCGGCGTGGCCTCTTGGAGATACAAGGCTTCTCGCCAACGGCGCTCGATGCTGAGCGACTCGATAACCTGCTTCCGGCGAATCGGCTGTACGACGCGGTTGTCATGAATCCACCTTTCTCGGCGACGGGTGGCCGTGTGCACGGGCACAACACGGAGTTTGGAGCGCGGCACGTTGAACAGGCGTTGCTCAGGCTCAAGCCCGGTGGTCGATTGGTTGCGATTGTCGGACAAGGCATGGCACTCGACCGACCGAGATTCCAAGCTTGGTGGGCTGACATCAAGGGCCGCTTTCGCGTTCGCGCGAACGTCGGCATCGATGGCAATGCCTACGCGAAGTTTGGCACCTCGTTCGACCATCAGGTCATCGTGATTGATAACGCCGGGCCGACGCAACGGGATGCCGACATCATCACGGGCGCCGGTCTGTCGCCCGAGGAGGCCTGGGGCAGGCTGCAAACACTATCAGAGGAGGACGTGTATGGGCGAATTCGCGAATGCAGCACGCGATCAAGCGATGGACACGCTGCGACGGGTGTACGGGCGAGCAGCGCCAATCGACTCGGACCCAGTGGTCGAACTGGTCGCGTTCCTGCTCGGGGACGAGACGGACGATCCGGCCACGGACGGGGTCAACATCCTAACGCTGGATCAGTGGATGGCATGGACTCGGCATCTGGCCGACCGTCCCCGATTCACGCGGCGGATGATCACGAACCTCCTGGACCGGGAGCAGGCGAAACTACCAGCCGACACGAACGCGATGCGGCTCTGGGCCACGCACGTAGTTCTGAGCATCCTGGATCGAATGGAAGTGACATAGGCCAACTCGATAGTGAAGCATGTGCGGCAGCCTTGCGCATTGAAGAAGGAACCGTCTATGCCGCTTACCGTGTGCAGAAAGCGCTTGTGCGGGGTACCGAACCGCACCCGGCCAACGTGGTCGAATCGACCGCGATGGCGTCAGTCGAGCCTCCCGACGTTATATACCGTCAACACCTCCCGCCCGACGTGGTGAGCGAAGGGCGAATCTCCGACATCCAGCTTGAGGACGTGATTTACGCCGGCCAGGCCACAGAAGTCCTGCTACCAGGTGGTTCGCGAAAAGGTCACTGGAACGGTGACGGAACGGGCATCGGCAAGGGACGCGAGATCTACGCGTTTATCTACGACCAACTGCAGCAAGGACGCGCCAAACACCTGCACGTTTCGGCATCCCACCAGCTTGTTGCGGACGCCGAGCGAGATCGTGACGCCGTGGGCGTTCCGTTAAGCATCGTCCATCAAGCGCGTTTCAAGCCAACGGAGGCAATCCCGGCCGACTCTGGCGTCCTGTTCACTACATACACGATGCTGAGTACCGACTTCGACGGCGATCGACAGCGGTTTAAGCAGCTCACGGATTGGCTGAGTCCCGACTTCGACGGCGTGATCGCCTTCGACGAGGCGCACCTGATGAAGAACGCCGCAGCGACGCCCCACGGTGGCAAAGCGACCGTGGACGAGGGCACGCTTCGCGGCAACATGGGTATCACGCTACAGCGGATGTTCCCGCACGCCCGTGTCCGCTACTTCAGCGCCACGGGAGCAACCGAGGCCCGCCACATGGCTCCATACGAGCGCCTTGGCCTCTGGGGTGATGGCGCGCCGTTTCCTGACTTCGCATCCTTCCTCGTTGCGATGGAGCGCGGCGGCGTGGCGGCGATGGAAATGCTCTGCCGCGATCTCAAGTCGGTCGGCACCTACCTGGCGCGGACCATCAGTTACGGTCCAACGCGACGGCCGGATGGGAGCATCATTCCGGAGAGCGCGGTCGAATACGAGCCGCTTATTCACGACCTGTCGGAAGCCGAGCGCGCTCAGTACGACCAGATCGCCGACCTCTGGTCGGAACTACTCATCGCATTTGAGTCGGCGGAGCAGAACGCCTGCCAGAAACGCAACGCGAGCCGCTATGCTCAGTTCTATGCTGCCCAGCAGCGTTTCTTTCTTCAACTCATGCTCGCTTACACGCTGCCGGACGTGATCCCGGAGATCGAGAAGGACCTGGCCACAGGCCGCTCGGTGGTGCTCAGCCTCTTCAATACGGGCGAAGCTCAGGCGGATCGGAAGGTCCGTGACGCTCTGGCACAAGGCGTCGAACTGAGCGAGTTAGATGCGACGCCGCGAGAAATGATTGTGCAGCTCATCGAGACGCAGTTTCCCATCTACCAATACCGCGAGCAAACCGATCCGAAGACCGGGAACGTGATTTGTGTGCGGGTCGAGGACGCCGCCGGCAACCCGGAGATCAATCGTGAGAACCAGCGCCGCCAGCGGGTGCTGCTCGACAAGGTTTCCGATATTGACATGCCGCACAACCCGCTCGACGCCCTCGTCGGTCATTTCGGTGTCGATCAAGTGGCCGAGATCAGCGGACGGACACATCGCTGGGAAAACGGCCGGTACGTTCGGAGGAAGCTCCACGGCGTTCCACGACGGCAGCTCAACGAGTACGAAACCCGGCTCTTTCAATCGGGCCGCAAGAGGTTGGCGGTTATCTCGGGCGCCGGTTCAACCGGCATTAGCGTTCATGCCGACATGCTCGCCAAGAACCAACAACGCCGTGTGTTCTACGCCTTCCAGCTTTCCTGGTCGGCGGATCAGCAGATGCAGGCGTTCGGGCGCGTGCACCGCTCGAATCAAACCTCGGCGCCGATCATTCGGCTGGTGTTGCTCGACCTGGCCGGCCAGAAACGCCTGGTCAATGCGGTCTCGAAGCGGCTCGCCGCCCTGGGCGCATTGACGAAGGGCGAGCGACATTCGCTCTCCAGCGACTTGTTCCGCCCAGAGGATGTCACAGACGAATATGGCAAGGCCGCGCTCACCCGCAGCTACCGAGAGGTCGAGCGCAACGACCACGCGGCAACGGGAATCGGCATGCGTGACCTGGAACGGATGGGCGTGCTGAACAAAGAGAAGACGGCTGTGCGGGACAATTTCTGCCGCAACGTTGAGCAGTTCCTCAACCGCATCATGGTGCTGCACGTCGAGAAACAGAATCGCTTCTTCGAGCTGTTCTACGAGCGCTACATACAAGCCGTGGAAGCTGCCAAGCGGGCAGGGGCATTTGACTTTGGCGTCGAGGAGATCCATGCACGGAACTTGCGGAGCGTCGCCGAGCCGCAAGTACTGTTCGGAGACCCTGCCTCCGGCGCCCGCACGATGCTGCACGAGCTGGAAGGCGAGGTGGACGTGGAGCGGCACACGTTCGCCGGTGTGCTGGCGAGCTACGCGAACGAGGGCTTCTATCGCAACTACCGGAGCGGCCGGATCTATGCTGTCGGCACCCATTTAGACACGCGGCCCGACGAAGTGCTGCTCACCGCCATCAAGGGCTCGCGTCGCTCGATGGAGCGGCACGAGTTGACTGCGAAGTACGAGCAGGTAGAACGCGAAGTTGCTCGACAATGGTGGGAGCGAGAATACGAGAACACGCCCGCGACCGAGGCGCGGCGCTATCACATCCTGAGCGGGGCCATCTTTCCAATCTACGACAAGATCATGGGTTCGTCCGGCATTCAAAGCGTCAAAATCGCCCGTGCTGTGCTCAATGACGGTCGTGCCTTGGTCGGACTGAACCTCAGCCCGTCGGACGTGCCGAACGTGAAACACCGGCTGGGAATCGGAACGCCGCTGGGGGAGGCCTCCGCGACGGAGATCGCCGGCATTCTCGAAGGCGGCGGCATCGTCGAACTCGACAACGGCTGGCGTCTTACCTCTGGGCGGCTTGCCGGCGATGACGTGATCGAGCTCATTCTGAATGGCGTCCCTGCCAACCGTGAGGAGCTTCGGAGATACGGACTCTCGGAAGAAATCGTTAGCTTCAAGCGCCGCTGGTTCACGGTGCTCGACGAGGCGCCCACGGTTCTTTCGCAATTGCTCACTCATCGGCGGCCGGTTCGGGACCTGACGACCAGCGGCAGCAACGGCGAAATGGTACTGGCATCAACGGAGGTCGAGACCGAGTTTGATTAGCTGTCCCGAACCGTGATACTCTCCTCGCTAGATCAGCCGATTGTTGGTCTCAATTGCGCAATCCCCCCAAGTCGCTCTCGCACAGATAGCTTTGGCTGGTTCGACCGGCCTTGTACGCATCCTTCGCCACTGATTCCTGTCGGAAGCTGGCGTCGGCCGGACGGGTTGCTCATAGCTATCTGTGGGTGAGAGGCAGACCCAAACCTGGTCTCTGGGCGATACCGCGGAACTGCGGCGGCGCCGAGAGACCGGTGGTGCATTTCAAGGTTGCAAACGGTCCATTCGGACCAAAGGAGGTTTTTCCAATGCAGAATCTGATGGCGGCAAGCAAGGAGCTTTTTCGGCGCGGGCCGGACGAGTGCTTCGCGACGTTCGATGACCTCTGCCGCCACTGTGCGGAGGTCAAGGAGAAGTCGGTCGATCGATGGCACCAGCCATCCAAAATTCGGCTGGATGTCGAGAGCGGGCGATTGCGGCTGGCGCTTGGCAACGAGGGCTCGTTCAGGATGAACAACTGGAGCTTTTCGCAGTTGTGCGGGCTGGCCGGTATTCATCGGGACACGGTGAACAAGCTGTCGGCCGGCACGGCCAGCCAGGTGTTCACCGAGACGCTGCCGCAAACGGGCAATCGGCACATTCAAGTGCTGACGACCGCGGTCGAGCCGGGCGAGACGGTCCGGGCGATTCACGGGGCAGGCTACACGCGGCTCTACGATGCCGACCTGCTGTCGATGGTGCGGGAGTTCGCGACGGACTTTCAGCCGCCGCAGCAGGCGAAGATTGCTGATGCGCCCGAAGCTGTGCCGGATGAAGACGTGCCGTTCGTCCCGGACCCGCCGAAGCCGAGGGGAACCGGTCTGTACCGTGGCGAGCAGGACATGTTCGTGTTCCTGATCGACCCCGCGGGCTGGACCGAGATCAACGGCGAGGCCTTCGCTCCGGGATTCTTTTTGTGGAACTCGGAGGTTGGCAAGCGCTCGGTCGGAATTCAAACGTTCTGGTTTCAGGCGGTCTGCCAGAACCACATCGTCTGGGACGCGGTCGAGGTCGTGGAGTTCAGCCGGAAGCATACGGCTAAGGTCCACGAGGCGTTCAGCGAGATCCGCGGCATCGTCGAGCGGCTGGTCGCCAAGCGCGACGAACGCCGCGACGGATTCGTCAAGGTCATCCGCAAGGCGACGGAGACGAAACTGGGTGACGATGCGGACAGCGTGCTGAAGATCCTCAGCGACAGGGGCATCACGCGTGCCCTTGCCAAGGAGGCGCTGGAGATCGCCCGCCATGCCGGACGGTTCACGGTGTTCTCGCTGGTCGATGCGCTGACGCGCCTCTCCAGCCGTTCGAAGTTCGCCGGCGAACGGACGGATGCCGACGCCAAGGCGTCCGCGCTGCTCGCGCTGGCGGCCTGATTCGAAGAGATTGACGGCGACGGTCGCCGTTCAAGGTTCAGAGGCTCATGCACCACCGGGTCTCTCACCTCTTCCCGACCCCTCTGCTCGCCGGAATTGACGATGCCCATCTTTGTGAGCCATCCTGCCGTGCTCTCGACGGGCCGGCACATTACAATGGCGAGTTCATGAACGCCGCCCGTCGATGCAGAGACCAGCAATGACTACGCACCTTACGGCTCGACTCGTTTGGCACGATAGGGCGTGGGATGGCCACGTTTGCGACCACCCCGGTAAGAACGTGCACTGCGTGGCGCACCAGCACGTCCGGGAAGTCTTCCGTGATCCTGCCAAGGTGGAACGGGAGGACAAGGCCGCAAGCCTGCCGCTGGCCGAACTCGAAGGTTGGCGACCGCCTTGCTCCCGTGATCCGCTGGCCTTCTCGAAGATCGGGGCCACTACCACGCACAACGACCCATTGGAACGCAAGGCGCTCTTGCCGGTTTCGGAAGACCTGCCGCCGTATACCATCTGCCCCTCCCCGTACCTCTGGATGCGGGAAGACAACTTCCGTTTCATCTGCGAGCGAGAAGGACTCACCATCCCCGGTCCTAAGAACCCCAAGAAGGTGAAAGGCTGGGTCGCCGAGCCGGATCGGCAGAAGACGCTGCTGTCGCACTTTTGGGGGAAGTTGGAGAAGAAGCAGTCCTTGGTCTTCCTCTACTGCAAGGACGGCCACCCGTTTGCCGAGAAGTTGAAGCGCATCCTGGTCGGCGTCAGCCGCATCTCGGACATCGGCTCGCAGCTATATTTCGGCACTGCCGAGAAGAACCCGACAAGCAGGTATCCGATCTGGTCACGCCGGATCACTCACGAATTCGAGAACCAGGGCGTCCGGCTGCCTTACCAGGAGTACCTGCGGGGCGGGCACGACCCGGCGAACATCATCTGCCGCATCCCGGACTCCGACTCGTTCAACTTCTCCTACGTCGCCGAGCATCTGACTGATGACGTGGCGGTGGGGGCGTTGACGAGGCTGCTGGAATCGGTGCAAACGGTCAAGAACGAGAACAGGGTTCCCGGCGATTGGGATACCGCACTGTGCCGCCTGAACGACATGCTGGCCGAAGTTTGGCGCAATAGGGGGCCGTTCCCCGGCATCGGCAGCGTGCTGGAGTTCCTGGGCTGTGCGAGCGGGACGGCGTTTCAGAAGCACGTCTTGATGCCGCTGCTCGCCAAGGGCAAGAATCCGTGGGAGTACACGCTGGCGATTCTCGACGGTCGCCGGAAGTGCGAGCAGAAGGAATATGTGAAAGGACTCGCCGAGGCAGGTCAACGCTGGTCCGACTACAAGGACCCAAAGCGCAACTTGCTTGCGCTCCTCACCCGCTTCGAGTTGTCGAAGGGGCAGGTGGAGCGAGTGGTCAAGCCAGACCTTCGGGCGTCGTGCAACATCACGGCAACGGACGACGAGATCGTCGCCAACCCTTACCTGCTCTGCGAGATGGACCAGGGCGACGGCGAATCGGACCTGATCGGCTTGGAGGCAATCGACCGGGGGATGCGGCCGGAAGGCGAAGCCGCACTGTTTCTCGCCAAGGACGACATCTGCAATTCGGATGATCGCCGCAGGGTACGGGCAGCCGCCGTCACGGTGCTTCAAGTCGCCGCTCATGACGGAGACACGCTGCTGCCATTCTCCGAGACAGTCCAGCGGATCAACAAGGTCTTTCCTGACCGTCGAGCGTGCCGCCCCGACCGGGACTTGGTGATCGGCCAAGCGGAATACTACCAGGAAGTCGTCGATTTCCGGGTGGATGGAACACCCCCGACCATGGCCCTGGCATGGCTCTCGCAACTGGAGCGAGAGGTCAGCGGGTGTCTTGTCGAACGGGTCAAGAGGAAGAACCAGCCGCCCAAGCCCGATTGGAGTTGGGAGAAACTGCTGCTCGAAGAGTTCGGCAAGACTGGCTCGAAACTCCCGCCCGAAGTGGAGGGACGAGCGCGGCGGGAGAAAGCCGAGGCCCTGGCGAAGCTCTACGAGGGGCGTATCGGCGTCCTCTGCGGACGGGCCGGAACCGGCAAGACGTCCGTATTGAAGGTCTTCCTCAAGGGGCTTGAGGCGCTTGAAGGTAAGAAGCCTATTCTTCTGCTGGCCCCCACCGGCAAGGCCCGTGTGCGCTTGATGGAGCGGACGGATCGGGACGACGCTCTCACGATCCACCAGTTCTTGATGCACAACGGTTGGATCAACAAGGCGAATTTCGCCCTCAAGCTGAAGGGCGGCGAGCAGAAGGCGAAGCCGACCGTCATCATTGATGAAGCGTCGATGATCTCGATGGATCTGCTGGGCGTCCTGTTCCGGGCGCTGGACATGAATCAGGTCAAGCGGCTCATCCTGGTCGGGGACCCCAACCAGTTGCCGCCCATTGGCCCCGGTCGTGCTTTTGTGGACATCATTGCGTGGCTCGAAGCTGACGATCAGCGGAAGAAGTATCTGGCCCGCCTGACGGAGCGAGCGAGGCACGAGGACCACGAAAGTCAAGCGCTTCAGCTTGCGGACTGCTACCTGCGGGACGACCCGACGCTGGGTGCAGACGAAATGCTCTCGTGTGTCGCTCGTCAGGATGTCGGCGGCGACCTAGAGGTTCGTTATTGGCGTGACATCAAGCAACTGGAGACGCAACTCGCCACCAGCATGAAGAAGCACTTGGGGCTGACGGACGACAAGAAGTCCTACGTCCCCTTCAACGCCAGCCTCGGTATCGCGGGTGACGAGAAGGATCCGCAGCAAGCGGAACGCTGGCAAATCCTCTGCCCGGTTCGCAACGAGGAATACGGCACCAACCAGATCAACCGCAAGATTCAGGCGAAATACCGCACCGGGCTGCTCATCACCACGAAGTCGTTCGGCGACCAGGAGATTGTCTGGACCGACAAGGTGATGCAAGTCTTCAACCGCCGCATGAAAGCGTGGCCCCAGGACATCGGCATGGACTACGTCGCCAACGGCGAGATTGGTCTGGTGGTCAACACGAACAAGGAGCCTGCCTGCCTCGACGTGGGTTTCTCAACGCAACCGGGCGTGACGTATCGCTACTACAGCGGGCAGGTAAACGAGAACCTGGAACTGGCATACGCCTTGACGGTCCACAAAGCGCAGGGAAGCGACTTCGATACCGTGTTCCTGGTCCTCCCCAAGCAGGCCCCCACGCTGTCACGGGAAATGCTCTACACCGGCCTGACCCGGTTTCGCAAACGCATGGTGCTGCTGATCGAGAAGGATACGGCAGTGCTTGAAGACCAGCGCAACCCGGCTTGTTCCGACACGCTGCTGCGGAACACAAATATGTTCGTGCTGTCCGTGCGGCCCGAAGCCGACGACCGCTGGCACGCCGCCCATCTGATCCACCGCACCAAGCCCACGCCGAAGTATCCGAACGGCGTGCTAGTGCAGTCGAAATCGGAGGTCATCGTCGCCAACATCTTGACCGACCTCGGACTGAGTTGGAGTTACGAGCAGAAGCTCTTGAACAAGGAGAACGACCCGACCGACTTCCGCTGGCCCGACTTCACCGTGAGCTACCAGGGCGACACCTTCTTTTGGGAACACCGGGGGATGTTGGGGTCGCCGACCTACAAGGAGAAGTGGGAGCGGAAGGAGCAGTGGTACAAGGACAACGGGTACTTCGACCAGCTAATTACGTCGGAGGACGGGTCGGACGGCAGTATCGACGCCGCTGAAATCGAGCGGATCGCCCGCAAGAAGATTCTGATGGATGCATGAAATGCAACGGCGCTCAGCCGCGCGTGAACGCTGCGCAGACGCACGGTCGGTGAGAGATCAGTACCGGGCGGATCTGTCGCCCAAGCTAACGTCTTCTGGTAAATCGCTAAATCCCTTGAGCGTGGCGTTTTTGGTGAGCGCTTCACGGTATGGTCCGAGCTCTTGGGGCGATCTGTGAGTCAGTTCGCCGGGAACCTCCGCATAGCCTTCGAGCAAGAACGCCTTCACGCGGTTCGTGCCGTTGGTGACCATTAGAGCTTCATCAATTTGGAGAATTTCAACCGGAGGTACCTCCTTGAACGGATCCTTAGCTTTTTCGATCACCCGGCGAAGCTTCGACACCTTTCCGCTTATTGCAGACGGTTCGTATGGAATAAGGTCCGAAATCCTGAATCGCGTCACTTCGCGCGCCATAACGTCGTCCTCGTGCGGCAGTTCTTTGCCGGTGCACAGTATTGTCGCGCATGCACACTAGATTGCAATTCGTTCAACATCGTCCAGCGTGATTTCGTCCTTGCGGCGGTCGTAGAGGCCGGTCGTGCGCGAAGATTCGTGGCCGGCCATGTACTGGGCCTTTTCCAACGTGCCGCCGTTCTTGAGGTAGATCGTAATCCCGGTTGCCCGGAAGGCGTGGCAGCAGACCTGGTCCGGCAGGCCGGCCGCGCGGGAGCGGCGTTTGACGACGGCCCACACGAGCTGCCGCGTCATCCGCCGGTCGGTCAACTGGACGTGCTGGTTCTTCGCGACGCGCCGAAACAACGGCCCCTTCCGATCCATGCGAATGTCGGCTCGCTCCAGGTACTCGTCGAGATACGCCTCCAGGTTATGATGGACGCCCATCTCGATCACCTTGCTGTTCTTCTCGTGCAGCCGCACCCGCCAGCGCTTGCCGTGTTGGTAGTAGTCCTCGACGTCCAAGCCGGCAACGGCTCCCACGCGGGCGAACGTGTACACCATCGTGGCGATGATTGCCCGGTCACGCAGGCCCACTATCGACGACGTGTCGATTGAGTCGAGAAGCTGCCGCGCCTGGTCGGCGTCGAGCACGGGCGTCTTGCCGCGCCGGAGCGAGTAACGCGGCCCACGCACCGATGCCGCAGGGTTGAATGGAACGACCTGGCCCGTGACCAGCCAGTCGAAGAGCATGCGAATCGCGGCGAGCGCTTGCTTCACGCTCGGCTCAGGCCGCACCTTCTGAAGTTCCTCGACGTAGGCGGCCACGACGATCGGGCTGAGATCCTCCATCCGCAGACGTCGGGCCGAGCACCACTCGTCAAAACTGTAGACAGCTCGATAGTACGCTGCGCGCGTATTGGGGTTGCGGATGCGAGCCGTGAAAAACTCGATGAAGCGGTATCGAGCCCGTGATCTCGTCGCTGCGAACAACGCCGGCACGCCGCTGACCTTCGCGCCGTGCCAAACGGCGTTTTGAAAGACGTCCTGGGGCAGGATCAAACAGGGTTCGAGTTTACGCGTCGGCTCACTATCGTCGTCAGACATAACGTCCTTTATGTACTACGCCGACGCGCATCGGAGCGCAAGTGGAAAAGCCATTTTCAAACGCTGTCCCGCGCTTGAGTCTCTGCCGTACACGGCCGTCGTCATCGGGGCTCGCCCCGCGGAGGCCGGTAGGCCCTTGGCCCCGATGATGGCGGGCGTGGCAGGCAGACGGTTGCGCCAGCTCCCCCTCTGCCGGTATGGACCCGAGTCGGAGGGCGCTCGTCAGCAACAGTTTATCGATGCGGTATGGCGCGACTGACTTTCGCGTGGTCCGATGACTTGCCCTCATCAAACAAGTTCGACGCGCCGAGTCGCTCCAACTCGCTCTTAATCCACTGGAGGCGTCCGCGACCCAGGCTGATGTGCCGGTACTTGAGCGCCAACGCGCTGGCTAGCGCCAATGCGTCGCTGGAATACGCGATCTCTCGGTCGTACCGGCTGAGGGCTTCGGCACCGCGCTCGACGATGTCGGCGTAGCGGCTCACGTCCGCGTCCAGCTGTTGCCGCTCGCGCTCGGCCAAGTCATGCAGCCGCGCGATCCGCTTTGCCGGGTTTTTCGGCAAGTCGCTCTCGATGAAGCGACCTGCATCCGAATCAGCGGGAATCTCATTCACCGGCATGGGAGCCGCGTTATCGCCCGCGTGGAAGTAGTGCCACGGGTGCGTCGGTTCATATGACGCGCCGCAGGCCGAACGGCCGGCAACCACTTTTCGCACCCAAGCATCAAGAGCATTAGCGGCATCATCGCCAAAGGCCTCGGCGTAAGCCGCTACAGCGTCGGCATACGATTCGCGAAGTCGCCGCTCTTCCGTGGCAAGATGCTCACCAAGCCGGGCCCGCGCTTCCGGTGTTTTTGGAGTCCGGCCGGAACGCGGATCGTGGCCGGTTCGGATGGCATCGGCAACAGCCTCACAGTCAGCGAGCAGCACGATCATTTCGTGGGCATGCTCGGCCGTCATCTCGGCAATCGCGTCGGCATCGGGTACGACTGGCCCTTCGGTAGTCAAGCCGAAGACGCCAGCGGCAACAGCAGCCGGAAGCGGGGCGGCGAGCGGTGGTCCGTCCGTTTGTTCACAAGGCGCAGCGGCCAGCTCGTCAAACATACTTAGGTCAGAGGGTTGCAGGCCCGAGCTTTGCTGCTGTGCCGACATCACGGCTTCCTGAACAGCCGAGGCCGGTTCGTGAGCACGCGCGTCACATTCGGGCTTGGCCCAATCGAAAACCTGCTGAGCACCCCTCGTCATACCGCACAATCCGCTTGTTTCGGGCACAGAACTGTTATGCGGTGGTGACGCGAGCAGGTGATGTAGGCGATGTGCGGCTCACTGCAACGAGAGTCTTGGCGTCCAGCGAAGGGCCGGGAGCGTGTATTGACGCGGGTCGTCGAAGGCTATCTCGGGGCTGTGATACGACAGCAGCAAGAGCGGTTCTTGCACCGCGCTGAAGGTGTGCAGCAAGCCTCGGGTGAAGATCAGCAGATCGCCTGGCGCAACCGGCCTAGAACGGATCCCGGTGCCGTCGAAAGACAGAAGCGATTGGCTGGACCAATGAAACACGCCACTCCCTGCTGCAACAACGATGAATCGATCCGAGAACTCGTGGGCGTGCATCGGCAGGTCAAGCGTGCCTGCATCGAAGCGGAGTTTCGCGAGCGCTTCGGAGCAATCGGGACCAAACACCTCAAGCCCCGACCAGAGGCCGCCAGCGATGGAGGCTGTGTCCTCAAACGGGGAGACAAGCTCGATGGGGTAGCGGCTGGCAATGTCCTGGATGAGCCTTGCTTGCAGCCCGACATCAGCCGCTGCCCCTGTAAGAAGAACCGGACCATGAAGGCGGCCCCAGCGTATTTCGGCCTCGGCGAGCCGCAGAGCGTGGTGGGCGGCCTGGAAGAAGCGTGCCAGTGCGCCGCACCAGCCGCCGGCCTGGTGACCCGGATTTCCCTCGAGGATCTGGAGCGACCCTTCGCCTGGGCATAACGATGGGAGCATCTTTCACGCAACCTTTCGCATCGAATACCGATAGAGCCGAGCGCGACGTTGTCGCCGGCCGAGTGTTGTGAATGTCCTAGTGTACTGTTTCATAAAGAATGCATCTTATAAACGCTTGGCGTGTATACCTCTTTGAAGGGAGGATACGCATCATGCGGGTAGCGGTTGTGATTACGCTGAGTGCGGAGGAGCGGAGCGTGTTGGGCC
>JAJVHU010000046.1 GCA_022072505.1 Phycisphaerae bacterium
CTCCCGGTTGCACTTCACAACGGCATTCGGGGGGTACACGTGGCATTTGCTGGCATGACGGGCGAAAGTGCCACGATGATGACACAAGCGGAAAACACCGGGAAAAACCCGTGTTTTTCGGCTGAAAACGAACTCGGGGCGACAGGATTCGAACCTGCGTCCTCCTGGTCCCAAACCAGGCGCTCTAGCCGGACTGAGCTACGCCCCGCGGGAACGTGCAACGTCCGGTGGAGCGGTCGGGAAGTCAAGGTCCGGATGGGGGTCGGGAGGTCGAGGTTCGGATGGGGGTGGGGTTCCGCGTTACGGCAATGAAAGACGCGGTTTCAAAACGATCGCCCACTGACTCGGCCGGCTGGAATCCTTGCCGGAATTCGCGCGGGCTGAAGCCACGCGGCTCGGTGCGGAATTCGCGCGGGCTGAAGCCACGCGGCTCGGTGCGGAATTCGCGCGGGCTGAAGGATGCTCAGGGACGGTCTCGAACCTCCGACGTTTGCGTCTCGGTCGTGCGACCGGGGGCTACCTCTCGGGGGATTCGAACATCCGCCGGGCTCGAACCGGATCGGGGATCTGCCTGCCTCCGGCGGAGGCCGCCGGGGTTGCGGTTTCGGTCAAGGTCACGGGGGGCGACGACAGGCGGTCGCGGCGAGCCTGGGATTCGAGGTCGCGGCCGTTCAGGGCTTCCAGTGCGTCGCGGGTGAAGACGCGGAGGCCGAACTGGGGTTCGTAACCGTGGATTTCCTTGACGTCGAGCGCCTGAAGAAAGGCGAGGATGTCGGCGGTGATGACCTGTCCGGGAACCAGGATCGGAAACCCCGGCGGGTAAGGCGTCACGAACCCGGCGGAGACGAGTTCGCGCACGGGCATCGAGGCTCCGGGCGCCGCCGAAGCGGTCATTCCCTCCGCCGGCGAAGCGTTCTTTGCGTCGGCGGTCGCGGGGGTTCTCACGTCCGACGTCCTCACCGCGCCGATCGCCGTCGCCGACAGCGCCGCATCGAGGCGGACGTACTCGCAGGAGGCGTCGTCGCAACCGAGGAAGAAGGCCTTGCGGACGTCGCCCTCGGGCGTGGGCGCGCCGTGCGGGTCGCGGAAGGCGTCGTGAAAGCGGCTGAAGTTCGGCAGGGGCGGAAGCTCGCGCGTGAGGGAGACGACGTTCCGGTCGTGCAGGCGGCGTTCAACGGCGCTTTGGCGCAGCAGTTTCTCATCGAGTTCGTGAGCGATCTGCGTCAGGACTTTGACGAGATGCGCCACCGTGCCGCGCGTCATGCCGATGTGGATCATGAACAGGACGGTGTTCCGCGACGTCTTGTTGATCTGGATGTCGAAGCGATCGATCAGCAGCTTCTTGAACGTGTCGCCGTCCATCCCCGTGCGTCCGACGTGGATCGTCACCCGCGTGGGATCCAGCGCGAACTCATCGCCGATCCAGGCCTGCTCGATGCGCGTGAACCCGGCCTGCGCGTCCCAGTAATACTCGAGTCCGCTGGGGCGGTGCGCCGCGGGGATCAGGTCCAGCGCGCCCATCACGCGGAAGTACTTCGCCAGCAGAGGGTCGCCGTGGACGCGCTCCCGCAGCATCATCGCCAGTTCGAGGCTTTGCTGGACGAGTTCGTATCCTTCCAGTTCGACCTGCCGACGACCCACGTCCAGCGAGGCGATGATCTGGTAGTTCGGGGATGTCGAGGTATGCGTCATGAACGCCTCGTGAAAGGCGTGATGGACCTTGGACTCGAAATCCTCGTCGTTGACGTGAATCATCGACCCCTGGCGCAGGGCGGTGAGCGTCTTGTGCGTCGACTGCGTCACGTAGACGCGGACGCGGGCGCGATCCGGATCCGGCACGAGGCGGTGCGCGGCGAGCCACGCGTCATCATCGCCGCGGCGGTCGGCGTCGGCCTTGAACGCGCGACAGGCCGCGATCGCCTCCGGGTCGCGGAGGCGATCGCGCAGCCGGTTGGCGGCGTCCATCGCGGTACGGCGGCGCAGGGTCGGCGAAAAGCGGGCGTAGGCGGACCACGCCTCGTCCCAGACGAAGATCATGTCGGGTTTGATCGCCAGCACCTCCTCCATCACGCGGAGCGGGTCGTACGTCAGCCCGTCGAAGGTGATGTTCGTCAGCAGCAACATGCGAACCTGGTCGAGCTTGCCGGCGCGGCGGAGGGCGAGGAGCGTCCTCTTGATTTCGGCGAGCGTCACGCCGCCGTACATCGAGCACGCCGGGATCGGATAGGCGTCCAGATAGATCGGCTTCGCCCCGGAGAGGATGACCGCGTAGTGGTGCGACTTGTGACAGTCGTGGGAGAGCAGGACGATGTCGCCGGGGCGGCACAGGCCCTGCATGACGATCTTGTTGGCGGTCGAGGTTCCGTTGGTCACGAAGAAGGTCTGTCTGGCGCCGAACGCGCGGGCGGCGAGTTCCTGCGCCCGCTTGATCGTGCCCTGCGGTTGAAGGAGCGAGTCCAGCCCGCCGGTGGTGGCGCTGGTTTCGGCCTGAAAGACGTTGTGCCCGTAGAAGCGCGCCATGTCGCTGATCCAGTGCGACTTGTCGATCGAGCTGCCCTTCGAGATCGGGAGGGCGTGGAACATCCCGGTGGGCTTGCGACTGTAGGCGCGCAGGGCGGAGAAGAAAGGCGTCTCGAACCGCTCGTGAACGCCCTTGAGGATGCTCAGGTGCAGTTCACGGTAGTTCTCCTGCTGGTAAAAGACGCGGCGGAACGCGCGGCTCGGATCGCCGGCGACGTTCTCCACCGGGGCGTCCGTGACGAGATAGAGGTCCAGTTCCGGGCGCAGGGCGCGCAGCGCCTCGCCCAGCAGCAGGCTGCGTTCGCTCGCCTTGAGCGCTTCGATCCGCTTCGGATCGTGCCCGAGGAGCGCGTACGCGCCGGTCAGGAGTTCAGGCCGGTCGGCGGCGTGAAACGGGAAGCTGTAACGGACGACGATGCCCTGGAGGTTCGGGTTGACGAGGGCGGCGATCAGGGCGTCCTCAAACGTGCGCGTGACCACCGTCTCGTAGATGAAGGCGTCCTCCGGACGGCGCAGCTCGCGCAGACGCTGTCGTAGTTCGCTCTCCTCGTGCGGGGGGATGTCGTCCACGAACAAGGTTTCAAAATACGGGCGCTGCTCCTCGCCCAGGCGCGAGAGGACGGCGTCGGTGATCGGCGCCGCGTCCAGCAGGTCCGACCAGTCCCGGAATCGCGTGGCGGAAAGGTCGAGGCGCCGGTAGGCGCCGCTGGACAGAAGCCGCACGACGCCGATCGACAGCTTCGCGAAGCTCTCGTAGTCCCCGGCCTCGAAGCGCCGCCGCAACGGCTCCAGCACGCGCGCTCCGGGGAAGGCGCAGCAGGCCTCGATCATCCTCAGCAGCTCGAACGCCTCGGCGCACCGCGCCGTCAATTCGGGCGCTTCGAGGTCGTCGGGACCGATGCGACGCAGCCGCCGGGCCCCGTCGCGCAGGCGGTTCCAGATGTCAGTCCGCAGCCGCCGCACGTTGTAAAGCGCGGCGCGCGACGGATCGAGCGCCAGACGTTCGCCGCTGCCCGAAGATGGCGTCATGATTCTCGTCCCCTGGTCTACGACGGCGGCGGCGGGCAACCCGTCCGCAACGCCCTTCCCCTCCGGTCTTCCCGCACTGCCTGATCGATTGTACCGATCCGACCCCGTGGATGCCCGTCATCGCAGGCGACGGATTCCGGTTCCGGTCCCGGTCGGCCGGACGGCCTCTAACCCCCGGACCAGCCCGGTGTCCGATCCGAGGGCGAGGCGTGTCAAGGAGCTTCGGTCCACCTTAGGATGCCGCGGCAGGCCCGCGCTCAGACCGGAAGGCGGAATTCGCCGATCGAATCACCAGACAAGACGGCGCCCCCGAAGACGAACGCATGTTCAACGCGATCAACCGGAAGATCAAACGCTGGATCATCCGCCAGCAGAAGCGTCAGCCGATCGTGCTGATCAGCGACACGACGCTGCGCGACGGCGTGCAGACGCCGGGCGTTCAGGTCTCCTTGCAGGGGAAGCGCCGGATCGCGGAAGCCCTGGCGCGGGCGGGCGTGCATTCGATCGAGCTGGGATTCCCTGCCGCATCGGCACGTGAAGCCGCGGACGTGCAGGTGCTCGCCGGGGAAATCCGCGGACCGATCCTCACGGCGCTGTCGCGGACGCTTCCCCGGGACGTCGAGCGCGCGTCCGAGGCGCTGGCGCCCTGCCCGATCCTGAAGCGGGCGATCACGCTCTTCATCGGGACCAGCCTGACTCACCGCAGGGACAAGCTGAACTTAAGCGAGGCGCAGGTTCTTCGCGCCGCGATCCGGTCCGTCGAGCAGGCCTCGCGGTCTTTCCAGATCATTTCCGTCGGCGCGGAGGACGCCTCGCGGACCGAGCCGCGCTTCCTTCATGCGTTCTACCGCGAGGTCATCGCGGCCGGCGCAACGTCAATTGGTTTCGCCGACACCGTCGGGATCCTCACGCCCGCGCAGACGGCGTCGTCCGTGCGCGGCATCCTTGAGAACGTGCCCAACATCGATGACGCCCTGCTCGGCGTTCATTTTCACAACGACCTCGGGCTGGCGACGGCGAACTCGCTGTCGGCGGTCGCCGCGGGCGCGAACATCGTGCAATGCACGATCAACGGCATCGGCGAGCGCGCCGGAAACGCCGCGCTCGAGGAGGTCGTTGTCGCCTTGTCGCTGCACGCCGGCGAATACGGCCGGACCTCCTCGATCGACCTGTCAGCGCTCACCGGGCTGTCGCGGCTGGTCGCGCGAGCGACCGGACTGAGCGTACCGGTGAACAAGTCCGTCGTCGGGCGCAACCTCTTCCGGACCGAGGCCGGCATTCATCAGGACGGATTGCTCAAGAACCCCGAGACGTACCTGCCCTTTCCGCCGGAACTGGTCGGGGCGGAGGGCGTCGAATTCGTGATCGGACCGCGCTCCGGCCGCAGCGCCGTGCGTCAGCACCTGGTCGCATCCGGACTGCCCGCGGAGAATGAGGACGTTGAGCGTTATCTTCAGCGGTTGAAGGAAGGCGTCGTGACGAGCGATCTTGCGGAGTCCGAGGAACTCGACGACCTTCTTGACGACTCCGGCGAAGCGCGGCGTATCCCGCGCGACGACGCGTCATCACGGCGATGACCGGGCTTGAATTCGGCGGATTGCAAGAGGGAGGCGCATCATGAAGGCGGACGCACGCATCATTCGACAAGGCGGAAGGCGTCTCCGGTCAGGCGCGGTCGTCGCGGCGCTGGCCGGCGCTGCGGCGGTTCTCGGTGTCGCCGCGGCGGACCCGGCGCCGTCGCCCGCCCCGACCTGGGTGCAGGAGTCCGCCGCGCCCGCAGACCCTGGGGCGGCCGGCGAGGTCGCTCGCGTTCTCAGGAATCAGGAGGAGGCGTGGAACCGCGGCGACGTCGAGGGTTTCATGCGCGGATACTGGAACTCGCCGAACCTGACGTTCAGTTCGGGCGGGCGCGTCACTCGCGGCTGGAAAGAAACGCTGGACGGGTTCAAGACCCGCTACCCGGATCGCACCGCGATGGGGAGGCTGACCTTCGACAACCTCGAAGTCACCGTGCTCGGTCCGGACGCGGCGCTGGTGCTGGGAGCCTGGCGGCTTGATCGGGAGAAACCGGTCGGCGGCGCGTTCAGCCTTGTGTTCCGCAAGACCGGGGGCGCGTGGGTGATTATCCACGATCACACCTCCGTCAAGGACGAGTGACGCGCGAGCGGTTTCCCGGACGGCAGCACCGTCATCCCTGCGCGGCGATCTGCTTCAGCGCTTCCGCCAGCGCGTCCACTTCAGCCTCGGTGTTCGAGACGCCGAAGGACGCCCGAAGCGCCCCGGCAGGGTACGTGCCCAGCGCCCGGTGCAGGTTCGGCGCGCAGTGCAGCCCGGCGCGCACCGCGATGTCGAACGACTCGTCAAGAATTGCGGCCGCGTCCTGAGGATCGATCCCTTCGATCGTCAACGAGAGAACCCCCACGCGGCGCTCGACATCCGCCGGACCGAGAACGTGAATCCCCCGGGTCTGATCGAGGCACGCGACAAGCCGCCGAAGCAACGCCCGCTCATGCGCCAACGCCGCCTCGGGGCGAACCCCGTCCAGCGCGGCGGACAATCCTGCGATCCCGACGGTGTTCGGCGTGCCCGCCTCCAGCCTCGCGGGCAGCGCCTCGGGTGGAAGCGGACTGTCGGACTCGGCGCCGGTTCCACCCTCGCGCAGGGGTTGAAGCTCGGCGCGCGAACCCACGTAAAGCACGCCGACGCCCGTCGGTCCGCGCAGCGCCTTGTGCCCGGGAAAGGCGACGAGGTCGGCGCCAGGATCGGAGGGGTCCAGATCCAGCACGCCGGCGGTTTGCGCGGCGTCCAGCAACACCAGCGCGTCATGCTCATGCGCCGCCCGGATCACGTCCCGCACCGGCTGGATCGCGCCGGTTACGTTGCTCGCATGAGGCAGGGCGACGAGCCGCGTCCGCCTTGTGATCGCGCGCCGCACCTCGTCCGGGTCCACGACGCCGGCGCCGTCGACGCTCACGCACGTGCTCGTGACGACGCCGCGCAGCGTCAGCGCATGCACCGGGCGGCGCACGCTGTTGTGGTCCGCGGCGGTGTAAACCACGTGATCGCCGGGGCGCGCCGCTCCCTTGATCGCCAAGTTGAGCGCGTCGGTGCCGTTCAACGTGAACACAACCCGGTCCGGATCGACGCCGCCGAGAAGTCGGGCGACCTTCCGTCGCGCCTCCTGCAACGTCCGGTGCGCCTCGAGCGCGGCACGGTGCCCGGACCGGCCGGGATTTCCGCCCGCTCGCTCAAGGCACGCCTGCATCGCCGCAAGCACCTCCGGCGGTTTCGGCCAGCTCGTTGCCGCGTGGTCGAAGTACATCACGTCAAGTGCTCATCCCGCGCCGGCGGCGCGCCTCGCCGGCGACGCCGGCCGCTTGTCGATGTTAGGACCGGCACATCCTGCTTTTCAACGCGGCGCCCGCGATATATCTTTGCAGCATGACAATTCGCGCCTTGCAGGATCCTCACGGGAACGAGGGCGGTCTGACCTCGCTTGCCCGCCGTCACGCAAACGTCGTCCTCGCCGCGATCGTCGCCGTCGCTGCGACCGCCGGCGCCTGCCGCGCTCCGCGCGCCGCCGAGGTCGACCGCCCGCGCGAAACCAGCGTCAAGCCCGGCATCAACGCCCCCTACCGGACCGAGCCGGTCGAAACCTGGGTCGCCCGGTTCGAGGCGGAAAGCCGCGAGATCTACCGCGAACGCGAACGCCTCACGACGTGGATCGGCTTGAAGGACGGGCAGCATGTCGCCGACATCGGCGCGGGAACCGGGTTCTTCACGCTTCTTTTCAGCCGCGCGGTCGGCGACGGCGGCAAAGTGTACGCCGTCGACCTCATGCCCGGCTTCGTCGAGCACATCCGCCTCCTCGCCGAGCACGAACGCCTCGCCAACGTCGTGCCCGTCGTCTGCAAGGAGGACTCGGTCGAGCTTCCGCCGAATTCGGTCGACGTCGCCTTCATCTGCGACACGTATCATCACTTTGAGTATCCGCGCTCGACGATGGCGTCGATCCGCCACGCCCTCCGGCCCGGCGGGCAGCTCATCATCATCGACTTCATCCGCATCCCGGGCGTCAGCCGGGACTGGATCCTCGATCACGTCCGCGCGGGGCGAGAGGAAGTCATCGCCGAGATCGAGTCCGACGGCTTCACCCTGATCGAGGCGCCGGACACGTCTGACCTCGAGGAGAACTACGTCCTGCGGTTCCGCAAGCGCTGATCCGCGTCACGAAGCCAGAACATCCGCCCAGAACTGCTCCGCGAACGCCCGGCTGAACCGCCCCTTCCCCACCTCCACCGCCGGGATCCGCGGGAACTCCTCCGGGTGGGCGAGGGCGTAAGCGAGCGTCCGCTCCGTTTCGCGCAGAAACTGCAGGCGCAGCTCGTCGTACGCGCTGAGCGGCAGGCGACGCAGTCTCATCGGCGACCTCGAGCTTTCCTCGAAGCATCGGACGATGCCGCTGCACCTTCGCCGTCTCGCCGCGCCGCAAACGCGCCCGGATCGAAAGCGAACCAGAATCCCAGCAGCGCCCCGCCGACCGCGCCCGCCACCGCCTGCATCGGCAACGCCCGCAGAAACGGCGATGACGGCAGGTTCGGCGGCAAGTCGCCCTTTCCGCCCGAGAGCATCGCGATCAAATGCCCGGCCACGCAAGCCGCCGCGACCCCCGCTGCCGGGTACAACGCCGTCCGCACCGGAAAACGCTTGAACGTAAAATACGTCGCCAGCCACGCCGACGCGGAACACACAAAGATCGCCTGTCCGTGCGAGACCGGTCGCCGCGACAGGTCCACGCAGAACACGATCGTCAACGCCGCCGCCAACGCGCCCGCCACCGCCGCATGCGTCAGCCCCGTCACGCGCTCCCCGCGAGACAAAGGCGACCCCTCGCGCAACGCGAGGAACCCGTCGAGCATCGTCGTCATCGCCGACGCGCCGCTCGCCTCACGCGGCCCCGTCAGCCCCAGCATCCGCGCGACCCGCCCGCTGATCCACCCCGCGAGCACGAACACCGCGATCCACGCCAGCGCCTCTCCCGCGAAGCTGACCGCAAGCCCCCCGGATCCCGCGCCCGCATCCGCGCGCCGCAGGAGCAGAGATTCAACCGTCCCCCCGCGCACCGACAGCGTCGACATGCCCACGGCCGCGGCGAACACCCCGGCGTCCACCGCCCACCGCCCCGCCACCGCCGTCGCGGCGCCCGCCGTCAAGCCCGCCAGCAGCGCCACGGGCACAAAGCCCGCCAGAATCCGCCCCCCCGACGCCCAACTCAGGCTCGACTCCGGATCCACCGGCGCGCACAGCGCGTACCCCGCATGCCAGAAAAGCAACCCGGACGCGATCCAGACCGCATACAACAGAACCTTCACCGGAAACCGGTGTTCCTGCCGTTGCAGCGCGTGCTGTCCCACCAGTTCCCCCACGGCCTTGCCTCGACGCGCAAACCCCCGACGACCACCCCTCAACCGATCTCGTGCTTCTTCAACAACGCCGCGATCTCGCCCTTCGCCTTGGCGTCCAGCGAACACAGCGGCAGCCGGAACTCCTCCGAAAGCAATCCGCACAGCGCCATCGCCGTCTTGATCGGCTGCGGGTTCGGCCCGAAACGACCGATCCCGTCCGCCAGGTCCGCCAGCTTCCGGTGACACGCCAGCGCCCGTCCCCCCTCGCCGCGCAACGCCGCGTCCACCAATTCCTTCATCCACGTCGGAACCAGGTTGCTGATCACGCTGATCACGCCTCGCGCCCCCAGCGCCATCAGCGGCCAGGTGATCGAGTCATCCCCGCTGAGCACGACGATGTCGCACTGCGCCTGCAACTCGTCCACCCCCGCCACCGACCCCGTCGCATGTTTCAGCGCCACGACGTTCGAATACCGGTTCCGCAGCCGGACCACCGTCTCGTTCGCAAGCGACTGCCCCGTCCGCAGCGGCACGTTGTATAACACGATCGGCAGCTCGACCGCCTCCGCGACAGCCGCAAAATGCCGGTATAACCCCTCCTGCGTCGGACGGTTGTAATACGGAACCACGCTGAGAATCCCCGACGCCCCAGCCGTCGCCGCCTTCTTCGACAGCTTCACCGCCTTGTCCGTGCAGTTGGACCCGGCCCCCGCCAGCACGGGACGCCGACCGCGCGCCGCGCCGATCACCGCGTCGATCACCCGGTCGTGCTCCTCCTCGCTGAGCGTCGGAGACTCCCCCGTCGTCCCGCAGGGAACCAGCCAGTCCGTCCCGCCCTCGATCTGACGATCCACGAGACGCGCCAGGCACGCCTCGTCCACCCGACCGTCCCGGAAAGGCGTCACCAGCGCCGTCATCGACCCTTGCATCGGCGGTCCCCCGCGCATCATTCGACTCCCTCCGCCCCTCTCGGGCGCGCAATCAGCCGCTTCATCTGCCGCACCGCCTCCCGGAACCCGACGAACACGCTCCGCGCCACGATCGAATGTCCGATGTTGAACTCCGACAACCCCGCGAGCCCCGCCAGCGCACGCACGTTCCGGTACGTCAGCCCGTGTCCGGCATGAACCTCCAGCCGCGCCGATCGCGCAACCTCCACCGCGCGCCGAATCTCGTCCAGCGCCCGCCCGTGCTCGCGCGCGTTCGGCGCATGCGCATACCGCCCCGTCCACAATTCGACCGCCTGAAACCCCGCGTCGGCCGACGCCCGGATCTGATCGTCCAGCGGCTCGATGAACGCGCTGAGGAGGATCCCGCGCGACGACAACCGCGAGACAACCTCCTTCACGCGCCCGTGAAACCGGACGACGTCCAGCCCGCCCTCGGTCGTCAGCTCCTCGCGCCGCTCGGGAACGAGCGTGCATTGATCCGGGGCCAGTTCCTCCGCGAACGCGACGATCTCCTCCGCGATCGCCATCTCCATGTTGAGCTTGACGCCCACCGTCTGACGAAGAACACGCGCGTCCCGATCCTGAATATGACGACGATCCTCGCGCAGGTGGAAGGTGATGCCGTCCGCGCCGCCCAGTTCCGCCTCGACCGCCGCCCAGACCGGGTCCGGCTCGTCCGTGCGACGCGCCTGCCGCACCGTCGCGACGTGATCAATGTTGACGCCCAGCTTCGGCATGACGCCGATTATACGGGCGACGCTTCGGCGGGGAAACGCGCGTTCGTTACAGATTCCCCGCCGGACCCGCCGACGGCCGCGGCGGCGGCGCAGCCCCGGAATGCGACGAATCCGTCATCAGAAACGGGCGAGGCGCCGCGCTCCTCCGCCCCCGCGCCGCCGCAACGGTCACGAACATCAGCGACGACGCGACCAGCACCGGAATCATCGCCGGGCGGACATTGTGGTTCCGCCACGTGTATTGCTGATACACGTATTGCCCGTTCGGATAGACACCCTCATAAAACTGACGGTAGCCGCGCGACATCGGCGGATCCGCGATCAGCGTGATCGCCGCGCCGATCGCCGTCGCCGTCCCCGCCAGCAGGAGGGGCCGCATCGTCTCCCGCCAGAACCCGACGCGCCGACGCACCGTCGTCTTGCTCAGCGCAAACAACGACCCCATCGCGCACCCGATCAGCGCGATGATCGGCGCCTGCGGCGTGTTCATCGTCCGCCCCATCACCGCCAGCGCCACCACGCTGACCACCACCCCGATCAGCAGCGTGAACGCCACGATGCTCCAGAACGCCCGCGCAAACCCGGATCGAAGCGCCGGTTGAGGCGGCACGTCCGCCGCCGCTTCTCCCGCAGGTCCGGCTCCACCCGGCTGCACGCCCGCCTCCTGCGGCCCGCCAACCCAATGCGGCGGCGCGGGACTGACCGGCGGCGCCGTCGGACTCGCGACGTTCCAGCTCCGCGGGTATTGCATCCTGAAGAACACCGCGCCGTCGCGTAACCGCTTCTCAACCTGATGAAACGGAGCCTCGGCCGCGCCGCCTGCTCCGGCGGGCTTTGTCGCCGGCGCCGCGCCGCTCGCCGGCTGAAGCCACCACCCCGAAGCCTGAAGCACCAGCGTGATCGCCATCGCGATCGCCGCCGAGCCGAACATCGCCGCCGGCTCGCCGTCCAACACGCCCGCCAGCGGAACCGCCGCCGCAAACGCGCCCAGCGCCTTGCGGAACGCGTCGCCCGCGTTCAACGCCCCGCACGACCCGAAATGAATCGCCTTCGACCAGTCCGCGAACATCACGAGGATCAGCAGGCTCAGCAGCATCGCCCCTCCGTCCCCGTCCACCCGTGAATCCGACAGCGCCGGCGCCGCCCCGAAAAGCAGCGGCAACCCGGCACACACCAGCATCACCACCCGTTTCGCCCACGTCGGATACGCGCTCGCCCCCAACCACCCCAGCACCTTCCGCCCCAGCAGAATTCCCCCCGATCCCGCCAGCGTCATCAGCCCCGCCGACGCCGCCAGCTCCTCCGTCCGGAATTCGCTCATCGCCGCCGTCGCCAGACCCGAAAGGAAGCTCATCCCGACCGCCATCAAGCCTGTCAGCAGCATCCGTTGCGTCCGGTCGCGTCGCGGAATCAACGTCGCCGCAGGCTCCGGGGCGCCGATCGGCGGGGGCGGAGGAGGCGCCCACGCCGCTCCGCGCTCCGCAGGCCTGGGGTTCGGCGACGGACGCGGCGAGTCAAACCGCTCCGCGTATCCCGCCCGCGCCGCATGTGTCAGGCTCATCTCCGGATTGAATCCCGCCAGGCTGCGCTGCACGTCCTCCACGCCGAGCACGTCCTGCATCATCTCGTCCACCGTCGCGTAACGATCCTTCGGATCCTTCGCCAGCGCCTTGCGGATCACCTGCGCGAAAGGCGCGGGCAGGCGGTCCACCTCCGGCTGCTGCGTGAGGTGCTTCATCAGCACCTCGCCCATGCTGGCCCCCTCGAAGGGCACGCGGCCCAGCAGCATTTCGTAAAGAATCACCCCCAGCGCATAAACGTCGATGCTGCGGGTATACGAACCGCTCCCCACCTCCGGCGCCATGTAATGCACCGTCCCCACGCTCGCCGTCTGAACGCTGTGCCGCGACACCGAGATGAATTTCGATAGCCCGTAATCCCCGATCTTCACGTACCCGTCGTCGTAAAAAATGTTCCCGGGTTTCAGATCCCGATGCACGATGCCGCGCTCGTGCAGGTATGAAAGTCCCGACGCGATCCCCTTGAGGAAAAACACCGCCTTCGCCACGCCCAGTCCGTGCGGCTCCGCCGTCAGAAGATCGCGCAGCGACGCCCCCGAAATGTACTCCATGATGATGAAGTACTCGCCGTGCTCGTTCTTCCGCACGTCGAAAATCGAAACCAGGTGCGGGCTTTTGAGGTTGATGCAATGCGCCACGCCGCGCAGCTCCACGTCCGGATTGTCGCGCAGGTGCTTGATCGCCACCTCGCGCCCCCCGTCGCTCAGCGCGTAATACACCTCTCCGAATCCCCCGCGCCCCACGGCACGCTGGATCGTGTACTGATCCAGAACGCGGTCCCCATGTTTGAACGTAAATGCCATCGTAGTTCCCGGCGGCGAGCTGTTAGCTGCTGGCTCCAAGCTACTAGCCCCAAGCTGTTAGCCTCAACAAGCTGTTAGCTCCAAACCTCTGGTTAGCGCCCTTCGGACCGCAGACCTCCGGTCCGCACCTCGCGAAGTCATGCCCCCTCGCATCCCCAATTCCGCATTCCGCATTCTTCATTCCGAATTCATTCGTTATTCGCTCTTCGCAATTCGCTATTCAGTCTTTTATCACCGACGCCACCCACCGCTCGACCCCGCGCTCAATGACGGCGTCCAACTCCGGCGACAGCGGTCTCGATTCCACCTTCGATTCCGGCGCTTCACCGAGCACGCCCTCCAGCCCGCGCAACTCGCCCGCCAGCACCCGCATCTCCCGCTGCGTCACCCAGCAGCCCCAGCTTCCGTCCATCTCCAGCGAGCAGTTCAACCGCAATCCTCCGTCCGCCTCGAACCCCGCGATCGTCAGCCGCGTCTTGCACTTGCGGATGTCGTCCGTCCACTCTCCGCTTTTGCTCCCGCGCTTGAACCGCCAGATCATCGGCTCCCGCTCCCCGACCTTGTAGCCCAGCAGGCTCAGGTACCGCGTCATCAATTCATCCAGGTTCCCCCGCCGCGTCGTCACGAACGAATGCTGAAGCGGCAGCGCCAGGCGCTCGCCCTTCGGCGAAGGCCGGCGATACAACCACGCCCCGACCGCGAACGCCTGCAGCGCCAGCGCCCCGCACACCACCAGGATCGCCACATCCGTCCCCCCGATGCGCCCGTCGATCGCCTCGACCACCACGCTCACCGGAGCGAACGCCAGAAGCAGCGCCCCCAGCGCCAGCAGCTTCACCGCCCAGCTTCGACGCCTCGCCAGCGAAGCCCGCGCCGCCTCATCCGGCTCTCCAGATTCAGGCGCCTCCGCGGCAAGGGTCGGCGCAAAAGGCGTCAACAAGGATTCGGAACCCAGTCCGCGACCCCCGCTCGATCCGCCCGTCGGAACCGCAACGCCCGCAGCCGCGGCGAAGCGTCCGGCGGCGCGCGTCAGGCTCATCGGCTCGAACCCCGCCAGCGATCGCTCGAAATCCGGCTCGTTGAACACCTCCGCCATCATCTCCTGCACCGTCGCGTAACGATCCTTCGGATCCTTCGCCAAGGCTTTGCGGATCACCCGCGGAAACGGCGCGGGAAGCTCGTCCACCTCCGGCTGCGCCGTCAGATGCTTGATGACGACCTCCCCCATGCTCGATCCGTCGAAGGGAACCTTCCCCAGCAGCATCTCATACAGAATCACGCCGAGCGCGTAGATGTCCACGCCGCGCGAGTAACTCCCGCTGCCCACCTCCGGCGCCATGTAATGCACCGTCCCCACGCTCGAGGTCTGTGCGCTGTGCCGGGACACGGTGATGAACTTCGACAGACCGTAGTCGCCGATCTTCACCCGCCCCTCGTCGCAGAGAATGTTCCCCGGCTTCAGATCCCGATGCACAATGCCCCGGTCGTGCAGATACGCCAGCCCCTGCCCGATCTCGCGCAGGAAGTACAACGCCTTCTGCACGCCCAGCCCCTTCGGCGATTCGATCAGCAGCTCGCGCAGGCTCGGACCAGACACGTATTCCATCACGAGGAAGTGCTCGCCCTCGACGTTCTGCTTGACGTCAAAAATGCTCACCAGGTGTGGGCTCTTGAGGTTCAGACATTGAGCCACGCCGCGAAGCTCCACCGCGTGATTGTCCCGCAGGTGCTTCAGCGCCACTTCCTTCCCGCCGTCGCTCAAGGCGTAATACACTTCTCCGAATCCCCCGCGCCCCACGCCGCGCTGGATCGTGTAACCCTCGAGGGGCCGGTCGCCGTTTTTGAAGGTGTACGCCATCGTGAAAATCCGCTGCAAGCCCAAAACCGCTAGCTCCAAGCGGCTAGCTACTAGCCCCAAGCTGCTGGCTGTTAGCCAGAGAAAATCTCTCGGTCATCGGTTGATCACAGCACCCCGTATTCTTCATTCTTAATTCTGCATTCTGCATTCTGCATTCTGCATTCAATTCATCATTCGCTCTTCGACCTTCGCTATTCCACCTCACGCCGCCGCCTTTCGCGCTCCCATCGGCACGTCCTCGTCCGCATATATGTGCAGCGTGTTGGCGATCCGATCGTGCAACGCGCGCTTCCGGTCGTCGAACGCCGCCATGAGATACCCGAACCCGAGCGTGAACGTGCTCAGAAAGCTCGCCAACGTCCGACGCAGCGCGTCTCCCGAGTCCAGCATCGTCCCGTCCGCGTTGATCACCCGAATCCCGCACGCCCGCTTGCCCACCGTCTGTCCGTGCCACGATCCCAGCAGCCACACTTCGTACACCACCGACAGGATCACGCCCCCCAGAACCGGCAGCATCGCCTGCGCCAGAAGTGTCGGAAGCAGCAGCACGAGGCTGTCGATGATCACGGCCCCCGTCCGGATCCAGAACCCTGCATACCGCACGCGACCCATCGAAACTTCCGGCGCCAGCGGCTTGCCGCCGGCCGCAAGGTAAGGCGAAACCGCCGGTGGCGGCGCTGCACGCGGAGGCGGCGGAGGTCCGAACGCGGGGACTCCCGCCGCCCCAACGCCGGGACGCGGATCCGAAGCGCCACGCGCCGCCGCTACGGACAGACTCAACTCCGGGTTGAACACCGACAGGCTGCTGCGCGCGGCCTCGGCGCCCAGAACGTCCGTCATCAGGTCGTCCACCGTCGCGTAACGATGCTGCGGGTCTTTCTCCATCGCTTTGCGGATGACCCGCGCAAAAGGCTCGGGCAAACCGTCCACGTTCGGCGCCTGCGTCAGGTGCTTCATCAGCACCTCGCCCATGCTCGCCCCCTCAAACGGCACGCGACCGGTGAGCATCTCGAAAAGCATCACCCCCACCGCGTACACGTCGATCGCCCGCGAGTAATTCCCGCTCCCCACCTCCGGCGCCATGTAATGCACCGTCCCCACGCTCGACGTGTGCGCGCTGTGCCGCGACACCGACATGAACTTCGACAGACCGTAGTCGCCGATCTTCACGTACCCGTCGTCGTAGAAAATGTTGCCGGGCTTCAAGTCCCGATGAACGACGCCCCGGTCGTGCAGATACGACAGCCCCTCGCACATCCCCTTGAGAAAAAACAGCGCCTTGGCGGACCCCAGCCCGCCGGGCTCCGCCGTCAGCAGGTCGCGCAGCGACGGCCCCGACACGTACTCCATGACGATGAAAGGCTCGCCGGCGGCGCTCTGGCGCACATCGTAGATCGAAATGAGGTGCGGGTTCTTGAGGTTCATGCACGCCTCGACGCCGCGCAGCTCCACCTCCGGATTGTCCCGCAGGTACTTGAGCGCGACATCCTTCCCGCCGTCGCTGACCGCGTAGTACACCTCCCCGAACCCCCCGCGCCCCACCGCGCGCTGGATCGTGTACCCCTCGACCGGCCGATCACCATGCTTGAACGTAAACGCCATCGAATTCCTGTTTGAGGTCCGTCTTGACCTTCCCTCTCGCCATCATACGGGTTCGCCCCCCCCGCCTCTGCCCGCTCCCCCTGCGCGCATCCGGGATCGAATGCCTTACGACCCGCCCGCGGTCCGAAACGCGAGTTCCGAACCCCCTATGCCGTCCTCGCCTGCCACGGCTGAAGCACGAAACTCACGCCCGCGATCTGCGCCGGCACGCCGACCTCCACCCACTGCCCGCTGGACGCGTCCAGCCCGCTCGGCTGCGCCCACAACCGTCCGCCTCGGTTCATCAGCACGATCGCCCGCTCGGCGTGACGACAGCGCACATGCGCGGTGGACCCGTTTCCGATCGTCGCGTGATCCTTGAAGAGCAGCACCGTGCGCACGTCCTGCGGCATCTTCGTCGTGTCGCTCAGCGTCAGCACCGCCGTCAGGCTCTTGCGGCTGGGCAGCTTGAACTCAAACTTCGCCCGCCGCCCGAGCATCACGCGGTCGCCGTCCCGCAGAAGCTGCTGACGGTACATCCGCCCGCCGATCTCGACGTCCCGCGTGCCGAAGATGAAATAATCCTCCTCGATCCGCGCGATCTCCGCATGCCGCTCCGCCAGGTCGCCGAAAAGCGTCATGTCCGCCGGATGTTCCGCCGCCACCCGCCCGACGCTGCACCGATCCGAAAAAACCAGCAACGTGCTTCCGCCGCCGTCCACCAGCATCAGAAGATGCCGCGGACCCGCCGGCGAGCGCGTCCCCGCTCCCGCCGCCAGCATCACCGTCTCGTCCAGCGCCGCGCGCCCCTCGTATCCGGCAGGCACGACCCGCGCGGCGCCCGCCGGCGCAGCCTCCCACGTCGCCCACTGCCCCAGCGGTCCGACGCGCAGCTCCAGGTCGATGTCCTCCGCCTCGCGCAAACGCCTGGCCATCGCGTCGACCCACTTCGGCGCCGGCGTCATCTGTGCCAGCGCCGCCACGCACTTCCGTGCCTCGCCGAACGCATGTCCTCGAAGGTGATCCGCCGCCCGCCGTGCCTCGCGTAGAAACGCCTCCAGCTCCCTGCGGCGCGGATCCTGACTCGCCAGTCCCCGCAGCGCCTTCAATTCCTCCGCCCCCCGCGCGAGCCGTCCCTCGTGGATCGCCTTCGTCGCCCGCTCCAGGGCTTCGTTCGCCAGTGCGGACTCCAGCGCCACCACCGCCGCATGATGCGCATCAAGACGACGCGCCGCCTCGACCCGCTCCGCCGCCGCCGCGATCTGACCTTCCTTCAGACGCTGACGCGCCTGCTCGATCATCGTCGCCGCTTCCGCCGCGCGCCGCTCGATCGTCTGACCGATCACCGCCGCCTCCGCGTCTCCGGTCGCCCCGTGCTCGAGAATCTGCCGACCCGCCGCCAGCGATCCCGCCTCCACCCGCCGCCGCGCCTCCGTCAGCGCATGCTCGCGCGACGCCAGATTCCGATGAACCACGCTCACCACCGTCTCGATGTTCCGACGAAGCTCCGCCAGCTCATCCGTCCGCACCCCCGCCAGCAGCGCCCGGTCCACGTCCGCCAGCGCTTCCGCGAAGCGGTCCCCGCGGAAATGCCCGCGCGCCCGCTCCGCCAGCGGCTCCACCAGTTGCTCAAGCACCGCCTTCCCGCGCGGATGAATCCGAAGGTCCGCCGCACTCGCCAGGCGGTAAGCCTCGTCGAGACGGCCGGCTTTCAACGCCTGCTCCGCCGCACGTAGACGCATGAATACCAAGCGACTGAACATAACACCTCTCGTCGTGGCGTCCCGGTCCAGCCGGCGCCGCCGACCGTCCCCGCCCTCAAGGATTTCGCCGGGCGGCGATCATTATTCCACGCACCAAGGCCGACATGCCCCGGGCAAGACGCCTCCCCTCGTTCCACCCTTCCAAGGTTCGCCCCTCACCTCTCGGCATCATGCCGCACGCGGACGCTCCCTGAACTCCAGATGTAGTGAAGTTGATTTTTTTCGCATCCCTCTTCAAAAATCAGCCTGATATGGCGCGGGATGTGTTGAAGCACTTACGAAAAAGGGTGCGGGTTTGTTGAAACCCGGACAGCACGCCGCTGGACGTAATAACCCTCCGGAAGAGTCGCGGACATGCCGAAGCCCCCGGGGAAGAGTTCCGGGGTATGTTGAAGCTCCGATAAGGGGCGCACAGGGGGTGGAACTCGCTGGAGGCGACCGGAACCCCCGGCGGTGAAGAAGAAGAATCCCCAGCCCTAGCGGGGCGCTGGACAACAACCCGGCACGCCAGTGCCGGGAAGCCCGCGCGGGAGAAACGAAGTCCCGGAGGGATGCAAGAGACCTCGTAAGGACGCAAGCCCGTCGTACCGCCGCTCGATCGACCTGTCGCGCCGCCGCTTGATCGACCTGTCGTCGCCGATGCGGCTTTTTTGCCCGCGTTTTCTGGGACGTACCCCCCGGCGCGGACGCCTTCGCTTGAATTCCAGAGCAGGCATCCGGACAATACGTGCGACGTCGAGTCGCAACGGGCGATGTCGGTAAACCCTGTCATATCGGCCCGGGTCGGTCGATCGATTACGCGGGAGATGGATCAACATGCGGAGCGTGAACTTCATTCTCGGATCGGGATTCGTCGCGTCGGCCTTGTTCCTGCTCCTCGTGGCGGGGGGATGTGCTCCGACCGGCGGCGCGAACGAGGACACAGGCTCGACCTCCGCCCGCGATGTCGACGGCGACGGCGTCGCCAACGATGCGGATCTTTGCCCCGCAACGCCGGCCGGCGAGGCGGTGGACGCCGACGGCTGCGCGCCCTCGCAGCTCGACTCGGATCAGGACGGCGTCAGCAACGCCGCGGACGCCTGCGCCGACACGCCCGCCGGTCTTGAAGTGGACGCCGACGGTTGCACGCGCGTGTTCGCCTGGCGCAGCGAGGCCGACCCCTTTGTCAGCCCGCTCCTCGCGCTGGCGCCCGCGACATACGAAATGACCAGCGCAGGAGACTTTCAGCAGGCGCGGTACGAGTTGGACGGGCTGGTCGCGCTGCTGAACCTCCTCGGCGGACTCGGTGATTTCGGCGGCGGTGAGGACGGCGGAGACACGGGAGACGGCGGCGGATCGAGCTTCCTGATCGAGGCGGAGGTGGCGGCGGACACCGCCGTGCTCGGCGCGGCGCAGACGCTCGTCCGCGCCGACTTCGAGGGCGGCGACCTCGGCCTGTCCGGGACGCTCGGCATCATCGTCGAGTTGACCGCGTTCGACGTGGACTTCGCGGACGGCGGGGTCACCTGGACGTTTGACGTCGCCGTCGAGATGAGCATCAGCGGTCTGCTGGTGATCAACGATGCCCGTTACACCGGAGCCGCCGCCGGCGTGCTTTCCGAAGACGGTTCGACGATCACTTGGACAAGCATCACCGGAACCCTGACCGCATCAGGCGGGATCGACGGCGCCGAGGAGTCGATCCCGCTCGAGGAGGTCTTCGTTCCCGATGAGTCCAACCCGGAAGGCGGCGTGCTGCCCGCGTGGACGCTTGAGGAATAACCGGGCCGTGCCCGTCAAGAAAGCGTTCTGAAATCCGGCCGAACCGTCTCGGATCGCGGATCTCCGGTCCGCACCGCGGAGAACAGAGGTTTTCCGCCCCCGGGGGGCTGTGCATCGGGGTTACGACTTACAAGCTGTTTCAAAACGGTCGTCCACCGGCTCGACCGGCTGGAATTCTTGACAGAATTCGCGCGGGCTGAAGCCACGCGGCTCCGTTTTGAACCAGCTTGTTACAAGATCGGGGAATACAAAAAGCAGCGAAGGCCGCGCCCCCGCGCCATCCGCACCGGATTGGCGCCTCACGGATTGATGTCGATCACCCCCTCGCCGAGCATGAACCGGTAGCGCGACGCCTTCGGAACGAAGAATCCGGCCGTGCGCATCTCGGTTTTTCCCGGTCCGATCTCGTCGCTGGAGGGGAACTCGCCCGTCGGACAATGCTCCGTCGGGACGTGCGACTGATGCTTTCCGTCGTCGCGCAGCTCCTCCAACGTCATGATCGGAATCTTCACCGGGTCGCTGCCCGTGTTCGTGATGGCGCAGCGGAGCATCAAACAATCCGACTTGTCGCGGCGGGAGGGATTCATCCAGCGCAGCGACTCGACCCGGAACGTGAGTGTCCCCGTGACGCCGGCGGCGGAGGCGTCCGGTTTGTCCGGGTTCGACTTCGGCTGCGGCGCTGACGGCGGGGTCGGCGCGGGGTCGCCGGGTCGGCGGGGCGGGAGCACGTCTCCGGGAGGCTGACGGGGCGGTCCCAGCGGCGACGGTGACGCGGCCGGTTTCGCCTTCTCCGCCGTCGTCTCGCCGGGCGCGGAAGGAGTCGCGGGCGACGACGGTCCGGTTGCGGCGGCGGCTTCCGACGGTGCGGCGCGGCGAAGCCCGTCCAGATCGCGGCGAAGCTCGCGATTCTCGCGCCGGGCGTCGTCGAGCTCCGCCTCCAGCCGCGACAACTTTCCGTCCACCGCGGCGAGTCGCGAGTTCAACTCGGACGACGACGCCGTCTTAAGCAACGCCAGCCCCGCCAGCGCCATCGCGCCCAGCGGCACCACGACCAGCGCCGCCGTCATCGCACGACTTGCTCCTCCAGACTGGGCTTCCATCAAGGACTCTCCCCGAGTGGGTGCGGCTCCGAACCCCGTATTCGACGCAGGCTTCCGTCGGAAGTTCCCGCGCGGATCACTCGTAACGCAGCGCCCGCACCGGCCAGACCGCGCTGGCGTGGATCGCGGGGATCAGCGCCCCGAGGATCGACGCCCCCACCGCGGCGATGCTGATCCAGAGGATGTCGTGCGCCTTGACCACGTTCGGAATGCGGTCGAAGGAATACACGTCCGGGCTCCAGACCCGGAAACTCGGGTTGATGCTCGCCAGCAGATCCTGCACCTCGTTGATGTAATGCACGAACACCGACCCGCCGATCGACCCGAGCACCGCCCCCACGATCCCGATCGCCACCGCGTACGTCACGAACACCCCGGCGATCCCCGGACTCGACGCCCCCATCGATTTCAGGACGCCGATGTCCTTCGTCTTCTTCTCCACGATCATCCAGAACACCAGCCCGATCAGCACCACCGCCACGAGCATGACGACGCCGAAAAGGATCGTCACGAGGTTCTTCTCCTTCTCGACGGCGGCGATGAACCCGGCCTGCATCTGCTCCCACGTCTGCACCTTCACGAACGAAAGCAGCTCCTGCTCCGGCGCGTCGATCGCGAGCGGCAGGGATTCGCGGAACGCGATCCACGCCTCCTCGATCGTCTCGCGGGCGGCGCGGTAGTCCACGCCGGGCTCGAGGCTGATGAGAATCTGCGACGTCCGCGCCGGCTGGATCGTCCCGTCGTCCAGCGTCTGCGCGTTCATCGCGAGCTGCTCCTGAATGTAACTGAAATCCACGTAAACGCAGAGACTGTCGATCTCGTAGACCCCCGTGCGCGAGTCGTCGGCGTACCGGACGGGCAGCGCAGGCATGCCTTCGGCGCTGGCGACGCCCGACGCGGTCATCGGAATGACCGTCAGCACCATCGCCTCGCCTTTCTTGAAGAAGCGCCGCGTTCCGCCGCTGGCCGTGCGGTCGTTGATCACGTCGGTGCCGATGATGACGCCGTGGCGCGCGTCGCCGTGCCAGCGCGGCCGCAGATCCGGCTCCGACAGGAGATCCTTGAATTCGTCCGTGTCCGCGGCGGTGGCGAACACACGCTCGTCGCCGCCGACCACCGAAAACGGCCGCGCCAGATAAGCCGCTGCGTCGCCCCGGTCGGTCTCGCGGGCGCGCCACGCCCGGTTCGCCGCCTCCAGTTCGTCCGGCAGCCGCAGCTTGTTGTCCTCGCCCACGCCCGCCAGCGGCTGCTGCTGCGGACCCAGGTGCGTCGTTCCGGGATAGTAGCGATCGTAGTAGAGACTCGCGCCGAAGTCGTTGACCGTCCGGTACTCGTCAAGCCGGACGCCCACCACGCGCACCGGCTTCGTGTAATAATTGCGCGGCGAGCGCAGCACCCCGTAATTGTAGATCACCGGCGTCGTGGCCGCGACAAGGTCCGCGTGCTTTGCTTTCAGGTGCGCGGAAAACTCCGCGTAAAACGGGAACCCCTGAAGCGACCCGTTGTCCACGACCAGATCCGACAGCAGCCCGCGCGACCGCTCCTTGACCATGTCGAGGAAACCGCCCATCACGCTGAGCACGACGAGCATCATCGCCACGCAGAGCATGACCGCGCAGATCGCGAAAAACGCCACCAGCTTGGTGCGCAGATACCGCCCGACCAGAAACCACTTGTACATGAGGCGCGCTCCGGACCGGACGCGGAAGGCGTCCGGCGCTGGCCGAAGTGTCGGCGCAAACCGCCGCGGAGGCAATCCGCAACCGCGTGAACCCCCGGTCCGGGACATGATCGCGGCTCAGCGGGGGTCGGCCGGAATGCGGTGGTGAGCGATCCGCGCGGAAGCGGCGCCTTCGACCGGGGCGCAAAACCAGGGGGGCGGTTCAAGGAACCGCCCCCCCTCGACCGACCTGCAAGTCCTACCTGAATCAGGCCGCGCATTCACGGCGGCAGCGCTGACCCCGCTCGATCACGCCCTGCTTGCAACGGCGGTAGCAGCGGCGGTCGCCGGCACACTCACGGCGGCAATGCTCGAGTCCCTCACACATGCCCACGCAGCAGCCGAAATTGCAGCGCACGTCCTCGAGGCATTCCTGATACGCATGCTCCGCCCGCGCCCGACATGCCTCAAGGCACTCGCGGTTGTCGCCGCACTCCTCGGCACAATGCCGCAGGTGCTGATGCAACTGCTCCTCGCACGCCGCCTGACCTTCCCGCGCCGCACGGTGGCAGCGCCGCTCGCACTGTCCGAACGCGCTTTCCGCGTACGCCCCGACCGCAAAGACCACCGCCACGATCGCCAGAACCTTCTTCATCGCGTGTCCTCCTCGTTTGACGACGACGGAACTCGATCACATCAGGTCGCAGACCAGCCCCTTGCCGGCCGGCGTCGAACTCCGCCGGGAGCCTCTGCGAGAGGGCGGCGAGGTCGGATCCTTCGGACAAGTCCCGCAAAGCCCGCCGACATCCGGGTCTTCCAGGCTCACCCCACGCCCGCCAAGCCCGGACGCCGCCGCTTCGCCCGTCGGACCCCGACCTCGCAACCAGCTCTCGTCTCCCTCCGCGTACATTAATGATCCCGCGGACTGTCCGAGAAGCTTCGTTAGACAGGATTAACCCGGAGTCGAGTCCCTTCCGCAGCGCGGCGGGAAAGGGCCGCCCTCGACCTCCCCCGCCTGACGTGCCTCATACAACGCAAGACTTGCTTCCGCGAAGACTTACAATCTTGTCCCGTGCCGACCGAACCCTTGAGCGCCTGTCCGTTCTGCGATTACGATCTGCACGGTCTCCCCCCGCGACACCGCTGCCCGGAATGCGGTTTCGAGTACGACGAGCACACCCGGGTCTGGCGCGCGCGACGGCAGTGGACAGACTACCTGGCGCCCGTCCTGGTGTCCTGGATCGTCGCCCAGGTGGCGACGGGCATCCTCGTGGACGCGCTGGTCGGCGGCGACGCCTACCCCCTGGTCTTGAAGGGGTTGGCCTTCGTCGCGTTCGGACTGGCGGCGTGGTCGGCGGTCATGAGGCTCATCCGGACAAAGCGGGCGACATCGTTCGTCGCGCTCACGGATCAGGGCGTGGTCTACCGCACGGCGAAACAGGGGGACGGCCGGATCGGCTGGAACAAGATCGCCTCCGATCCCGGCGTCGACGTGCGGCACATGCCGGAACTCGCGCCGCACCTGCGCATCTGGGTGGCGGAGGTCTTCGGCGGTCCGCTCGAAGTCTCGGATTTCAATGCGTGGTTCAAGGCCCGCCTTGTCATCCACCGCGAACGCATCGCTAGCTCGAAACCGACGTCGAACCCAGCACCTGCGGAACCGCCTCCTTCACCCCCAGGATGATGAACTGCACCGCCATCGCCGCCAGCATCAGGCCCATCAGACGGTTGAGGATGTTCAGACCCGTCTGCTTCAGCGCCCGCTCCAGCACGCCGGCGCTGCGCAGCAGCAGGTACGTCGCCGCGCCCGTCGCCGCGATCGCCGACAGCACGATCGCGGATCGCACCCACGAACCGCCGGCCTGCCCCATCAAAACGATGACCGTCGCGATCGACCCCGGTCCGGCGAGCATCGGAATCCCGACCGGTACGACGGCAACCTCCTCCTTCATCGCGCCTTCGCGCTCCTCCTCCGGACTGCTGCGCGTCCGCGAACGCTGCGCGCGCAGCATGTCCAGCGCCATCAGAAACAGCAGCACCCCTCCCGCAATGCGGAACGCCGCCAGCGTCACGCCGAACACCTTGAAGATCAGGCTCCCCGCCAGCGCGAAGGTCAGCAGCGTGATCGTGCAGGCCGCCGCGGCGCGGAACGCCGTCCTCCGCTTCTTCTCCGCCGCGTCGCCCGCGGTCACCGCGAGATACATCGGGATCACCGCGAAAGGATCGACGACGAAGAACACCGCCGAAAACGTCAGCAGCGCGAATCCGGTGATCTCGGGCAAACCCGCCCTCCCTGATGCTTCCTCGAGTCCGTCCGCCGCGCCTACTCCCGCCGAACACGGGTCATGACCACCGGATCAACCAGCAGCTCGTCCCGTCCGCCGGTGATCGGGTCCGCGCGCGTTTCCATCTCGGTGATGGCGTCAACGATCTCCGTGCCCGACGCCACGCGGGCAAAGACCGTGAACGTCCCGTCGAGACGCTCGTTCTCGTCATTGAGGTTGATGTAAAATTGCGTGCTCGCCGTGTCCGGATCGTTCGACGCCAGCGCCATCCCCACCGTGTGCAGCGTGTTGCTCAAACCGTTGTCCTGCTCCCCCGCGACCGGATCGTGCGTCGGTTCCTTCAACTCCAGCCCCGCGTCGCCGACCGTGTATCCGCCGCCCTGAATGACAAAAGGCTGACGGCATTCCTGCGTCTGAAAGTCGCGCTCGCAACTGTACCGGTGCAGCGTCACGCCGTCGTAGAACCCCTCGTCCACGTAGCGCAGGAAATTCGCCGTGTTCAACGGCGCCGCCTCGCCCTCCAGCTCGAACACAAGGTCGCCGAGTTCGGTCTCAAGAACAACCCGCGGCGCAAAATCCGCGACGACCACCACCGACACGTCCCGCGTCGCCGTCACCGTCTCGGCGTCCCCGGACTGCGCCGGAACCGTCACCGCGATCCGCAGCGTCGCGGTCGCCGCCGCGTCCGACGAAACCGTCGCCTCCGCGCCGTCCGCGTTCACAAGGTCGGCCTCGCCGTCTTCCACCGTCCACGCAAACGCCGCGCCCTCGGCCTCCGGTTCAAACGTCGCCCCGATGTCCAGCGTGTCCCCGATGCGCAGCAGGTGCAGATCCTGCACGGTGATCGTCGGCACGACGTCCACGCTCGCCTCCGCCGTTGCGATCAACCCTGTGTCCGTCTCCCGCGCAGTGAGGCGGACCGTCACCCGCCCCAGCGACGCCCCCTCAAACGATGTGCTCGCGCCCTCCGTCGCGGTCAGATCAGCCGATCCCGACCGGACCTCCCACGAATACTCCACCTCGCCCGCCGACGCCGCGAACGCCGTCAGCGTCGCCGTCTGAGAAAACCCGACGGACTCCGGCGCATCAATGATGACCTCAAACCCCTCGTCGCAGCCGCCCTCAGGTCCGACGCGCACCAGCACCCACGCATCCTCAACCGCACCGCCCGAATCCGTCACGAGCACGCGAAACGAGTACTCCCCCTCCTCTGCGAAGGCGCCGGTCGTCAACGTTGATCCGGTCACGACCGCGTCCCCCAGCACGTCAGGTCCGCGCTCCTGCGACCACCGGAAGGTGCGCGGCGCCGTCCCCCCTGCCGCCGCCGCCGTCAGCGTGAGCGAGTCGCCGACGCACGCGATCCGGTTCAGCCCACCCGAAACCGTAACCGTCAGGCCGCCGCCGCCCCCGCCGCCCGGCGCACATCCGCAGACCGCCGCGATCATCACAAGACCGGTCCACGCCGTCGCTGTCGCGGGGCTCCACCTCGTTCTTGACGCTTTCCGGTCTGAGATCATGTTTGCGGTTCCTCGCCCTTCCGATTATCGAAGTACGCCGCGTTTGTACCGATGACCGGGGGGGCGGTCCATCCGGGCGCCGTTTCCGTCATGCTGGCATCCGCGGTCCGTCTCTGAGTCAGCCGCTCCCGCTCCGTCCTGCGCGCAAGTCCGATAAGACATCCGCAGCCCTCGCCGCGCCGAACCTGCCGCGACGTCTTCCCTCAGCCCACGGTTCGCCGGCCTGACAAATCCGTCTTAAGAACGCACCGAACGTGTCCGAAAACACAACTGCGGCTTATCAGTCGTACAACGTTGCGGATCGCGCCAGTATCCCGGGACGGAAGCGTTCCTTGAAGAAAAAACAGAACTCATCCAGCACGGTCTACGCGGAAACCGCTTCGCGGACTCCGACCGCCCCGCCCGACTTGGCGGACCGGCCGTTTCATGAGCTTCGCAAGGCCGTCCACAACGGTCTGGCGATCATCTCGCTGCGCCGGTGGTTGTTCTTTTTTCCGTTCTGCATCGTCGCCGCCGCAACGTTCATCGCGAGCCTGAACTACCCGCGCACGTATACCGCCAGCACGCGCTTTGAGCGCCGTGACGACCCGATCCTGATCGACCTGCCGACGACCGAAGGCATCGGCTCGTTCGCTTACTTCCGGCAGACGCTCGAACGTGACATCGTGGCGCCCGCCGCGATGGCGAGAGCCGTCATCAAGCTCGGGCTGATCGACCTGAACGACCGCGATTCCGACGGTGAACTCACGCCGGACGCCCGGGCCCGCGCCGAAGCGCTCGGCCGCTCGCTGATCGGCAACATCTCCGTCTCCAGCAAGGAGCGGACCCAGCACCTGGACCTGGTCGAAATTCGTTACACCGGCCCCGACCCCGATCTCGGCGTCAAGCTCGTCGACGCCCTGCGCACCTTTTACGTCGAGGACACGCGGACGCGCATCCGTGAAGTTCTCGAAGGCAAAAAGACCTGGTACACGAACCGCCTCGACGACGCCACCGCGCACCTGACCGCGACTCAGAAGCAGCTCTCCCTGCTCCGTCTCGAGAATCCCTACATCGATCCGCACAACCCCTCGACGGTCGCCGATCGCCTCGAGGATCTTCAGCGCGAACGCCGCGACCTGGAGCTGCGCCTCAAAACCGCGGCGATCGACATGTCCGGGCTTCAGGAACTTTACCGGTCCACGCAGATGCGCATCGCCGTCGGCGCGCGGGACGGCGCCGAACCGGGACCGGGTCTGCTTTTCAGCGCCGAGGCCGTCCGGATCGCCACCGCGATCAAATCCATCGACGACCAGATCGAGAAGCTCAAGCTCGACCGGGGCATGCTCGACGAGCACCCGGAGATCGTCCAGCTTCGCGCTGAACGCGCCCGGCTCGAGGAGCGCCTCTTCACCCAGCGCCGCACGGACGATCAGGTCGCCTCCAACCAGCCGGTCGAAACCGCCGACCCCCGGCTGGTCGCCAGCGACGATCCGATCCTCATCCAGTGGCGCCAGGAAAACGACCGCATCAAGAACCAGATCGACACCCTTGAGCAGCACACCCGGGAGTTCGAGACGCGCCTCGCATCCACGATCGAGAAGATTGACAAGCTCACCGTCGCCAAGGACCGCGTCCTCGATCAGCAGGAGACCTTCGCCCGCCTGATCGGTGAAATCGACCTCGCCGCGGCCGAGTGCAACGGATATCGCGACGTCCTCGGGCGCATCGAGCCGATCCTCGCGGCCAACGAGCAGGGACGCGCGGTCACGTTCACCGAGGACCAGGCCGCCCGAGGCTCACACGTTCCCGTCTCGCCGCAGACCCGGACGATCATGATCGTCGCCCTTCTGCTCGGGTGCTGCGCCGGAATTGTGTTCGTCATCCTCGCCGAGGTCATTGACCACGTCTTCCGCAACTCCCAGCAGGTCGCTCGCTCCGTCGGGCTGACCATCCTCGAGACGATCGACGTGATCGTGACTTCCGCCGACCGCCGGCGCAGTCTCATCCGGCGCGTCGTCCTCGCCCCCGCCGCGATCACCCTCGGATTGAGCCTGCTGATCGTCAGCGCCGGCGTCGCCTACCTGAGCGTCGAGCACCCGACCCGCTACGAAAGCCTGCGCAAACTCCCGGATGCCTTGCTCGACAGGCTTGCGGAATCCAACCTTTTCCCGCATCCTTCGCACGGCGCCGCCGACCCCGGCGACACCGCCGCCGCTCTGGCGGACAGCCGCGGCTGACGCCCGGCGACCGAGCGGCTGCCGGCTCGGGGGTCGACCTTCAGGAGCGTCTCATGTTTGCCGTCGCCTGCACCACCTTCGTCTTGTTCCTCGCCCGGCAGCAGCCGCCTCCCGCGCCGGCGCCCGCCCCCCAGACCCGCGCCGCCGCGCCATCGCAGGACGAACTCGAACGTGAGTTTCAACGCTCGCTCAGCGGCGTCGCCCTCGTCGGAACCTTCCGCATGATCGGAAAAGGCCTCAACCGCGACGAGACGCGCCTCTCCGATCCGATCGACGAACGTTACGTCATCAGCGAAGTCTCCAAGGTCGTCGACGACTCCTGGATGATCAAAGCCCGCATTCAATACGCCGACCGGGACGTCGAAGTCCCCGTCGTCGTCCGCATCGCCTGGGCCGGCGACACCCCGGTCATCACCCTCGACAACGTCTCCATCCCGCTCGTCGGAACCTACTCCGCCCGCGTCATGATCTACCGCGGATTCTACAGCGGATGCTGGTTCGGTGCGGGTTACGGCGGAATCATGTCCGGGCAGATCGTGCCGCTGAATCAAGCCGCCGGCGATCCTCCCGCCTCGTCCTCGAAACCGCCGGACGGACAACCGAAACCCTCCGATCCGCCGGCGAAACCGGCTGATCCAACGCCGCAAACCCCCACGCCGCAGCCGAAACAATGACGACGCGCGCCGAAAACGTCCGCTCGCCCGAAGACCGGGCGCGTGACGATCACGAGGCGTTGTCCCGAGACGGCGCTCCCGGGCGCCGGCGCCGCCTCCGCCGCGTCATCGCGGCGACGTGCGTTCCGGTCTTGCTTGGCGCGATCGTGTTCTGGCTCGCCCTGCACCGCATCCCGAACTGGTACCGCCCGGCGTCGCTCGCGGATGAGCAGGCGGCGGACGTGCGCTTCGAGGCGACCGCGTGGGTGGACTGGATCAGCGATCAGATGGTTCAAGGGCGCCCGTTCACGATCGAGTTGACCGAGGAACAGGCCAACCGGCTGATCTCCGTCGTCCGGCGGGACGATCGTGACTCGGGCGGTTCCTGGCCCGCCGCGTTCGACGCGCCCGCCGTCGCGTTCCTGCCCGACGAACTCCGCGTCGGCGCGATCCTGCGCCGCAAGGGCGATCGCGTGGTCGTCAGCGCGGGACTCAGACTCCGCGCGTCGTCGGGTGACCCCGATCTCCGGGTCCGGCTCGACGCGGTTCGCGCCGGCGTTGTCGCGCTTCCGGCGTTCATCTGGACCGGCGAGGTCCGATCGTGGCTGGACCGCACCGCCGACGCCTCATCCTCCCGCTCCGCCTCGCCGGATTCGCTGCGCTCCGTCCTTTCCGGGCTTGACAATCCCGAAGCGCTCGCCCGCGACGGGGTTTCGATCCGCAATCGCTTTCGCTGGCCTAACGGCAACCGCGCGTTCACCGTCGACGGCGTCGAAATCGGCCCCGGTCGCTGCCGCATCCTGATCCGCCCGCTCTGACCCGCGTACTCCAACCCTCGTACGCCAGCCCGCGCGCCGCCTCCTCACCGGCCGGCATCATCGAAATTCCGCCGTCGTTCAGCCGACGAACGATCAAGAGCAGGCCGCGTTCGAGGCCGCGACCAGCGGACCGGGCGGCTCCCGCCTCCAGCCCTCAGTTCCGCCGTCCGCGAAGATCTCGAAGACGCTCGAAGTCCCGGCGCAAAGGGATGCAAAACCCTCTCGCTCAGACCGCCCCGGGTTGTAACGGAGGGACGGTGCGGCGACGGGTTCGTTCGGGGACTCGGAAGATCCTGCGTCGGAAGGGGCGGGGGTGTGTCGCTCGATCGTTTACGCTAACATGGGCTGCGGTCCGGTCTCGCGGCGTCGGAACCCGTGCGACCTGACACGTGGAGATTCCGTGGCGCTCTCGAAAGTTCGACAGGTTGATACGGCGGATCCCGGTCCCCTGACCGCGCCCGAGGAGGGCGACCTGAAGCCCTACGAGGTCTTCATCCAGCTTGACCGCGGCTCCTCGCACGTTCACGCCGGCACGGTGGATGCGCCGAACGACGACCTCGCGCTGGACTACGCGAAGCGCCACTACGGACGCGACCAGGAGTGCGTCCACCTCTGGGTCGTCCCGCGCAGCGCCATCCTGACCACGGATTACGCCAACGACGTGATCTGGCCTCTGACCGACCAGGGCTACCGCCTCGCCCGCGGGTACGCGGCGGACGTCCGGCGGAAGTGGGAGCAGGTGCGCAAGCTCCGCGACATCGTCGAGTACGAAAAAGAGGATCTGAAGGAGACATTCTGAGTCGACGTTCACAACCGGGCGACGCCAAGCGACCCGCGGGTTTCCGTCCGCGCGGACGCCGCTCCCCCGAAGCGCCGCACATCCGTGAATCCCGACTCCGCAAGGAATGACGTTGGGGGCATCACACTCCGGGACGCACGCGGGGCCGAACCACGCCGGCGGTTCCCCGTGAATTCACCCGGCTTAACCGTCCGTTGAAAAAGGGTAACGCCTCCCTCCGGGAGGCGAATTTCGTCGGGAAAAAACCGGTATCACGAAAACCGATCGCAAGTTCTTCAACAGACTGTTAAGGCATGAACCAACTTCCCGAACAACTGAAGACGCCGCTGGTCGAGCTGCTGCTCTCGATCGCCGATGACAAGTTCTTCCTCGGTCATCGCGTCGCGGACTGGACCGGGTTGGCGCCGATCCTCGAGGAGGACATCGCCTTCTCCTCGATCGCCCAGGATGAACTGGCGCACGCGCTGACGTTGTACGAGTACATCGGGCGACGGACGGACCGGGAAGCCGACGCCGTCGCTTACGGGCGACCCGCCGACGCCTACCGCTGCGCCGACATCACCCTCGCCGACGACGACCTCAACTGGGACGCCGCGATCGCACGGCAGTTCTTCTGCGATCACTTTGACCTGCTGCGCGTCGGACGCCTCGCGCGGTCCAGCGACGCGGAGCTTGCCGGGCTTGCCCGACGGATCGAGGCCGAGGAGCGCATCCACGTCGAGCACGTCGATCACTGGGTCGTGCAACTCGGACGCGCCGGTGGCGAAGCCGCGACGCGCATGCAGGCGTCGCTCGACCGCCTCGCCGCATCCGCCGTGATGCTCTTCGAGCCGACCGAAGGGCTCGCCGCCATCGAAGGCGCCGGGCTTTATCCCGACGGCGCGGCCGACGGAACCACGCCGGACATGATCCAGCGCTGGCGCGACGACCTGCTCCGCGTTACGCGGAACGCGGGCTTGAAGCTCGCGGTTCCCACGCCGGATCCGAACGTCATCGGCGGGCGCCGGGGGCGGCATGTCCCCTCATTCGGCGCTTTGCTGGAGGAACTGACGGAAGTGTACCGCGTCGAGCCGACCGCCCGCTGGTAGACGGCGCATCGGCGAGTCCGTCTCGGTCCGCGCCCGGGAGCGCCACGCGGCGGAATGATCCGGTGTGATGATGCGTAACCCCCCCGCAGCCTACGCCGCCGCGCCGACACGGCCGGACGGCGGCGCCGTTTCCCGGTGGTGATGACGACCGAGTTGCTCGCGCACCGCCGCCGGCACGCCCTCCGCGTAACCGATCCGCGACGACCAGCCGAGCTGCTCCTTCAGTTTGCGGCACTCGAAGAAGCACCGCCGCCCCATCAACCACACCGAGTACCGCGTGATCAGCGGCGGCTTCTTCAATCCCAGCAGATGTCCGGCGCACTCGAGCCCGAACGCCAGGCGCCGCGCCACCGCATAAGGCACGCGCCGCGTGATCGCCGGCGCGCCCATCGCCGCCGCCACCGCGTTGAAAAACGTCTTCTGCGTGATGACGCCGTCGTGGCAGCAGTTGTACGCCTCGCCCGCCGCCCGCTCATGATTCGCCGCCAGGACCGCCGCCTCGCCGACGTTCGCCGCGTTCGTCAGGTTCAGCCGGTTCTCCCCGTCGCCGATCAGGCGCAGCTTCCCCCGGCGGATCGAGTCCATCAGGCGCGGAAGCGTCGCCCGGTCCCGCTCGCCGTACATCCAGCTCGGGCGGATCACCGTCAGCGCGACGCGACCCGCGCGATGCGCCTCCCACGCCAGCTTCTCCGCCTCCACCTTCGCCCGGCTGTAGTAGCTCCACCGGTACAGGTTCTGACCCAGCGGTTCGTCCTCGTCGAACACCCGCCCCTCGCCGTCGAGGTGACCGTAGACGCTGATCGAGCTGATGTGCAGAAACCGCCGCACCCGCGCCTGCGCCGCCGCGTCGATCAGCCGCCGCGTCCCTTCGATCGAGAACTCCACGAACTCCGACCACGGACCCCAGTCCCCGACCCGCGCCGCCGCGTGATACACCGCGTCCGCCCCGTCGCACAGGCGCTCCAGCGTCCGCGCATCCGATAAATCCCCGGGGATCACTTCCGCCCCGATGCGCCGCAGAAACGACGCATCGCTCCCCGCACGCGCCAACGCCCGCACCGGGAACCCCTGACGACGCAAAGCCTCCGCAATGTGGCTGCCCAGAAGTCCCGTTCCTCCCGTCACCACCGCCGGTTTTGATGCGTTATCGGTCATGCCTCGACAATACGCCCGCCGTCCTTGCGCGGTCAAGCCGCCCTCCACGCCTAAAGCGCCTCCGCTGTGCCGACGATACTCACCCGAGGCGCGAAGGACGCCGCACCCCCGACGCCCTTCGCCGGCCGGGTGCAGGAAAGAGGACACGATTCATGACGGTACAAGCAGCCGATCAATCCAAGCAGATCGTCGAAAAGGCCCTCTCGGGACTGGGCGAGATCGCCACGCTCCCCGAGGTCACCGTCAAGATCATCGAGATCGTCGAGGATGCCCGCAGCACCGCACGCGACCTCCACGAAGTCATCAAGCACGACCCCGCCCTGTCCGCCAAAGTCCTCAAGGTCGTCAACTCCGCCTTCTACGGACTCCCCGGACAGATCGCCAGCGTCGATCGCGCGATCATCCTGCTCGGATTGTCCGCGGTGAAGAACATCGCCATCGCCACCTCGATCGCCCGCCTCTTCAAGGGCGGACGCATCTCCGAAGGCTTCACCGCCACCGACCTCTGGCGCCACAGCCTCGCGGTCGGCGTCGCCTGCCGCCTGCTCGCCAAGAAGACGCACTACCCCGTGCAGCCCGACGAACTCTTCGTCGCCGGCCTCATTCACGACATGGGCATCCTCGTCGAGCGCCAGGCCTTCCCGGAGAAACTGACCGAGGTCATCACCGCCTACGCGAAGCAGGGCGGCGACTTCCTCGAACTGGAGAACGCCGTCATCGGCGCCAACCACCAGCAGTTCGGCGGCGGGCTGACCACGCGCTGGAAGTTCCCGCGCCACCTCCGCGCCGCCTGCGGGTTCCATCACAACCCCGACGCCCTCAGCGCCGAACTTCAGAAGCTTGGCAACGTCGTCAAGGTCGCCGACGTCCTCTGCTGCCAGGAGAAGCTCGGCTTCTTCTACACCCACGAGAATGGTCAGATCACCGACGCGATGCTCGAGGACATCGGGATCTCCCGCGAGCAGCTCGACGAAACCCGCGCCGAACTTCCCGAACAACTCGCCGACGCCGAAGGTACGCTCACGGTCTGACCGGACCGCCGCCGCCTCATCCGCGGCTGCATGACCGACCCGCGCCCGTCGATGGTCATGCGGACAGAATACCACAGGTAGATTATGTCAAGGACTGCTTGGGAATCCAACCATCAGTGTCATTCGGAGGCCGGCGTCAACGCCGACCATCGTGCGGCGTCGTCTTCTCGATCCGCTCGAAGGCAAAGTTCTGCGAGCGCGGCCGCGAGGGTCGTCCGATCGCGAGCCGTCGAAGAGGCCGCCAAGTCGCATTGCCGGAGGACGCCCAGATCGTCAGCAGCCTCCAGGGCCGGGCCGACAAGCGACGAGTCGCTCGCCGCCTGAATCAGCAGTGCGGCGTAGTCGCCGCAATACACCCAGCCTTTTCCTGCCCAAAGCGCATCGTCTCCTACATATCGGGGCATGGCGATCGCATAGGAATTCAGGGCCTCCTCCGAACGTCCCGATTGCGAGCAAGTCAGAGCGAATGCGACAGTCGTTTTCATGGTGGTTGGATGATCTTCCCCGAGAACCTGACGCCGGCCCTTGAGGGCCTTGAGAAGCATCTCGTAGGACTCCGCCAATTGGTCAGACTTGCGCAATCCCAGCCCGAGATTGTGCATGACTTGCAACGTTTCGGGGTGGAGCCATCCGTAGGAGTCCATGTGCGATTCGAGGCTGCAGGTGTACTGATCCACGGCCTCCCTTATGCGCCCGAGGTCGCTCAACGCCAGTGCGAGCATGTTTCTCGCCTTGCTCGTATACGGATCGGCGTCCCCGTGGAGTTCAGCCCTGATGTCAACGGCTTCCTGAAAATAGGGAATGGCTCTGTCGGGAAATCCATGTTCACGATACAAGCCCCCAATGTTTAGAGAATGTTCGCTTGCCGTGTCGCTGAGTCTCCCGCGAAGCGAGGTCACGCTGTCAAGCCCTTTGTTCAACCAGGTCGCCGCGAGTTCCGTGTTTGTTCTGGCTTTGTATACCAATCCGATGTACGAGTACGTTTCCATGGTGTACTCGTGATTCCTGCCCAAGATGGACAGTGCCAGATCAAGAGCCTGAAAGTGGAGTTTCTCCGACTCGTCAAGGCGGCCGCGCGCCCGCTCGGTAAACGCGATCCGATTCAGGTCTCGAATATACTCGGCATCGACTTCGGAGGACAGAATCCTTCGAAATTCGAGCGACTTCCACTTCGCCGCGATAGCCTTGTCGAATTGGTGGAGATTCCCGTAAATGCTAAACAGCTCTTGCAGAACGCGAAGATGCCGCGGCGCGATGTCATCCGAATCCAGATGTTCGATGACCTCCCACGCCTGATCCGCGTAGGATTCTGCCGGCTTGAATTGGCCTTGCTGGTGCTCGGATATGGCGAGAATTGAGTAGAAATCTGCGACGTCCATTGCCGACGCCTCAGTCCCCTCATCGAGAATCTTGACGATCGGAGTGGTGACCACCTGTCGGATGATTTCTCTCCCGAGGTCCGTGTCGGACATGTTTCGGCGCCACGGGCGAAGGCTGGCGCCGATCGCGGTTGGATCCAGCGTTGAAATCCACCGGGTGACCGCTTGCATCGTCGCATCCAAGGCGTCCGCGCTGCGGCGCGATCTGGTTTCAGACAGGGTCAGTCTCTGTGTCTGGAGGAAGAGAACCACCGAGAGCACAATCAAGAATGCGCCGAAGGTGGTTGATGCTGTGAACCAGGCCACGTGACGTCGAACCAGTCGCCGAAAGTTATAAAACGCGTTGGCAGGTCTCGCCTCAATCGGTCGTTGATCCAGGAACCGCTCCACGTCGTCCGCCAGCGACTGGACGGTGGGGTAGCGGCGTTTCGGGTCGGGGTCGATGGCTGCGTGGACAATGAGCGCGAGATCCGTAGGCGTCTTCGGCGCTCGCTTCAGGAGGGGGATGGGATCGAGGCGCTTCTGCTCCATGACCGCGAAGACGTCGTCGGCCGGCGCGTCGAAGGGCAGGCTTCCGCTGATCGCCTGATAGAGAATGACTCCGAGGGCATAGACGTCGTCGCCCACGTCGGGAAAGCCGGAGTCGGTTCGGAACCGCTCGGGGCGCATGTAGGCCGGGGTTCCGGCCGCCAGCCCCGTTGCGGTGATCGTCTGCGTCGCGTCCTCGTCGGGTTCCAAAGCGCGGGCGATGCCGAAGTCAATGAGCTTCGGCTTGCCTTCCGTCGTGACCAGAATGTGCGACGGCTTCAGGTCGCGGTGAATCACGCCGCGGGCATGCGCATGCGCTGCCGCGCGGCAGACGTCGAGGAACAGCCGAAGCAGGTCGTGCAGCGCCGGTCGCACGCGGACAAGGTATTCGAGCAGCGGCGCGCCCTGCACGCGGTCCATCGTGAAATACGGGAACTCGCCGTGCTCCGTCGAAAGCGTCCCGGCCTCGAGCACCCGCGCCACGTTCTCATGCTCGATGCTCGCGAGCAGGCGGATTTCGCGGCGAAACCCGCGATAGGAGGCCGCGTCCGAGAGCGACGCATGGGCGAGTTTCAGGGCGACGACGCGCGAGGGGTGATCCTGCTGCGCCTCGTAAACCACGCCGAACGCGCCGGCGCCAAGCCGCTTGAGGATGCGGTAAGGGCCGATCGTCCTGGGCGTGGGAAGTTCGATGCGCTCAGCGTCGCGCGAGAGTCGTTGGAAGGCGGGGACGCGCATGAACCCCTCGGCCTCCCGTCGGTCCAGTTCCGTCAGTCGTTGCATCAGGCGTTCGATCCGGTCGGGCGTAAGTCCCAGGGTCTCAAGGAGCCGGCGGCGCTCGGGCGGGGGCGCTTCCAGAACCTTTTCATAAACGGCGGCATCGGTCATCGGATCGGGCTTCATGGATCCCCTTCTCCCCGCGCGGCGCCTTTGTCGTCGAGATACTCCAACAGGAGCGCTCGGGCGACCTCCCATTGGCGCCCGATGGTTCTGGACGACGTGCCGACGATCTCCGCGATCTCCTCCACCGTGCGCCCACAGTAATACTTGAGGTTCACGACCGCGGCGTGCTCAGGGTGGGTGGAGAGCAGCCGGTCGAATGCCGCCGTCAGGGCGACCTCCTGTTCAAGGCTTTCGAGGCGCGTCCCGGCGTTTTCAAGATCCACGGCGTCGCACTCCTCAAGTGACGTTTGCGGCGCGCCGCCGCCGCGCTTGTCGGCCTTTCTGGTCCGCCAGTAGTCGCAGATCACCTGCCGCACCACGCGCCCGAAGATCGCATAGAAATGCCGCCGGTCCGCGGGCCGCCACGCGCCGGCCTGGGATCGGAGACGCTCGTAAGCGTGACCAATCAGTGCCGTCGGGCTGAGCGTCCCGCCCGGCGGAGATCGGCGCCACTCGCGCTCGGCGACGCCGCGCAGCTCCTGGTAGATATGCGAAAAAAGGCGGTTCTCGCAGTCACGGTTCCCTGCCAGGAAGGCGGAGACCCACTGGGTGATGGGGGCGTCATCCCTGGGGGCCTCGTGCCTGGGGTCGTTCATGGCTGCGCACAACCTTTGCAGTTTGGGCGGTTTGCGTCCGCGCTTCGTTTCTTTGTCTCGCCGTGCCGTGCTTTCCGCATTACCTGGTGGAGGCGTGACCGTACGGCCGAGCGTGTCGGCCGACACAAGGAAGCAGCGCGGCCCGCCGGAGAAACCCAATCGGTCACCGGCTTACCGTTCCGCGACTGCCACGCCCCAGATCTCAGGTTAGAAAAGGAGAGCAGGCGATGCAAGAGGCGATGAGGGCGGGCAGGAGGATTGGGATGGTTGCGGCGGTCGTCAGTTGCGGAATAGGACTCGCGCAGGTGCAAGCACAATCCTGCTTTGACGATCTGTGGATGATTACATTGATTCGGGGAACGGACGGGCCTGACAGTATCCAAGGCACGATCATGCCCGAGCGCATTTGCTCCTTCGGAGGGGCGGATTACGTAGCGGCTGGGATCCCGGGATGCGAGTACTGTGATGGGTGTGATTTCGTATCTGGTGGCGACGGTGATGACCCGGACCTGAATGGCAACCCCGGCGACGATTACATCAACGGCGGTCCCGGCCAGGATGTATGTTTGGGAGGAAAGGACAACGATACCCTGCGCGGCGGGCAGGGCAACGACCGACTCCACGGCGATGCCGGGCACGATGTGATGTGGGGCGACCTTGACGACGACTACCTGGTGAACTGGGACGGGGATGACACGTACGTCTATCGGCGGGGGGATGGGAACGACACGATCGAGGATAGCAACGGGTTGAATGTGTTGATGTTCCTCGACATCTCCGGACCGACAGACGATTATCGCGTTGGCGCCGACAGAGTGATCGAAATTCCCGATGGCAGGGTCGTCATCCTGGACTACTTCAGCTTCCCCGGGCGGTGGGTCATTCAGTACGCCATCCCGTGCAATGACCTCCGCTCATTCTCGGCGAAGTGCAAACGCGGGAAGGTCAAGGCGAAGGCGGTCATGCGGAATGACTCCCATGACGGGAAGCACCTGCTGTTCGGCGCGAGTTACCTGAACTACCGTGCGGAGATCCGCGACGACAAAGCCGTGTTCAAGAACAGCGGCGAGTGCCTTCAGATGATCGGCGAGTTCGACGTGTACCTCGCCAGCCACGAGCGCTGCGGCGGTTTCCGGGAGCACGTCGTCTGTCAATAAGACGCTGCCTGGGTCTCCACGTGACTCCGGTGCGCCGCGGCGCGCGGGCGCTCTTTCATGGGGGCGCTCGCGGCGCCGGCGTGCTCCTTCATTGGGCAGACGGGCGTAGTTCGAGAAATGCTTGGAATTCGGGTGTGAGATTTGGGATGTGCGATGTCGGATGTGCCGCCAGCGCGACAGCGCCAATCCGGAATCTGAAATCCTCAATCATGCATCCAAATCCCGCTTCCTAACGGGCGCGGTTCGGTTTCTTGCCGGAACCTGCTTCCTAACAGCTCGTTGAAGAACCCGGGATCGGTCTTTGTGATACCGGTTTTTCCCGATGAAATTCGCCTCCCGGAGGGACGCGCTATCCTTTTTCAACGGGCTGCTAACGGGCGCGGGTCGGTTTTTTGTTGCTCGGTTTGGCGCGCTTTTTCCCGCCGTCTTTCGCGTGTGATCGTGATGTTGAGGTTCGGGCGCCGCCGCGTTCCGCCAGCGTCGCCTGGGCCGCAGCCAGTCTCGCTACTGGGACACGGAAGGGGCTGCAGGAGACGTAGTCCAGTCCGACCGTGTTGAAGAAGCGGATCGAGTCCGGGTCGCCGCCGTGTTCGCCGCAGACGCCAAGCTTCAAGTTCCGGCGCGTCTGCCGCCCAAGTCGGCAGGCCAGGTCCACCAGCTTGCCCACGCCCGCCGCGTCCAGCGACTGAAACGGATCGGCGGGGAAGACGGCGGTCTTGTCCTTGTCCACGTAGTCGGGCAGGAAGCGCCCCGCGTCGTCGCGGGACAGGCCCATCGTCATCTGCGTCAGGTCGTTCGTTCCGAAGCTGAAGAAGTCGGAGACCGCCGCCACCTCATCCGCCAGCAGCGCCGCCCGCGGCACCTCGATCATCGTTCCGACGAGGTAGTTCAAGCGGCCGGCGCGACTCCCGCGGCCGCTTTTTTTCGACGGCGCGGCGGACTTTGGCGAGGCCGAACGTTTGTGCATTGCGGCGGCGCCAGCGTTCGAGGACGCGGCGCCGTTGTTCGAGGATGCGGCGAGGGAGTCCGGGAAGCCCGCGCCCGCCGTCCCGTCTGCGATGACGCGCTCCGCCACGTCGCGCACGCGGTCGGCCAGGAGGCGCATCTCCTTCCCGTCCATCGTCAGCGGGATCATGATCTCCGGTGCGACGGGCGTGCCGCGGGACCGGCACTGCAGCGCCGCCTCGATGATCGCCCGGACCTGCATGTCGAGAATCTCGGGGTAGGTGATGCACAGGCGGCAGCCGCGGTGCCCGAGCATCGGGTTGGACTCGTGAAGCTGCTCGCTGCGGCGCAGGATGTGCTCCGCGGAAAGCCCGGTGACCCGCGCCAGCGCCTCGGCCTGCTCCCGCGATTTCGGCACGAATTCGTGCAGCGGCGGGTCGATGAGGCGGATCGTGACGGGGCGTCCGTCCATCGCCTCGAAGATGCCGACGAAGTCCTCGCGCTGATACGGGAGGAGCTTGCCCAGCGCCGCGACGCGCTGCTCGACGGACTCGGCGACGATCATCTCCTGGATCGCCAGTTGCCGCTCGGTCGTGGCGAAGAACATGTGCTCCGTGCGGCACAGACCGATGCCCTCCGCGCCGAACTCGACCGCCCGGCGGGCGTCTTCCGGGGTGTCGGCGTTGGTGCGGACGCGAAGCCGGCGCAGGTCGTCGCACCAGGACAGGAGCGTCTCGAATTCCGGCGGCGCCGTCGGACGCACCAGGGCGAGCGACCCCTGGTAAACACGACCGCTGGTTCCGTCCAGGGTGATCGCGTCGCCTTCGCGCAGGGTCCGCCCGTTGACCGAGACCGTCCGGGCGCGCTCGTCGATGTTGAGCGCCCCGCACCCGACGATGCAGCACTTGCCCCAGCCGCGCGCGACCACCGCCGCGTGCGACGTCTTTCCGCCGGTGGCGGTGAGGATCCCCGCCGCCGCGTGCATGCCGCCGACGTCCTCCGGCGACGTCTCCTTCCGCACAAGTACGACAGCCGTTCCCGCCGCCGCGCGGCGCTCGGCCTCATGCGCGGAGAATACGACCTGTCCCCCCGCGGCGCCGGGAACCGCGTTGATGCCTTCACAAAGAAGCTGACGATCGAGGGCGTCTCGCGCCAATCCCGGGTCGATGATCGGGTAAAAGAGCCTCTCGATGTCGGTCGGCGTGATTCGTTGAACCGCCTGGGCCCGGGTCAGGATCGGTTTCGACGCCGCTTTGGCGTAGCGCGCGGGGAGGTATCGCATCCTGACCAGCCGTCGCGCCGCGGCCGCGTCCACCACGCCCGTCGTCGCCTGATCCACCGCGATCTTGAACGTCGCGGCGGGCGAGCGCTTTCCGGAGCGGCATTGCAGCATGTAAAGCGTGCCGCGCTCGATCGTGAATTCGAGATCCTGCATGTCCTGGTAATGCACTTCGAGCATGACGCGGACGGCCTCGAGCTGGTCGTAGGCCTCGGGCATCAGCTCGCGCAGGCGGTCGAGCGGGACGGGCGTGCGGATACCGGCGACGACGTCCTCGCCCTGGGCGTTGATGAGCAGGTCGCCGTAGAAGACGCGCTCGCCGGTGCTGGGGTCGCGGGTGAAGCAGACGCCCGTCCCCGAGTCGTCGCCCATGTTGCCGAAAACCATCTGAACGACGTTGACCGCCGTGCCGTTAAGGTCGGCGATGTTCTCGACGCGGCGGTAGGTGACGGCTTTTTCCGCGTTCCAGGAACTGAAGACCGCGTTGATCGCGCCGCGAAGCTGGTCGAAAGGATCCTGCGGGAACTCCTCGCCGGTCGTCTCGCGGTAGATGTTCTTCAGGAACCCGACGAGGCGTTCAAGCTCCTCGGCGTTCACGTCCGTGTCGAGGATCGCCTCGTCCGCGCGGCGGGCGAGGCGCGGGCGCGAGACCTCTTCCTTGACCCTGTCGAAGGCCGCGTCGAACTTGTGCCGCTCGACGCCGCGGGCGGTCGCGCCGTACATCGTGATGAAGCGGCGGTAGGAGTCGAAGGCGAAGCGGCGGTTGCCCGATACCTTCGCCAGCCCCTCGACGGAGTCGTCATTGAGTCCGAGATTGAGGATCGTCTCCATCATGCCCGGCATCGAGCGCGCGGCTCCGCTGCGGACGGACACAAGCAGGGGATCCTTCGCGCCGCCGAGCTTCTTCTTCGTCAGGCGCTCCAGGGATCGAACGCCGTCGCGGATCTGCGCCTCGAGCCCTCGCGGCCACGTTCCGCCTGACTTCAGATACGCCTCGCAGGTCGTCGTCGTGATCGTGAACCCCGCGGGGACGGGCAGACCGATCCGCGTCATCTCCGCCAGTCCCGCCCCTTTGCCGCCGAGCAGCAACTTCTGATCGCCCCGGCCTTCCGCCTTGCCCCTGCCGAACGAGTAAACGAGCTTCCCCGCAGCCGCCATGCCGATGCTCCCTGTGAAAGAAAACCGCCGGCGCGGTCGGGAAAGACCCGGTGCTGCCGGCGAGCGCCACAACCGGCATCGCCGGGGTCCACGCGCGTCCCGCGCGACGGCGCTCTTCCGGCAATCCGGAGGTCAATGCCGAATATAAGGTTCTGCGAAAGCGGCGTCAAAAACCCCTGCGCAACGGCGGCGGACCGCGGAAACCGGCTTCGGCATCCGGCTGGATTGCATATCCGCGCGTGCGGACTCTCGGTTGCCTTTCATATATGCCTTGCCGCATTTCACGCGGTCCGGTGTCACCGCCCAAGACGGTGGACGACGGCTTCAACGACGCGCTCAGGCGAGAGATCCTTCATGCACCGGTGCGCGTGCGGGCATTGCCGCAGGTGGCGCAGAAAGCAGGGCGAGCAATCCAGGTCGAGGCGCAGGACGTCGCCGCTGCGCCGGTAAGGACCGGTCCGCGCGGGGCTGGTCGGGCCCATCAGGCACACGAGCGGACGGTTCAGCGCCACCGCGATGTGCATCGGCGCGGAATCATGACAGAGCACCAAGCCGGCGAGTTCAATCACGGCGCTCATGACGCGAACGTCCGTCCGTCCGGCGAGGTTCAGCGGACTTCTCCGGCAGGAGGCGGCGATCCGCGCGCAGCGTTCTCGTTCGGCGCCGGCGCCGATCAGGACGCAGACCGCGCCGCGCTCGGTCAGCGCGTCAATTACGGCGGCGAAGCCCGACTCCGACCACTCCTTCGTCTCCCATCGTGCGCCGGGCACAACCGCCACCCACGGTCGCCCGCCGGGTTCCGCGCCTGCCTCGCCTTCCTGGAGAAGCTGTCGCGCGGTCCGGCGATCGGAATCTGTCAGAGCAAGGTGGAACTCGACCGCGTCCGAGCGCGTCGAGAGCGACGCCAGGACGCGCAGGTTCTTGTCCACCGCATGTTCATCGGGAAGCGGAGTCGCTACGCGGTGGGTGTAAAATAAAGGCGCGCCTTCCCGCGCCGCGCGGAAACCCACCCGAACCGCCGCACCGGTGGCCCGAGCGATCACCGCGCTGCGGAACAACCCCTGAAGGTCGATCACCAGATCGTAGCGCCGCGCTCGAAGGTCACCGAGAAACCGCGCGAAATCTCGCGTGACCGCAAGGCTGCGTCCGACCCGCCCGAACCGCGCTCGATCAAAAAGCACGACCTCGTTCAACGCGGGATTCCCAACCAACAGCGGCGCAAACGCCGGCGCTGCCAGCCAGTCAATCCGGGCCGTGGGATAGCGCCCTCGCAATCCGGAAAGCGCCGGCAGCGCATGCACGACATCGCCCAGCGAACTGGGCTTGATCAGCAGGATTCGCTCAAAGTCCCGATCCTTCAACGACGTCACGGCGGTGGATTCCGGGTTTCGGACCGGCGCGCTTTTTCAGGACGCATCCGGCCGCAGTGTCCTGAGGCGCGCAGCCCGCGTGTAACTTAAGGGGTTCCGGCAAGCGACCCAAACCGGACCGGCGCGACGCGGATATCCGACATCGATCGCACCGCTGATCGCGCATCGCCTGTGTGATAATACGCAGCCGGCGGTTATCCGGCTCAATCAGGCTTGTTGCGGTGCAAACCTTGGCGCGGGATCAGGAAACTCGTAGCATCCCGCCCTTTCCGCGCCGTCGGTCGCGGGGCGAGGGATGCCGGTTTGCAGCCGGGCGCGCGGATCGCCTTGAGGAACGCGTTCATCGCGCGGTCGGCTCATGCAGAAGTACATTCCGAAGTCGGTCGTCTGTCTCCGGGAAGGATATGACCGGTCCACGGTTCTGGGGGATATCGCCGCCGGTTTGACGGTCGGGATCATCGCCCTTCCGCTGGCGATGGCGTTCGGCATCGCGTCGATCCCCGACTCCGTCGCCGCGGACCTGGCCTCACGTCTGCCGTGGTTGACGCCGCCCGCGATGGGTCTTTTCACCGCCGTCGTCGGGGGTTTCCTGATCTCCGCGCTCGGGGGCAGCCGGGTGCAGATCGGCGGACCGACCGGCGCGTTCATCGTGATCGTGTACGACATCGCCGCCCGGCACGGGTACGAGGGGCTGGCGACCGCGACGTTGATGGCGGGGGTCATCGTGATTCTGATGGGCGTCGCGGGGTTCGGGGCGATGATCAAGTTCATCCCCTACCCGGTGACCACCGGTTTCACGGCGGGGATCGCCGTCATCATCGCATCGTCGCAGGTCAAGGATTTTCTCGGTTTGAGCTTCGCGGGCGGCATTCCGGCTGAGTTCGTCGAAAAGTGGAAAGTGTTCGTCGAACACTGGCGGACGTTCGACGGGCGCACGCTGGGCGTCGGGCTGGGTTCGTTGGCGGTGATGATCGTTTTGCGTCGTATTGCTCCGCGCATGCCCGGCGCGATCGTCGCGGTCGTGCTCGCGTCGGCGGTGGTGTATCTGGCGGGTTTCGACAAGTTATCCGGCGGGACGGTGGAGACGATCGGATCGCGCTTCGGGGGCGTGCCGCGGTCGCTGCCCACGCCGCACGTCCCGATCAGCCTGGGGCTGGTCAAAGACCTGCTTCCCGACGCGACGACCATCGCGCTGCTGTGTGCGATCGAGTCGCTGCTTTCGGCGGTCGTCGCCGACGGCATGACCGGCCGGCGGCACAAGGCGGATTGCGAACTGGTGGGCCAGGGCGTGGCGAACATCGCGTCGGCGTGTTTCTGGGGGATCCCGGCGACGGGGGCGATCGCCCGCACGGTGGCGAACATCAAGTCCGGCGGGCGGTCGCCGCTGGCGGGCATGATCCACGCCGCGACGCTCCTGGCGTTCATGCTCGCCGCCGCCCCGCTGGCGAAGCTGATCCCGCTGTCGACGCTGGCGGCGGTGCTGCTGGTGGTCGCGTACAACATGAGCGAGAAGGATCACTTCATCACGCTCTTCCGCGCCCCGGTGTCGGACGTCATTGTGCTGCTGACGACGTTCGGGCTGACGGTGTTCACGGATCTGACCGTCGCGGTCGGGGTGGGCGTCGTTCTGGCGGCGCTGCTTTTCATGAAACGGATGGCGGCGGTGAGCAATGTCAGCTCGATCTCGCAGGAGCTGGCGGACGACGACGAGGAAGCGCCGGACCCCATGTCGATCGCCCTGCGCCAAGTGCCCCCCGAGGTCGAGGTGTTCGAGATCAACGGACCGTTCTTCTTCGGCGTGGCGGACCGTCTGAAGGACACGCTCAACCAGTACGAGCGCCCGCCGAAGGTCTTCATCCTCCGCATGCGCCGCGTCAACGCGATCGACGCCACCGGCCTGCACGCCCTCGAGGAATTCTGGATCAAGTGCCGCCGTCAGGGAGTCATGCTTGTCCTGTCGGGGGTGCATGCGCAGCCGCTCTTCGCGATGGTCAAGGCGGGGCTGGACGGGAAGATCGGCGAGCAGAACATGTTCGACAACATCGACGGGGCGCTGGAACGGGCACGCCAACTGATCAGCAAGACCCCCTGACCTCTGATCGGCAAGCCCGCGTCCCGACGAACCGCCCGGGAAGCCGCCCTGCAACGCTCCGCCTCCCTCGTGTTCCACGCCGATTTCGGCGCAACCGCGGCGTCTGCAATGCCCGCCGCCCCTTCCGACATGGTGGAACAGGGCGTCAACCCGGGCGAGCAGGGCGCTCGGCTTCGGGGCGGGATTCGTTGACGCGGTCTTGCAAAAGAAGGGGAATTCATCATGAGGAAGACCTGGATGGCGGCGGGGTGCGGCGTGGTTCTGGCGACGGCGGCGTCGGCGCAGACGGTGCATATCGTGAATCAGGCGGGGGACAGTTTTGCCCCGGCCGACATCACGATCCAGCAGGGGGACAGCGTGCGCTGGGTCTGGTCCAGCGGTCTGCACACGGTCACGCACGGCGCGCCGTGCTCGACGGATCCGAACCCGCTGTTTGACGCCCCGCTGGACACCAACAACCGCACCTTCGAGTTTCAATTCAACACGCCGGGCGTCGTGCCCTACATCTGTCGGTTTCACTGCGCTTTCATGGACATGTTCGGCAGCGTCACCGTCGAAGGCGGCGGCGGCGGGTGCGGCGGCGACGAGGCGATCGGCAAAACCCCCTGCAAGAACCGCGACGGCGAGAACATCCTCAAGGTCAAGCTGACGGGCGCCCCGGGCGACACCTTCGACGTCACAATCAGCAACGGCGACAGCAAGAGCGGCACGATCAACTCTCGCGGCAAGGGCAAGGCGAAGTTCCGCCCGGTGCCCAGCGGCGGCGGCACGGCCACCGCGACCTTCGGATGCGGCGCCGAGGTCAGCAAGGATTACTCTTGTCCGTGACCGGAGCCGCGCCGCAACCGGAACTGCGGGATGCGCGGCATCCGCCACGACGCAACGATCGACACCGCATCCTCCTCGCTTTGCGGTGAATACGTCTGACCCGACGGGGGTGGGGTCAGTTCGGCGGGGTCCGGTTCAACGCGAACCGGACCCCGCGCGTATGCGCCCGACGCCGCAACTCGGTGACAGCGGGGACGCGCTCACCCTCGTCAGCTCTTCCGCGCCGGATTCTGAACCCGCAGTGCAATCAGGTTGTCCTCCGGCGCCCCCAGCGCCGCGATCCGGTCGACGATGTCGTCCTCGCAAGGCTCCGTCAACGCGCGCACCGTCCGTAAACGTTCATCCTCCGGACACCGGGCGACCTCGATCCGGCGCACTTCAACACCCTGCCCGGTCAGCCCGTCCAGCCAGCGCCGCGGCAGCGCCCGAGGCGCCGCACAGGTGATGCGCAGATAGCGCGCTGTCGGCCTGGCGGGCGCCGGTTTTACCGTCCTCCACCTCGGCGCCGGCGTGTCGGGTTTTGCCGCGGCGTCCAGCACGTCGGAAAGCAGCGCCGAAGCCGTCGGACCGCCGCCCGCGCCCCGCCCCTGAAAGATCAGGTCTCCGCTCGACTGTCCGTGTACGATCAGCACGTTCTCCTCATCCCGGACCCGCGCCGCCGCGGCGCCTTGCGGAATCAGTTCAGGCCCCACCGACGCCCGGATGTCTCCGCAATCGTCGAGTTCGGCCCGCGCGATCAGCCGGATCGTGTAACCCCAGCGGCGCACCGCCGCCAGGTCCGCCGCGGTCACTTTCGTCATGCCTTCGCGCGGGATCCGGTCCGGCGGGATCGTCGCGCCGAACGCCGTTCCGCAGAGGATCGCCGTCTTAAGGGCCGCGTCGATCCCCTCCACGTCGTTCGTCGGGTCCGACTCCGCGAACCCGCGCCGCCGGGCCTCGATCAATGCTTCCGCATAAGGGTCGCCCTCCTCCATCCGGGACAGGATGAAGTTCGTCGTTCCGTTCAGCACGCCCTCGAACGACGTCAACCGGTCCGCCGCAAGCGCGTGCCGCAGCGACCGCACCACCGGAACTCCGGCGCACACGCACGCCTCATACCCGAACGCCCGGCGCCTCCGGTCTGCAAGCGTCAGGAGACGATCATGATGCGACGCCAGCACAAGCTTGTTCGCCGTCACCACCGGTTTCCCGCGCTCCAGCGCCTCGGTCAGCAGCGAACACGCGGGTTCGTCTCCGCCCAGCGCCTCGACGACGACGTCGACCCCGTTGCGCACCACGTCCTCCGGACGGTCCGTCAGCAGCGCCGAATCCACGCCTCGGGATAGCGATCGATCGCGCACCAGGATCTTCTCAATCCGAGGTCGCAATCCGGTCCGCGCCGCGATCGCGTCCGTGTTCCGGGCGACCAGTTCGACGACGCCGCGCCCCACCGTGCCGCAACCGAGCAAACCGATCCTGACTTCGCGCGCACTCATATCGCGGTCTCCCTTGCCGCACAGGCGTCTTCCAACCGCGCCCCGTCCCGACAGACGCGCGGCGGCGGTTCCGGCGGCGTCTTGCGCGCCCTCGAGCCTCTCGCGGATGCGGCACACTCCAGCGCCGCGGCCAGGTCCGCGATCAGGTCTTCCGCGTCCTCGATGCCGACCGAAAGGCGGATCAATCCGTCACGGATGCCGTTGCCGCGGCGCACCTCCGGTTCGACCGAGGCGTGCGTCATCGTTGGCGGGTGACACCAGAGCGATTTCACGCCGCCGAGGCTTTCCGCGAGCGTCCACAACCGGCATCCCGAGGCAAAGCGCTTCACCGCCTCCACGTCATCGCCCAGCTCGAACGAGACCACGCCGCCGAAATCCCGCTGCTGACGACGCGCCAGGGCGTACTGCGGGTGCGACGCCAGACCCGGGTAGTAAACGCGCTTCACCGCCGGATGCTCGGCAAGAAACTCCGCCACGCGGCGCGCATTCAGACAATGCCGCTCGACGCGAAGCCCGACCGTCCGCAGTCCTCGCAGCACCAGGAAGCAATCCTGCGGACCGGGGACCGCCCCGACCGCGTTCTGAAAAAACCTGAACGGCTCGTGCAGCTCGGCGTCGCGCGTGAGGATCGCCCCGCCCAGCACGTCGCTGTGCCCCGCCAGGGACTTCGTCGTCGAGTGAACCACGACGTCCGCGCCGAGATCCAGCGGTCGCTGAAGCACCGGCGTGGCGAACGTGTTGTCCACCACCGACACGACACCGGCCCGCCGGGCGATCCCGGCGCACGCCTCGATGTCCGTCAGACGCAGCAGCGGGTTCGACGGCGACTCCAGCCACAACAGGCGCGTCCGCCGGGTGATCGCTCCGGCGACGTTCGCCGGGTCGGTCGTGTCCACGAAGGTGAACGTCACGCCGAACTTCGCATAAAGCTTCGTGAAGATGCGGTACGCGCCCCCGTAAAGATCCTGTCCGGCCACCACGTGATCGCCGGACTTGAGCACGTTGAGAACGTTGTTGATCGCCGCCATCCCGCTGGCGAACGCCAGCCCGTGCTCCGCGCCCTCCAGCGTCGCAAGCTGTCGCTCCAGCGCCGTGCGCGTCGGGTTGCCCGTGCGGCTGTAACAGTACGCCGGCGTGCCGCCCACCTCGTCCTGTCCGTAAGTAACCGTCTGATAAACCGGCACGTTGACGGAACCGCTCAGCGGGTCGTCGAACGCGCCGCCGTGGATCGCAATTGTGTCAAACGCCGGGCGTGCGAGCCCCTGAACCTCGCCCCGGATGTCGCGTCTCTCGTTCCGGCTGTCGTGTCTGATGCTCATGTGCTTCGTCCTTGCAATTGCCGTGTTCCTATCGGGATCCCCCGCCGGCGCGCGGCGCCGGCGGGGACCGGCGACCCGTGCGGTTTCGCCGGAGAACTCGCTGGGATTGCCTGAGTTTCGTGGCCGGGACGGCGAGGCAGGCGCGCACTCCGGTCCGGGTCAGTCAGCCCGGGTGGACGAAGCAGGAAGATCGAGCGGTCGGGAAAAAGCGGATCAGGCGACCCGCGAGCCCCGGCACAGGATCTTCCGCCCCGTGCCCGGGCGACGCATCGCCATCGTCAACGTCAGATTGTTTTGTCTGCCGTATTGCATGTCCGACTTCGTGTATATTACCTCGATCGGCGGGTTGTCAAGCCCCGCATGAGCCGCGTCATGCTTTTTCGTTTCAGTCTTTACGGTTTCCTCAAGAATCAAAGATATTTCGAGCCTTTTTTTCTGCTGATTCTGCTGGACCGGGGTCTGTCGTTCACGGCGGTCGGCTTTCTGATCGCGTTCCGCGAGCTGGTCGTCAACGTCCTCGAAATCCCCACCGGTGCGATCGCCGACGTCTGCGGCCGACGGGCCTCCCTGATCCTGTCGTTCCTCGCCTACATCGCGGCTTTCGCCGTCTTCGCCGAGGCGGCCTCCTTGCCGTTGTTGTACGCGGCGATGTTCTGCTTCGGTGTCGGCGAGGCGTTCCGCACCGGGACGCACAAGGCGATGATCTTCACCTGGCTGCGCCTGAACGAACGAGAACACGAACGCACGAAGGTTTACGGTTACACGCGGTCGTGGAGTCAGTTGGGGTCCGCGGCGTCGGTCGTCGTGTCCGCCGTGTTCGTCCTGGTCAGCGGCGACTACGCCGCGGTGTTCTACCTGTCGATCGCGCCTTGCGCGCTGAACATCGTCAATTTTCTCGGATATCCCCGCGAGGTGGACGGCGAGCGGTCCGGCGCTTCCCTCGGCGCCGTCGTGCGGCATACGTGGCGTTCCCTGCGCGACGCGTTTCGAAAACCGGGCCTTCGCAGGCTCGTGCTCGAATCCGTCGGTTTCGAGGGGACGTTCGACGCGGTCAAGGATTACCTTCAGCCCGTGCTCGGCGCGGTTGCGCTGGCGGCGGCGGCGCACTGGGCCTCGGTGGAGCGTTATTCCGATCCGCAGCGCGCGGCGCTTTTCATCGGACCGGTTTACTTCGTCGTGTTCATTCTGACTTCGCTGAGCAGCCGGCACGCGCATCGTCTTTGCGAAAAGGCGGGCGGAGAGGAGCGCGCGGCGGGCCGGTTGTGGGCGGTCGCCGCCGCCGTGTACGCCGTGCTCACCCTTGCGGCCTTCACCGCTCCCGGCGTCCTGGACTCCGCGTCGCCGGATGCGCCGCGCGCCGCGGAATTCTCCCTCGCCGGCGCGGGGATGATCGCCGCGTTCGTCGCCCTCCACGTCGCCCAGAACCTCTGGCGCCCGATCCTCATCTCCCGCTTCGACACTCACGGCAGCGAGGCGCA
>JAJVHU010000006.1 GCA_022072505.1 Phycisphaerae bacterium
GCTCGCGGTTCTTGGTCGAAAAGACGATGTGGTAGATGATTGGCGTGTAGGTGGCCACGGGCGGAGTTGTACAACCCCTTCAGGGTTGGGAACAAATGGGCGTCCGCCTTCCGTGGGCTGCGCCCACGGCTATTCATGTTGATCCCCTTCGGGGATCGGCGTCGTAATCCCCGGCCGTTGGCGTCGTATTCCCCGGCGGTCCGGCGTCATGTTCCCCGGCCGTCAGGCGTCATATTCCACAACGGTCAGACGTCATATTCCTCGGGCGTTGGCGTCATGTTTCCCGGCCGTCAGGCGTCATATTCCCCCGCGGTCGTTGGTGTCATATTCCCCGAAGGGGAATTACGTGGGTAGCCGTGGGTGAAACCCACGGTGAGCGTCCGCCCGAAGCCCCCGACCCTGAAGGGGTCGAACCAACCTGGGTGGATCGCGCGGTGCAACCCCTACCTTCTTGACAATTGTCACATCGTTGGGGTTGAGGATCGAGCGGTTCCGGCTCCCCAGGGAAGGTCGCCTGCGGCGACCCATCCTGGGCTGGGGGACGCGACCCCGTTGGGGTCGAAGAAACACGACGCGCCGTGCCGCCTTCGAGGCGGGTCGAGGAGCGTCGCGCGCCGCTGCGCACAGGAGTCAGACGGAGACTCAGGAGACTCGAAAGAACGCTTCCTTACGGGCGCGGCTCGGTTAAGTTCGCGGCATCCCGACGCCGCAACCCCGTTGGGGTCGAGAAACGCGGCGCGCCGTGCCGCCTTCGAGGTGGGTCGAGGATCGTCGCGCGCTGTGCCGCCTTCGAGGCGGGTCGAGGAGCGTCGCGCGCCGCTGCGCACAGGAGTCAGACGGAGACTCAGGAGACTCGAAAGAACGCTTCCTTACGGGCGCGGCTCGGTTAAGTTCGCCGCGATCCCGACGCCGCAACCCCGTTGGGGTCGAGAAACGCGGCGCGCTGTGCCGCCTTCGAGGCGGGTCGAGGATCGCCGCGCGCCGCGGCGCATCGGAGGCAAGTGGAGACCCAGGAAAACAAAAAAGAGAACCGGGATTTCTCCCGGTTCCCTCAATTTCGCCGCGGAGCGCAGTTCCCGGATTTATTCAATCCCTGAACCGCACTCCAGGCTTCTGACTTGTTGCGTGAGTTACTCGGCGACGTTGCCGCTCTCGAACAGGTCGAACACGCCGTCGTTGTCGGTCACGAACTCGAGACCGGCGTAAAGGGCCGAACCCCACAGGATCGTCTGCCAGTTGATCCCGAGGCAGCCGCTGCCGAGAACGGTGCCGCACAGAGCCGCCAACGCAGCGCTCTTCATCGTCTTCTTCATCGTAAACGACCTCCTTAAAAGAGAGAATACTGTCGGCATTGCTGCGGTACCGCCCGACTCGGGGTCGACCCGCATGTGGCCGAACAGAAGCGCCTAACCAGACACCTCGTCTGGCCTACCTATCAACACAAAAACAAACCCAGCATACGGCCCGAAACCCCCGGACCGACTCGCTGTATTACGAAACCGCAGACCCCGGATCCGACTATCACCGCGCCACGGACCCGACCTGCTTCGCCGCCTCCGATGTCAGCCGGAAACCCCCGACCGCACCGCGCCTACGGGCGACGGTCAATATTCTTACGACGGGTTTTGCCTTGTCAAGCGTCGCTCCAGACCCCTCCGCCCGGCCTCCGAGGGTCACCCCCCCGCCCAGCCGACCACCCCCCGCGCCAACGAGGGTTTGCGGCGTCCGTCCGCGGCTTCCGCCTGAACCCGGCATTCTCGCCATTATCGGGTATCCGGGCATAGCTCCTTGAGCATTTCCCGAAAACCCCCGCTTAGCTCCCGCTGAAACCGACCTGCGGCGAACCTTGATCAGGCGAGCTGGCCCCTTGAAAGCAAGGGGCAGTTTGACGCCTGGTTCCGTCCTGTCAAGCCCTCCATCTCCCCAGTCCCCCTGGGCACAGGCAACTGGAACGCCACCCCCAGTTCGTCGATATGACTTCGGGAAAGCCCGACGTTTTGAATTTTAACTGTAATTATTGAAAAGGGTGTGGCCGTGGCAAACATCAAGATCGCACTGTTCGAGGCCTCACCGGTTCCCGGTGAACCGTTCAACAAACCGTTCGAGGCCGCCGGACAGCTTCAGGTCGTCGGGCTTTTCCAGAAGTGGGAGGATCTTTCGGAGTGGGTTCGCGAATCCGCCGTGGACATGGTGGCCGTCAGCCTGGACGACGATGAGAACATCGGGCTGGGCGTCGTCGAGCGCATCGTGCGCACCGCGCCGCAGGTCGCAATGATCGGAATCAGCCGGGCGACCGACCCGGCGAGCATCATCGGGGCGATGCGGTCCGGATGTGCGCAGTTCGTCTGCTGGCCGATCGACCCGGAAGACCTCAAGTCCGCGATCAACCAGATCCGCGCCAGCCGCCTGAACGCCACGCACAAGTCACGTCGCATCTGCGTCGTCGGATCGTCCGGCGGATCGGGCGCCACCACGGTTGCGTGCAACCTCTCGATGGAGCTGGCGCACCTGACCGAGCGCCCCACGGCGCTGGTGGACCTGAACGTCGAGTTCGGCGACGTCGCCTGCGCCTTCGACGTGACCCCGAAATACACGCTGGCGGACGTCTGCCGGGAGGGGATGGAGCCCGACCGCATGATGGTCGGACAGGCCCTGCACGAACTTCCGTGCAAGGTGTCGGTGCTCGCCCGTCCGGAGCGCCTCGAGGACGCCCGGTTGATCAGCCCGGAGAACGTCGATCGGACGTTCCGGCTGCTGGCGGAGTCTTTTCCCTACGTCGTCGTGGATCTGCCGCGGGGTTTCAATTTCCTGAACAGCGCGGCCCTGCTTCATGCGGAGCGCGTGCTCATCGTCACTCAGCTCGGCGTGCCCTTCGTCCGCAATGCGATCCGCATCCGCGATTGCCTCCTCCAGATGGACGTTCCGGAAGACAACATCGAGCTGGTGCTCAACCGCTGCCAGGCGAGCTTCGAGCGCCTCAAGCAGGCCGACGTCGAGCAGCACTTCGGCAAGCCCGCCTTCGCCATCATCCCCAACGATTACAAGCGGGTGATGACGGCGCTGGACCTGGGGCACCCGATCGTCGCCGACGCGCCCAACAGTCCCGCCCGCCTCGCCATCCAGCAGATGGCGAAGCGCCTCGTCGGCGGAGAGGAGAACCCCGCCGCGGGCGAAGGCGAAGGATTGTTCGGAAAAATCTTCGGGCGCAAGACCAAGGCGACGGCGCCGCGCTGAGTCCGAGTCGCCGGCGTTTCGGCGTTCGACGCGCCTTGCAAGGCGACGATTACGGGGAGCCCGACTCCGTCAACCGGGCGGACCCGGCGTCGGGAAGCGGAGGTGACGGCGGACGTCTTCGATCGTCGCGGGTCCGATGCCGGAGACCTGGTCGAGCGCCGAGACGTTCTGAAACGCCACGGGGGAGCCCGCCGCCACCACCCTTTGACGATGGCGAACGATCGTCAGCGCCCGGACCGGCCCCAGCCCGGGAATCGCCGCCAGCTCCGTCCACGTCGCCCGGTTAGGATCGAGGCACAACGCCTGATCCGTTCCGGGTTCCTGCGGATCCTTACCCACGGTCGCCAGGTGAACCGTGTGAAGAAGGATCGCGGTCAGGACGGCCGCCAGCGCGACGTTGAAGCTCGCGGGTAGCGACGGCGGTGAAGCCGTCGGCGCCGGGGGACTCGCTGGATCCGGCTGTGGCAACGCCTTAACTCCTTGTCGCCGGGGCTTCACGCGTTACGAGCGGCGGAGGATTCGCCGCGGCACGCCGACCACGCCCGCAGCGCGGGTCGCGCGACTCCCTTCGAATTGCGCAAGCCGCACGGCGGGTCGCCCGGCGAGGCCGCGTCGTCCACCGGACCGTAGCAGACGGACTCAACAAACGGCTTGCCCATCGCCACCTCGACGAACCGGCGCACATACGCCGCCTGCGTAGGCTCGTCCCAGGGGCGGGACCAGTACCCGTGCGTCTCGACCCACTCCGGCGACGCGGTCGCCGGGGCCTGCACGCCGGTGACATGCACCGGCTTGTTGAACGCGCTGAAACGATCCAGCATCGTTGCGACCTGAAAGAAATCCCTCAATCCGTAACGGGGGCGGAGGTCGATGCAGAATCCGTCAAACACGACGCCGCTCTGCGTGACCATCTCCGCATAAAGGTTGGGGGGAATGCTGCGCGGATTGTCGGCGTAGTATTCGCCCCAGGGCGCGGCGATCTCGATCAGCACCTGGCTGGCCGGCGCCAGGCGCTTCGCAAGGGCGGCCGACATCCGCGTCAACTCCATGATTTGCTCAAACGTCAAAGGCAGCTTCGTCCCGGCGTTCAAACCGGACACGATGACCCAGGAGTGGACCCGCGACGCATACCGGCTGACCACGCGCTTGACGTGGTCGTGCGCGGCGTCGCGCATCCCTTCGAAATCCGCGTCAAACCGGTCCAACCAGGACGGCGCGCCTTCAGGGGACAGATCCAGCACGGGACCGACGCGCACCGGCGTCTTCTTCGCCCCGAGCGAGGCGAAGGCGTCATCCGCGGGTTTCAACGAAACCTTCTGGGGCGCCGGTTCGAGGACGCGCCAGGGCAGGGCGAGCGTCAGGAAATCCACCCCTTCAGGAGGCGGCGAGAATGAACCCTCCTCCTGCAATCTCAGCGTGACGCCAAGCCAATGCCGGGCGCCCGCCTGCGCCGACCGACGGCGCTCGAGCGCGACGCTCGAATAAGCCGAGGTCATTTCCTCGCTGAGGCGCACGGCGGCGGCGACCGCCTGATCGCCCAGCCGCGCCGCCTCCCCCTCGGACTCGGCGAGCATGCCCTCAAGCAGAAGTTTGCGGGCCGCCGCCAGTTGCGTGGAGAAGGCGCCCGACTTGTCGAGATCCGCCAGACCCCACTCCTCCACCTTCTGAAACAAACGGATGAGACGCCCGCGAGCCAGCTCCAGTTGAAGGATGTAGGGCTTTGCCCTTTCCATCAGACGGGCGGTCTCAAGCAGAAAGAACCCGACGCCCTTGATCGGCCACAGTACGGTCAGGCCCGCGGGTCCAGCCGCGCGTTTCCGGCAGGTGAGAAGTCCGTCCCGGTACGTGATCTCCGCGCGCAGCGGAACGTCGTCCGACCCGATCAGGTGGACGCCGGGAAGAGGCGTCCGCGGTCCGGACCCGTCGCTTTCCAGATGAACGGCGAACGTCAGCATTCCGTATCCGTGCGGATCCCCCGAGCGCGATTTCGTCGTTCTCGCGGGAACCCCGGGCCGTCTTCGTCCGCGATCCGCGCTGAGGATGGACGAGTGCGACCCCGGGCTTATTATGCCACGCGAACTCAGCGCCGTCGAGGAACCTACCGTGCGGGAGGAGCATCAGCATGATCAACTTAAGAGAACCGGTGGTCAGAACGCAGATCGGCGACCTGCCCGTCCGGCGGGGAAAAGTCCGCGACGTCTACGACCTCGGCGATGAACTGCTGCTGGTCGCCACCGATCGGATCAGCGCCTACGACGTGGTCCTCCCCACGCCGATCCCCGGCAAAGGCGAAATGCTCACCCGGTTGTCCGAATTCTGGTTCGGACAGCTTGATCGGATCACCCCGCACCACTTGATCGAGGTCATCCGGGATCGTGCTCCGGCGGGGCTGGAAGCGCATCTGCCGGAACTCGCCGGCCGCACGATCCGATGCCGGAAGACCAAGGTCGTTCCGATCGAATGCGTCGTGCGCGGCTACCTGGCGGGCAGCGGCTGGAGCGAGTACCGGCAGTCGGGCGCCGTCTGCGGAATCCCCCTTCCGAAAGGACTGCGCCAGTGCGAGAAACTCCCCGAGCCGATCTTCACCCCCGCGACGAAGGAGGAGGAGGGGCACGATCAGAACATCTCGTTCGAGCGGGCCTGCGAACTGGTCGGACGGGAGGTGATGACCCCCCTGAAAGAGCGCAGCCTGGCGATCTACCAGTACGCCGCCGGGTTCGCCGCGACGCGCGGCATCCTCATCGCCGACACCAAGTTCGAATTCGGGCAGCGCGGCGGAGAATTGATTCTCATCGACGAGGTGCTCACGCCGGATTCCTCGAGATTCTGGCCCGCCGATCGGTATGAACCCGGACGCGATCAGGACAGCTTCGACAAGCAGTACGTCCGGAACTACCTGACGACGCTCGTCGATCAAGGCCGGTGGAACAAGACGCCTCCCGGTCCGACCCTGCCCGAGGAGATCGTGCGCAACACCGCGATGAAATACGCCGAAGCCGTCGACCGGATCGCGGGTCGCTGAAGGTGAACGCGGCGAGCGTGGAGCGACGGCGGTCCGGGGCGCCCGCCTCTACCGCGAGCGCCGCTCCGGCTGAAGCTCGAAGATCGACTGCGTCTTCAGGATCGTCAGATCGTCGGGGAACGAGTGATACGCGTAGACGTGGAACTCGTGGTCCCGCGCCTCGTAGTCGACGTAAGTGAACGGCGCAACGCCGTCGATCTCCAGATCGGGGAACGTCACGAACAGACCCTTGCGCTGCGCGTGCCGCACCAGATCCCGATGCGTGGACGGGAACACCTGCGGCGTCAGCCGCTCGACCTGGCTGGACAGGATGTACGTCAGCCCGTTATCAAGCGTCTGCGTGTGATCACGCTCGCCGCGGAACCGGAAACTGGTCGAAAGTCCGCCCTTCGGCAGGATTTCGTTGTGCGGGGAAACCAGCTCCGTCACGAACCCGTTTTCGAACTGAAACGTCACGAGATGCGCAAGTCCGAGCGCCCAGATCTCCGCCGAGTACCGCCGCTGCTGGAGGCGCGCAATCTTATTGATCTGAAAGAGTTCCGGATGAAGCGTCCGCTCATACAGATAAAAATGAAGGTCGTCTACACGTAATTGAGTCTGTCCGCGTTCCACTTTTTGCACTCGCATCCTAGGTTAGAGGCCGTCGCCGACATCCCTGCCGCCGTACTCGCCAATTATAGGGGACTTTGATCGAGTTGCCACAAAAATATGCCCTTCCGACAGAAAAATGCCTCAAATTTCGGAACGCCTTCCGGAATTCACAGGGCGGCCTCAAAAGAGGGATATTACAGGAAACAGGCGCTTTGTCGGGTAACTACCCTCACGGTTAAACGTGATTTATTCATGTTCGGACGTCCGATGTCCGGATTCCCTCAAAAAGGCAGGCGGACACCGGGTTCATTACGCTGCGGTTGCATCATATTCGATGCGCCCTTCCTGAAACCGGAAAACTTGGCCTGACGATGTGAGATAGGTTGATCGGCCTGCTGGTCTGGACCAATAATGCTCAGAGGCGCCGTCATTATCCGATTCATATCTCCGGCGGAAAAGAACCGCCGGGAGTCGACAGAACGGGCAACGATCAAGGCGGGAGGATCGAGATGGTCCGAGGAATTGCGGGGATCTGCGGGTCGCTGGCGTTGGGGTTGCTGAGCGCGGGGGCGGTCCGGGGGGCGACGAGGCCGGCGGAGGCGCCGCCGCGGACCCAGGCTTGTGTAACCGACCCGCGGGTCGCGGTGATCCAGGCAAGCCGAGTCCTGCGAGACGCGGGTCAGTTGGAGGACGCCTTTCTGCTGCTGGAGCGCGAACGCTCGCGCGGCGGTCCGGATGAAGCGCTGGATCTGGAGTATTACACCGTCAAGGAGGCTCGCGGCGAGTTGACGCCCGACGAGGCGGTTGTGCTTTCGGCGCTGAAGGCGCAGGCGCGGGCGGAGTCGGAGCTGGCGATCGGCGAGGTCCACTTGGGGCTGCTGAGGGCTCGCGCCCGTCTCGCGCAGGGGCGCGTCGATGACGCTGTCGCGGCCGCCAACGCCGCGCTGGACAAGCTTGCCGTCCTTCCGGCGGATTCGGACCGGGAAGCGCTTCGCGCGTCCCTTGATGCCGTGATGGTTCAAGCGCGTTCGCACCGGACCCCGGCGCCGGCAGGCCCGGTCCGTCGTTCGACGCCGCATGTGATGTCGGACCTGGGGACGAACGACGGAACGCCCGCTGACGGATCGCCGCCGCAGACCGCCGCGCCGAACGCCGTCGCTACGACCTCGGAACCTCCGCACCCCGCCTCCGACGCCGGTGCAAGTCTGGAGGTGGGCATCGGGCTGCGCAGCGGCCCTGTCCGCGTGGACGCCCAGTTCGCCGCGTACGAGCAATCACGCCTGGCGCGTTGGGGCGAGGATCCGGCGATCTGGAACCGGGTCGTCACGTATCCGCCGGACTGGGCGGAACTGACCCGCATGCGCGCCGCGTGGGCGGACGGGCTGCTTTATCGCGGATCCGAGTTCGTCGGCGAGGACGGACAGACGAAATACACGGCGATCTACGACACCGCGGACCTGACGGCGGATGTTCCGCACTTCAATTCCGCGCCGGTGCTCGACCTTCACGCGATGATGCAGGCGCATGCGGACCGCGTCGCGCTGCGTCAAAGCAGCGACATCTTCACCGGGTCGGTCGCGGATCTTGCGGCGGGCATTCCGCTGCTGAGCTTCTTCGGAGGCGTGGACGAGTATCACGTTCCGCCGATGAGCACGGGAACGCAGGTTCAGCCTCAGGACATTCAGCGGATGATCGACGAAGTGCTCCGCGAGAAATGACCGCGGAGTGATACGGCTGGGGGGCACGAGGCGAAAAGCGGTGGGGCGGCCTGAAGGTTCAGGCCGCCCCACGTGCGTTAAAGCTTATCCACCGGACGCCGCGTCATCGCGTCGAGCGGGCATCGCCGGTCGCGGGCGTTACGGCTGCTGCTTCGTCATGTCCATCACCTGCACGCCTTCGGGCGCCTTGAAGACGAAGCGGTCCGCGGCGAGGGTCGCGCCGATCTTGATGTCGGTCGTCAATGTCGTGCTGAAGGGCTTGCCCTTGTCGTCGAGGGCGACGGCCTTGAGGTTCATGCCGGACTTCTTGCTGAAGTACATGCGCATCGCGCCGCCGCCGGGCATCGGGCTCGCGCCGGCGGACTTCGGCGTGGACTCGATGACGTAGCAGTCCTCGTCGGCGACCTTCTCGTCCGGGAGCACTTTCAATTCAGCCTGCTCCCGCAACGTCTTGAACATGCCGGTGACGTCGCCGGCGGCCTTCGGGTCGTACGCCATCTTCACCGCCGATTTCTGTCCCATCATTTCGGAAACACTGTAGAGGAACTCGCCGTCGCAGATCATTGTGCCGACGTTGTCCATCTTCATTTCCTGCCCGCCGTAGTTGGCGGTGGTCGAGGTCTTCGACTCCGCGCGCATCAGCACCTTGTCCCCCTTGCGCATCCACTCCACGGTGGACTCGGACTTGGCGGTCGTGCGGTTGCCGTCGCCGGTGTCCATGTTCATGTCCACCGTGACCTTCGCCGTGTAACTGGTGATCTTCGCGTACGCCTCGGTCAGCTTCTTTTCGATCTCCTCGATCGTCTCGGCGCGCGACGCCCCGCCGATCAGCCCCGCGATCACCAACGCATACCCCACGGATCTTGTGCGCAACATTGCTGGAATCCCTGTTTTGAACCTGATTGACCCGCCCGATCCCGATCGGGCGGAAGCGGGACATCCTAGCGAGTTCGCCTCCGAGGTGAAAGCGCCAAACCGGCGCCGGCGTCATCGTGGCGATAACGGATGCGCTGCGCAGGGAGGGGGCGAGGGGGATCGTCTGATCGGCGGATTTACGCTTCTGCGCTTGAATTGAGCGAATCAAGTGTCTACGCTTAACGCAGAAGGGCGCCGGCCCCGCACCTTGGCGCCTCGGATGGGGGGAGGCCAGGGGTGGGAAGAAGCATCGTTCCAGGGTTTGCACGCGGGTTCGACAGGGTCCGCCCAACACCGTTACCGGGGTTCGAGACGACCGATCCGCAGCACGTTCAACCGCGCTGACCCGCACCGGAGCGACGCATGAGCCGCGTCCTGTTCCTGCAATGCTACCGCCGACCGCCGGGCGAACCGGTCGGACCGCGCTACGAGGCGCCCCTCGGCGTGCTCTCGGCGATGCTCAAGGCCGACGGGCACACGACTCGGCTGATGCCCGTCACGCACTTCGACGCCGCCGTGCTGGGCGCGGCGCTGAAGGAGACCTCCCCCGACGTCGTCCTCGTCTACATTGACGGAACCGCCGTCGATCTGGCGCGGAGGACGCTCGGGGCGCTGGCGGAATCCGATCCTCCGCCGATCGTCGCCGCGGGCACGTTCGCCACGCTGATGCCCTCGACGGCGCTGAGCATGCCCGCCGTCAACGCCGTCATCGTCGGCGAGGTGGAGCAGGTCTTCCGCGGCTGGGTTCGCTCGGGCTTGAACGGAGGCGCGTCGGACGAACGCCTTCCGGGCGTCATGCTCCGCAGCGAGGGGCGTCCGGCGACCTTCCGCCCCGCCCCGTTGATCGATGACCTCGACGCGCTTCCGCCCGCGGACCGGTCGATCTTCGGATATCCGCCGTCGCACACGTGCTTCGATGTCGTGACCAGCCGGGGGTGTCCGATGCGCTGCGCCTACTGCACGAACGACGCGCTGCGCGGGCTGCACGATGATCCGCCGGGGTTCGTGCGCCGTCGATCGCCGGACCACGTTTGCGACGAGATCGACGACCTGTGCATGAACTTCCCCGAGACGCAGCGCCTGCGCTTCCCGGATCACGCCTTCGCCCTCGATTACGCCTGGCTGGAGTCGTTCGCCGACGTCTACGCCCACCGATGCGGACTGCCGTTTTCCTGTCACCTCCGCGCCAACAGCGTGGACGAGCCGACGGTGGAGGCGCTGGACGCCGCCGGATGCGACGAGGTCGAGATCGAGATCGTCAGCGGCAGCAACTTCATCCGCAACGAAATCCTCGAGATGGACACCAGCGCCCGCCAGATCGAGCGCACGTTCGAACTGCTCGCCGATCGCGGAATCCGCACGCGCAGCATCAACTATGTCGGCGTGCCTTACAGCAGCGAGATCACCGAGTCCGACACCGTCCGCCTCAACCGCCGCCTCAAACCGGATTTCGTTCAGATCCGGGTCTACTATCCGTTTCCGAACACCAAGGCGGCCGGCATCGCGGAAGAGATGGGCTGGATGAGCAACCGCGGCGAGGCGTGCTTCACGGAGGATCGAAGCGTGCTCGACATGCCGACCCTTCCGGCGAAGGCGATCGCCCGCGTCGCCCGGAGGATGTCGCAGGAGATCAACGAACCGCCGCGCCAGGGGTGGAGGGCGGCGCTGGGACGCCTGCCGATCTTCCCGGGCTGGCGCCTGTCAGATCTGCTGGGAACCTGGCTCGACCCGCGCGGAGGCGACGCCGTCGCGCCGCGGCGCTGATCGCCCCGCCGCCGCTTAAAAGGCTGAAACCCCGAGATTGTACACCAGGTGCGCTCCCGCCGCCGCGCCGTAGCCCCGGTACCAGTACACCGCCCCGAGATACACGCCGGCGATCGACCGGAACAGAAACACGCGACTGCCCAGCATTCCCGCAAAGTCCGGGAGGTGGTGGTAGGCGGAGAACATCACTCCGCCGGCGACGATCGCAATCAGCGCGACCTTCCCCCGAGGCAACCGCAGCACCGCCGCGCCCAGCCCGACGACCAGCGTCACCAGCAGCACGCGGAACACGAATTCCTCATAAACCGCCGCCCCGACGCGCTGCGCGATCTGCATCGCCCAAGGCTGCGCCGCCGGACCTTCCGCGGACAGCAGCGTCACGCGGTTGATGAACCACAACGGAAGCGCCCACGCCACCGCCTCGACGTGCAGCGTCAGAACCTGCGTCGCCCCCGTCTTCCAGGGTCGTCCCCGCACCACCTGCGCCAGCAGCAGCACTCCGACCACGATGACGCCGGGCAACCACCACGCCTGCGGGGAGACGCTCCGTGAGAAGCGCCGGAAATCGCCGAACATCGCCTCGTCCGTCGGATGTACGCGCGTCACCACGGCGTGAAAGAGCAGCCACGGCAGCAGCGCGACCAGGTCCGTCAGGGGTTGAACGAAAAGACCCCGTTCCGGACCGGGCGCAGGCGGCGCGGCGGTCGAATCCGTTCGACGTGGCTGCATGACGGCGTTATCTTGCCCCGCCGTCATGCCGCAAGCAACACGCCGACCCGCACCGCGCCGTCGTCGCGTCAGCGCCTCGCGCCGCCGCGGTCAGACCGCTTCCAGCGAGCGCCTCACCCTCGACGGCATGTTCAGGGGATTGAAGGACGCGCTGGGACCGCAGGGCTGGTGGCCGGTCAGCCCCGCCGCCGCCACGCCGGCCCAGGCCCGCCTCGAGATCGTGCTCGGAGCGCTGCTGACGCAGAATACGGCGTGGGAGAACGTCCGACGCGCGCTGGCTGCGCTCTACCGGGCGGAACTCGTGGACCTCGCCGCGATCGACGCGATCGACGAACCCAGCCTCGCCGAGATCATCCGCTCCTCCGGAACCTTCCGCGTCAAGGCGCGGCGCATCAAGGCGCTGGTTCGAGCCGTTCAAGGCGAGTTCGCAGGCTCCCTCGATGCCTTGCTGGGTCTGCCCCTTCCGCAGGCGCGGACGGCGCTGCTGCGCATTCACGGCGTCGGACCCGAGACCGCCGACGCGATCCTGCTTTATGCGGGCAGGCACGCGACCTTCGTCATCGACGCGTACACCCGGCGCGTCCTCGTCCGGCACAAGCTGGCGACCCGCGACGACGGCTACGACGATCTGCAAGCTCGTTTTCACGACGAGGTGCCCGCGAACCTCGACGTGTACCGCGAGTATCACGCGCTGATCGTCGAACTGGGCAAGCGGCATTGCCGCGCGAAGGCCCGCTGCGAAGGATGTCCGCTGGAGGGCTTTCCGCACGATCCGTCCGCGTGACGGCGCAGCGCGACGCCGGCAGTGCGCGACGCAGACGGGATCTCGCGGCGTCATCCGCCGCCCACGATGACATCTCCACGCCAGTCCTGCGGCGGCGGCTGCGAACGAAACCGGGCGATCCCGGCCCGGTAGAACGCGACGACCCCGTCCGCCGGAGCCGCCTTCGCCAGCGCGGCGAGCCTGCGCTCGGCGGCATCCCAGTCCCGCCGCTGAAACGCGAGCAGCGCCTCCGCCAGCGCTTCCACCGCGACAGCGTCGGGTTGCGAGGTTGACGCCTCGTCGAGAAGCTCGAACGCCTCAACCGGCGCGGACCGGCCTTCCACCGCCAGCAGGCCGACACCACGGAACGAAAATGCGCCGCCCGCGCCACGGCGAGTCGCCGCGTCCACGAGCACGTGCGTCCCGAGCGCCTTGTTCGCCCGCTCGAGCCGCGCCGCGACGTTGACCGGGTCGCCGATCGACGTGTAATCCTTCTTGCGCTCCGTCCCGAAATCTCCGACCGCGGCGTCACCGGTGGCGATGCCGATGCGCAGACGCCACGCCGGCAGGTCCGGGGGCGCCGTGCTCATCCGTCGAAGGCAGGTCAGCGCCGCGCGACACGCCCGCGCCGACGCGTCCGGACAAGGCAGCAGCGGAGCGTTGAAAAAGGCAAAAACCCCGTCGCCGACGAACTTGTTCACCAGCGCTTGCTCGGCGATCAACACGTCGCTGACGGCCGCCAGATAGGGTTGCAGCCAGCGGCGCGCCCCGTCCGGACCGAGTTGCTCGCCGATCCGCGTCGAGTCCGCCAGGTCGCTGAAAAAACACGTCACGTTACGACGGACCGGCTCAAACGCGCCTTCCCGCGCCCGCGCGGCGATCCCGGCGGCGACCACCGGCGACGTGTATTGTCCGAGAACGCGCGTCAGCGCCCGCCGCGCACGTTCCTCCGTCGCCTGTCGGTACGCAAGGACCGAAACCCACGCCGCGCCCGCCGCCGCGCACGCCGGCGCCCAACTGAACACCGTCAGATTCCACCGCAACATCAGCACCGCGACGACCGCGCACGCCGCGGCGATCAAGCCCGCGCACATCATGCTCCCGCCGATCCGCAGCCGCGCTCCCGCGATCGTCGCCAACGCGCCGGCGAGCGCAATCATCACCGACTGCGTTCCGGACGACGAAGGACGGAGGAACTGTCCGGTCAGCAGCGCGTTCAGCGCGTGCGCATGCGCCACCACGCCCGGACAACGATCGTCGACCGGCGTCGGCACAAAATCCGCGACCCCGCTTCCCACCAGCCCGACAAGGCAGATTCTCCCTTCCAGCATCGGTCGCAACTCAGACTCGAGGACGGCGATCTGCCCGCGAACGCTCGCCTGCCCCTCCTCGTAAGAACGACCGCCTTCCGGCGTGAAGTGCGCCTCAAACGCTTCCACTTCGACGCACTCAGGCGGCGCCTCGACCCCGGCGCCTTCTTTAAGACAGGACGGCCGGATCATGTCCAGCCACTCCAGTGCCCGCGATTCCACGTCGGACATCTCCGCCGTCAACGCGGCGATCCGCCCGTCGATCCGCTCTCGCTCGTCCCGGGAACCTGCCAGCCTGCTTTCCCGCCGGAGCGCATTACGCTCTCGAACGCGCGCCGCATAATCCGCGAAGACCGCCGGCGTGCCTCGCGTCGCAGCCTCGGTGACTTTCGAAAGCATCCACTGCCGACGCACCTCGTTCGCTTCCAACGCCTCCCGGCGGTCCGCCCAGCGCAGGACGCTCATCGCCGGAAGCTGCTGAAACGTGTTCTCCCAGCGATGGGGCGCGCCGGAACGCCCGGGCGCCGCCCAGGGGATCAGCGCCTCGCCTCCGGATGCCAGCGGAATCCGCAAGGCGTCGTCCGCTTCGCCCGGCGCGACGTCGCCGCAGCGTGGCAACACCAGCGATCCGCGCTCAATTCGCGCTTGCGCCAGGTCAAGCCCGCACACCCGCGCCGCCGCCTGCAAGGAAAGCGCCGCGATCAGCCGATCCTCCGAGACAGTCACAAGAGGGATGCTGCGCAGGACAGGGTCCACGCCCCGAGGATGAACGACGACCACGCCTCCCGCATCCCGCGCCGCGTCCGCCAGCACCGGAATCGGCGGCGCCAGTTCGCCAAGATGAGGCGCGACGCCGAGCACGGACGCATGCGCCGCCGGCCACCGGGTCAGCAACCGCCGCTTCGCCGTCTCACGCTCAAAAGCCCGGCGCAATTCGTCCGCATCCGCCGAAACCACGTTCTCAGGGGCAGAACCCGGCGCCGACGCAAGAAACTCCGAAAGCCCGCCTTGCGGCTCGCGGTCCAGGAAAGCTTCGCAGAGGCGCCGTGCGGCGAGTTTCTTCGCTTCCGCAACCGGAAACGGCGCGCCCCCGCGCCAGCCCGTCACGCGTTCCAGATCCTCCTGCGCGAGCGAGAAGTCACCGATCAGAGCGTCCGCCGCCGCCACAACGATCGCTTGTCTCGCCGCGCCCTCCGGCGTTTCCCGGAGCGTCCGCTCCGCGGTCTCGGCGCGCACCCCGATGATCACGTTGCCCGCTCGGCGCATCGCCGCCGCAAGCTCAAGGTCGTCAGGAATGATCGCCCCGCTGACCTCAAGCTCCGCAAAGTTGTCCGTCGATTTCGGATCAACAACCGTCGGAGGCTCGACCCGGAGTTTCTGCGGCGTCGTGAACGTCAGATCCAGCACGATCGCCCCCGCGCCGTGGGCGGAAAGGGCGTCGATCAACCCGGCCAGCGTCCGCCGGGGCCACGGCCACCGCTCGACGCGCTCCAGGGTCGCGTCGTCGATCCCCACCACGACGATCCGCGGATCAGCCTCAACCGCACACCCCGCACGCATCAGCGCGTCGTACCCCGCGGCATCCAGCCGATCCAGCGCGCCCGACGCATGAAGCAGAACACCGACCAGCGTCGCCGCTCCGCCCACCGCCCACGCTCCGACGCGCGACGCTCCCGCACGCCGTTCCGCCGGTTCCGTCGATCGAAGTGCGCGCGACAACCTTTGCCTCCGCAGACGCCGGTTTCGACAAAAAAACCGCGGGAAGGACCGGACAGCCCGATCCCTCCCGCGTTTATCGCATCCGGCGCGAACGCGGACAAGCCGCTTGCCGCGCCGGTGAAACCCAACCCGCCCGGAGCGTTACCGCATCATGTGCCAGAACCCGTGATCCGCGCCCTCCGAGGATTCAGGAAACTCAAACGTCATCGAAGGTCCGGTCTCGCCCGGCGCATCCAGCGACGCCGACACCACCCCCGCGTTCGTCACCGCATACACGTTGGCGCCGATGAACACGCCCCGCGTGAACGACGGCCACCACGTCCAGAGGTCGTCGCCCTGGCGCGTATCCAGCCGCAGCGCCTCCGCAAAACCGCTCTCCGAAGACACGCGGTAGACCACCACGCCCTGGAACTCGTCCCGATACATCGGCGCGTCCCACATCGGAGGGGATCCGCTGCCGTCATCCTCGATCACCACGTCCTCGTCGAAGACAACGAGGTTCGGAATCGTGACCGGCAGCGCCACGACGCCGCCTTCGGCGAAGTACGTGAACGCCTTCGGGTTGTACAACGCCTCCGACCACGCACCGTCCGCCAGCACCGCCTGATGCTTAAGCCGCGGCGCGGCGAAATCCGTCACATCGAAGATCGAAAGCTGCACCCCCCACATCCACGAACCGTCTTCCGGAATGTGCTGACCCACCGTCAGCAGGTGGTGCTCATCCATCGGAACGAGGAACGTCGAGAAACCGGGCACTTTCAACTCGCCCACGACCTTCGGATCCGCCGGGTCCGAGAGATCCAGCGTAAACAACGGATCCACCTGCTCGAACGTCACCAGGTAACCCCGGTCGCCGATGAACCGCGCCGACTGGATCGTCTCGCCCGGCGCCAGGTTCTCGATCTTCCCGACCACATCCAACACCTCGCCGTTCTGCGCGAGTACGTAAACGTGATTGCCCGACGAGAACCCCTCTTCCGTGAACGTCGAGGTCGTCGTCGCCACGCGCAGACGCCCCTCGTGCTCGCCCAGCGAGTACGAGTTCAGCACGCGCCCGTCGACCACGCCCACCCCGGCCAGTTCCACGCCGGTCTCGGTGTACGCGAACTTGTAAATGTCCGTCGTCTGACGCTCGTCGCCCCAGAACGTCCACTGCGTGTCCGTCAGGTAGAAGGCGTCCAGCGAGGCGTAGGTCAGCCCGGGGTTGGCCATCACGCCGATCGCATGAAACCGGGCGGGCGCGTCCACGTCGAGGCTGACGACGCTCACCATCCCGTAACCGTCCGGGTCCGCCGGGCGGTACACGCGGTCGTACGTCAGCAGTTCGCCCGTGATCGTCTCGCCGGAAGCCTCCGTGCATTCAAAGTTCGGCAGCACGTCCGCCGCTTTCAGCGTCAGCGACTTCATCCGCGACCCGCCCACCGGGAACACTTCGCCCAGATCGTGCGGGTAGATCGCCAGCGCCAGGTGCATCCGCCGGCCGATCATCCTCGCGGACACGAGGTTGCCCTCGAATTTCGTCGTCGAAAGAACCCGCGGCGCCGCCCGGTCCGCCACGTCGATGACCGTCGCGATCACGCTCGGTCCCGTCGGCTCCGCCGCGTCGTCGTCCTCCGCCGCGCCGGCGCTGCCGCCGCTGCCGCCGCCGCTTGCCGAACCGTCGGCCAGGAACAGCACGTCCGGGTAGAACCAGCCCCACTCCTGCGTGAGTGCCACAACCGTGTCACCGACGAGGAACATGTCCTGCCCCCCGCCTTCCAACTCCACGCGGCCGACCTCGGCCACCTGCGCGTCGCCCACGCTCACGATCCGCAGCAGGCCCGAGTCCAGCACATAAAGATGCGCCCCGTCCGTCTTCACCACGTCCGGTTCATCCACGCCTTCTTCCTGGATCGTCGTCCCGGAATGTCCCAGCCCGTCGGCGTCGCCCTGCAACCCGCCGTCCGCCGCAGGCCCCTCGGCCCCCGGAGGCGCTCCCGCCCCCGCGCCGCCGCCCGCGTCATCCGACGAATCCTCCAGCGCGACATCGCCCGAGAAACGCTCCGTCCGCGACGCCTCCTGCCGGAAGTAGTTCACCAGCTCGTTGTCCGACTGAAACCGCCGAAGCTGCGCCGCGCCCGTCTCCGTCGGATCCTCCGGCGGATCCCAGATCAGCGATCCATCCCCGCACCCGACCAGCCCGAGCAGCGCGCATCCGAGCACCCATCGTCTCATACGTCGATCCTCCTCATGATGAAAAACTCGGCGGATATGTCTTGTTCGGCAGCATCCACGCGACTCCGCATCCACGGACCCATGTCTCCGCCGCCACTCTTATTGTACCTTCCCGGACCTCACCAAGCGCCATCGGCAAAGTCAGCATGAAACGAAAAAATGCAGCCGCACGCCTCATCCCCGCGCAGGCATCCCCCGTCTCACCCCTACGTTCTCACCCGCACCAACTGACCGGTCAACGTGCCAACCGGCCTGCAACGGTGAACACCAATACGAAACAGGAACGAAGGAAGTCGGCGGGAGCCTCATCGGAATCGAGACGCGTCCATGCTTGGCCACCGCGCTAGGCCGATTGAAACCTATCCTGATCGCGTTCCTCGAAGGATCCAAAGGGGCCGTCGACGCGCAAGACAAGCTCCTTGCAGACACGCTCTGCCATTTCTCTGATCCGGTTCTTTTCTGAGTCGTATGTTGCCGTGTTGAGAGTCGTCAAGGAGGCGTGACCGGTTTCGCCTTTTCCCTCATCGTGCGTGAAAGAAACCTGAATTCCGATGCGGCGCAAATCACCAACACGGAGCGAAAGGACATAATACTTCTGATCCTTGCGGTTGGACCAGCGTGCCGCGAGTCGGGCGACATCTTCCGCCGTTTTATACTTGGCGCGCCAAACCGACATTCCGCTCACATCGTCCTTATTCGGCCTGAAGGCGACCCAACTGAGGGAAGGGTCTCGGGCAGGATCATACCACCCCGAGCGTTCGGTGACGTGCTTCAGGACGATCTCGTCGTCAGCAACGGGGTCGCTTGCATCCTGGGCCGCCATTCATCCGTTTCCGACGCTGAACGCTCGACGATCCGCGACCCGACCATCCAGCAACCGCACCATTTCAGCAGCGCCCTCTCTCGTAACTTCGATCGATTCGACGGTTGTCGGGGTCCGCCGCTCGATGACGATTCCGCCGTCTCCGTCAGGCACGACGGCGGTAGGAGGCGCGGCGCCGCAATCCATCATCTGCAGTGCAATGCGACTCGCCACCCTGATCGCCTCCTGAGTGGGCGGAATAAGATCAACGTCCTCGAATTGAGAGGGGTCGCGACCCCATTCGATGAGCTTGCGGTCGATCTCCTGTCGCCACGCTTCACGATGTCGGCTCAGTTGGCGAGCTTCGGTGGAAACCAAAGCGTCGGCGGTCTCGTTGGGTTCCTCATTCACGTCCTCATAAGGAATCAGGGTGCTCGACGGGTCTCTCATGACTCCAATCCCCAGAAACTATGCGCCGATTCGGAGAACATCCGGGGGAATCCTTGAACAATGACACGACGACCCAATTCAAGTCCATCCGCGAGCGTGCTAGATTCGCCGCCTTCAATCGTACTCGCCGGTCCACGCGCGGTCAGGGCCACACGCAGAAGATCTCGAGGAGGATCCCCACCGTCCCGAGCGAGTCTCGTATCCACATGAAGCCGCCCGCGACGGTCTGGAATCACGTAATGCCACGTCGCTTGAATCGACTCAATATCGGCCACGCCGAGAGGGGGCGCACCAGCCGGCAGCCCGGCGAAAAGGCTCACCCAATCGGCCGGCGATTCCCACACGGTACCCTTGGGGATGTGGTTGACGTACGTCACCTCCCACTGGTTTGGGTTTAGTTCGCATAAACCTTCCTCCCGTAAGAACGTCCGGAACGCGCTGAGCACCTGATCAAACTTCGGGCGGTTTTGCGGATATCGGACATACGCGCCGCCCTGGCGGCGTATCCAGTTGTAATGGAGTCGTCCGTTCTGAACCTGAATCATGGCGCCTCCTGACTCGTTGCTGATCTGGAGGCGGCAAGATGGAGGATCTTCAGATACCCTTAACGTCAGACCGAGCCTTGACCAGGCATGTTCCGGTTCGAATCTCTCGAAACTGGGAGGCAGCGGTGCCGCGTCCTTCACGGATGTCCAACGTTCGCCGGCGCACCCGGTCTCAACCAGCCGCTTCCAGAACGCTCCAAGATGGGCGTTGGTCAACCCCCTTATCGGGTCGAACTGAACACCCAGCACGGTTTCGACAACCGGCGGATTTCGGAAACTCGGTAGACCGTCTTCCTGCATATGTCATCGACGCAACGTTGTAACTCGGACTTACACCCGTTGATTCTAGGGGGGGGCACGGCGACAGGAAAGTCAGCCGCCAGGGGAAAGAGTCCTTCACGCCCGAGCCCCATCCACCCCCCGCTCCCGCGCCACCGCCTCCGCCCGCTCGTACCCCGCGTCCACGTGCCGGAACACGCCCATCGCCGGATCCGCGGTCAGCACGCGCTGCAGGCGCCGCGCCGCCTCCGGCGTGCCGTCCGCGACGATCACCTGTCCCGCGTGGATCGAGTACCCGATGCCCACGCCCCCGCCGTGGTGTACGCTCACCCACGTCGCCCCGCACGCCGTGTTCGCCAGCGCATTGAGGATCGGCCAGTCCGCGATCGCGTCGGACCCGTCCTTCATCCCCTCCGTCTCGCGGTTCGGCGAGGCCACGCTGCCGCAGTCCAGATGATCGCGCCCGATGACGATCGGCGCCGACACCTCGCCGCGCGCGACCAGGTCGTTGAACACCAGCCCCATCTTCGCCCGGTCGCCGTACCCCAGCCAGCAGATGCGCGCGGGCAGCCCCTGAAACGCCACGCGCTCCCCCGCCATCCGGATCCAGCGGCATAGATGCTCGCGATGCGGCACGCGACGGCCCGAGGCGTCCACGTCGGGGAAAGTCTCCAGCACGGCGCGGTCCGTCCGCGCGATGTCCTTCGGATCGCCGGACAGCGCCACCCATCGGAACGGCCCCTGACCTTCGCAGAACAGCGGACGGATGTACTCCGGCACGAACCCGGGGATTCGGAAGGGATCGAAATCCGAGCCGCAGGCTTCAGCCGGCGCGATCGCAAGATTCCGAGCCGTCGCTCCTGAGGAACGTGAACCGCCGCCCGGACGGAAGTCCGCGGCTCGCGGATCGGCGAAACCCTTCTCCACCGCCTCCTTCGCGTGCCCACGGATGTTGTTGCCGTAATCGAACGTGATCGCGCCGCGCCGCTGAAGCTCCAGCATGCACGCGACGTGATCCGCCATCGTGCGGTAGGACTCGCGGATGTAACGCTCGGGATCGTCGCGGCGCAGGGCAAGCGCGGCGGCATACGACATCCCGTTGGGGACGTACCCGTTGAGCACGTCGTGCGCGGACGTCTGATCCGTCAGCACGTCGGGCGTGAGATCGCGGCGGATCAACTCCGCGAGCAGGTCCGCCGCGTTCATCTCCACGGCGATCGACACCGCGGCGCCCGCCCGCCTCGCGTCCAGCGCCCACGCCAGCGCCTCGTCCACGCTGCGCGCGGCCTTGTCCAGATAGCGGTCACGGATGCGCTTCTCGATGCGCGACGGATCCACCTCGGCGCACAGGCACACGCCCTCGTTCATCGTCGCCGCCAGCGGCTGCGCGCCGCCCATCCCCCCCAGCCCGCCGGTAACCACCAGCCTCCCGCGCAGCGTGCCACCGTCATGCAAAGGAAGAGCGTTTCCGGTTTCTATCCCTCTGTCCCTCTGTCCCTCTGCCCCTTTGCCCCTCTGTCCCTCTCTTCCCGCAAAGTGCTTCCGCGCCAGCGCCCCGAACGTCTCGTACGTCCCTTGCAAGATCCCCTGCGTCCCGATGTAAATCCACGACCCCGCCGTCATCTGCCCGAACATGGTCAGGCCCATCGCCTCCAGCCGGCGGAATTCCTCCCATGTCGCCCACTTCGGAACGAGCATCGAGTTGCTGATCAACACGCGCGGCGCGTCCGCGTGCGTCTTCAGCACGCCCACCGCCCGGCCGGATTGCACCAGCAGCGTCTCATCCGCCTCCAGCCGTTTCAGGCACGCGACGATCCGCTCGAAATCCTCCCACGTCCGCGCGGCCTTGCCCGATCCGCCGTAGACGATCAACTCATCAGGTCGCTCGGCGACTTCAGGGTCGAGGTTGTTCATCAGCATGCGCATCGGGGCTTCCGTCAGCCACGACTTACACGAAAGCCGGGCTCCGCGCGGGGCGCGGAGCGGCGGATGAAGGATGCCTTGATGCTGCATGGATGCCTCCTGAAAACTGAATGTCCGCGGCATCCTAATCCAACCCTCGCGGAACGTGGCGCTGATATTCGCCCCTTCGTCGCGTTCGTAAGCGCGTGAACACAGCCCTGTTCTCAAAAAGTCCGATAAACATACGGTTTTTGCGCCGAACAACCTGAGTCGGGGACGAGGGATCGACTTCTGCATCGCGTCGCCCGGCGGCACGGTCCGACGAGGTTCTCGCCGCATCATCCGCACAGCCTGGGGATCATCGACGAGACTCCCGGCGTCAAGAAAGGCGACCCGCCGCCGGCGTTCAGAAGCAGTACTGCGGCGCGGTGGGCAAGCTGGAAAGCTGCGTGGCGACGGTTCACCTGGGTTACGCGGCCTGGGGGGGTGAGGCGTTCGAGTAGCGATCCATCGTAGCGAGCCGCGAGCTTCAGTCCGCGCGGACTTTGCGGCGAGTCCCTGTCGTTCTTGCAACCGACAAGGCCTGGGCGGGTTGCGAAATGCTCTGGATTTGCATGGCGTTCGGGCTCGCCTGCCGAGCCTGCGCAAACGCCCTTGCCGTCGCATCGGCGTGAGTTAGGATCGCGTTCCGGCCTTGGGAAGGGCATGGCAGCCTGTTGAAGAACTCGCGATCGGCTTTCGTGATGCCGGTTGTTTCCCGGCGAAATTCGCCTCCCGGAGGGAGGCGCTACCCTTTTTCAACGGGCTGATGGAGGATCATACGGCGCAGCGATGGGCAGGCGCAAACCAACCCTGGATGAAGGCCCCAGCCTCTACGAGGCGCAGGAGCGCGTCGTCCGCCGGCGCGTCAGCCGTCAGCGCGCCCTGTTCATCCCGCGCCTGCTGACCGAGAGCGCCGTCGTCCTGGCGGCGCGCCGCGACGAGGTGGACCGGGCGCATCAGATCCTCCTCCGCTGGGCCGATCTGGAGTCGTCGGGCAGGCTCCCGCAGCACCGCGAAACCTCGATCGACGGACAATTCCTCGATCAGGTCTTCGGCGAGGCCCTGGGATACACCGTCAAAACGCAGAACCCCCAGACCTGGCAACTGGAGCACCAGTACCCGGTCGCCGGCGTCGGACAGGCGGACGCGGCCCTGGGAAACTTCCCCGACGACGAGCGCCCCGCCGTCCTGATCGAACTGAAGGACGCAAACACCGACCTGGACCGCGACCGCGAATAAGGCCTGCATCGTCAACGATCGCTTCCAGCCCGTTTCGTTCGATCGGTGCGGCCGGCGATCAGGTATCGCGAGATGCATTCTTCAAGCCGCGGAATGTCGTGAGTCTGGCACTCCCAGATGACGAGCACGCGCCACCCCGCGCGGCGAAGCGCTCCCGTCGCGCGGCGGTCTCGCTCCCGGTTGCGACGCAGTTTCGACAGCCAGTAGCCTCGGTTGGACTTGGGCTGACGTGATCCCCGGGAGCATCGATGCTGATGCCAGTAGCACCCGTGGACGAACACCACGGTCCGGAGCCGGGGGAACACCAGATCGGGCGATCCCGGAAGGTCGCGGCGATGCAGCCGGAATCGGAAGCCGAGCGCGTGGGCGACGGAGCGGACGACCCGCTCGGGCGTGGTGTCATGCGAGCGGACGCCCCGCATCGCCCGGCTTCGTGCTTCGGGCGAGAGGTTGTCCACTTCATTCCTCCTCCGCCTCTTCCTCATCGTCTTCCGCGAGTTCAAGCGCGGGGGGTACGTCGATGAGGAGGGACATATCGGTTTCGACTTCCTCAACCCGCCGGTTGTACTCCGCGACAAGCTGGGCCAACTCATCGCGCAATCGGTCGCGGCGGAACTCGGACAGCTCCGCCATGTTCTGTCCGACGAACGACTCAATCGACTCCACCATGATCCGGTCAAGGATGCCTTGTTGCCGGGCCAACTCCCGCGCGGCGGCCAATCGACCATCCGGCACCAGGAGCACGGCGGACGTGCCCGCTTTCAAGTTGGCCCCGCACTTCGCGCATATTTCCGATGTGGGGCTGATCGTCACATGGAATGCGGCATCGCCAATCTGAAAGTCGCCCACGCGCCCAGACTGTTCATCGGCCGCGCTCCCCGCGAAGTTGGTGATCGTCGCATCCGGAAACCGCTGCGCCAACTTGGCCCCTACGAGGTGTTGCGCAACGTAGTCGGCGCGACTCTTCTTCTCGGCTACCACGAGGATGTTGGCGATGAAAGTGCGGGCCGGACTCGTGGGATTGAACTCCACCTTGATCCGCTCTTGCTGGAAGTAGTCGTTGACCCGCTCGGTCAGGTAGGCTTGCATCGCGTGCAGGCCCGTCACTCGCTCCGCGTCCGTAACACGATCAAGTCGTGCTCCGGTCACCGCTTCGAGCAGTGAGGCGACAATCGCGTGATTGCCGCGATTCGTCCGCCCGCCTTCCTTCAGGAATGTTCGCTTCTCGCCATGCGCCGCTAGCACCTTCTGAATAGCTCCCTTGCCCATGCCCGCAATCTGCCCCTTCTTCTTCGTGACGTGGGCATTTGGGTCAAGGTCAAAGCGAGCCTTGAGTATCTCCAGGACGACGATTGCCGCCGCTACCGCTCCGCGCGGCGGAAGTGGTTTGTATCGCCGATCGGGTTCGAGTTTCCCGAACCATTCCGCGATGACCTTGCGCGATTCTACTTCAACGCTCATCGGAGGGCTCCCACCACGGCGGCGCGGTGCGACCCCGCACGCACGGAGGAGAGAGCCGGGTTCAAGTAGTGTTCCGCAATCCACGAGATACCCGGAACGCACACCGCGTCCCCGAAGCCGAAGAATGCTTGATTGTCGGGGACTCCGATGAAGAACTCATCCGCGCCCATGAGCCGCGCGCATTCGCGGGGTGTGAGGAGGCGAGCGGCATAGCGCCCATATCCCGCCTTGAAGAGAATCTGCCGCCCGCTCCCGCCTTTCGGCGTGCGAAGGCATCCGGCAATCCCGTCGGTGCGGAGTTCACCCATCGACCGCTTCTGTCCGTTCGCTTGCATCCGCACGCGACGGAAGATGGTGGCGTAGGACCATCGGCGCTTCACGATCATGGCGTCCGCTGCGGCGCGGTGGCGCTCAGAGAACTGGTTGTAGAGGTACTCCACTCGGTCGCGGCTCCACCACTCGGGCGCATCGTCCGGGAGGTTCTCCAGAATGTCCGGGAGGAGACGCTCCGACCGTGCCGGGGGTTCGGGCAAGTCCCGGAGTCGCCAGCGGATGGCGGGATGCTCCGCGATGAATCGCCGGAGAAGCGCCGGACGGATACGGGATTCTGGCGCTGAGTCCAGCGAGTTCGCGTCCGGGATCATTGACCCGACCACGAAGAGGCGGGGACGGCTTTGGGGCACGAACCACCGCGCATCGAGCACGAACGCATCGACTGCGTACCCGAGTTCGTTAAGCGCCTCCATGGCCGCGCGGAAGTCCGCTCCGCCGTGGGAGGTGAGGAATCCGACCACGTTCTCCAGCATGACAAGCGGCGGACGACGAGCGCCCATGCCCCGGATGGCGGACACGAATCCCCAGAACGCGGACGAGTGCTCTCCCTTGAAGCCGAGCCGCGCCCCGGCCAGCGACAGGTCAGTACACGGGAACGAAGCGGTGGCCAGATCCACGTCGGGAAGCGCCGAACCGGCGACGGTGTGGACGTCCGACAGATCAAAGTGCTCATCCGCGTCCTGAAAGTGGGCGTCGTACATCGCGTATTTCTCGGGGTCGATGTCGTTGGCGTAGGCCACGCGCCAGCCGGAGGACTCCAGCCCCATCCGCACCAGGCCGATTCCCGCGAAGAACTCCGCGAAGCGGGGCGCGCTGCTTCTACGCGGGTTCGGGCGGCATCTCCATGCGAACTTCAGTTGCCCGCTCCTCATAAGCTCTGCTTTCCTTTGACGAACCGGTCCTTTATGGAAAGTACGCCGCGATCACGTCCTCGTCGTGGCAGTTCGGGGATGTCCCTTCCAGCGATTGAAGCGCGTGCAACGCGTCCGTCCCTTGAAGCAGGACGGTCGCACCGTCTTCCGCCCGCACGAATTCAATCACGATTCCGTTCCCGAACGAAGTCATGGCGAACATGGGCCGGCGACGCTGTGGGTTCATAGTTTGTTAGCCTGACAGAACAGAATACCACGCTGCCCATCGAACCGCAACCCGCAACGCCTGCGACTTCAAAGGTTCGCGCGGGGACGGGGTGCATATCTGGAGGGAGCAGGAGCGGGTGGAGCTTCGGGCGGAACTCGACGCCGCGTACTTCCATCTCTACGGCATCGAACGCGACGACGTGGAGTACATCCTTTCGACGTTCACCAACACCGGATACGTCCCTGCCGATCAGCGCGAAGCGCCCGGCGGGGGCCGAGAGCAGGGCGGCGCTTACCGAGCCTGGCGGCGCGGCGGCGTGGGCAAGGAGATTCTTACGGTGTACGATCGGTTTGCGGGAGGCGCGGCGTAGTCGCAGCTCTTAACCGAGCCGCGCCCGTAAGGAAGCGACCGCTCCACCCTCGTGTGCGGACTCCGAAGCGGCGCGTCCGTCCCGGCGCTGCGTGCCGCGCTGTCGTACCCCTTGAAGCTGCCTTACACGCGGGTGCAGCTTGCCGGGAGCCTGTTCCTGCTGGAGGGGCATGACGAGGAAGCGCTGGAGGAGATCGCCCTTGCGCTGGCGGAGGATGAGAACATCGCGGAGGCGTGGGGGCTTCGAGGGCGGATCGAGGCGCGTCGGAACAACCGGGCGGCTGCGGCGGCGGCGCTGCGGCGGGCGGTCGAACTGAACCCGGGGAATACGGCGTGGCGGAGGGAGTTATCCGAACTGGAGGGTTCGCTTTCATCGAATCCTCCTTGAAGAAGGAAGCCGTCGGGCGCTTATAATAGGGAAGCGGAGTCGGGAACCCGGAATCACGTGGGGTTGGCGAGGGCTGGAGCATGTGCGGGAGTCACTTCAGGCGCCGGCGGGGGCGAGGCGGAGTCGGATGGACGTTGGCGTGGGCGGCGTGTTGGGCGGCCGTCGCTTCGCTGCCGGCGAAGGCGCAATCCGACGGACTGAAGGTCGCCGATCTGCGCCAGATTCAGAACACGTTCGCCCGCCTGGCGGACGAGTTGCGCCCCAGCGTCGCCGCGATCCGGACGTTCGACTACATCGTCCGCCCCGGCGATGACGAGGCGCCGCGCGGGCGGCGGATCCGCGAGAATCACGGGACGGGGTTCATCCTCTCCTCCGACGGACTGATCCTGACGAATCATCACGTCGTGCGCGGGGTGGAGGGCGTCGGCGTCATCCTTCATGACGGACGCGAGTTCGACGCCCGCGTGGTGGGGACGGACTCCCGCAGCGACCTGGCGATGCTGGACATCGAGGCGGAGCACCTCAAGCCGGTGCGGTTCGGGGACGCGGGGTCGGTGCGCGTCGGGCAGTGGGCGATCGTGGTTGGCAATCCTTTCGGACTGGCGGCGATCAAAGGAGGCGGGTCCGTGACCGTCGGGACGGTCAGCGCGCTGGGACGGGACATGACGGCGGATCTGGCGGACCGTCGCGGCATCAACGCGGTGTATTACGGCAATCTGATCGAGACCTCCGCACCGATCAACCCCGGGAACAGCGGCGGACCGCTTTTCAACCTGGACGGGGAAGTCGTCGGGATCGTGACGGCGATCGAGTCGAGTTCGGGGGCGAACCAGGGCGTCGGGTTCGCCATCCCGATCGACCGCTACAGCCTGCGGGTCATCGACGGGTTGAAGCAAGGCGGCGAAGTCCGCTACGGATACATCGGTCTGCAAAGCGCGCCCGAGGCGCGGGAAAGCCGGCTGCGCCGAGCGGCGACCGGCGGGTCAGGTGCGCCCGGCGCGGTGATCGGGTACGTGGAGCCGAATCAACCGGCGGCTCGGGCGGACCTTCGCGCCAACGACCGAATCATCGCCTTCAACGGGGAGAAGGTTCAGGATTTTGATCACCTGATCCGGCTCGTCGGCGCGACGCCGGCAGGAACGGAGGCGCAGATCGAATTCATCCGCGAAGGCCGGACGATGACGGCGCGCATCGTCGTCACCGATCGTAGCGAGGCGCTGCGCCCGTCGGGGGAGGCGCGTCCGGGCTGACGTTTCGGGTTCCGCGCGCCGCGAGGATGCTTTCATTGTCGGTCCGCGGCGCGGATCGTATAATCCCGCGGCGGAGGAAAGGCAGTGCGTCGCGCCGCGGATCCGGTTTCAACAGAAGTCGTGCTCAAGGCGCGCCTGTTTTCGGTTGAGCGTCGCGTGTATGCCGGCGCGGAGGGCGCGCCTGGGTTTACGCGGGAAGTCGTCGTCCATCCCGGAGCGGTGGTGATTCTTCCGCTCCTCGACGCCCGGCGGATCGTGATGATCCACAACGTGCGGCACGGCGTCGGGCGCGAACTGCTCGAGCTGCCCGCCGGAACGCTGGAGCCCGGAGAAGCGCCGATCGTCACGGCGGGACGCGAACTCGTCGAAGAAACGGGTTACCGGGCGTCGCGGCTTGATCCTCTGGCTGAATTCTTCATGTCGCCGGGCATCCTGTCCGAGCGGATGCACGCCTTCGTCGCGCAAGAGTTGACCTGGGTCGGGCAGGCGTTGGAGGCGGGGGAGCACATTCGGACGGAATTCGTCGATATCCCGACGGTGCGGGCGTGGATGCGCGACGGTCGGATCGAGGATGCGAAGACGCTGGCGGCACTGGGGGTGTATTTCGCCCGGATGACGGGCGCGGACTGAAGGGACAGGCGCTGGAGCGCGGGAGCAGGATGGGCTGGCAGGATCGGGAGTACGCGCGGGGGGCGGATTTTGAAGCCGGGTGGACCCCGGGAGCCGGGGCGCGCTTCGGCAACTGGTGGCGTCGCAGCGTCGTACATGCGCTGATCCTTGTGAACGCCGGCGTGTTCGTGCTGGATGTGTTGATGTCGGACATCGGTCCGTCGCGCGGAGGAAGCCCCCTGTTTCGTTGGGGGGTGCTGTCCGCGCCGGACGTCCTGTCCGGGCAGGTCTGGCGGCTTGTGACGGCGACGTTCCTGCACGCGGGCGTCATGCACCTTTTTTTCAACATGCTCGGGTTGTTCTTCTTCGGTCGGGCGGTGGAGGAGCGCTGGGGACGCAGGATGACGCTGGGGTTGTACCTTGGGGCCGGGGTGGCGGCGAACGTCGTGTTTGTCGCGTTGGCGCCGCTGGAGCTCTGGGGATCGCGCGCGCTCGGGGCGTCCGGATGCGTGCTGGCGATGATGGGGGCGGCGGCGGTGCTGACGCCGAACCGGCGCGTGTATCTCATGTGGGGCGCCCTGCCCGTGCCGATGTATCTGCTGGCGATCGTGTTGGGCGGCGGATACCTGCTGAACGCGATCCGCGGCGGGTTCAACGCCGGAGGCGACGCCGTCCACGTTGTCGGACTCCTGATCGGCGCCGGGTGGGCGTGGCGCGGGGCGTCGTGGTGGATGAGGATCGCGTCCGCCCGCGGCGCGCCGGTCGCGGCGCGCGTTCGCCGATCCGGCGCTTCGGAGTCGCCTCCGATCCGAGGTTGGCAGGCGTCGTCGCGGGAGCGGGATCAGGAGGCGCTGGACGCGCTGCTGGCGCAGGTGCGGGACAAAGGGATCGCCGGGCTGACGGAGTCGCAGCGGCGGGAGCTTCGGCAGATCACCGAGCGCATGCGCGGAGACCACGGCGGCGGATAAGACCGGCGCGGACACCGGCGCACGTCCGAGAGTTGGAATACGATGGCGGCTTCACGCTGGCACAGCGCGATGGACAACCCGATCAACTGGTCCTTGAAGGTGGGCCGGGTGTTCGACCTCGACATTCGGCTGCACGTGCTCTTCATCATCTGGGGCGTGCTTCAGATTCTGGAGGACATGAGCGCGGCGTCGCGCGCCGGCGCGGGCTGGGCGGGCGTGATCGGGTGGGGCGCGGGGGTGACGTTGACGCTCTTTCTGTGCGTCCTTCTGCACGAGTTCGGACATTGCTTCGCGGCGCGTCGCGTCGGCGGGGAGGCGGATCAGATTCTGCTGTGGCCGCTGGGCGGTCTGGCGTCGGTTTCGCCGCCGCACCGGCCTCGGGCGCACTTCATCACGACGATCTGGGGACCGCTGGTGAACGTGGCGATCTTCGTGGCGGCGGGGCTGGTGCTGGCGATCCGCGCGGGGTCGTTTTCGGCGTTGCCGTTGAACCCGTTCCACCCTTTTGCGCCGCTGGCGCCGGTCGGTCCGTTTGACACGCTGACGCGCGTGCTGCTGCTGGTGTTCGGGATCAACTACCTGCTGACGCTCTTCAACCTGCTGCTGCCCTTCTACCCGATGGACGGCGGGCGGTTGCTGCATGCGTGGTTGTGGAAGCGGCACGGGTACCGATCGGCGACGTTGACGGCGACTTTCGTGGGGATGGTCGGAGCGGTGGGGTTCGGCGTGGTGGCGCTGATGACGGGGAACCTGGTGCTCGTCGGGCTGGCGTTTTTCGGATACCTGACGTGCTACCAGCAGCGTCAGATGGCGAAGGAATACGCGGCGGAGGACGACCTCGGGTACGATTTTTCGCGCGGATTCCGGGCGTTCGAGAATGACGACGGCGGGATCCGAGCGGGTCGTCCGGGCTTTTTCAAGCGGCGGCGCGCGGCGCGGCTCGCCAAGGCGCTGGTCCGCGAGCGCGAGGAGGCGGAGTCGCGGGACCGCGAGTTCGACCGCATCCTGGCGAAGATCTCCCGCGAGGGGATGGGCGCGCTTTCCGGTCGTGAGCGGAAGTTCCTCGAAAGCGAGACGCAGCGGCGCAAGGCGTAGACGCGGGTTAGAAACCTTCGGAGGGCTGCGAAAGAAGAACGCTTCCTTACGGGCGCGGCTCGGTTAAGCGAAAGCGACGTAAGCGGTCGCGCCGATCTCTCGCATCATTGAGCAGCGCGCCCGCCGGCGTCGGGAACGCGCGGGAGGCGGATGCGCACGTCCGCGCCGTGCGGGCGGGCGTCGAGGATGCGCACCGACCCTTGATGCAGTTCGACCGCGCGCCGCACGGTCGCCAGCCCCACGCCGGTGCCCCGCGGTTTGCGGGTGAAGAACAACTCGAAGGCCCGCTTCTTCACGTCGTCGGGCATTCCCGGTCCGTCATCCACGACGCACAACTCGACCGATTTCGGATCCTCCTGGGGCGTGACGACCCGCAGGGTGATCGTCCCGCCCCCGGGGAGCACGTCCTTTGCGTTGCCGAGCAGCTCCTGCACGGCCTGGACGAGGATATTGCGGTCGCCCTCGATGATCGTGTGATCGGCGCCATCCTCGCGGACGACGCGGACGCCCTGATCCTGCAAGGTCCGCTCGATCTCGCGAAGGGACCAGGTGAAGACGTCCTTCGGCGTGAACCGCTCCCGGTGCGTCGGTCCGACGCGCGAGAAGTTGAGGAGCTGAGTGACGCGGTCGCCGAGGGAGCGCGTCGACGTCAGCAGATCGGCGACGCGCTGACGGCTGGCGTCGTCGAGCTGTCCGTATTCGAGGACGAGCTGCGCCGAGCTGGCGATCGCGGCCACCGGGTTCTTGATGCCGTGCGCGACCGAGAAGCAGACCTCTCCGACCGATGCGAGGCGGTTCCTGCGCTCCTCCTGCACCCGCTGCTGCTCGCGGACGAAGTGTTCATGCACGTGCTGCAACTGGCGCCACAGGAACCAGCCCGACCCGAGCGACACCGCCACGAACGTGAGCACGACCAGCTCCCGCCACCAGCGTTCATTCAACACGCGGCGGCCTTCATCCTGAATGACCTGGTGCTCGCGGATCAGCGCGTTGGCGGTCTCGCGCAGGACGGACATCGCGTGAAGCTGGGCGCGGTCCATCTCGGCCATCCTCGCGGCGGCCTCGCCGAGAATCTCCTGCTCCGGGCGCTTCGTTCCCGCCGGGTCTTGAATCTCGGCGAAAAGTGAGAAGATGCGCTCCTCCGCCCGGAGCATCTCGTTAAAATGCGCCTCGAAATCGGAGCGGGGAAAATGCGCCGTCGGCGCGTCCGCCAGCGTGCGGCGCAGTTGCGCCGAGGCTTGACGGAACCGGGCGGTCTCCTGCTGAAGATTGCGGGTTTCAAAGATGTCGTTGCCGGCGGCGTTGACCTCCAGCAACAGGCGCGACACGTTTTCGAGCATGACCTGGGCCCGGGTGACGTCGTCGCTGCGGGCGAAGACGCCGTCAAACGACACGACCGCCGAGTGCATGAAAAACAGCGACACCGCGATCGTCAGCGCCGCCAGCAGCACGAAGACGATGAGGAACACGTAATACGACCGAAGCGGGTTCGTCTCCGTCGGGTTCAGCGCGGTTGTCGTCGGGTCGCTCATTGATCGAAGAATGTCTTCCGCGGCCCGGTGGGGGCGGTCCGCCGGAGGTCATCAGGGGAGGACGGGTTCCGCCTCCCGCGCTTCGCGGCCTTCCCCGGTCGCCGGAGCCGGCAATTTCGCCGGGCGCGCTCCCTGCGGATGCTCCTTCTCGAACGCCGCCGCGATCGTCTCCAGCATCTGCGCGGCGGGGGGGCCGAACAAGGTTCCGTGTCCCCCTCCCGTGATGATCTCGACGTCGGCGTCGGAACCGAGCTTCGCCAGTGATTCTTTCAGGAGGCGCGTCGCCCCTTCCAGATAAAAGTTGTCGAACTCGCCGGCGCGGATGTGCAGCTTGCCCGCCAGCTTCGGTCCCAGCGCCGGCCAGTTCCGCTCGAGCACGAGACGGATGTCGTAGCGCTCCCAGGATTTCGCCACGTCGGCGTTGACCGCGCCGGTCGCCCGGTTGAAAAGGGGTTCGGGGTCTCCATCTTTGCCCCGACGGCTGAAGACCGCCTCGAAGGAATGAATCTGCCCGCCCGGTCCGAGCACGTCCTCCGCGCGGACAAAGTCCTCATACCAGATGCGCACCTGATCGCGCATCCGCATCAGCGGCCGGCGCTCGCCCTTTGCGTCCCGGTACATGTTTGCGCCGGGCTCATACAGGTTGATCCGCTGAAAATCGCGGAAGTCCACCGGGTCCGGCACGTCCGACCAGCACCCGGCGAAGGCGTCGGGATACGTCACCTGCAACCAGAGGCTTGCCCACCCGCCGGAGGATCCACCCGTGACGTACCGGTGCTTCGGCGACTCGGCGCCGCGACACGTCTTCTCGACCCGCGGGATCAACTCCTCAACGAACGCCGTGCCGCGCGGTCCGTTGTTCTCCGAGTCGGCGAACACGTGGTGACCGCGGAGGCAGCGGGAATCCGGGACAACCAGCAACACGTCCTCGACTCGCGGCGACCCGCCGAAGCTCATCGTCATCGACTCGAAGCGCGGCTCGCCGCCGCCGAAACCGGAGATCATGTAAAGCACCGGGTAACGACGCTCGGGGTTCTCCTCCCAGCCCTGCGGCAGGCGCACCCACGCCCGCTGGCGGACCTCGCGGCCGTGAAACTTCGACAACAACGGGCTGACCATCTCGACCGTGCGGATTCGCGGATGCTCCTCCGACTTGTCTTCGTCAACGACGTGCGTCAGGCGCAGTCGCACCGAACCGCCGGAAAACGCCGCGAGATCCAGGTCGGCGACGTCGCTGTAAAGATCGCCGGGGCTGACGCCCGGCTCGGGCAGATCGACGTTGCGCCGCGCGACCGCCTGCACGCGCCAGGTCGTCTTCTCCAGCTCCGCCAGGCCGGGCGGATACCGCATTGCGTCCGCGCCGAAGACCATCGCTTTGGCGGGATCCCAGCCCTTCAGCGGTCGAGCGAGGACCGGCGACGGCGACATCCACTGCTGGAAGGAATTGATGCGCCGGCGGGGTTCCTGCCGACCTCCCTGCGTCAGGATGACGAGCACGCGCCCGGTGTACGCGCCCGGCTGCAAGCCCGGATCGAACTCCACCTCAAAGACCGGAAGCGGAACGTTGACCTGCGGCGCATCCTGAACAGCCGTCTGAAGGCTTGCGGCGGACAAAAGCGCCGCACACGCGTGCAAGGCCGCGAACCCGCCGACTCCGACAGGTCTCGCCAGGTCGGACGCTCCGGTTTTCCTCATATTCGGTTCCTTCAGAAGGCGGCGGCGGCGTGTCGTCGAGTCGCCTGGGCCGCATCGGGAAACTAACATATCCGCGTGCGACTCTCACGGGAAATCCGGGCTTACCTGACGGCGTCCGGCGCGCCGGACGGCGGCAACGGGTGGGCGGGGCGACCGGTCAGCGACCGGCTCGATCCTTTCGTCGTGATCCGCGCCACGCTGGACGGTCCGGTCCGCGCGGACACGGGGTTCGTGTGCAACATCACCGAGGTGGACCGGGTGCTGCGCGGCGAAGTTCTCGAACGTCTGCGGTCGACGCGGCGCGACGACGGGCCTGTTGCGCCGCCGCTGATCGAACTCGCCCGCGCCGCCGCCGAGCGCTTCCCGGCGCCTTTGCGGCTGGTCGAACTTGAGCTGTCGCCCTCTCCTTACACGCGCTATCGTTGGGTCGCGGGAGCATCCGGCATGATCTACGTTACGCAGTCGTTTGAGTTTTCAGCGTCGCACCGGCTGCACTCGCCGCGCCTGTCGGAATCCGAGAACCTGGCGGTCTTCGGCAAGTGTGCCAACCCGAGCGGTCACGGACACAATTACGTCCTTGAGGCGACGGTGTGCGGCGCGCCGGACGCCCACGGTCGGGTCGTCGATCTGTCGCGGCTGGATCGGAGCGTGCGCGAGCGCGTCATCGACGCCTTCGATCATAAGCACCTGAACCTGGACTGCCCCGAGTTCGCGGCCCTGAACCCGACGGTCGAGAACATCGCCCGCGTCATCTGGGACAAGCTCGCCGGCGCCCTGCCCGCCACGTTGCACAAGGTCCGCCTTTACGAGACGCCGAAGACGTTCGCGGAATACGCGGGCGAGGACGGTTGAGACGTGCATCGTCCCGGCGTGCGAGACCGTCGGCGCCTCGCCGATTTTCCGGACCCGCCAGCCGCATACCGACGGGGAAGATGACGTTGACGCCTGCGCAGGGGTTGGTTTCCGGTCCGGGTTTCGTTAAGATGGCGCGAAGTTCGGTGTGACCCGTGGGGGGCGGGTCGTCGGTCGTCCTCGGTTAAGAACCTGAATTCAGGAGGAGTCCCGGATGCGCGGTTCAATCCACATCGGAGTCATGATCATCGCGGCGTCTTTGTGCGGATCTGCGCACGCGATCGACCTGACCGTGTCGAGCGTCGAGGTGAATCAGGGGGTGCAGTTCGGCAGCACGGTCCTGGTCGCCGGCAACGTGACCTACGTCCGGGCGACGATCGGAGTCAGCGGAATCGCCGCCGACGTCGACAACGTGGACGCCGTCCTGCGCGTCTTCGTGGACGGCGTCGAACTCCCCGAGTCCCCGATCCGGTCGCTGAACGGTTACATCCGCGCTCCGCTCTCCCCTCGCCGTGAAGACCTTGACGACACGGTGAACTTCCTGCTCGTCGTGCCGCAGAGCAACAACGTGGACTTCCAGGTCGAGGTCAACCCGGATCGCCTCGTCGCAGAAACCAACTACGGCAACAACGTCGGCGTTCTGAACGACCGCGTGTTCGCGTGCCGCAAGCTGACCGAGATCGTCTACGTTCCGATCGACTACCGTCCCGGCGGCGGCGGCAGCAACCCGCCGCCCCCGGACCTCATCAAACCCGGCATCGGTGACGGCTTCCACCGCGCCATCTTCAAGGCCGGGGAGTGGAACTATCACAAGTCGCCCCTGCCCGACCTGATCTGGACCCAGGACGTCAACAACTCCGACACCGCCCTGCTGAACGCGCTCCGCGACCTCCGCATCAATCAGCTTCCGCGCAACGGGTTCCCTCAGCCGGATTTCGTTTACGGCTGGCTGCCCGGCAATCCTTACGGCGGCAACGGGCGCGCCATCGGCATCCCCGGCGACGTGGCGTTCGGCAACACGCAGACCAGCCGGCACCAGCGGACGATGGCGCACGAGTGCGGGCATCTGCTCGGACAGGTCCACAACAGCCGCACGATCGCCACCGTCGGGATCGATGTCGAGCATCATCTGTGGGACACCGAAGACCTTCCGGTCCTGCATCCGTCCACGCAGTGGGACATCATGGTCGCCGGCCAGCTCACGAACACCGCTTACGTCGATCGCACCACGTTCGACTCGATCATGAACGACAGCCGCCTGCGTTGCACGAATCCCGCCCCCGAGCACACCGGGGCCGTCCTGCGCCTCAGCGGCGCGTACACCCACGCGACCGGCGAGCTTCAGCTTGACCCGATCACGCGCGTCGAGCGCGGCGCGCTGACCGCGACCAACCCGGCGGGCGGGCTTTCGGTCATCGCTTATTCCGCCGGCGGACGCCGCCTTTACAACGTCGAGGTCGAGACGCCCGCGCCGTGGGAATCCTGCGAGGCGGCGGATCCGACGACCGGACCCGTCATCGCCGCAACCTCGCCTTTCTACGTCCTGATCCCCGAATCGCCGGAGGGCGAGACGATCGCCCGGATCGACGTCGTTGACGTGAACACCGGCGCCGTCGTCACGGGTCGATCGCGCTCGGTCAACGCGCCGACCGCACACCTGACCCGGACCTGGATCGACGGTCGCCTCGGCGGCCTCTCACGGGTCGAGTGGGTCGCCGAGGACGCCGACAAGGATCCGCTCACCGCGAACCTCCTTTACAGCCCCGACGCGGGTGAGTCCTGGCTGCCGCTGGGCGTCAACCTGACCGGTGACGCGTTCGAGTTCGACGCTTCGAGCGTCCCGCACAGCCGGGGTCCGCACGGACGGCTTCGTCTCGTCGTCAGCGACGGCTTCAACATAACGACGGTGGACGACGACGAGCAAGGCGTGATGGGCGACCCGACGCCGCCCGACGTTTACCTGATCACGCCGAACCACGGCTTCGCTCATCTCGAAGGCGCGCCGATCGCCTTCCACGCCGCGGCGTGGGACCGTGAGGATCTGATGCTGTCGGGCGGCGACGTGGTCTGGACATCGAGCGTGGACGGCGAACTGGGCGCCGGTCTGCTGCTGACCCGCGGCGACCTGTCGCTTGGCGAACACGTCATCACCGTGACCGCGACGGACAGCGACGGCGGGTCGGACAGCGATCAGATCACGCTGACCGTGGCGGAGCGCCGCCTGACCGGCGTGACGTGCGGCGTCATCAAGAAATTCACGGCGTCGTGCCGCGACAGCGGCGCGATCAAGGGCAAGGTCGTTCTCCGCAACGAGGATTTCGACGGGGTGCCGGTGGTGTTCGGCGTCGGCGCCAACGCCATCCCGGTGCCGATCAGCGGCAAGCGGGCGAAGTTGAACGTCTGCTGCTTCTCCGGCAACCAGCAGGTCCGTCTCGACTCCCCGGCCGGCTGCTTCGACCCGATTCCGGTCGCGTGCCCGTAAGAATCCGGGAACGATCCTCACTCTGAGCGTCGCGTGGCGCCGGTGAGGCGGTTGCGCTCGACGCCGGAATCCGGCGGCGGAGAGCGCCGGGGGTGGGTGAGGAGAGCGATGTTCATCGAGTGTTCCGCCGTGACGGGTTTTGCGCGCCGTGTTCGCTGGCGCCACACCGTCCTTGTGTTGATGCTCGGCGCCTCGGCGTCGCTCGAACCGCGCGTGCATGCGCAGGGAAACGAGCGTCAGGATCCCGGCGCCGACCGCATCCCGCCGATCGATTACGCCGAAGCGGCGACGTCGCTGGCGCCCGTCGTCGAGGCGATCACCGGAAGACGGTTCACGACGGTCCCGCGCGTGATCGAGGTGTCATCTGCCGCCGCCCTTGAAAGCCTTCGTGACGACGAGTTGCTCCTCCTTCCATCCGATGCGGCGACGGACGAGGCGGAGGCGGGCTGGGAGCAGTTTGTCCGGGAAGGCATGTACCGCGCCTTCGCCACGCACCTGCTCGCCCGGTATTCGATCAGTCGCAAGGACATCTTCGTGATCCGGGAGAACCTGGACGCCGCGCTGGCGCGGGCCGACTGTCCGCCTGACGAGGTTCATAATGTCATTCGACTTGTGCTGGTTCATGAGCTGTCGCATGCGATTCAGGATCAGGCGGTCGGGCTGCCGGCTCTTGTCCGACGGCATCACGAGCGGGACAAGCTCGCCGAATGCGACGCGGCGATCGAGGGATTCGCCTTCGTGGTGCAGGATGAGGCCGCGAAGCGGCTGGGGCTTGGGCGGGCGGCGGACGTGCTGCAGCGGATCAATCCTGTCGCGGCCGTCGAGGAACCGTCTGCGCTTCGCTCGGATGATTTGCCGGCCCGGCGTCGGGGGCTGGCGCGAAAAGTCATGAATTTGAAGTTAGTGTCGTCCGGACCGGAGGGGATGTGGGCGGCGCTGCGGGACGCTCCCGCCGCGCTGGTCTTCACTCCTTCAAAACCGCCCGACGCCGAGACCGTCGCGGCGCTGGATCGCGGCGACGCGCGGATGTCCGCGGTCCTGGACGGTCTCGCAGAGAAGTTCAAGCTCCGCGGCTCCCCGATGATCCTCACCCGTGTAAACCCGATGCTGGCGATGCAGCCGTTCAAGCTGCTTCCGCCCGAGCGAAGGGCGGAGTTGGCGGGGATGTGCCGCGTCGCGCACTCGCTCTTTTGCACCGGCACGGGCAAGGGCGACCTGCCGGAGGCTGCGTCGGTGACGCTGTATGAACTGGCCCCCGGCGCCGATCCGGCGAGCTTCTCCGCAGCGATCAAGGAGGGGGGCCGCCTCGCAGCCGATGCGATGCGCCTGGACGGCGTCCTGTCGGGGGTCGTGCATGAGTCCGCCGGGGTTGCGCTGGAGACCGGCGTGAACGCGGAGTTCCTGCTGATTACGGCGTCAACGAAAGGGAAAATGATTCTCCGGATGCAGTGGGTGTGGACGTCGTGTGAAGGTTGCGTCCTCCTGATGGTCACGACGTATGACGTGCGGCTGACCACGATGTACGAAGTCCTGAATGAAATCGTCCGTCGCCTTCGCGCCTCCTCCCCGCCCGCCAACCTCAAAGCCACGGACGGCACGTCCACGCAGGACGAACCCGGTTAGCAGTCCGTTGAAAAAGAGTAACGCATCCCTCCGGGAGGCGAATTTCTCAGGGAAAAACCGGGGGCAAGAAAGCCGATCGCGAGTTCTTCAACAGGTTGTTAAGACTACAACGCGATGACGGTTTGCGTAAAACCCGCGTTTTCAGCGTCGGCAAACCGAGTTTTGCGGCTCCGGGGGTTCGCCTTGTTGGGGGACAACTCCCGACCGGGAAAGTCGCGCCTTTTCCGGAAAACACGGGGAATTGGTCGAGAGACGCCTCGGAAACGTAGCGTGGTAGGGTTAGCCCCGGAAGGGGCGTCAGACAACAGCCCAGCACGCCAGTGCGGGAAACCCGCGCGGGGAAACGAAGTCCCGGAGGGACGCAAGAAGCCCGCAAGGACGCAAGCCCGCCGCCGCTCGACCGTCCTGTCGTGCCCGCCGTTTGATCGATCCGTCGCACCGCCGCTTGACCGATCCGTCGCGCCGCCGCTCCGTTGTCCATCCGGGACTTCGTGATCCGATGCCCCCACCCCCGGCGATGCATCGCCGAACTACTCCCGGATGCCCCCCGTGGCACGCGCCGAGGCTCCTCCGGGACGTCAGGGCGCGCCGCGTCGTTTATCCTCAAGACCTTCAGGATGCTGCGCACCGGAGTCAGATGGAGACTCAGGCGACCCGAAAAGAACGCTTCCTTACGGGCGCGGCTCGGTTTTGCAACCGCGTCTCAGTCGCCAATGTCGGCAAGACTCCTGTTCCTCCCCGCTGCGGATCGATGCCGGACATGGGCGAACCTCACCCTCACCCGTCAATCTTGCGGAACCGGGCGACACGGCTTCGAGACCGGCCTGGAATCGCCTGATCGGACGCTCCAAGTTAGAATACGCCGGAGGCGGCGTACGTCACGTTGCGCTGCGGATGAGGGGAGCTTGGTGCGAGGTCTGAAGGAAGCTGATCGAGGCTGCATCGAGGCCGCCGCCAGCGCCGGTAGCTCAGGTGGACAGAGCATCGGATTTCTAATCCGACGGTCGGGGGTTCGAGTCCCTCCCGGCGCGGTTTTTTTTAGGCATACTGGCTTCGCCGCCGCTCCGATTGCTACCGGCTGGAGCGATAGTTGCCGGGTGGGTATATTCCCACTGAGACCACGCGCCTTTTTCGCGGCGCACTTCAACGGGCGGTTTGGACTCGCCCTCCCCGGATACGTGTAAAACGACAACGACCGTGCGAGTCTGGCCCGCACGGTCGCCCTTCCCCTCCGATATCCTCAAGACGCTGTTTCAAAACCGAGCCACACCCCCCTCCCCTTTACGTCGCACGACGATCTCAAGGGCAAGGAAGCGCCTTTATTCCCCCCCGGCTTCGGAAGGATTGAACCCGCGTCCAAGTCGTCCGCCCGCTACGGACGCCCGGAATCCACGCGGAAGATCGCCGTCGAACCGCTGACCTCGTGCGCGACGATCAGCAGCGGCGCGGCGATCGGGCTGTCCGACGCGGGAACGAAGACGATGCCTTCGGGACCGAGGTCGCCGGCGGTTCCGTCTTCCGCGTCGCCGGAAAAATTTCGAGGGTTGACGTACTCGATGAAGCGGACCTCCTTCGGGTCCGTGATGTCGTACACCAGGACGCCCCCGATGCGCTCCAGTCCGATGAAAGCGTAAACCCACCCGTCCACCTCGCCGATCGCCAGCGCCTCGGGCTCCGGGCCTTTGTTGTCGCTGCGGGAGTCGAAGCTGTCGTTCTCCGCGTTGTCCGAGTTGAAATCCGCGGGGAACGCGGCGGCCGTGATCCGCTCGAAGTCGCTGCCGCTGTCGAACTTGCGCTTGCCGCGGCGGTTCCAGATCGTGAAAGATCTGGTCCCGAACGAATACAGCTCCTCGTACGCCCCGTCGTCGTCCACGTCGCCCATCGTCGTCGTCACGTTCAGACGCCCCAGCTCCGAATCCTGCTGAAGGAACTCCGCGTCCGGGAAGGCCTCCGGATCCAGCGTCAGGTCGCCGACGCGCTCCTCCTCCGCGAACGTCTCGTAATCGCGGGCGTCGCCCTCGTTCACCGTCACCGCGTACGTCTTTCCGCCCGAGGTGTACGTCGCGATGGCGTCCGGCAGGAACAATCCCCGCACCGGGCGCCTCTTGATCACGATGCCGCCGTCGCGGTCGCTGCAATCCATCGCGTAGCGCTTCTTATTGTGATTGATCGTGCCCAGCGCGACCACGTCCAGGATCGTACGACCCGTCACGTCGAGGATCGCCAGGGCGTTGTTCTCCTGGAGCGTCACGTACGCCGTCGATGAGTCCGCCGTCACCGCGACGTACTCCGGTTCGATGTCCTGCGCGACGGTCGCGCCCGGCCCGAAGATGCGCACGCCGGGAAGCTCCACGTCATTGAACGCCGAGAAGTCCAGCGTCACCACGTCATCCTGCGTCACGTTCTCCGCGCCTCCGGTAAGATCAATGATGCTGATCGTTCCCAGCGGATCGATGCTGTAGTCGTCGTTCGGCTCGCCCTCGTTCGCTGAGATCACCGCCGTTCCGTCCGGCGTGAACGTCACCATGTCGGGCAGCGCCCCGACGACCACCGCCGACAGCACCGTCCCGTCCGCGTTCATGAGCACGACGCTGCCCGGTTCGGTCTTCGGATCGGCCTGCACCGCCGCCGCGATGACGCCGCCGCGCGCCGCCACGCCGTTCGGGCTTGCTCCCCAAGGCGTCACGTCCACCTGCGTCACCCGCGTCGGGTTCGTCGGGTCGGAAACGTCGATGATGTCGATCGTGTGATCCGCGGAGTTGGTGACAAAGACCCGCCGCGACCCCGCGTCATACGCGGGAATCTCCGCCGCGGTTCCGTCATAAATGCCGGTCTCATACCGGCCGATCTGCTCCAGATGAACATCCGCCCGTGCCGCGGCGGCAGAACCCGCCGCAACCAGCGCCAGAATCACCCGTATCCGTCCGGCGTCATGCGTCATGAAAGGCTTCTCCCCCGGGGCTCCGCGGTGCATCCCTCCTCTTGCGCCGACCGGTCACCGCCCCCGCGCCGCCGCAGGAGGAGGGGAAAGAACGTGCGCTAGGAACGTATGAACGCCGCGCGAAGAATGAGCATTCGTCGCACTCGGATTGGTTGAGGACCCTTCAAACCCTGGGGTTCGGCGACTCCCGGATCGATGCGCAGCCTTCACGTTCGCAGGAACTTAGGAAAACCGTCCTGGAACAACGCGTATTCGGGTATACTGGTGCGGCGAGGTCGTCGGTTACGCGGTCACTCCGCCGCGACGTAAATCCGGTAGCTGCGGACGTGCCGCTGCGGGCCGCCGTGCTGGGGGGAGGCGGATTCGTCCTCCACGCGGACCACGAATTCGTAGCAACCCTCGCGCTGCGGAATCCCCGCAAGGCGACCGTCGTTCTGCAGCTCCAGACCCGGCGGCAGGACCGCCTCGCAATCCGTCGGCGGCGGAAACTCAGACTCCGCATCCAGCGACCAGTGATACGGCGGCGTCCCGCCCGTCGCCGGGAGCACGAGCTCATACGGCAGGCCGACGGTCCCCGACTTGAGCGATCCGTCCCGCCGACGATCCGTCAGCGCCGTCAGCCCGCGCTGCGCGGCGATGACGCCCGCGCCGCGCGCCCGCGCGTCCGCGTATTCCTCGCCCTCATCGGCGTGGCGGCTCCGTGCCTCAAAGGGATCCCCGGCAAGGTCGTAAAGTTCCAGCTCTCCCGTGTCGTGCTCGATGTATTTCCACCGCTCCCCGCGCACCGCCGCGCAGCCCGGCTCGCGGATGTCCTCGTGCGCTCCGCGGTAGTACACCTGGAGCAGCACTTCCTCGCGCCGCGCCGCCTCCGGATCCGTCAGCAGCGGCACGAGGCTCACGCCGTCGCTGACAATCCGCGACGGCGCGTAGCCCGCCCACTCCAGGATCGTCGGCGCCAGGTCGATGTTCGCGTACACGGGGGCGGACGCCGATGCCGGAACGACGCCGGGACCGCGGATCACCAGCGGAACCCGGACGCATTCCTCATAAGGCTTCCCCTTGTCAAAGAGACGGTGCTCGCCCCACAGCAGTCCGTTGTCGGAGGCGTAGACGTACATCGTCCGCTCGCGCCAGTCCTCCCGGTTTTCGAGAGCCTCCAGCACGTCCGCCATCGTCCGGTCCGCGCTCGGCAGGCAGCGGAGCTGATCCGCGAAGAACGCATCCGGCAGACGATCATCACTGGTCAGGTGCAGCCGCCCTGCGTAGTAATCCGCGAACAACTCGGCCGCCTCGCGCACGTCGCGCGGTTTGTCGCGGACGTTGTCCTCGCCCCACGCGCGGGCGCGGAACTCGAAGCCCGGAAGCAGATCGCGGTCCTGCGCCGGAGGCGTCGCCGGTCCGTGCGGCACTTCGAGGCAGACATTCAAGAAGAACGGAGCGTCCCCCGCGCGCATCAGATCCTTTGCCGTCCGCACCGCCGCCGCGCGCTCGAAGTCGGTCACGTGCGGCAGATTCGCCGGATCCAGACTCAGCAGGTACGACGCGACCGACGGCGGAAACCCGCGCGCCGTCGCCTCCTCAAGAAACGCGGGAAGGTCCGCGGCCTCCGACGGGAGCAGCACGCCGCGCGTCGCCGACCGCTTCTCGCCCGCGCCGACGACGATCTCATAATTGCGCCAGTCTCCCGACGACGTCACGCAGATGAACACGTCCCAGCCCGGCGGCACATAATGCTTGGGCGGGATCGCCTTGCCCTCGGCGTCCGCGCCGCCAAGCTGGTTGTATCCGTTGAGGTACTTGCCGATCAGGACCGTCGTATACCCCTTGCGCTTCAGCAGCGTCGCCAGCGTGCGCCGGTCGTCGAAGCGCCGCGCCCCGCCGTTGGGCCAGGTGTTCGTCAGCACCCCCGTGTTGTGCGAGAAGAACCCGCCGGACAGGAAACTCGCCCGCGACGGGCAGCAGCGCGGGTTCTCCACCACCGCCTGCGTGAAGTTCACGCCCCGCGCGATCAACGCATCGCGCACCGTCGGCATCAGATCCTGCGGCATGTACTCCGGCGCGACGCCGGGCACGGAATCCAGCCGCTGATCGTCCGTTAGAAAAACGACCACGTTCGGGCGCTCGCCCGCCGCCGCCCCCCGCGCCGCACACGGCCCCGCCGTCGCGATCGTCGCGTCGCAGGCGCACGTCAGCGCGGCGCACGCCGCCCCGAGCGCTCCGCACACAGCCGCCTTGACGCGCCCGCCGCCTCGTGCCGCCTCACTCCTCCGCCTCATCCCACGCCCCCCTCACGCCCGCCGCGCCGTCGCTACCCCGGATACGTGAAAAACCCCTCGCCGCTCTTGCGCCCCAGCCGCCCGCCCTGCACCAGCTTCCGCAGCAGCGGGCACGGGCGATACCGGTCCTCGCCCAGGTCGCGGTGCAGCACTTCGAGAATGTGCAGGCACACGTCCAGCCCGATCAGGTCCGCCAGCTCCAGCGGACCCATCGGGTGGTTGCAGCCGAGCTTCATGATCTCGTCGATCGCCTTCGGCTCGGCCACGCCCTCCTGAAGCGCGAAGACGGCCTCATTGATCATCGGCATGAGCACGCGGTTCGAGATGAAGCCCGGGTGATCGTTGCAGCACACCGGCGTCTTGCCCAGTTCCTTCGCGCACGCCGTCGTCCGGTCCACCGTCTCCTGCGACGTCCGCATCCCGCGCACGACCTCGACCAGCTTCATCAGCGGGACCGGGTTGAAGAAGTGCATCCCGACGAACCGCTCCGGACGCCGCGTCCCCGCCGCAAGCTGCGTGATGCTGATGCTGCTGGTGTTCGAGGCGAGAATCCCGTCGTCGCCCAGCGCCGGCTCCGCCGCACGCAGCACGTCCAGCTTCACCTCCAGCTTCTCCGTCGCCGCCTCGACGACGATCGCCGGCCGACCCAGGTCGCCCAGCGAATGCACCGGCGTCAGCCGCGCCTTCGCCGCCGCCGCGTCCGCCGGGGCGAGCTTCCCCTTCTCCGCGGCCTTGTCGAGCATCTTCCCGATGAAGCCCGCCGCCGCCTCCGGCGCCGAAGGCACGACGTCGAAGATCCGCACCGCCCACCCCGCCTGAGCGAAGACCTGCGCGATCCCCCGCCCCATCGTCCCCGCCCCCAACACCGCCGCCAACCCCTTGTCCGCCATCGGTCCACCTCCCTCCAGCCCGCGGGCATGTTACCCGCTCCCCCGCTTATCCGGGAGCGCGGGCGCGAGCGACAGCCCAGAACGCATCCCGGTCGATTTGCGGCGCTGATGCCGCAGGAAGGTGGATCAAAAGAAGTTCGCCGCTCCGCAGGAGTGCGTGATGTCTCATGATGAGAAAAAAAGCGGGTGCGTCCATCGTTGCGACGGCAGGGGTCGGGCGAGTATTCTGCCGCGCCATGACCCGATGCCCGGATGAAATCCTACGGCTCATCGAGCGCTTCGAGCATCAGTCCGACCGCGTTCGTTCAGACGACTACAACGAGACGCAGCTTCGCATCGACTTCGTCAACCCGATGTTCGCCGTCCTGGGGTGGGACATCGACAATCGCCAAGGCTTTGCCGAGCAGTACCGCGAAGTCGTCCACGAGGATCGCGTGCGCGTCGCCGGGCAGACCAAGGCCCCGGACTACTCCTTCCGCGTCGGCGGGCAGCGGAAGTTCTTCCTCGAAGCGAAAAAACCCGCGGTGGATATCAAAGGGGACTGGGAACCCGCTTACCAGCTTCGACGCTATGCTTGGAGCGCCAAGCTCGCGTGCAGCCTGCTTACTAACTTTGAGGCGCTCGCGGTCTATGACACGCGCATCCGCCCGCGCGAATTGGAGAGGGCCTCGACGGCCCGGCGCGAGTTCATCTCGTTCACGGAGTACGAATCCCGCTGGGAGTTCATCGAGGGGACGTTCTCCAAGACCGCCGTCCTTCGCGGCGATTTCGATCGTTACTGCGAGTCCAGGAAGGGCCGCGGCGCGCAGGAGTTCGACGAAACGTTCCTCACCGAAATCGAGGAGTGGCGGAAGAATCTCGCGGCGAGCCTTGCCCGCTGCAACGGATCCCTCGATGCGGCGGGACTCAACTTCGCCGTCCAGCGGATCATCGACCGGATTCTGTTCCTGCGCATCGCCGAGGATCGCGGCACGGAAACAATCGGCCAGCTTCAGGCGCTGCTCTCGGGACCGACGGTCTACCCCCGCCTCTTCAAACTCTTTCGCGACGCCGACGCCCGCTACAACTCGGGCCTGTTCCACTTCCATCCCGAGAAAGGCAGGGACGAAGCGCCCGACACGCTGACCCCCACGCTCGACGTGGAGGACAAGACGCTCAAGGAGATCATCAAGGCGCTGTACTACCCGGCAAGCCCCTACGAATTCACCGTCGTCTCAGCCGACATCCTCGGCAGCGTCTACGAGCGGTTCCTCGGCAAGGTCATCAGCCTGACGCCCGCACGGCGCATCAAGGTCGAGGACAAGCCCGAAGTGCGCAAGGCCGGCGGCGTTTACTACACGCCAATTTACATCGTGGACTACATCGTCAAGAACACGGTGGGCAGACTGCTGGACGGCAAAGCGCCGAAGGAAACGGAGGGGATCCGGATTCTGGACCCCGCCTGCGGTTCCGGCTCGTTTCTCATCGGGGCCTATCAGTTTCTCCTGGACTGGTATCTTCAGCAGTACACGACGCCGCCAAGCGACCCTGCCAAACTGGCGCAAGGGAAGAAAGCCGTACTGCGCCCCACGCGTACCGGCGGCTGGGCGCTGACCATCGCCGAGCGAAAACGTATCCTCGTGGACCACATTTACGGCGTGGACATCGACTCGCAGGCCGTCGAGGTGACGAAGCTGAACCTGTTGCTCAAGTGCCTGGAAGGCGAAACAAGTGAAACGCTCGGGTTCGCGCAGCGACTGTTCCGCGAGCGGGCGCTGCCCGACCTCGGCCGCAACATCCAATGCGGCAACAGCCTGATCGGCACGGACATCATCGGCACGGATGCGTGGCAGGAAATGAGCGAGGACGAGCGCCGGCGGATCAATCCGTTCGATTACGAGCGCGCGTTCCCCCAGGTCTTTCCGAGCCGCGACCGTAAGGGAGCGGGTTCTTCCGGCGGGTTTGACGCGGTGATTGGGAACCCGCCGTATGGTGCGCTATTCGGCCCAGCGGAGGACATGTGGTTTGGAGTGAACTACAAGACTTATCAGGGTGCCCAAGACGTCTACGTTCTTTTCATGGAGCGAGCTCAAGGCCTGCTGAGAGGCCTGGGCTTGAATGGCTTCATCGTTCCATCCGCTTGGCTCGGCGGACCCCGATATCAGGTTCTCCGTCAATGCATGCTTGTGAGGCCACTACGCGACATCATTCTGCTTCCTTTCGACGTTTTCCACGACGCTTATGTTGATACGCTCATATTTGTCACCAGTGCAGGAACCCCGGATGGGAGAACCACGCTCACCTACTCATACCCGAAGAAGTTGAAGCTGACCGCAATCAGCCTGCAATCCCATGACTACCAACAGATCGATCAGGCGCGCTGGTTGCGAGATCCGACGCAGCGAATCGTTCTGGAATCGACCGCGCTGGACCTCATCGAAGCAATTCGGGCCAAGCACTCGGCGCGATTCGCTGAGAATCTCCGGATCAGGCGGGGCGTGCTGTTTGACAAGACGATACTGCGAACGACGAAGTCTAAGGGCCGCTTCCCGTACTTCACGGGCGACGTCTATCGCTACGAGGTTCGGGATGAGATAGGGGGCTACATCCCATTCGACGAATCTCTTAAGGAGCGTCCGCGCGAGTTTGACTGGTTCGAGGGGGATCGGTTGCTGCTCCGGCGCCTCGTCAATCGCCAGCAACGATTGATGGCCGGTTCTTACACTGGTACGGCTATCACGAACAAGAACCTTTACACGGTCTTGCCTGTCGATGGTGGTCCCTCACTGAGTGTACTCCTCGGTGTGATAAACAGCCGCCTCATCTCCTTCGTTTACGTCAAGCAAGTGACGCAAGCCGTGAAGGATGACTTTGCGCAAGTCACCATCAAGGACTTCGGATCACTCCCCTTCCCCGCCAAGGCATCCGGGTGTGACGAGCTAGGCGCTCTCGTCTCCAACATGCTCTCCCTGCACAAGCGTCAGGCGGCGGAGAAGAACCCCAACCGCCGCGAGCAGCTTCAGCGGGAAATCGACGCGAGCGACCGCCAGATCGACCAACTCGTCTACCAGCTTTACGGCCTGACGAAAGAGGAGATCAAAATCGTCGAGGAAGCGACGCGATGAGCGAACTCGATGCCATTCTTGACACGATCCGCGCGCAGGCCGCCCTTGACCCCGGCGAGCGGCGGGGAACCGGCGCGGAGCCTGGTCTTGGCGGCGATGATGGCGCGGACGGATTCGGTAATCCGCGCGGCCTTCCTCTTCTCGTCGGCGGTCGGGGGAATCTTGATGGGGATGTGCGCGATGTACGCCTTGCTGCACGCGAACCATCCACCGTGAACCGGTGTGGAGGGGCGCCAGGGCCTTTCAATCTTCCCCGGCATCCACACGAGAGCCAGATCGGCGCCACGTTTTCGATCCGCGGGCAAAGGTCATCCGACGCCGTCCGCAAGAACTGAAACACCTTGGAGGGGCGCCAAACGACGTGCGTTGCTCAGGCGATTCGGGTACCCTCTCAGTATGGGCTACGGCAGTTCGGAGACTTCGACGGAGGCCCCACGCCACGATCGCTCGGACGCGGCGGGACTTGTTGCCGTTGTCGTGCGCCGCACGGCCAGGCACGTCGCCGCTACTGCGCATGAGAGCCGCCGCGCCATCGCCCAAGTGTTCACGCCCGCGCCGGTGGCCCGGTTCATGGCTGCCCGTGTGGCGCGCATCGGGGAGGAGTTTCACTTTATCGACGCCGGGGCCGGAGTGGGCGTGCTCGCGGCGGCGCTGTGCGAGCGCATTGCGGGCTTGGCAAAGCCGCGGCAGGTGACGGCGGAACTATACGAAACCGATCCGGCGGTGATCCCCCTGCTTCGAGAAACGATGCGCGAGTGCCGGAAGGTGCTCACCGACGCTGGGCATGACCTGACGGTGTCGTACCACGATGAGGACTTCGTACTCCGCCGTCCCGCGGCTTCGCTCTATGCGCCCGAGCCGCGCACGGCGTACGCGGATGTCGTGCTGATGAACCCGCCATACGCGAAACTGGCGAAGGACTCACCGCAGGCCCGTGCCTTCGCCGAGATCGTGCATGGGCAGCCCAACGTCTACGCGCTGTTCATGGCCGCGGCAATCTGCAGATTGTCCTTCCCCTCGGCCGCCAGCAGGACGATCTTCGCCCGCGCCGCTTGTCGCGCGGGAACGGTCCGACTGCGCGACCAGGCCGTCAGCGTGCGGCGTTCCTCTTGGGTCAACGTGATCTCTACCGCTCGACGCATGGGTTCCGTCCTCCTTCAGAAGATGAAACCCGCCAAGCGGCGTTAGGTTGCAATTAATGAGAGGCATTACACTAGCGCTCCCTTCAAGGAAGGTTCTATTGATTGGAGCGCTGCAGGCAACATTCACCTTATCGCGTACTCGATCTGTTGGGTTGAGAAATCTTGTTGCGTTGGCGGCTCCGATTGTAAGCGCTTTAGTGCCAATTGCCATAGTAAGGTTGTTGCTTGGGATTCGTTCCATTGGAATTTCCCTGGCACGTCCTATTATTGGCACGCAGTACTTAACAACATGGGACCGTCCAGAGTGGAATGGAACCCTAAGAATTGCTACAAAATGGTTTCCCTAAATTGGCGCCCAGGCTAGGGTAATATGTCAAGCAAGAAAAAAACGATCCTCGCTCTTCTTGTCATATTTGGTGTTTGTTTCGGATTTATCTGGCACAGGTGGCGTCATCCTGATGCTGTAGAACAGTTTAGTTACCTATTTGGCGGCCCAGTCCCGGCCGGCGTTGCCAATATCACGACACTTAGGCGGGGCATTTTTCCTGACTGGTATGTACTCTTGCACTTTACGGCTGACCGTGATGCGTTAGCTACGATTGTAAAATCGGCGCAATTGAAGCGAGATGACTCGATCAAACTATTGGAGTCAGATGACCTCGATTCAAGTGCGCGTATCTGGAGAGCAGTATTTGGGGATTATTTTCAACGGGCTGGTTGGGAACCACCAGACAAGTTGAACGATCCGGAAGTGTACTTTAGATCGGATCACCCAGAGATAACGATGATAAAGATCCTCTGGGATTCAGAAAATAATGAAGCATTCGTACTGTACTTGATCGGCTAGCATGACAGCGCCATTTAGGCTCAAGTTTGAGAGGGGATCCGCCCGATGTTTCTGATGCATGCGGTTTTTGGGGGGCGCGCTCCTGGATTCTCAATCACGAGACTCGGCAATGACTGCGGATCAGGTG
>JAJVHU010000051.1 GCA_022072505.1 Phycisphaerae bacterium
GGCAACCGTCCTGCATCCCGACTCATCGCGAACCTCCTGCCTCAAAAACCGGTTTCGGACCCCTTGACAACGTAAGTCCAAACATGTACCGTACTTCTGAGCCGGAGTCAAGTGGAGATACAGGAGTCATCATTTATGTCTCGCCCTAGATCACCCTCCCCAGCACAGTTGCAAAGGTCCTTGCCCAACTCAGAATTCCCCACAACGAACGAAGAGAATGCGTCGGCAATCGCTTCAGCCCAGGTACCACCTGTGATCGCTGGCGCTCCTGAGTAATGCACGTGATGCCCGTATTCATGAGCAATAACCGTTGCAGAATGCAGGCTCTTATAGTAGATATTAGGAGGGCCGCCGCATATGCATTGATCGAACGGCAATGTATTCGAATTGCCGAACTCGAAGCTTGGGGGGTCGGTCTCTGGGTCATATTCCGCACTGCATTTGGTAGTATTACAAGTTACCTCTGCTTGCGTATCAATTCCTGGATAATCGGAATGCAGATCCTCCACCCATTGCCGGGCGTAGTGCAGCCAATAGTAGACATTCACCTGCTCCGTGGTCCGCTCTCGCACTTCACAAATATCATCGAACGTGAGAGTTCCGCTGCCGTCCTCGTCCGTCCATTCATTCACTTCAGTGTACGGATCATTGGGACTTCCAAAGTCGTAAAGGTAGAAGTACTCGCTCTCCATCGTGGCCGTGATCTGGAATTCGGGCGGAACATCTATGAACTCGAAATCGCCGTCTTCATTCGCGTATCCCGAATCGGTCGCGCAATTCGGGAAGCAGAAGGGAGTGGTTTCCTCAAGGTCGACCTTGATCCGCCCGAGGTCCACGGCTATGGTCGTCTCGTCATCTGGACACTCCATCTCCGGGCAGTCCGGCGGTACCAAGTCGTCTTCCGTTTTCATGCCTTGTACGGTGATCGTGAAATTATCGAAATGGTAGATCAGGTCCCGCCGGTCGAGAACCTCCCCGTCGTACGTGCTGACGAAGAAGCGGTCCTCGGCCCGATCCCGGTCGTGCTCCGAAGCGTCGATGCGCCAGGCATACGCCGGACACTCGCCGCGCGGCCAGATGACCTTGGCGGCCTCGCCGTAGAAGTTCGGCGCGCGGCCGCAACGGCCGACGACCACCTCGCGGGCCTCCTCCTCCGAGACGATGTCCTCGCGCAGGTACGCGCCCGGCGACGGATGGCAGCGGTTCGACAGGCGCTTGACCGCGTGACCGGCGCCGCTACTGATGACGAGCGTGATGCTCGCGCCCTCGACCGGCACGCCGTCATGAAACTGCTCGTATCGGACGTAGGCCGGCCCGCCGCTCGCCGGAGGATCGACCACCCTATCCAGCACGAGGTCGCCGCGCGAAAGACCCAGCAGGCCGATGTACTCCTCAAGGAAGTTCTCGGCCGAGCCCTCGATGGTCTCTCCGCCGCACATCGTCCGGCCGTAAACAAGGCCGACGCGCCCACCATTGAATGTACACAAGAGGCCGGGATAGTCACCGACAAGATCGTCCCAGGCGGGTCCGAATGACTCCGGAAGATCGCGCCAGTCGCCGGCATATACCGCCGCGCCGGTCGAGAAGAGCAGGGAAAACAGCACGGCGGTGAACCGGCCAGAGCAGGCCATCGGCGGGCCGCGGGAATCAGACCTGGACATCTCAAAGCCTCCGTCAGAAACTTTATGTTTCCATCTGATCGGCTTGCGGTCGGCATCCCGCATCATCCGCGAAAGCCTATGCCGAGTCAAGAAAAAACCGCTGTTTCGAGTTCGGGACACAGGGCAACCGCATTCTAACTTTTGAGCCGGTCCTGACGGATACCGCGGATCAGGAGATCCGCGATTCCGGCATGCGGAGGCCGATCCCTTGGACAACCGACGTTCACTCGGAAGCCCGAAATCCTGGAATGCGGTTGCCCTGGTTCGGGACACCCATATTTCGCGTGCCATCCACGGCCTAAGTCGCTTCCTGAATCTCCAGCTGCCTCCGGTGACTAACGGTCTGCACGTGATGGGTTTAGCGCCGAGCGCGGCGGCGATGAGGCGGTCGAAGAGGCTCTCCTCCCACCAGCGGCGGTTGCCGCGGTAGTGGAACTCGGCGAGGTAGCGGTCGAGGTGTTTGGGCTTGACGCTGTGATAGGCGCCCAGAATCATCCGCTTCATATTCCCGATGAACGTATGCACCCACGGGAACTTCCGCACCGCCGTCTTGCCGTCGCCGGTGATGATTGGCTGATGCTTGTACCCGGCCTTGGCCACCGACGCATACGCCCCCCAGCCGTCGGTCTTGAGCGTCGCCCCCTTCTTGATCTTCGACTCCGCGAACTTCCGCAGGCAATGCGCGTCGGGCCGCTCGATCGACTGCATCGCCACGCGCACCGGACGCGGGTTCACTCGGTCGAGCTGAGCGGCCCGCCAAGGGAAGCCCATCACAGACCGCCGACGGCGCGCAGGCGCAGGCGCGCCCGGTCGCGGACGCGGCGTCCACCGGCCCCGTGGCCGAGGTCTGCCCGGCGTGCATGAAGGCCGTGCGGGCGGGTCTTTCGTACGCCGCGGGGAAGCCGAAGGCGGCCAGGATGGAGAAGGGTTTTGCCGCGCACGACTGGTGCGAAACGTGCAAGCTGGGGCTGGTCGCCAACCGCGTCTTCCGGGATCGCGCGGCCTACGATCTCGCGCGGCGTGCCGACGGGATCATCAAGCGGTGGGGCACGCACTGCGAACAGTGCGACATCGCGGCGCTGACCGACGGGGCGTGCCGCGTGTGCCGGACGGCGTTCAAGGCGGGCCTGCCGACCGCGGGGGATTGTGCAAAGCACCCCCACCCCTGACCGTCTGTTGAAGCACTCGCGATCGGCTTTCGTGCTGCCGGTTTTCCCGGGTGAAATTCGCCTCCCGGAGGGAGGCGTTACCCTTTTTCAACGGACCGCCAAGAAGACCGGCCTGTTCCTACGTTGTAGTTCGCAGGGTTGTAGTCCGCAGGCGCCGGCGTGAACACGGCCGATCGACCCGATGGGGAATGAAGCGGTCTGGTTCGTGGATGCGCGGGGGGCGGGTCGTCGCAGTTGCACAGGACGGTCTTCCCGTGGAAGTGCTTCTGTCGTGGACGAGCTCTTTTTCGATGCCGGGAAGCCGAGTGTAAAACTCATCCTGCCTGGTCGCCTTGGCGACCGGTTAGACTCTCATCATCCCCGGATCAGGAAAAAGGGAGCAGGTCATGGTGGACATTCGATCGGCGTTGAAGGGGCAGTATCGGGCGGCGCTGGCGATGTTGCGGGAGGCGATGGAGCTTTGTCCGGAGTCGCTGTGGGCGGGTGGGGGGTATGCGGTCCCGTTCTGGCAGGTCGCGTATCACACGTTGTACTTCACGCACCTGTACCTTCATCAGCGGATTGAGAACTTTCAGCCGTGGGCGCTGCACCGCGCGGAGCATCACGACCTGCCGTGGCCGGTGGGCAGCGGGGCGGTCATCGCCGATCCGTACACGAAGGCGGAGCTGCTGTCGTACTGGGCGATCGTCGATGGGATGGTCGCCGGGGCGGTGGACACGCTGGATCTGGAGGCGCCGGGAAGCGGATTCCCGTGGCACGCGGCGATCCCCAAGATCGAACACCAGCTTCACAACCTCCGCCACATTCAGCATCATGCGGCGTTGCTGTCCGGACGGTTGCGCCGGACGGACGGGATGGAGGTGCGCTGGGTGCGATCGGCGTGAAGCGGTTGTCACGCGCTGAAGTCGGCTCGGATCCGCTCACGCGATGACGGGAAGTGCGCGGCGCGGCATCCGGGGTCCGGCGGGGCGCGGGAGATCCCGCTTGCCGACCCATCAGCCTGTTGAAGCACTCGCGATCGGTTTTCGTGATACCGGTTGTTCCCGGCGAAATTCGCCTCCCGGAGAGAGGCGTTACCCTTTTTCAACGGGCTGCAATGCAGCGTGGCAAAGCCGCCGGCGGCGTGGCGGCGCGGCGGGTGGCAGGGAGCGTTGCGCGGCGGTAAGGTGACGGGCGATCAACGACAATCGGCGCTCGGTATTGCATCGTGGGCGATGCACGCGGGTGGGGCGGGCGCCAGGAGCGAGTTTTTCGGGAGAACGGCGTCAGCGTGGCGGACCTTGCGATCACGTTATCCAACGGGCAGCAGCTTCAGCGGCGCGTCGGCGACGGCGCGGCGACGCTGGGGCGCGACCCGGCCTGCGACGTCTGGCTGGACGACCCGAGCGTGTCGCGCCGTCATGCGCGGATCGTCCGCGCCGCGCAGGGCCACCAGATCGAGGATCTCGACAGCAAGAACGGCACGCTGGTCAACGGCGAGCAGGTGCGCTCGAAGACGTTGGACAACGGCGACGTCGTCACCCTCGGGCACGTGCAGATCGTTTACACGCGCGAGGCGCACGAGCAGGCGCCCGGCGTCGTCGTCAGCGACCAGCAGGTGAATCTGGAGACGGCGAGCTTCTCGCGCCGGGCGGGCGGACCGCTGCAACTGTCGCAGCAGCGCCTGCAGGTGCTTTACGACCTGAGCGGGCGTCTGACGTCGTTGAAGGACCGCGACGCGCTGCTGACCGACGCGATGGACATCTGCTTCGAGATGCTGCGCTTCGAGCGCGGGGCGGTGGCGGTGAAGAAGCCGGGCGGGCGCGGCGTGGACTGGCCCGTCGTCCGCCACCTGCGCGGGCGGGAGGGGGAGCTGACGATCAGCCGCACGACGCTCAGCCGGGCGCTGGAACGCGGCGAGTACGTGATCATCACGGAGGATCGTCAGCGCGAGGCCGACCCGACGGTCAGCATGGTGCAACTGGGCATCCGCTCGGCGATGTGCGTTCCGCTGATGTACAACGAGGAGATCCTCGGCGTCATCTACGGCGACCGGACGAGCACGTCCACCGTGTACTCGCAGGAGGACGCGGACTTTCTGGCGGGGATCGCGCGGCAGGTGAGCATCGGGCTGATCAATGCCCGGCTGCTGGAGGAATACAAGCTCAAGACGCAGATGGAGAAGGATCTGGCGCTGGCGCGGCGGATCCAGACCGGTCTTTTTCCGCGGTCGCTCCCGGATGGTCCGGCGGTGAGGGTCGCGGCGCTGAACGAGCCGGGCAACCGGGTCAGCGGGGATTATTACGACGCGGGAGTCCGGTCCGACGGGTCGATCTGGGCGCTGATCGCCGACGTGACGGGCGAGGGCGTGGCGGCGTCTTTGTTGATGGCGAATCTTCAGGCGGCGGTGCGCGTGACGCTCAAGGACGGAGACGACCCTGCGGCGCTGATGAAGCGCTGGAACGAGTTGATCCACCGCAACACCGACGCCTCAAAGTTCGTCACGGCCCTGCTGATGATGATCGATCCGAAGACGCGGGAGCTGCGGATGTGCTCGGCGGGGCATCCGGGACCGTGCCTGGTCGATGTCGCGGGGCGCCGCGTGCGTCCGCTGGCCGTGGAACCGGGCTTCCCGCTCGGCGTCATCGACGAGGCGGACTTCACGTCGCAGACGGTGACGATCGCCCCCGGTCCGCACGGCTTGTTCGCCTACACCGACGGCGTCGTCGAGGCGCGGAACGTGGACGATGGGTTGTTCGGCGAGGACGCGATGATCGAGGCGCTGTCCGCCGCCGCCGATCAGGAGCCTCGGCAGATTCTTCAATCCGTGCGCAGCGCCGTCGCGTCGTTCCGCGGGACGGCCCCGCAAAGCGACGACATCACGATGCTGACCCTCGCCCTGTCCTGACGCGAGCCGCGGGCTTCAGCCCGCGCGAACCTGCGCCGCGCGGAGGCGCCCCGGGCGAGTGCGCTTGTGTCCCCGGCAGTCGCGGCCGGCCCGTCAGATTCTCACGTTGAACAGCGGCTTGAAGAGCAGCGCGAAGAGGATCGACACGACCAGGAAGTAGACGATCCAGTTGCCGAGGATCGGGATCGGCAGCACGTCCGGCGCGACGGAGGTCATCAGCCCGGCGACCTCGATCGAGCGCACCGGGGCGTCCGCGGGAGGCGCGGGTTCCCACGGGAGCATCATCGTGTTGTCGAGCATCCCCGTGTAATGATTCGTGAGCTTCGGGCTGATCGCGGCCTGGATCGACCCCGGTTCGCCGACGGGCAACTGCTTCATGAACGTCTGATCGCCGACGCGGACGGTGAGCGTGTGCATCCCCGGGCGATCCGCCCGGACGCGCCACCACATCTGCCGGCTGTCGCCCTGGCGCCATCGGTCCAGCACGACGACGCCGTCCGTCGCCTCCAGCGAGACCTCGGTTTCGCCGTGCTGCTCCTTTTCGGCGAAGGCGTCTGAAAGCGCGACCTTCACTTCGGTGACAGAGCCGGTGGGCAGCGGGGCGAACTGATATCGGCCGGCGAGCTGCGCGAGGAGCGGGACCATCGGAATCATCGCCACGAGGATCGGCGGAATCGACAGCAGCAGGATCTTGAAGCTCGACCAGATGACGCCGCCCTGCGCCGAGAGCGTCACGCCGAGGTTGTCCTTGAAGAGCTTCATCGCCAGCATCCGCGCCTTGATCTCGTCGCGGGCCTTGCCGATCTGCGACTGCCACGACGTGTATTTGTACGCCAGCAGCATCACCACGCCGATGACGGCGCTGATGACCCCCAGCGACGCCCACGGCGGAAGCTCCGCCATCGGGGCGTAGGTCAGATCAAAGAGCCAGTTGCTGAGTCGGTTCAATGCGGACATCGTTTCTTAATGCAGCAAGGCGACGGTCGAAGGTGATGATCAGACCCCCGCGTCAATCCGGGCGGCCTTCTCATTCGTTATTCGCAATTCCGACTTCGCAATCAGACGCGGGTTCAAAACCGAGCCGCGCCCGTAAGGAAGCGTTCTTTTTCCCGTCTGCACCAGGGGTTTTGCAACAGCGTCTTATTCGATGTACCCCAGCCCGCGCAGGCGCTCCTCCACGTCCGAGTCCGAGTCCGCGGACTCGATCTTCGTCAGTTCCTTCTCGATCATGTGCGTGACGAAGTCGTCCACGCTGGTGTACCCCGCGATCTCGGTGACCTTCTTAAGGCGGTCATAAAGATGCCCGTCGATTTTGATCTTCTCAGCCATGTTCGTCCTCGTGCCGCAACGCGTAACGGACGGCTCGCTAAGCCGTCGGACTTCGGACAGGTCGCAGACCTGCGTCACCTCGGCAGGTCGCAGACCTGCCCCACCTTGGCAGGTCGCAGACCTGCCCTACCTTGGCAGGTCAGAGACCTGCCTTGCCTGTGTTGGGCGGGGCGAAGAGATTCCGCCCCGTCATTTTTTCGGGTTTCTCGATGCCGAACTCCGCGAGGATCGTCGGAGCCAGGTCCGTCAGGTTCGGATCGGCCACCGTGATCTTCCGGTTGCTCAGCAGAATACCGGGAACAAGTTCCGCGGCAATGCAGTGATCCGCGCTCCACTCCCCGGTGTTGTTGTAAATCCACTTCAGTGACAGGTCGCCCGTGCCGCCGAGGCGAACGACGTACTCGCGGTGCAGCCCGACGATGAGGTCCGGCGTGTGCTGGTCGAACTTGCCGCCCGGGGCGTAGTCCCCGTGGTATACTTCGTCCGTCCGGTACACCGTCTTGACCACCGGGCGCTCGTCCAGCGGGTCGCGCGTCGCCCGCAGCTTGTCCGATAGTTCGCGCAGAACCGCGTCCCGGTCCTTCGGATCCACGGCGCCCTGCGGCTCGCGCCCTTTCAGGTTCAGGTAGATCGCGTTCAGACCGAAGCTGTAGGCCTTCGTCTTCGACCAGTCCACCAGGTCGTTGAGGCTGCCGCGGCGCTTCTCCTCGTCCTTCAGCGTGATGAAGCCGTTCTCCAGCAGCCAGGTGTTGAGGTTGAGTTTGCGCTTGTAGCGCATGAAGCCGTGGTCGCTCATGACGAAGATGGTCGCGTCGTCGCCGGCCTTGGCCATCACCTTGGCGAGTTCCGCGTCGCACTGGACGTACGTCTCGCGCAGCGACCTGGTGTAGGTCTCGGCGTCCTCGTCGTCGCGGACGGGGTGGTCGGTGAACGCCTCCGGTTCGCCGGGTTCGGGCTCCCAGTAGAAGACGTGTCCGATGAGGTCGGTGCTGGAGAAGTAGAAGAACAGCAGCCCGTCCTGGTACTCGGACAGGGCGTGCGAGAGCAGCTTCTTGCCCTCGTCCATCACGAATTGCGTCTGCGTCTTGTAATCCTCGTCGTCGAAGAGGCGCAGCTCGGTGGCGTACCCGCCGAGGTCGATCTTGATCTTCGCCTCGCGGGCGTGGAAGTCCTCGGCGAAGCCCTTCGTGTAGAACGGGCCGACCGCCTTCGCGAGCTCCACGGCCCAGTCGTCCGGCTCGGTGATCTTGCCCGAAGGATACGCCGGATCGAAATTGATCGGCGTGACGTAAAGCTCGGGCGGGTCGGCCTTGCGCAACTGGAAGCGGACGATCCCGCGGCTCCCCGCGCCGCCGCCGGGGTCATAAGGCGACGGGAGAAACACCACCGGTTTCCAGTCGCTCCACTCTCCCTCGCGCAGAAGGAACTCGACGGGCTGGTCCATCCCCCACTTCGGTCCCTGATTCACGTAGGAAATCCGGGCGATCGACTCCTCCCGGTCCGGCTCGATGTAGATCGGGAGGGTCATTTCCGCGCCCTGCGCGGCGACGACCATCGGATTGGGAATGCCCGCCAGCTTGCAGTGCCAGCGCTGCGTCTCCATGTCGTACTTCAGCGGCGCGGCGCGTCCGCCGTCGTCCGGACTTCCGACGTCGTCGTCGAACTCGGCGCTGAACCACTGGAACGTGCCCTGGGTGCCCATCAGGTCGGTCGTCCCCATCCCCGACAGCGCCTTGACATACTTGTTCTTGGATTCGCTCGGCGGATAGTTGGCGGGAATGCGGTACAGGCGCGAGGGAACGCCCTTCTCATCCAGGTAATCCCAGAACGGCTTGCCGCCGCGCTTCAGCAGGAGCTTGCTGGATTCCTGCCACGGCATCGGCATGTAGAACCCGAACATTTCGTAAGGTTTTTCGCCGTAGGTGGTCTCGTTCGTCGAGTAATACGGAAGGATCTCGCCGTCCTTGAACTCGCGGTGAATGAAGTCGAAGACGCCGTGGGCGCCGGGGTCGCCGCCGACGATGAAGTTGGACCACGCCACCGGGCTTTGCGGCGGAACGCTCGTCCCCAGCTCCCAGAACCCGCCCTTCGCCGCGAGCTTCGAGAACGTCGGCATCCGCCCCTCGTCCATCAGACGCCGCAGCAGGCGCGGATCCATCCCGTCCAGACCGAGCACGATGACTTTCTTCCCCTCGGCCTTGGACGCCTTCTCGCCGCAACCGGGCAGGATCATCGCGAGGAGCACCAGCGCGGCCAACGTGGCTGAATGCTGAATGCCGAATGAAGAATGCTGAAAGCAGCATGATTTCAGTGCGCCGAAGGTGGAATGACGAAGGCGGCGAACGCCCCGTCGCGGAGCGGATCGCGCCGGAAGCGACGGCGAGCGCCTTCGAGCGCCTTCAGCCCCGGAAACCTCAGAGCAGACCGAAGGCCGCCGATACAGCGCAAGGTCCGCCCCGCATTCCGCATTCGTCATTCCGCATTTTGCATTCTGCATTCCACATTCCCTCAAACGGCCGCCGCCTCCGGTTTTCGTTGGGGCGGAAGCGCCGTCCCGGTCTCGATCTTCTGTCCCCAGTTGAGCACGCGCAGCGGCTTGCCGTCCATGATGTCGGGGGTGGGGACGCCGAACATGGCCAGCGCCGTGGGTCCGATGTCCATCAGGCGCGGCGCGTCGGCGTCGACCGCCCGGTTGCAGAACATCACGCCCGGAACCAGCGACGGGTGAATGCAGTGATCGCCGCTCCACGCCTTGACGTTGTCACAGAACGTCGCGCCGGTGATGTCGCCGATCGCGGCCTCCCACGAGACGCGGTAGCCTTCGTTGTAACCGACGATGATGTCCGGGGCCTCTTCCTTGAAGGGGCCTCGGTAAATGACGCGGGAGTCCATCGCCCGCTTGATCGCCGCCTCGCCGGTCTGCGGATCCTTCAGCTCGTTCATCTTCGCGCAGATTTCCTCGCGGAGCTTGCGCTCCTCCTCCCCCGGTTCGACGACGCCCTGGGACTCGCGGTCCTTGACGTTCAACCAGACCCCCGCCAGACCCAGGCAGTACGCCCGCGTCTTCGACCAGTCCACGTTCGCCAGGTACTTCGCGCCGGGCTTGGCGTCGGGCTTGAGCGTCATGTAGCCGTTTTCGATCAGCCAGCGGTTCCAGTCGATGCCGCGGCGGAAGGAGTTGAACCCGTGGTCGCTGATGACGAAGAGCAGCGTCTTGTCGTCGTTGGCCTGGTCGAGCACCTTGCCCACCAGCTTGTCATTGCGGAGGTACAGTTCCTCGATCGCCTTGCGGCGCTGGCGGTCCGGCGGGCACTGGCCTTTCTGCCCGGGATGCTTCGGGTCGATGTAGCGCCAGAACATGTGCTGGATGCGATCCGTGCCGTCGAAGACACACACCACCAGCCCCTCTTTCACCTTCTTGAGGGCGTCGAAGAACATGATCTCCCGCTCGTGATCGGCCTCGATGCACTGGTGCAGGAAGCCGTCGTCGTCGAGGATCTTCTCGTTCATCGCCCAGGTGTCCTCGGCCAGTCCGAGGGTGGCGAACTTGCCCTGCGTCTTCGAGAGGTAGGTGGCGTAGACGCCCGGATGCGAGATCGGCATCGCCGGCGCGTCCGGGTCGATGTTCAGCGGCGTGACGTACATCTCGAAGTGAGGCGCGGTGGACAGGAGCAGGATCTCGCAGATGCCCGAGACCTTGCTGCGGAAGCCCATCTTGAACTCGACCGCGATCCACGGCGTGTACTTGCCGGGCGTGAGCGTGTGCGTGTCTTTGCCGATGCGGAGCTTCGCGCCGCCCGTCGCCCGGTCGATCGTCACGCGGAACGGCGCTCGCACCGGTTTGCCGTCCCTGCCCGGCGGGCCGACGAAGTAGGAATCCACGACGTCGCCTTTGACCTCGACGTGAATCTGCTCGCCGCCGGTGTGCTCCGCGTTCTTCCCCTTCGAGGTGTAAAACGAGAACGTGCCCTGGCTGCCGCGCAGGTCCGGAAGACACATCGCCGAGAGCAGCACGCCGCGATGCTTCTCCGGAGGCCAGGTGATCGGCACGCGGAGGATGCTCGAGAAGATGCCGTATTCGCCGAGCGTGGTCCAGAACGGCTTGCCGCGCCGCAGTCCGCGCATCTCCGGCGCGCCGTAGGGGATCTCCTTGCCGAGGATCTTCACCGTGCGGCGGTGGCTGCTGATATGCACGGAGGACATCTGCGGCATGTAGTTGCGCCGGTCGCGGGTGAGGAAGTCGAAGATGTTGTGCTTGCCGGGGTTGCACCCGGTGCTGAAGCTGGACCACGCGACCGGGGACAGCGGCGGGGCGACCGTGCCGAGGCGCTTGTAACAACCCTGCTGCATCAGGCGCTGGAAGTTCGGCAGCTTGCCCTCCGCGAGGAACTGCTCAAACAGCTTCGGCTCCATCCCGTCCAGCCCGAGCACGATGACGCGGCGGACGCGGGCGCGGGCGTGCGCCTTGCGACGCTTGAAGAACCGGATGAGCGCGCGGATCGGGGCGGTGATCAGGGCGATGAACCCCAGGAACATCGCCAGCAGGATGCCGAACGCCGACGACGCCGCCGCGAACCCCGCGCCGGGACCGATGTAGGCCGACACCGGCGCGGCAAAGGACAGCGAAGCGGCGGCAAGGACAAGAACGACCCAGCTCCCGCTGACCCGCCGTCGACGCCCGCCTGGACCGCACCCTCGTTTCATATCGTTCACCCGTCTGACCCTCGGTGTCGGCAACGTCCGCGCCCCGTCGGCGTCCGGCCGGTCGTCACCTTCGCTAGTGCTTAATATCAAAAGGTTTATGCGATGCTCGGTGATTCGGAGGACGACTGACGCTCACCGAGTCCCGTCACGCTCGAATCCTAAGCCCGGTCCCTGCCCGTCGCAACCGAAGGCGACATCTTTTTCGGGATTCACTCCACGCCCGCCCTGACGTTCATCGGATCGGCGAAAAAGCACGAACCGCTTTGCTTCCCCGCAACGATTCCTCAACGTCTGCGCGAAACGGCGTCAACCGAGCCCCCCCCCGGATTCAGCACGCGAAACGTGCGCCGGTCCGGACTTATTGCCTTGCGACGCCTCCTTCCGGAGAACGAGGAAGATGTTTCAACTTCGTCCGATATCAGGGGTGGTCCTGAAACCGGTTCCGCCCTGAATCGTTTGTACAATAACGATTTCGGAAGCGCATCAGGTTTGACCCGTCGCGCGGCGGTCGGTAGGTTCGCGGAGGGTCGCCTGCGCGTCGGGCGCCGCAAACCGGACTGACATGGAAACCGTGCAGGAACGCAGCCGCGACGTCAGCGCCCGCCTCGAAGGCCACCTGCGCAGACATCCGGCGCTGAGCGACCGGATCTACCGCCAGCTTTTGATCGCGCTGCACACCCGCGGCATCGCCACGGTGGACGCGATTCATGACGAGGCCCGGACCCGTGCCGGGCGCGAAAGCCGCCCCAACCTGGACGACCCGAACCGCGCGGAGCGCGACCGACTTGACGAGCTGGACCGGGTCTGGCTGCACGAGCTGATCCGGGAGCACGTCTGCCGTCATTTCACCGTCGAGGATCTCGACGATCTGGTCAACCTGACGGTGAAGCGCGAGGAGGTGCATCTGATCGAGGATCTCGCCACCCAGCGCGAGGTTTCGTTCCGGGCGCTGTCCCAGCAGATTCAGGCGTTCGCGGCGCTGCCGGAGGGCGAGACGAAGCTGGAGCAGGCCGAGGTGATGGGCACGCGCGTCTCGCTGACGCGGCACTTCATCAGCGACGACCTCGAGTACATCGGCGTGGCGAAAAAGTACTTCCGGGTGCGCGATTTCGCCGAACTGACGAAACGGATGGTGTCCACGGACAAAGCCGTCGGGAAGATCGGCGGCAAGGCCGGAGGCATGTTGCTGGCGTATCACATCCTCCAGCAGTCGGAAACGCGGGCGAAACCGTTCCTGCCCGTGGCGCTGCCGGAATCCTACTTCATCCGCTCGGACCTGATCGAAGAGTTCATGCGGATCAACCGGCTCGGGGAGTGGCAGAACCAGAAATACAAGCCGATCGACCAGGTGGCCAACGAATACCCGCTGATCAAGGGGGTGTTCCGCAACGGGGACTTCCCGGTCGAGATCATGCAGTCGCTGCGGCGCATCCTCGCGGAGGTGAACACGCACCCGCTGATCGTGCGGTCCAGCAGCCTGCTGGAGGACCGCTTCGGCACGGCGTTCTCGGGGAAATACGCCAGCGTCTTCGTCGCCAACCAGGGGGATCTGGAAAGCCGGCTGCACGCCCTGCTCGGCGCGATCGCCGAGGTCTACGCCAGCACGCTCGCCCCGGACCCGATCCAGTACCGCCGCGAGCACCATCTGATTGATTATCAGGAAGACATGGCGGTCATTATTCAGAAGGTCGTCGGGGTGCGGTACCGGCATTACCTTCTGCCGCTTTTCGCGGGGGTGGCGTTCTCGCGGAACGAGTACCGGTGGACGCCGCGCATCCGGCGCGAGGACGGATTGATGCGGCTGGTGATGGGTCTGGGCACCCGCGCGGTGGATCGCGTCGGGTCGGATTACCCGCGGATGGTGGCGCTGGGCGCGCCGACGCTGCGACCGGAGTCGAGCGCCCTGGACATCATCCGGTACTCGCAGCGGACGGTGGACGTCATCAATCTCGAGGCCAACCGGTTCGAGGCGGTGCGCCTGGCGGACCTGCTGGATCCGTCGCAGCCTTTTCCGATGCTCGACCGGATCGTGTCGGTCCGGCGGGAGGAGGGTCTGTATCCCCCGACCAGCGTGCTGGTGGAAGGCGATCCGGCGAGCCTTTACATCACGTTCGACAAGCTGCTGTCGGGCGGCGTGTTCGCGCCGCACGTGAAAGACATGCTTCACCGGCTGGAGGAGGCTTACGGTCAGCCGGTGGACATGGAGTTCGCCAGCGACGGCGAGATGTTCTACGTGCTTCAGTGTCGTCCGCTGTCGCAGGCGGAGCAGAGCCAGGCGGTTTCGATCCCGTCGGACGTGCCCGACGCGGACGTGCTGTTTTCGGCGGACCGTTACGTGCGCAGCGGGTGGGTGTCGGGGATCGAGTACGTCGTGTATGTGGATCCGGTGGCGTATGACCGGGTCGAGACGCGCGAGCGGCGGGTGGCGATCGGACGGGTTGTCGGGCGGCTGAATCATGTTCTGCCTCGGCGGAAGTTCATCCTGATCGGACCCGGGCGGTGGGGCAGCAACGATATCCGGCTCGGCGTTCCGGTGCGTTATGCGGACATCCATCACTCTCGGATGCTGATCGAGGTGGCGCGCCAGAAGGGCGGGTACGTGCCCGAGGTATCGTTCGGAACGCATTTCTTTCAGGATCTCGTCGAGGCGCGGATCGACTACCTTCCGCTGTACCCGGATGCCGAGGGGGTCCGCTTCAACGAAGGGTTCTTTCAACAGGCCCGCAATTGTCTCGCGGAGCTTCTTCCGGGAGACGCGGATCTGGATCGCGAGGTCCGGGTGATCGACGTGCGCGCGGCGTCGCGCGGGCGGACGCTGACGGTGGCGATGGACGGCAACTCGGACCGGGCGCTGGCGTTCCTCGGCGCCTGAGGCGGCGCGGACGGCGGAACTCCGGTGACATCAGGCTGCGACATTCTTTACGTCATCACGGACCTCGAGATCGGGGGCGTTCCGCTGCACCTGTTCCGGCTGGCGACGGCGATGCGCGACCGGGGAAAGCGCGTTCTCGTCGTGTCGTTGGCGCCGCCCGGACCGGTGGGGGAGCGGTTGCGCGGCGCGGACGTGGACGTTCTCTCCTGCGAGGCGGCGGGGGGGCGGGATGTCCGGGTGTTTCCACGGCTGGCGCGGATCCTCCGGCGCGTCCGCCCACGGCTGGTTCACGCGCTTCTTTTTCATGCGAATCTCGCGGCGAAAGTCGCGGCGCGCTTGGCGCGGCATCCGCGCGAGCGGGTGCTGTGCGAGATTCAGACGGTGGAGATCGAGCGGCGGTGGCACCTGATCGTGGATCGTTGGTCGCAGGGGTGGTGCCGCGCGACGATCGGGAACTCGCCGTCGGTGGTGGAACATCTGGCGCGCGCGGCGCGGATCCCGGCGGAGAAACTCAGACTGGTGCGCGGCGGCGTGGACGTGGAGGCGCTGGCGCAGGCGCCGGCGGCGGATCGGTCGGCGCTCGGGCTTGGACCGGCGGATCGCATCGTGCTGTGGGCCGGGCGACTGGATCCGATCAAGGGGATCGACGTTCTTTTTCGCGCTTTCGCCCGTGTTTCCGCGGAGGTTCCGGAGGCCGTGCTGCTCCTGGCGGGGGACGGGGCGCTGCGCGGAGCGCTGACCGCGCAGGCGTCGGCGCTGGGGATCGCGGAGCGGACGCGTTTTCTCGGCGTGCGCCGGGACGTGCCGTCGTTGATGAAAATCGCGGAGGCGTTCGTGTTTCCTTCGCGGACGGAAGGGCTGCCGAACGCGATCCTCGAGGCGTTCGCGTGCGGATGTCCGGTGGTCACGACGGACGCGCCCGGGTGCCGCGATCTGGTCATTTCCGGCGTGACGGGACTGGGGACGCGCGTCGACGACGAGGCGGGTCTGGCTGAAGCGGTGATTCGGATGATGAGTGACAAGTCACTGGCATCTTCGCTGGCGGCGGCGGCGCGCAAGGAAGTGTCAAGTTTCTGGCACTTTTCGAGAACGATCGAAGCGTATGATCGCGTCTACGCGGAGCCGCACGCCTGATCCCGTTTCGATCGATCCGGTCTTTTCTCCGCCGTGCGGGTTCTGAAGTGGAGCCAGTCGGTGCTGACCCGCGCCGGAGGAGTCGTCCGATAACAAAATTATTTTTTGCTTGACAGTTGACTTTTTTTCTTGATTCCGTAACACCGCAAGATATAGTGGCGCGTGAAGGTGGGTAACTCATCCTGGAGTGTAGGCGTTCAAAGCCTTGTTAAGCAAAGGGTTGACGTTGGGAGTCGGTGAAAGAATTTGCTTGCGTGCGGTGGATGGATGTGGTAGGATTTCCCCCGGAGTGGTCGGAAGTGGGAATCCTGCTGCGTGGCGAACCGGTACTTCATTGGCGAATACACGAAACCTCTCGACGAGAAGAATCGGCTGCGCATCCCGGATTCAATGCAACGCGTGATTGAGGTGCAGCAGGGAGACAACCGGGGGCTTTACATCGTGTTGGGCGAGCAGCCGGGATCTTTGTCGCTTTATACCGAGCCGGTGTTTGATGAGCTGGCGGCGCGGTTGAAGACGGACACGCTGGAGTCGCCGGAGGCGATGGAGTTCGAGCTGGAGTTTTTCACGCAGGCGCATCACGTGACGGGGGACGCGCAGTGGAGGTTCGTCCTGCCGGAGCAATTGCGAACGAGAGCGGGCCTGAAGGAGCAGGTGGTTCTCGCGGGTCGGGGGCGGCGGATCGACGTCTTCGAGCCTGAATCCTACGCATCGGCCACGGCGGGCCGGAAGGAAGGGTGGCCGAACTGGTCTCGCTTCCTGCGGATGGAATCGCGGAACAAGTGATGTGCGTGCGGAGCGAGGGGGCGCGGCCGCAGCGAGTGGAAGTCGCGGGGTTGGCGCACCGCAAGAGAGGGACGTGGCGGCGCGTAAGCGTCGGGAGACGTTCCTTGGCGCGCAGCGGAACAGGGCGGTTCCGCTTCCGCGGGAATCAGCGGGCTTTCCGGGAGGTTCCGGAGGGCTTTTGAGCGGAATCGGGGCGTCGCTTCAAGGTTCAGGACGGGCGCTGAAGCGTCGCCGGGTGGGATCTGCGGGGGACTTCGAGCCGATCCGGGGGCAACGTCGCGCCGCGCATCGATGCATGCCCGGCGCGTCGGCCAGCCACCGGAGACGCGTGCGGAACCGGTGAGGGGAAGGAGACCTTCAGGAGCTTCGCGGCGCAGCAGCAAGAGGCGAGTATGCCGCGAAACTGTGTTCTGACCGACGGGTTCGGAATCGGACCTCAGCCGCCGCGAGGCGGTGCGGCAGATCACCACGAGAGCGGGATCATCCCGTCGTCAGGGATGCGCGACGGATCCCGCCTTTTTTTGCGGGTCTTTGACGGGGAAGCACGAGAGCGGCGGCTGGCGCCGGGGATCGCTCGAAGCGCCCTCCGCGGGTATGTCCGCGGATGCGGCGGCGCGTGTGCATGAAGGGGCGTTGAATTGTCCGGGGGTGAGCGAGGGCATACTCCGGTCCTGCTCGACGCGGTGGTGCATTGGCTTCGGGTTCGACCTGAAGACGTCGTGGTGGATGCGACGATCGGGCTTGGGGGACATTCGGCGGCGCTGGGGTCGCGGTTGGGAGCCGGAGGGACGCTGATCGGTCTGGATCGCGACCCGGCGGCCTTGCGGAAAGCTGAGGGTGCGGTCAGGGCGCTGGGGTGTCGGGTCATGCTTCGGCAGGCGGATTTCGGCGAGTGCGGGGCGGTGCTGGCGGAGACCGGCGTCGGACGTGCGAATGTGATCCTCGCGGATCTTGGGGTGAATTCCGAGCAACTCGACGACGCGGCGCGAGGGTTCTCGTTTCAGGCGGACGGTCCGCTGGACATGCGGCTGGATCCGGGTTCGCAAACGCAGGCTTCGGACCTTGTGAACCGCCTTTCCGAGAAGGCGCTGGGGGATCTGATCTACGAGAACGCTCAGGAGCCGGCGAGCCGGAAGATCGCCCGTCGGATTTGTGAAGCGCGTCGCAGCGGCAGGATCATGACGACGGCGCATCTGGCCCGGCTCGTGTGCGAGGCGGTGGGGGTCGATCCGTCGTCGAGACGGAGTCGGATTCACCCGGCGACGCGGACGTTTCAGGCTCTGCGGATCGCGGTGAACGACGAGATGGGCGCGTTGGACCGGTTTCTGGATGCCGCCCCGGACCTTCTGGACGCCGGAGGCCGGATCGGGGTGATCAGTTTTCACAGCGGCGAGGACCGTCGGGTCAAGCGTGATTTTCTGCGGCGGCGCGGCGAGGGCGTTTACCGGATCGCGACAAGAAAGCCGGTCGTTGCAGATGAATCGGAGCGCGACGCGAATCCGCGGTCGCGCAGCGCGAAGCTCCGGGTGGCGGTGCGGGAACCGGCGGGGGAGGCGTGGCGCGCGACGGAGGTCGAGGGCGATGAACGCCGGGGCGAAGCGGACGACGAATCCTGAAGAACAATCGTAAGCGGGGCGCTGAAGACGACGATGGCACGCGAGACGAAGGTGGCGTTGATTCTGGGGCTGGCGTTCATCATCTGCTTTGCGGCGATCTTGACACGGCGGGCGGGCGAGCCGGGGCTGGCGGACGGCGTGGACCGGTCGACGCGGATCGACCTGGGGACCGTGGCGGGAGGGGGTCTGAAGGACGCAGCGGTTCGGCTGGCGGCGGATGCGAAGGAGGCGGCGGCGGAGGCGGTTCCTGCGCTGAGTTCGGGGATGTCGGACTTCGTGACGGAGACCGGTCGTGCGTTGAACGCCATCACCGGGACGGAGAAAAGCGCCGGCGGCGTGAAAAGCAACGCGTCGGCGTCAGAGACCTCCGAGAAGAACAAAAAGCTGGAGCAACTGCTGGACGAGCGCCTTTCCGGACCGAGGGGCGGAGCAGCTCCGGCGCTCGACGCCGCAAAAGACGTGCAGGTCGCGGACGCCGGGGTGAAGCCTGCGGGTTCCCCGACGCCGAGGCCGGAGAAGGCTTCTGCGAAGTCGCACGCGGTGGCAAAGGGGGAAACGCTGACGCAGATCGCGCGGGCTCAATACGGATCGCGGTGGAAGGCCGGGCTTGACGCGATGTTGAAGGCCAATCCGGACAAGATCCGCGACGCCAACCAGATCACCGCGGGGGTGACGCTGGTCGTACCGGCGCTGAGCGCAGCGGGACCGTCGGGCAAGGCGGCGGATGCGGGATCGCCGAGCGCGAAGAGTTCGCTCGGAAGCGGCGAGAAGGGCGCGGCTGGGCAAGGGGGGCGGCCGTCGCTGGCGTCGGCGAAGGGAACAGTTCGTCAACACGAGGTGCGCAACGGGGAGACGCTTTACTCGATCGCGCGGACGGTTCTGGGCGACGCGAGCCGGTGGAAAGAGATTCACGAAATGAACAAGGATGTGCTGCGCGATCCGGCCCAGGTTCGCGCGGGGATGACGCTGCGGCTTCCCGAGCGAACGTCGGGGAGAACCGGATCGACATGAAGACCGGGCGCTGGCTGGGCGCGATGCTCCTGTTGCTGGGGACGGGTCTGGGGGTGATTCACCTTCGGACGGAGCAGTCGCGGTGCGCGGCGAGGATTCTGTCCTCGGAGACGGAGCGTCTTCGCCTGCGGAGCGAATTGTGGGCGTATCAAACCGGGGTCGCACGGCTTCGCAGTCCGGGAGCGGTTCGCGACCGGCTGGCGAGGCTGGAGGCGCCGTCGCGGTCCGGCGTCGGCTTGGAGGCTTCTGAGACAAATCCCGGGATGACGTTGACCAGCAGGTAGTCTTCAATGACCCAGGGAACCAGCAGGTTCGCAGCCGTCCGTCGCCGAACCGGGGTCTGGGTGTTGACCGGGTTGATGGCGCTGCTGCTTTCGACGACGGGGCGGCTGGCGTACGTTCTGAAGACGGACGGTGAGCGGCTGGCGGGTCTTGCGGAGCGTCAGCAGTTCAAGCGCGTCGTTTTGCCCGCGCGGCGCGGGAGCATTTTTGACGATCGAGGCCGGATGCTCGCGGGGACGCGGCGCATTCCCGACGCCTTTGTCGACGCCCGTCTTCTTTTCAACCTCATTGAGAGCGAGCACGCGGAGGAGGCGTCCCGGGAAGCGGCGTTCCGGGACTGGTGCGATCAGGTCGCGGTGCGTCTGAATCTTCCGGGCGCGAAGGTGGCGGAGTTGATCCGGCAACGCCGCGCATCGTCTTACGTGGTGCTGAAGCATGAGCTGGATGAAAGCGAGGCGGCGGCGATCCTGAAGCTGGATCACGCTTTCAGCCGCGCGGTGGGGGTGACGCCGGCGTCGGCGCGCGAGTATCCGCTGGGAACCTCGATGTCGCACATCGTCGGTTTCGTGGGGCGAGAAGGGGGCGGGCTGGAGGGGATCGAGCGTCATTTCGACGAGGTGCTGCGCGGGACGGACGGAGAGCGGCGGACGACCTGCACGGTTTCTCGGGGGTCGCTGGATCTGCGTTCGGACGGGGCCCGCGACCCCGTGGACGGGCGTCATGTCGTGCTGACGACGGACGCGGAGATCCAGCGGATTGTCGAGGAGCAGCTCGCATCGGCGGTGGAGAAGTTCTCGGCGGAGAGCGCGGTCGGGGTGGTGATGGATCCCCGGACGGGCGACGTGCTGGCGCTGGCGTGCGTGCCGACGTACGATCCGAACGAACCGGCGCGAAGTCCGACGTCGGCGCGGCGGAACCGGGCGATCACGGATCCGATCGAGCCGGGAAGCTGCTTCAAACCCTTTGTCGGGTCGCTGGCGCTTCAGGAGGGGTTTGTTTCGTCCCGGGAGTCGATCAATTGTCACCACGGTCAGCACTTCTTCGGGGCGCGGCGGGTGCGCGACACGCATCCGCAGGGATATCTCGATCTTAAAGGCATCATCGTCCACAGCAGCAATATCGGGATCGGGACGATCGCCACGCGGATGCCGAAGGAAACGATGGAGCGGTTTGTGCGCTCCTTCGGGTTCGGCGCGCCGACGGGGATCGAGCTTCCGGGGGAGTCCGGGGGGATCGTCAAACCTTCAACGACGTGGTCGGGATATTCGACGGTGTCGCACTCGTTCGGTCAGGAGCTGGCGGTGACGCCGCTTCAGCTTGTGACCGCGCTGTGCGCGCTGGTGAACGGGGGCGAGCTTCCCGCGCCGCGGATCGTGCGCGGCGTGTTGAACGCCGACGGATCGGTCGTGGAGTGGAATGAGGGGTTGAAGGCGGTGCGCCGGGTGCTGCGCGAGGATGTCGCGGCGTTGTTCGGCGACGAGATTCTTCCGGCGGTCGTGGAGGACGTTCAGGAGGGGAACCTCAAGTCGCTGAAGTACACGACGCTGGGCAAGACGGGGACGGCGCAGGTTCCGTATCCGAACCGTCCGGGGTATGAGCCGGGGGCCTATGTCGGATCGTTTCTCGGCGCCGGACCGGTGGGGGATGCGCGGTTGGCGGTGATTGTGATGGTGCGCAAGCCGAACCCGTCGAAAGGTTATTACGGGCGCACCGTGGCGGGTCCGGCGGTGAAGGCGATTCTGGAGCAGTCGCTGGAGTACCTGGGCGTTCCGCCGGATCGCGAGTTGAAAGCCGGGGTGCGGCTGACGGATCTCGGGGGGTAGGCGGCGGCTGTGAATTGAATGTCAGATGTTGATCGCCGCGCGCCGGAGGTCATTTGACCGTCGGGGACGCGGTGAAGACGAAGTATCAGCGAAGAGCCGGGGGCGTAGAATCGGCGGAGCGTCGGCCGCGCGCCTTGCGGTGCGAAGGTGGGTTCCGGCGGTGAAGGAGCACGTCATGAGCGTCGTCATCCGATTACACGAGTTGCTCGAGGCGTCGGGCCTCAGAGGCGCGGGTCGTGCGCCGAGAGACTCGGGTTGCGGGCCGGTGATCACGGGAGTGACGGATGACTCCCGCAAGGTGAATGCGGGGGCGTGCTTTGTCGCGGTGCGCGGGACGGCGGTTGACGGTCATCGATATGTGCAGGACGCGGTGCGCGCGGGGGCCGCGGCGGTGGTGGTTGAGGACGCGGCGGTGGTCGAGAAGGGCGCGGACGTGATCCGCGTGAAGGACACGCGTGTTGCCTTGGCGCGGCTGGCGGCGGCGTTTTACGGGGTGGATTCTTTCGGGGCGGCGGGATTTCCGCTGATCGGGGTGACGGGCACCAACGGCAAGACGACGACGGCGTACCTGCTGCGTTCGATCCTGTCTGCGGCGGGTCATCGGCCCGCGATGCTGGGGACGATCGAGTATGACCTGGTGGGGCGGAAGATGGCGGCTCCGCTGACGACGCCGGGAGCGGTGGAGCTTTGCGTTGCGCTGAGCGAGGCGCGGCGTGCGGGCGCCACGGCGGCGGCGATGGAGGTCTCCTCACATGCGTTGGACCAGCGGCGTTGCGACGGGCTGCGGTTCAGCGTCGGCGTGTTCACGAACCTCTCGGGGGATCATCTGGATTATCACCGGACGATGGAGGCGTACTTTGCGTCGAAGCGGCGTCTTTTTGAGATGCTGGAGGCGGATGCGACGGCGGTGATCTGCGCGGATGACGCGCGAGCGGAGGAACTGAGGCGGGCCACGGCGGCGCGGGTGCGGACTTTCGGTCTGAGCGGGGCGGATGTTACGGCGCGGATTTCGCGGCTGGACGGTGCGTTCAGCGAGTTCGTGATCGACGGTCTAACGTTGCCGGTGCGGGTGCGATCGCGGTTGATCGGGGCGCATAACGTTTTGAACATTCTCGGGGCGGCGACGGCGGCGGAGGCGGCGGGCGCGTCGCCGGAGGCGATCGAGCGCGGGGTCGCGGCGATCGGCGGCGTGCCGGGTCGTCTGCAACGGGTGGAGCCGGATGACTGCGCGTTCCGGGTGTACGTGGATTATGCGCACACGGACGCGGCGCTGGAGAACGTGCTGCGCGTGCTGCGTCCGGTGACGACGGGGCGGATCATCACGGTGTTCGGGTGCGGAGGCGACCGGGACCGGACGAAGCGTCCGCGGATGGCGCGAGCGGCGGCGGCGGGATCGCACGTGATCGTGATCACGAGCGACAATCCCCGGACGGAGGATCCGCTGGCGATCATCGAGGAGATCGTCGGGGGGTTGGACGCGGAGGGGCGGCGGAGGGCGCACGTTGAGCCGGACCGGCGTGCGGCGATCGGGTGGGCGCTTTCACAGGCGCGGCCCGGGGACACGGTTCTTATCGCCGGCAAGGGACACGAGGACTACCAGCTTGTCGGGAAGTCAAGGCAGCAGTTCGACGACGCGGCGGTGGCGGCGGCGTTTCTGAAGGACGCGCCGGGCTTGCGCCACGCGGGCTGAGAACGACGCGACGCGGGAAGGAATCAGGGTTCGGCAACGGGGAGGTCGAGCGTGCATCCGATCAGGGTTGCGGAAGCGGCGGCGGCGGCGGGGGGGACATGGTCGGGGCCGCAGGACGCGGTGGTCCGCGGGATTGCGACGGACTCGCGAGCGGTGCGTCCGGGGGACTTGTTCATTGCGATCGTCGGGCAGCGGCTTGACGGCCATCATTTTGTTGCGGACGCGCTGCGCGCCGGGGCGAGGGCTTGCCTGGTGGAGCGTGAATGCGCCGAGGAGGCGTGCGTCGGGGCCCGCGACCGGATGATTGTCGTGGAGGACACCGTCGCGGCGTTGGGTCGGCTGGGGGGCTGGTACCGCCGGACGGCGCTGGCGGCGCGGACGACGGTGATCGGGGTGACGGGCAGCAACGGGAAGACGACGACGAAACTGATGATCGACCACGTGCTGGCGGGGGAGCTGGTGGGTCGGGCCTCGGTGCGGAGCTTCAACAACGCGATCGGGGTTCCGCTGACGCTGCTGTCCGCGGAGCCGACGGATGATTACCTGGTCGTGGAGATCGGGACGAGCGCGCCGGGGGAGATCGACGCGCTGTCGCGGATGGCGCAGCCGGATGTGGGGGTGATCACGTCGATCGGAGCGGCGCACCTTGCGGGGCTGGGCGACGTGGCGTCGGTGGCGGCGGAGAAGGCATCGATCCTGCGGCATGTGCGCCGCGGGGGGCTGGCGGCGGTGAACATCGACGCCGTCGAGATTCTTCCTCATCTTCCGAGGGCGCCGGCGGCGGGGCGACATCGAGATCGTGTGCGCGGCGAGGTGGCGGCGTTTCCGGGGGCGACGGTGGGCCGTGGCGGGTCGCTGCGCGAGGACGGGGATCCGAGTTACCGGCTTTGCACGGTGGGCCGCAACCCTCAGGCCGACCTGTTTGTGACGTGCATCGAAGGCGATCTCGACGGAACTTCGTTTGTTCTGGACGGGGACACGGCGGTGCGTCTGCGTCTTCCCGGCGCGCATCATGCGACGAACGCGGCGCTAGCGTACGCGGTCGCACGTTGGATGGGCCTGACGTCGGAGGCGGTGGGGGAGCGTCTTTACGAATTCGTGCCGCCGTCGGGTCGTACGCGGCGGGTGGATTTCGGGGACGTGACGCTGATCGACGACGCGTACAACGCGAACCCGTCGAGCATGAGGGCGGCGCTGGACATTCTTGCGACGGTGCAAGGTCGGCGGAGAGTGTTCGTGATGGGGGAGATGAAGGAGTTGGGGCCGGCGGCGTTGGAGTGGCACCGGAAGATCGGAGAGGCGGCGGCGGGGGCGGGGGTCGAGTTGTTCATTGCGTCGGGACCGCATGCGCACGCGGCGGCGCAGGCGGCGGCGTCCGCGGGGGTTTCCGAGATCGTGCTCTGCGAGGACGCGGGACACGCGGCGGACCTGATCGTGAGCCGGGTGGGCGAGGATGATGTGATCCTTGTGAAGGGATCGCGCGCGGCCGGTCTGGAGGCGGTGGTTCATCGTCTCGAGTCGGCGCTGAGCGGTTCGAGGCTGGTCAAGGCCGCTTCGTGACGTTTGAGCGGGGTGAGGAGCGACCCGCGCGAGGGTTCTCCGGTTCGGACCGACCGTGATATATCACCTTTTTCACTACCTGACGGAGGGGAAGCACTACGCGTACGAGAACAGCCTTTTCCGGGCGACCGTGGCGGGGTTGTTCTGTTTTCTGGCGGTGCTGCTTTGCGGACCGGCGGCGATCCGGATTCTGCTCAAGCTGAAGATCGGCGATCGGCCTGAGTTCGACCGCGCGGATCTCAATGAGTTGATGAAAAGCAAGGCGAACGTTCCGACGATGGGAGGGATTCTCATCGTTGGGGCGATGATCACGGCGGCGCTGCTTTTTGCCGACCTGACGAATTTTTATGTTGTGATGGGTCTGGTGACGCTGCTGTGGCTGGGGGTGCTGGGGGGGGTGGACGATGCGCTGAAGATTCGCGCGGCGCGGCGGGGCGAGCGGCGCCGGGACGGATTGCGGACGACGGAGAAGCTGCTGTTTCAGTTGGGTCTGGGCGTGGTGCTGGGCACGTTCATCTTCCGGTACGGGGGGGAGAATCATGCGATCAGCGCGGTGTCGGGGGCGATGCCGTCGTACCGGATCCTTGATGTGCCGTTTTACAAGCCGGGGATCGCGCTGGGCGTGGTGAGCTTCATGCTCATCACGGTGCTGGTGATGACGGCGTCGTCGAACGCGGTGAACCTGACGGACGGGTTGGACGGGCTTGCGGCGGGGTGTGCGGCGCTTTGCACGGTGGTGTTCCTCGCGCTGACGTTCGTCGTAGGCACGGAGTCGGCGGCGCGGCGTCTGCTGCTTCCGCATGTGCCGCTGAGTCTGGAGCTGGTGGTGCTGCTGGGGGCGATGCTCGGGGCGTTGCTGGGGTTTTTGTGGCACAACTGTCATCAGGCGACGGTGTTCATGGGCGACACGGGATCGCTGCCGCTGGGGGGAATGCTGGGATACGTGGCGGTGGTGACGCGGCAGGAGCTGATGCTTTTCATCGCCGGGGGCGTGTTCGTGATCGAGGCGCTGTCGGTGATTCTTCAGGTGTCGTACTTCAAGATGACGGGGGGGAAGCGGATCTTCGCGTGTTCGCCGCTGCATCATCATTTTCAGATGCGGGGGTGGTCGGAGCCGAAGACGGTGGTGCGGTTCTGGTTGATTGCGGCGTTGTGCGGCGGAGCGGCGCTGGCGACGATCAAATTGCGGTAGCCGCAGCTTGAGCAGAATGAGGGTGTCGTGCTGAACGAGCGGTCGGACAGGTCGGAAGGGCTGACGCACGGTGCGTGGTTCATCGTGGTCGCCGCGGCGCTGACCTGCATCGGGTTGATGATCGTCGCGTCGGGGAGCGCGTCGCTTCAGCGTCCGCTGCTGGGTCCGGAGTTTCTCAAGACGACGTTCGGACGGCAGTGCGTGTTCGTCCTGGCGGGCACGGCGGTCATGATGCTGACCGCGAAGGCGGCCGGGCCGTGGCTTCTGGCGTCGCGCGATCGGTTGCGGGCGGCGGCGTGGATCGGGGTTGTCGTCACTGCGGCGCTTCTGCTGTCGGTCAAGGTTTTCGGGGACGTGACGCGGGGGTCGCAGCGATGGTTGAAGTTCTCGCTGGGCGGATTCGACGTCGGGTTTCAGCCGTCGGAGCTGGCGAAGCCGGTCCTGATCGGGTTTCTGGCGCTTTTTCTGACGCGGGACGGGGTGGACGCGCGATCGCTTCGACGGACGTTCCTTCCGGTGCTGGCGGCGATCTTCTGCGGGGGGTTGTTGATCGGACTGGAGGATCTGGGGACGGCGGCGCTGACGTGTCTGGTGGCGTGCCTGATGGTGTGGATCGGGGGGTGTTCCTATCGGCACCTGATCACACTGGGGGTTGTCAGCATACTCGGGTTGGCGGCGCTGATCTGGTTCGAGCCTTACCGGATGGACCGGTTGTGGGCGCACCAGAATCTCTGGAACGATCCTCAGGGGAAGGGATATCAGGGCGTTCAGTCGTTGCTGACACTGGGGTCGGGCGGGTGGTGGGGGCGCGGGCTGGGCGCGGGAGTTCAGAAATACGGTTATTTGCCGGAAAGCCGGACGGACTTCGTGTTCGCGGTGCTGTGCGAGGAGCTGGGTTTCGTCGGCGGCGTCGTCGTCGTGGCGTTGTTCATCGCGTTTGTCTGGCTGGGGGTGGGGGCGATGCGGACGGCGCAGACGGGCGTAGAAACCCTCCTGGCGTTCGGATTGACGGCGTTGATCGGGTTTCAGGCGTTGATCAACCTTGCGGTGGTGACGGTGTGGATTCCGACGACGGGGATTCCTCTGCCTTTCATCTCGGCGGGCGGGTCGAATTATCTGGTGTTCAGCGCGATGGTGGGGATGCTGGCGGCGATCGGGACGCGGTCGGCGATGAATGAAGTCGTCGAGCCGGTCGAGGCTTCCGAGGAGTCATGACGGGCGGCGCGTGGTGGGAGACGGGCTTCACATTGTGTTTGCCGGAGGCGGGACGGGGGGTCATCTGTACCCCGCGCTTTCCGTGGCGCGTGAGCTTCGGCGGCGCGTTCCGGAGGTTCGGATCACGTTCTTCGGATCGGATCGGCGGATTGACGAGACGGTTCTGGGGGGTGAGGCGTGCGAATTCGTGGCGCAGGCGCTGCCGCGGCTGACGCGGGCGCCGTGGCGTTGGCCGGGGATGCTGGCAAAGCTGCGGACCGCGCAGGTCTCATGCCGGGGCTGGATGACGGCGCATCGTCCGGCGGTGGTCGTCGGCAGCGGAGGGATGTCGAGCCTTCCGGCGATGCTGGAGGGGCGGCGGGCGGGTGCGTCGACGGTGTTGTTCAATCCGGATGCGCTGCCTGGGCGCGCGAACCGGTTTCTAGCCCGGCGCGTGAACCGGGTGCTGGTGCAGTGGGAGCAGAGCCGGGCACATTTTCCGGTTGCGGCGAGAGTTGACGTGACGGGGTGTCCGGTGCGGGCGGAGTTCCTGAGCGAGGAGCGGCCGGATCCGCAAAAATTCGGGTTGAAGGCGGACAGGCTTACGTTGCTGGTGACGGGGGCGTCGCTGGGGGCGCGGAGCGTCAACCGGGCAGTGACGGCATGCCTGGATCGGATCGAGCGGCGCGGGGACCGGTGGCAGGCGCTGCACCTGACGGGCGAGACGGAATACGCCGAAGTGAGGCGTGCGTACGCGGGTCGTGGGGTTCAGGCGACGGTGTTGTCGTTCACGCATGAGATGGCGTCGGCGCTGCGGCTGGCGGATCTGGTGGTCGCGCGTGCGGGGGCGTCCACCCTGGCGGAGCTGACGATCGTGGGTCGTGCGTCGATCCTGATGCCTTATCCGCACCACCGCGACCAGCATCAACGCAGGAACGCGGGCGTCCTTGCGGAGGACGGGGCGGCGGAACTCGTGGACGACCGGGTGGATCCGCGGTGGAACGCGGAGCGGCTTGGCGCTGCGTTGGAGGCGTTGATGGACGACGACGCGCGGCGGACGACGATGGCGGGTCGCGCGGCGCGGCTTGGGCGGCGTGACGCGGCGGCGCGCGTTGCGGACGTGGTGTTGGAGATCGCCGGCGGATGCGCGTCGTCGAACCGGAATCGGGCGGAATGTGTGATGGTCTGATCGGCGCGTGCCCGATAGAAGGGGTTGCGCGCCGCTGCATGCGCAACGTTTGAGCGAAAGCCGAAGTGCGACGAGTTCGTGCGGCAGGAGCCGCCGTAACAGGGGGAGGACGCCCGATGCATTACCAGTTGAACACGATCGAGCAGAGGATGAGCTGGCAGGGCAAGCGGATTCACATGGTGGGCATCGGCGGCTGCGGCATGATGGGCGCGGCGTCGATCCTCGCGGATCTCGGCGCGCGGGTGAGCGGGACGGACCGTCAGGGCTTCGAGGGCGTGGGCGAACTGGTGCGTCGCGGGGTGAAGGTGGTGATCGGGCACGGGGCGGAGTTCGTGCCTGAGGGGGTGGAGGTGGTGGTTCGGACGGCGGCGGCGCCTGCGGATCACGTGGAGGTTCGTGCGGCGGAAGCCCGCGGGGCGGTCTGCCTGAAGTACGCAGAGCTGGTGGGGCAGTTCATGTGCGGGCGGGTCGGGGTGTCGATCGCCGGGACGCACGGGAAGACGACGACGACGGCGATGACGGCGCACATCTTCCGGACGGCGGGGCTTTCGCCGACGTTCGTGGTGGGGGCAAAGTCGAGCCAGCTCGGGGGAAGCGCGGCGCTGGGCGAGGGGCCGCATTTCATCGTCGAGTCGTGCGAGTTCGACCGGTCTTTCCTTCAATTCTACCCTTATTACGCGACGATCCTGAACATCGAGAAGGATCACTTCGACTGTTTTCCGAAGCTTGAGGAGTTGGTCGAGGCGTTCGGTCAGTTTGCCCGGCAGGTGCATCCGCAGGGGCGGCTGCTGGTGCGGGCGGAGGACGCCGTGGCGCGGGAAGCGGCGGGTCAGACGACGGCGCGGCTGGAGACGTTCGGTCTGACGGACGACGCGGACTGGCGTGCGGAGGGGCTGGTCGGGTGCCGCGGGGCGTTCGCGTTCACCGTGGTGTACCGGGGACGGCGGGTGCTGACGACGCACTTGAAGGTTCTGGGCGAGCACAACGTGACGAACGCGCTGTCGGCGGCGGCGGTGTCGCTCCACGCGGGGGTGCAACCCGAGGCGGTGGCGCAGGCGCTGGCGACGTTCGAGGGGGCGCAGCGGCGGATGACCTTCAAGGGCGTGCCGCGCGGGGTGACGATCGTGGATGATTACGCGCATCACCCGACGGAAATCCGCGTGACGATCGACGCGGTGAAGCGGTCGTGCGACCCGAGGCGGACGTGGGTGATCTTTCAGCCGCACCAGTTCTGCCGGACGAAATATCTTCTTGAGGATTTCGCGCGATCGTTTGACGCGGCGGACGAGGTGATCGTTCCGGATGTGTACGACGCGCGGTCGGAAGGGGGGATCGAGCGGGACGTCAGCTCGGGAACGCTGGTGGCGCGGATGCGCGAGCGCGGGGTGCGCGTCCGTCACGTGCCGCAGCTTAAGGAAGTGACGGAAGTGGTGGCGCCGGAGCTGGCGGCGGGGGATCTGGTGCTGACGTTGGGCGCCGGCGACGTCTGGAAGGTGGCGGATGAGCTGGTGGCGAGGATGGCGTGACCGCATCGAGGCCGACGCTCCGCTGGGCGCGCGGACGTGGTACCGGATCGGAGGGCGGGCGCGGTGGCTGGCGCATCCGAGTGATGCGGAAAGCCTGTCGCGGTTGATGTCGGTGGTTGCCGCCGAGGGTGTTCCCTGGCGAGTGCTGGGGCGCGGCGCGAACGTGCTGGTCCGTGACGAGGGGTTCGACGGCGTTGTCATCGTTCTGGATGCGCCGGCGTTTACGAGGATGACGTTTGAGGATGCGTCGGTGCGCGTCGGGGGCGGGGCGGACCTGATGAAGCTCTGCAAGGCGTGTTGCGAGCGTGGGCTTTCGGGGCTGGAAGGGCTTGCGGCGATCCCGGCGAGCGTCGGCGGGGCGGTGCGGATGAACGCGGGGGGGCGGTACGGCGAGTTCGGCGACCGGGTCCGGAGCGTCCGGGTGGTGGAGACGGGCGGCGCATTGCGTGACGTGTCGCGGGAGGATGTCGGGTTCGGATACCGGACGTGGGGGCTGGGGCGCGCGATCGTGAGCGACGTGGTGATGGATCTTGTCCGTGACGACCCGGTGCGGGTGCGGGGGCGGTTCAAGGAATACTGGCGGTTGAAACGGGCGACGCAGCCGGTGGGCGAGCGGAGCGCGGGCTGCGTCTTCAAGAACCCTCCCGGTGCGTCCGCGGGAAAGATGATCGACGAGGCGGGGCTGAAGGGCGCGCGCTGCGGCGGGGCGCAGGTCTCGCCGCGGCATGCGAATTTCATCGTGGCGTCGGCGGACGCGCGGGCTTCGGACGTGTTGGCGCTGGCGCAGCGCGTGCGCGATCGGGTGCGTGAGCGGTTCGGGATCGAGCTGGAGCAGGAGATGGAGGTGTGGTGACGCCGCACCCGCGTTTTTTCCGGGGGAGAAGCGGATGAAGTCGATCGGGAACGGAGGCGCAGGACGTGGGCCGCTTCGTGTGACAGTGCTGGCGGGCGGCGTCGGCGTCGAGCGGGAAGTCAGTCTTCAGAGCGGGGCCGGGGTGTTCGAGGCGATGAGGCGGCTGGGGCATCACGCCGCGCTTCGCGACATCAGTCCGAACGATCTTTCGGCGCTGGATGAACCGGCGGACTTCGTCTTCATCGCCTTGCACGGGGAATTCGGCGAGGACGGCGGTCTTCAACATGAGTTGGACCGCCGCGGGATCGCGTATTGCGGAAGCGGGGCGGAGGCGTCGTCCGCCGCGTTCAACAAGGTGACGGCGAAGCGGCGGTTTGCGGCGGCCGGCGTGCCGACGCCGGCGTACGTCGTCGCAACGGCGGAAAACCTCGAAGACGCGCTGGCGCGGATGCATCCGCCGTGCGTGGTGAAGCCGTCGGCGTCGGGCAGCAGCGTGGGAACCAGCATTCCGAAGGATCGCGCGTCGCTCGCCGCAGCGGCGCGCGAGCGGATTAACGCGGAGGGCGAGGCGCTGATCGAGCAGTACATCCGCGGACCGGAGCTGACGGTCGGCGTGCTGGGCGAGGCGGCGCTGCCGGTGTGTCAGATAAGGACGAAGCGGGAGTTCTACGACTACCAGGCGAAGTACCTCGACGACGACACGGAGTATCTTTTTGACGTCGACCTGCCCGAGGAACTGCTGGCGCGCGTGCAGCGTCTGAGCCTGGCGGCGCACCGGGCGCTGGGGTGCGAGGTGTTCTCGCGGGTGGACTGGATGATTGACGGCGGGAGCGGATCGCCCTTTGCGCTCGAGGTGAACACGATCCCGGGGTTCACGAGTCACTCGCTGCTGCCGAAGGCGGCGGCGCGCGTCGGGATCACGTTCGACGGTCTTGTCCAGCGGATCGTGGACGCGTCGCTCGACCGGTGGGAGGCGCGACGGTGCGACGGTTCTGCGAGGGTTCGGCGGGCGGTGGCGGTCTGACCGGTTTCGTTCGCGTCCGGCGCGGCGGATGCGGCGAGGGTTGAGTCCGGCGGCGGGGAACAAGAAGGGGATTGCGAGATCATCGGGGCGGGGCGAAGGAAGAGCGCTTCCTGATTCCTGACCTCGCGGCACGACGCAAGCGGTGGACGGGCGCGGTTCGGTTTTGAGGCTGCGTTCAAGGGATAAGCCCGGGCATGAGCACGCGAAAGAAGAAAAAAGCGACGCCTTCGGGTTCCCGGACGGCGTGGTTGCGCCGGGCGTGGACGGCTTCGCGCGGCGCGGTCGGCCGCATGTTGGCGGTGGGGGGGCTTCTTGCGACGGCTGGGGGGGCGCTGGCGATCGTGGAGCGGACGGTCGAGGCCGAGATTGCGTCAAAGGCGCGGGCGAAGTGGGTTTTCGAGGGCGTTCCGGCGCGGGTCAGCGATCTGGTGACGGAGGATCTGACAAAGCGGCTGGAGGCATTGAGCGCGCGGGACTGGACCGATCCGCAGTTGTGCTCCGAGGCGGTGCAGGTGGTGGGGCGAAGTCCGTGGGTCAGCGAGGTTCGCCGGGTTCGGCGGGTCTCGGACGGAACGATCCGCGTCGAACTGGCATGTCTTGAACCTTTTGCGATGGTGGACGCGGGCAACGGGTATGCGCTCGTGGACCGTGACGGCGTTCGCCTTCCCGGGTTGTATGCGTTTCATCAGACGTGGAAGCTGATTCAGGGGGCGGCGGCGCCGGCGCCGGACGCGGGGCGGCGCTGGGACGGCGCCGACCTTCACGCCGCCTTGAGCCTTCTTGAGCGCCTGAAGCGCGAGACCTTCGCCGATCAGATCACCGCGGTCCTCGTTCACAACTTCGCAGGGCGGAACAACCCTCTGACCGCGCATATTGAGCTGGCGACGGATCGGGCCGGCGGGCGCATCCGGTGGGGGTCGGCGCCGGGAAGCGAACTGATCGAGAACTCCGTCGAGGAGAAGCTGGCGCTGCTGCGGGCGAATCATCGCCTGACCGGGCGGGCCGACGCCGGGTATCCGGTCATTGACATCGTGACCTACCCGGACCGTTTCGTCATCCCGGAGATCGAGTAACGCCGCGGCGACGTCTTTCCCGCCCCGGATCAGCGGCGACGGGTCGCCGGACTCGCTTTCCCGTGGCGTCCTGACGGGTTTGCGGGTTTGCGGGGGAGAATCCGGGCCGGAGTTGCAGCCTGCGGACCCTTCCGTATAATGCCCGACCCGCCGGTCGGGGGACCGTGCGGGCGGGGGATGGGTGACGTATGCCTAAGATGAAGACCCACAAGGGTTTGAAAAAGCGGATCAAGATCACGGCCAACGGCAAGGTCAAGCACAAGCGCCCGAACGCCAGCCACCTGATGAGCGGGAAGAGCGGAGACCGGGGGCGCCGCTTGCGCAAGGACGCGGTCCTCAGCAACGTGATCTCCAAGAACATCAAGATTCAGATGGGCAAGGCGTAAGCCGGCCCGGCACTGCCCGGGAGCAGGAAGGCGGGCGCCTGGAAGACGGGGGTATTGAGCAATGCCTAGAGCAAGGATGGGCGCGGCCAGTCATCGGCGGAAACGCCGCACGCTGAACGACGCCAAGGGATATCGGTCGGCGCGAAGCAAGTGTTTCCGGTTGGCGAAGGAGGCGGTCATCCGCGCCGGGGTTTACGCCTTCCGGGATCGCCGCCGCCGCAAGCGGGATTTCCGCTCGCTGTGGATCACGCGGTTGACGGCGGCGTGCGAGGCGCGCGGGATCAAATACAGCCGGCTCATCCGCGGGCTTCAGCACGCGCGGATCGAACTGAACCGCAAGATGCTCAGCGAGATCGCGATCCACGCTCCCGCGGATTTCGACGCGATCGTCGAAGCCGTCCGCAAGCACCTGCCGAAGGATCGCGCGGTGGCGTGACGGCGAGCCGTGGGTGCGGGCGGCAGATCTCTGCCCCCGGGATGAAGAACGTGTGTAGACCCGACGCGGACCGGCGCCGGGTCTTTTCATTGGCGGAGTTCCCGCCGCGGGTCGGACGCGACGATGACGACGGGCCTTTCTCGGGAGCGGCGTTTGACCGCCTTGGACGCGCGGTCATCATAAGCGGATATGACGCCGCTGGACCAGGTCGATCGCATCACCGCGGAGGATCTCCGTCCGGTGTGGACCGCCCTGGATCCGGAGGAACGGGCGGAGGCGTTCCGCCTGCTGACACCGGAGGACGGCGACGACCTTTTTCAAGGCCTTCCCACGCCGGATCAACTGGAAGTTCTGCGCGCGCTTTCGCCGGGCGAGCGCCGACTCTGGGTCCGGGCGCTGGCGCCGGACGACGCGGCGGATCTTCTTCAGGAAATGCCCGTTGAAGAGAGGCAGGGCTGGCTGGACCTGCTCGATGAGAGCACGCGGCGCGAGGTGAAGGTTCTGCTGGCGTACGCCGAGGACGAGGCCGGCGGCTTGATGAGCCCGCGCTTCGCCCGCATCCGCGCGGACATGACGGTGGACGAGGCGATCGGCTACCTGCGACGTCAGATTCAGACCCACCTCGAGACGATCTACTACGCCTACATTCTGGATCAGCAGCAGCGCCTGGCCGGGGTCGTCAGCCTGCGCGAATTGTTCGCGGCGCGCGGCGTCGTGCCGGTCGCCGACGTGATGCACCGCGAGGTGATCAGCGTTCCGGAAAACATGGACCAGGAGCAGGTGGCCGGCGTCTTCGCGGAGCACGACCTCGTGGCGATTCCGGTGGTGGACGCCGAGGGCCGCATGAAGGGCATCGTCACGGTGGACGACATCGTCGACGTCGTGCAGGAGGAGGCGACGGAGGACATCCAGAAGATCGGCGGGATGCAGGCGCTGGACGCGCCGTATCTTCAAACCGGGTTCCTTCCGATGCTGAAGAAGCGCGCCGGGTGGCTGGCGTTTCTTTTCGTCAGCGGGATGCTGACGACGGTGACGCTGGATCACTTTCAGGCGGAGATCGTGCAGGCGGGGGTGCTGGCGGTCTTCATGCCGCTGATCATCGCCAGCGGGGGCAACTCCGGGTCGCAGGCGTCGACGCTGGTGATCCGCGCGATGGCGCTGGGGGAGGTGGGGTTGCGCGACTGGTGGCGCGTCGTGCGGCGGGAGATGCTTTTCGGGGTGGCGCTGGGGGTGATCCTCGCCGTGCTGGGGTTGGTGCGGATCGGGCTGACGCAGGTGATTTCGGGCGGATACGGTCCGTATCAACTGGTGCTTGCGCTGAGCGTGTCGCTGAGCCTGGTGGGCGTGGTGGTCTGGGGGACGATCTGCGGGTCAATGCTGCCGTTTGCGTTGCGGCGCGTCGGGCTGGATCCGGCGAGCGCGTCGGCGCCGTTCGTCGCCACGCTGGTGGACGTGGCGGGGCTGCTGATCTACTTCAGCGTGGCGCGGGCGCTGCTGGAGAACGTGCCGACGGGATAGCAGCCCGTTGAAAAAGGGTAGCGCGTCCCTCCAGGACGCGAATTTCACCGGGGAAAACCGGCAACAAAGCCCGGTCGCGCGCCTTTCAGCAGGCGGATGGGACGCGTTTCAAGACCTTCGCCGTTGGGGGGGGCAAAGAACGCTTCCTTACGGGCGCGGCTCGGTTTGTGCGCGTGCGGTCCGGGTCCGACGCCGCGTCTGAGTTCATCCCGATATCCTTCCGGGGTCGCCCGCCCGATCATGCCCGGAAGAGGACTCGAACCTCCACACCCTTGCGGGTACATGGCCCTCAACCATGCGCGTCTGCCAATTCCGCCACCCGGGCGTCGCAGATCGGGTTTTTTTCACAATGACCGGGGCCGACGCGCCGTTCATCACGAAAGACCGGTTTCTTACCGCGCCGTGGCGAATGCGCCAAGGTCTCGGAGCCTGCCGAAACTCGGATGCCAAGGCAGCCGCATTCTTTCTACGCCAGGAGGGGTCATCGCGGCGCCAGGAACCGCTCGGTTCTTCTCTCGGCAGGGTGAAACGTGAGTTCTTCCCCTGCCGGGGAGAAACATGAATTCTTCTGTCCCCATGGGAGAAACGTGAATTCTTCTGCCCGCAGGGGAGAAACGTGAATAGCCGTGGGCGAAGCCCACGGGAACCCGCGCGTCGATCGATTTCAACCCCTGAAAGGGGTTGTACAAGCGTGCGAGCGAAGTCGTCATTCGCGAGCCTCCAGGGTGCGACCCCTTCAGGGTCGAATCTTATGGATGGTTCCGCATGCCGTGGGTTGCACCCACGGCTACCCACGTTGATCCCCTTCGGGGATCGGTCCGTCGCATGACCTGCCTGAAGCTCAATCCTTCGCATGACCTGCCTGAAACTCAATCCTTCGCATGGCCCGCCTGGGGATCAGCGATTTGCGCGAGCGGTTCCGGTGCGACCTCTCGAAAAAGTTGGAATGTGGTTTTGCCCTGTGTTAGCCCCGGAGGATCCTCCGAGGGTCTCAGCCCCGGAAGAGGCGCTGGAAAACAGCCCAGCACGCCAGTGCTGGGAAGCTCGCGCGCCGCGGCGCACCGGAGTCAAGTGGAGACTCAGGACCGGAGGAATCGCCCCGCGTCAAGAAGGAAGGCGTGGCCGTCCACCATCACGATCGGTGTATCAAACAAAATCGCGTTCCGGTCGCGGCGCTGACACGGGTTCCCTTGGCGGCGCTGGCGTGTTAGGTTTCCTGCGTCATGCCGTTTCATGTGCCGCAGGAGGAGTCGCTGGATCCGGCCGCGTTGCACGCTCTGCAGCGCGAGAAGCTCGCGCGGATGCTGGCCGTTGTGCGGTCCACGAACCTCTTCCACCGGGGGAAACTCGCCGGGCTCGTTCCTGATTCCTCCGCCGTCGAGTTAACCCGCGCGCCGCTGACGACGCGGGCGGAGCTTCAGCAGGATCAGGAGGCGCACCCGCCTTACGGGACGAACCTGTCGTGCCTGCCCTCGGCGTACGTTCGACTTCATCAGACCTCCGGCAGCACGGGGTCTGCGCCGCTGCGGTGGCTGGATACGTCGGAAAGCTGGGACTGGTGCCTGAAGTGCTGGAGCATCGTGTACCGGGGGGCGGGGTTGCGGGCGGAGGATCGGCTGGTGTTTCCGTTTTCGTTCGGGCCGTTCCTCGGTTTCTGGATGGCGTTCGAGGCGGGCTGCCGGCTGGGGAATTTCTGCCTTGCGGCGGGGGGGATGAGCACGTCGGCGCGGCTGCGCTATCTGCTGGACAACGGGGCGACGGTGGTGTGCTGCACGCCGACGTACGCGCTGCACCTGGCGGAGACGGCGGCGCGGGAGGGGGTTGATTTGGCGCAGTCGGCGGTGCGGATGCTGATCGTCGCGGGGGAGCCGGGGGGGAGCATTCCTTCGGTACGACTTCGGATCGAGGAGGCGTGGGGGGCGCGAGTGATCGACCACGCGGGGATGACGGAGACCGGGGCGTGGGGGTTCGAGTGCGCGGAGGCGCCCGGGGGCATGCACGTCATCGAGTCGGAGTTCATCGCGGAGGTTCTGGATCCGGCGGCGCTCGCGCCCGTTGCGGACGGCGAAATCGGGGAGCTTGTGCTGACGAACCTGGGGCGGATCGGAAGCCCGCTGATCCGCTACCGGACGGGGGATCTGGTGCGTCTGACGCGAGGGCGATGCGCCTGCGGGCGGTGGTTCGCGCGCGTGGAGGGGGGCGTGCTGGGGCGGATCGATGACATGCTGATCGTGCGTGGGAACAACGTGTTCCCGTCGGCGGTTGAAGGAGTGTTGCGCGAATTTCCCGAGATCGCGGAGTTCCGCCTGACGCCGACGACGCGCGGGGCGATGACGGACCTGAAGATCGAAATCGAGCTTGTGTCCAAGGCGGGTGTTTCCCGACCGGATCAGGCCTCGTTCTTGACTTGCGTCGCCGCAGCGGTGAAAGACCGGATGAACTTTCATCCCTTAATCGAGATCGTGGACGCCGGGACGCTTCCCCGATTTGATATGAAAGCGCGGCGCGTGAAGAAGGACTGAGAGCTGATCGGGCTTTTCCGGAAGTTTCCGACGGCCGCACGGGAATGCTCTGGCGTGCGCCTTCGGTCGTGATATGCTCCTTTTTCGCAAGAAACGAGGTGAAACGTGAGCTTGAGCGGAACATCGCGTTACGGACGGCTGGTCGTCGCGTTATGCAGCACGTTTGCCGTCGCGTCCGACTGGCCGGCGTGGCGCGGCGTGCGGGACACGGGGGCCGTGCCGGAGAAGGCGGCCGTGACCTCCTGGTCGCCGGACGGGGAAAACGTGCTCTGGAAGTCGGACATCGGCGGGCGCACGACGCCGATCCTGATGAACGGACGTTTGTATTTTCTCGCGCCCGTCGGCGAGGGGGTCGCCACGCAGGAGCGGGCGGTTTGTCTGGATGCCGCGACGGGCAAGGTCATCTGGGAGCGCCGCTTCAATGTCTGGTTGACGGACATCGTCGAGAACCGCGTCGGGTGGACGGCGATGGCCGGCGACCCGGAGACGGGGAACGTCTACGCGCACGCGACCGGCGGCGAACTGCTCGCGTTCGACCGTGACGGGAAGCCGCTGTGGAAGCGGTCGCTGACGGAGGAGTTCGGACGTGTCAGCGGATACGGCGGGCGGTTGTTCAGTCCGGTGGTGGATGAGGATCGGGTGATCGTCGGGTTCAACTGCGCGGTGTGGGGGAACTACGCCCGCGGCGGGCTGCGCTACCTGGCGCTGGACAAGCGGACGGGAGAGGCGATCTGGTTCGTCGAACCGGGCGGCGCGCCGCTGGACACGACGTACGCGACGCCGGTGGTGGCGGTCATCGGCGGCGTGAGGCAACTCATCTGCCCCGGGACGGACGGGTATGTTTACGGCCTCGCGGCGCGGACGGGGGCGCGGTTGTGGGCGTTTCAGGCGAGCAAGCGTCCGCTGAACACCTCGCCGGTGGTGGACGGCGATCACGTCATTGTCACGCACAGCGAGGAGAACGTGGACACGACGGTGATGGGCCGCGTCGTGTGCTTCAACGCGGCGAAGCTGAATCCGCCGGCGAAGGAGGGCGACGCGCCGACCGCGACGGAAGTCTGGCGCGCCGACGGCGTGGATGCGGGGTATTGTTCGCCGGCGCTGGCCGGAGACCGCCTCTACATCGTGGACAACTCCGCGACGATGTTCTGCCTGGACGCAAAGACCGGCGAGCAGAAGTGGAAACAGCGCCTCGGCCGCGTGGGGAAAGGTTCGCCCGTCGTCACCGCTGACGGCGTCCTCTACTACGGCGAGCAGAACGGTTACATCTGGATTCTCAAGGACGAAGGCGACAAGTGCGCGGTGCTCGATCGCGAGCAGCTTAAGGGTCCGGAAAGCCTCGTGGACGAGATTTTCGGCTCGTTCATCGTCTCCGAGGGGCGCGCCATCCTGATGACGCGGTACGGGACGTACGCGCTGGGGCGGTCGGGCGCGACGGTTGAGTCGGTGGCGTTCGCCGCGGCGCCCGCGGAGGCGTCGGCGCCGCCGGATGCGTCCGGGCGCGCGTTGATCCGGCCCGCGGAGTTGACCGTGGCGCCCGGCGCATCGGCGACGCTGCACCTGCACGCCTTCAACGCGCTCGGCGCGCCGATCCGGGGGCCTTTCGGAAGCATGATGCCGCAGTGGACGGTGACGGGCGTGAAGGGCGCCGTGAACGCGGAGACGGGCGCGTTTTCGGCGGCGGCGGACGCGGGTTTCAGCGCGGGCGTCGTCAAGGCGAAGTGGATCGGCGATGCGGAGACCGTCGCCCGGGTGCGCACGACGCCGGCGCCGCCGTTCAAGTTTGATTTCGAGTCGGTGGCGGTGGACGCGGTCCCGCCCGGGTGGGTCGGCGTGGGCGGAAAAAGCAAGGTCGTCAAGATGGACGGCGGGAAAGTGCTGATGAAGATGGCGGAGCAGCCGTCCGCCCCGATGATGCGGATGCGCGCCTACATGACGCCGCCGATCGCCGGCGGGTACACGATCCAGGCCGATATGATGAGCACGTTGAAACCCCCGACGACCAAGGCCGACATGGGCCTCATCAACACGCGCTACCGTCTGCTGCTGATGGGCGAGTTGAACGTGCTGCGGATCGACTCGTGGGACACGATGCCGCGCGTGCAGCACGACGTGCCGCTCAACTGGAAAGAAGGCATCTGGCATCGGATGAAGTTCGAGGTGCGCCTGGTGGACAAGAGCGGCGGCGGTCAGGAGGCGCAGCTTCGCGGAAAAGTCTGGGCGACGGACGAGCCCGAGCCGAAGGGCTGGATGATCGAGTGTGCCGATCCCTATCCCAACACCGAGGGCAGCCCCGGTCCCTACGCCTACTCGAACGGGACGACCCCGAAGAGCAAGGGAGCGGAAGTGTATTTCGACAATATTGAGGTGCTCAAGAATGAATAGCGAATTCAGAATGGCGAATGCGGAATTGAGGCACAGGACGCCGCGGCACGACGAGAACTTCAAGGCCGTCGGCGCAGGGACGACACGGGATGTACTTCGTTCTTCGCAATTCGCAATTCGCAATTGGATTTCGACAGGGCTCCTGACGTTCTGCATTGCAGCCGCGAGCGCGGCCCAGGATGCGGAGAAACCGAAGCGCGGCGACTGGACGATGTGGGGCGGGTCGCCCGACCGCAACATGGTGTCCGACGAGACCGGCATTCCCGGCGAGTGGGACATCAAGGCGAAGAAGAACCTCAAGTGGTCGGCGCCGCTGGGGTCGCAGACCTACGGCAACGTCGTCGTCCACAAGGGCAAAATCTTCGTCGGAACCAACAACGGCGGAGAGTTCCGGAAGGAAATCACCGGGGACAAGGGCGTCGTCCTGTGCTTCAATGAAGCGGACGGAAAGCTCCTCTGGCAGGCGACGCACGACAAGATGCCCACCGGACAGGTGAATGACTGGCCGGAGCAGGGCATCTGCTCCTCCCCGCTGGCGATCGGCGACCGCATCTACTACGTCAGCAACCGCTGCGAGATCGTCTGCGCCGATGTCGAGGGCATGACCGACGGCGAGAACGACGGGCCTTACACGAGCGAAAAATACAAGGACAAGATGGACGGCGACTTTATCTGGATTGTCGACATGTTCGACGAGATGGGCGTCTTCCCGCACAACCTCGCCACGGCCTCGCCCGTCAGCGACGGAAAGCTCATCTTCGTCGGCACGAGCAACGGCGTGGATGAAGGGCACATCAATATTCCGAAGCCCACCGCGCCGGATTTCGTGGCCGTGGACAAGGACACCGGCAAGGTCGCGTGGACGAAGAACCTCACCGCGAACAAGATTTTTCACGGACAGTGGTCGTCGCCGTCCTACGGCGTGATCGGCGGCAAACCGCAGGTGATCTACGGCGCGGGCGACGGCTGGTGCTACGCGATGGACCCGAGGAACGGCGACGTGATCTGGAAGTTCAACCTGAATCCGCCGGACGCGAAGTACATCCTCGGCGGACGCGGCACGGCCAACGAGGTCATTGCCACGCCCGTCATCGTGGGCGACCACGTCTACGTCTGCGTCGGGCAGGATCCGGAGCACGGCGAGGGCATCGGGCACTTCTACTGCATCGACGCGACGAAGACCGGCGACATCACCCGCAGCGGCAAGGTCTGGCACGTCGGCGGCGAGGAGTTCCGCCGGTCAATCTCGACCTGCGCGGTGAAGGACGGACTGGTGTACGCCGCGGACTTAAGCGGTTTTCTGTATTGCTTCGACGCGAAAACCGGGCAGAAGCACTGGACGCACGACACCTTCGCGGCGGTCTGGGGCTCGCCCTACGTCGTGGACGGCAAGGTCATGCTCGGCACGGAAAGCGGCGAAGTCTTCGTGCTCCAGCAGGGCAAGGAGCTGAAGGTGCTGGGGACGATGGACCTCATGACCTCCGTCTACACCACGCCGGTGGCGGCCAACGGCGTGCTGTACATCAACAACCGGAACACGCTGTATGCGATTGCGGGGAAGTGAGGAGCGTTGAGCGGCATTGATGATGCTGTTTCTTAACCGAGCCGCGCCCGTAAGGAAGCGTTCTTTTTTTGACGGTTCTCCAAAGGTTTTGAAACCGTCTTCGAATCCTTGCCGCTTCGTGACCCAGGCGATATTACGGTGTTTCAGAGGGCGGCATTTTCATTCGATTCATAGGCGGCGGTGGTCAGCGCCGACGTGCTTTGAAATGTTAGAAGACATGGGCCATTTCGCAGGAGCGATGCACGTCGGTCTTCGTCCAATCCATGATGTATTCGAGAACCTGGCCGTACCCTTCGCGGTATTGGTTGCTTGCATCTCCACCCACCTGGATCGCTACGGGCTTTCCGCCCAGCGTCCACGCCGACCCTGATGTCCCTGGTTGGAAGCCGCCGTCAACGGTCGATTCAACGTGAAGCAGGTGGTTCAGCGGTGGAAGCGTGTCGGAGGGGCCGGGCCGGAACCGCGGCACATAACTGATGAGGTTGAACGCGACGGTTTCCTGAGTATTGAACGATTTCCCGGCGGTTCCTTTGGCGGCGACGATCGCCGCTCCCAGGGGTACGGCGCTCACGGTGTTGCGTTTCAAATATCCCGTCGAATCCGCGAGCAGGGTGCAAAGATCGGCGTAATCGATCTTGATCACCGCCGCATCGCACGTCCGAGAATGAGCGAGCGTGTAGAGTTGCCCGAACGCCGTTCTGGACCGGTTCTGAATCTGGACTTGCACAATCCCTCTGCCGGTTTGAGTGCGAAGGGCATGCCCAACGGTGAGAACGCCAAAAAAAGACTGCTGTGCCGAAACACGCCAGCGGACAAGGACTCCGCCCGTGAATGATTGCCCCGCATGAAGATTCAAGGCTGAGGCGCGGATGCGTCCGGCGACCTCAACATCGGTCGGAAGTTGCAGCGATATGAAACGGCGACCTCGCTTCAACCGCACCCGCGTTTCTCGATGCACGCGCCAGCGGGCGGGAAGGCGCCGCGACTTCTTGCGAACAAAATAGTATTTGACGACGATGGTCGCCCCAGCCTCGATCCTGCCGCCGCGGCGCCTGACGCCGAACCCGATGAACCGAAACCCCGGATCGCCCAGCCGGCGCTGCCGGTCCATCAGGGTCTTGTGGACACGACCCCACTCCTCGGGCGTCAGCTCGGGTTGCGGCGCATTGCGCTTGGGCTTTGGTGATTTCCGTCGCGTCCGGCTCACCTTAGGAAGTCGGATTCTTGAAATCAACCAACGTTACTATCGGCTGCGTTTCCTTCGGAAGAGAACTATCGCTACCACCGAGCCACTCGTGGAGCGCATCAACGATCTCTTTCGTCTGCGCTTCGTCGGTCACAGGGCCTCCTTGTTCCGACTTGCGTCTCGTGCCGCCCTCGACGGTGACTTTTACCTGCTTTTGGGCTGCGTCATAAGACGCTCGAACCGCATTCTCCGGTAGACCCAACGCGACTTGGTATCGACTGAGGACGAACTGCGCGACTTTCGCTTCAGCTGTCGCCGCGTCGCTTGAGACCATGCCGACCGGGGGCGGGTTCGTGGTGCTGTTCGTCGCCCCCCATCCATCCTTATCCGTCCAACGACCGATGACCTCTGACTTGATGGCGTTGATCACGTTTCTCTGGTCGTCGGGAAGCTTGGCGACTCCCGGAGCAATGATGTTCGTCCAGAACGTATTGAATTTCGCCATGAAATTCTGCTTGTCGGCCTCCTTCTGAGCAAGGTCTCGGGCCTTGCGCTCGGCTTGCACGCGAATGTACTCCGTGACGAGTTTCGCGCCGTGGGCGCCAATGTCTTCGATGGACTGGGCGATGGAAGCTTGCGACCGGGTCAGCGAGGCGATAAGTTCCCGGTTGTGTTGGGATACTCCCCAGAGTCTTGCATCCTCTTCCGCCTGTAGACCCGGTAGGATTGCAAAAACCAGGTAGTTGCTGTCCAACGCACGGCGGGTTCCATCCCAGCCCAGCGGCGGCTTCGGGCCCTCACCACCAACAAACATCCAGCCGCCGTCATGCCAAAGACGATCCTTCTGGCCAAAACCTAATGGCAGAGGCGCGCCCGAGTTGCGAGCAAGTGTATCAATGATGGCGAACCGGTTGTAACTCAACCAAGCGGTTCTTTCATCCCATGTCCTCGCGGCCTCAGTTCCCGGGACAAAGGCGGCATGCGCCGCATACGTTGAAGAAGTCGACGAGGCAGCCGTAGGTTGCACTCCGCCGGCAGCCTCAGCGGCGGTCGGACGCAGCCCGCTTGGCTTATAAGGCACAAGCACAGCGTGAAAATCGAACACTTCCACATCGGGCTGTGTCGAAAGTATGGACTTGACCATGCCCGCCAGCTCGCTGACCACGCCGGCGAACTCCGGATTGGCGGAGGCTCCGATGTCCGCGATCGCCTTTACGATGCGGGCCTGCTGTTCGGTCTTTCGCTTTTGCAGCACCATGATCGAAAACTTCAATCCCAATTGCCGACCCTTGAAGTACGTGGGGCCATAGGCGATTGCCCCGTTGAAGTTGAGTTTTCGGTTGTCTCGGTCATCTGGTTTTGCATAGAGGATTCTCGTAAGCGCCGTCTTGTTGCCCAGCGAAGTCGGCTCGCTTTCCTGCACTTCGACAAAGGCAAGGACGTCGTGAGACCCTGTCGTTACGCTTGACCATGTAGGAGGAAGGTCGGCGATAAAGACCGAGTCGACGACAATGGAGACAACGTCATCCGTTGACTGGATCCGGTCGCCAAACGTAGGAATGACTTGGGAGCGTATCGGCTCATTGGGCGACACCTTCCGGTGCGAGAGCGGGCGGTAGGCTTCCATCGTCGCCTCTTCGATGACGAAGAGTTCCTGCTGCCCGGACTGCCTCACCGAGCAACCGCTGGCCAGAAACAGGATCAGGGAGCCAACACAAAACATACGGCTCATTTGGGTGTCTCCAGGGTTTGGGGTTAAGAGCTTCGAGAGATCACAAGGGTCCAAATCGCCCGATGTCGGACAACTCCGCAGGGTGGAATTATGAGGCGCCGGATTAGGTTGTCAACAGGGTTTATAAAAAAGGCGTGTCTCAACAAACATTTCACAGGGCTCCAGCTTCGGATGGTGGGTTGTTATACCCAGCCGATTGCGAATCTGGCCTGGCATGGCGAGTTGTAAACTCTTTGCATTTAAACCAATGTGCGGAACTCTGTTCCGCACTCACGCACCGGAGCTCCGCGATCCATATTTGTGCAACGGCTTACAACTCACGGGACAGCAGCGGCTTCGCCCGCCCTACCGCGGCAGGGCGTCGATTTTGGCCGCGAGGATGAAGTCGCTTTCGGTCAGGCCGTCGATTTTGTGGGTCCAGAGGGTTACGCCGACCTTGCCCCAGGAGAGGGCGAGGTCCGGGTGATGTCCCTGTTGCTCGGCGAGTTCGCCGATCCGGTTCGCGAACGCCAGGGCGGTGGCGAAGTCGGGGAAGGTGAACGTCCTGGCGAGGTGATGCTCGTTCACGGCTTCCCAGCCGGGAACCTGGGCCAGCAGCGCGCGGAGTTCATCGCCCTTGAGGGGCGGCACGCCGCCTCGGCAGGGGACGCAGGTTTTCGATGCAAGCGTGGACATGCCTGTTCCTTTCGGATGCGCGGCGCGGGCGCCGCTAAATAGATACACGCAGAAGGGAAACTGGCGAATCCTTTGTGCCAGATGTCTTCGCCCGGACGGCGCACGATCGCTGCCGGAGGCTGAATCCTTTGGCAACGATCGCGCGTCCTCCGGAGGAAATCCCGACGGTCACGGCTGGGTCCGTTTTCATTCAGAGCGCTCTTATCCGGATGCGGTTTCAAATCCTTGGGAGGAGGGAGAAATATTACTCCGGTCATCAAATCGTTTACATGGCAACCGTGGCGACATGACCAATTCGCCGGAGAAAACGGCTCACGCCAGTCACCGGAGTGTAAACGATTTGATGACTCCATTAATAAGAACGCTTCCTTACGGGCGCGGCTCGGTCATAAGACAGGATCTCAGGTGTTCCACCGATGGCGCGTGGCGACGACGAAGTTGAGTTCACGGAAGAGCTGCTGGCGCTTGGCGACGAGTTCGGTGACCCGTTTGAGCGCGTCGTCGCTCGCCTGACCGCTGTAGCGCATCGTGACGACGTCCTCGAGCAGCTCCATCCAGCGACGGGTGCCTTCGTACTTGCGTTTTCGCTTGATGTCGCCGTACTTGAGCAGTTCGCGGATTTCGAACTCGATGCGGCGCAGTTCGACGGACAGCGCCCGGGCACGGACGTTCGGCTCCCAGCCGCCGATGCTCGCGCCTGCATCGGGGGTTCCGACCGCATCGGGTTCAACGCCGTCCTCCGTCTCTTCGAAGGTCGGATCGTCGGGAGCGGCGGTCGCATCGGCGTCCGAGCGGAGCGGCGGATCCGCGCTGTCCCCGGGGGGAGTGCTTCCGGTGGCGAGGGGGCGCGCGGTCTTCGCAGCCGCACGCGCGGTTCCGATCGCGCCCGGCGGCGGCGCAGGCTCGGCACGGTTGCCGGATGAATCCGCGTCCGCGGGCGGTTGCTCCGAAGGCGGTTGGATCGGGTCGATCACGTTTCCCTCCCGCGCCCGACGCCGAGCGCGCTGGTTTCGTCATCGACATGTAGCGTCTCCGCCCGCCGGTCGCAAGACGGCGTCGGCGGAAGCGCCGTGCGGAAGGTGAATCACAGGCTTGGGGCGGATCAGCGGCGACGTGGCGGAGGCGGCGCTTACATCGTCAGGGCTTCGAGGCGGCGCTGCTTGTCGAACGTCTGAAGCGACTGGACCAGCTCGTCGAGTTCGCCCTGAAGGATGCGGTCCAGGCTGTAAAGGTCGAGTCCGATGCGGTGGTCCGTGCAGCGGTTCTGCGGGAAATTGTACGTCCGGATGCGCTCCGAGCGGTCGCCGCTGCCGATCATGCTGCGGCGGACGCTGTCCCGCGCGGCGTTCTGCTGGCTCTGGAAGTGTTCGTACAGGCGGGAGAGCATGATGCGCCGCGCCTTGGCGCGGTTCTTGTGCTGGCTCTTCTCGTCGCGCATGTTCACGGTGATCCCCGTCGCCTTATGCACGAGCCGGATCGCTGAGGACACCTTGTTGACGTTCTGACCGCCGGGCCCGCCCGCCCGCGACACGAACTCCTCGCAGTCCGTGTCCCAGTTGATGTCGATGTTGACCTCCTCCGGTTCCGGCAGGACCGCCACCGTCGCCGCGGACGTATGCACCCGCCCCTGGGCCTCGGTCTCGGGCACGCGCTGCACCCGATGCCCCCCGCCTTCATAACCCAGCAGGCGGTACACGTTCGGACCCTTGACGGAGAGAATGACCTCCTTCAGCCCGCCCATGTCCGACCCGTTCTGGTCCAGCACCTCCACCTTCAGCCCCCGCCGCTCGCAGAACCGCAGGTACATCTCATACAGATCGCGGACGAAGAGCGCCGCCTCCTCGCCGCCCGTCCCTGCCCGGATCTCCATGATGACCGACTCGACCGCGGCTTCGGTGTCCGTGACGATCGCTTCCTTGAGGTCGTCCAGCATGTGATCATGCCGCTTGCGCAGGTCCGCCAACTCCTGCTCCGCAAGCGCTCGAAGCTCCTTGTCCTGGGTGCGGTCCTCGACGATCGCCCGCGTCTGCGTCAGCCCCTGCTGCACTTTGCAGAACGCCCGGTACGGATCGACCAGGCGACGAAGCTTCCCCAGTTCCTTCATGATGGACACGGTTTTCACCGCGTCGGACGCGACGGCGCCGTCGTTCATCTGCGCAAGCAGGTCGTCATGCCGCTGGGCGACCCCCGCGAGCTTGGCAAGCAGACGAGTATTCAAATCGTCGGACATGCGTTGATCTTACGGCGGGACCGGTCCGGCGAAACCGCGGCACGCTTCCGGCATCCGCGCCCCCGGAAGCGTCATCCTGCCGAACCGCGCCCGCCAGAAAGCGATTGAAGAGGCAGGATTTCGGATTTAAGACTCTGGATCGGGGCTGCCGTCCCGGCATCATATCCGAAATCCAACCGGTCCCCAGCCGCGCCCGTCGATCCGCCGGTCGCCCGCCGCGCTTCCCGGATCGCCGATCCCTTCCTGACAACGAACCACGCCTTTGCGCCGCAAAAAACCGCGGCCCCGGCGTGGTTCGACGTGGGAGCAGCTCCGCTAGATGCGCTTGCGGAAACCCTTCGGCTTGTCCTTCTCCTTCGGCTTGAAGTACTCGCCGCCGAACTTCCTCGTAAATCGGTCGACACGGCCCATCGAGTCCACGAATTTCTGCTGCCCGGTGAAGAACGGGTGACAGCCGGAGCAGATTTCGATGTGAATTTCCTTCACCGTGCTCCGCGTCTCCCACGTGTTCCCGCAACCGCACTTAACCGTGCATGCGTCGTATTTCGGATGAATGCCTTCCTTCATCGTTGCACCCTGTCTGTTGCACCCTATCTGCCTGACTCCGGGCTGAGCGATCGCTGGAAACGCAACCCCGTCCCGGAAACCCCCGGTCCGTGACGCCCCGCCAAGCCGAGCCCGGCATTGTAGACGCCCCGGTTCACCCTGACAACCCTCTCCGCGGGGCGATCGCGTAAGCGGGTGCATCCCATTTTTCGTGGCGATTATGCAGCCCGGTGCAGCGGGCGGGATGCCCAGAAGGCGTCCCAGTCGTAGTTGAGTCGATGGGCGACCAAGCTGGCCATGGCCACGGCGCCGGGTTCG
>JAJVHU010000050.1 GCA_022072505.1 Phycisphaerae bacterium
CCGCCCAGCCGTCCAGCAGGGCTTGAACGATCGCCGCCAACCGGGGGTCATCGGGAATGGAAGTGCAACCGGGAGTGCAACGGACTTCGGCAACCCCCTCTGGCGCGTCAGAAACGGCGTTTTTCGGGGTAGGCCGTCCGGTATTCAACCCGCAGGTCCGGACCGCGCGACGGCAGGTCGGGCAGGCTCCGCATCTTTCCGCCGAAGCTGAGCGGGTTTCTTAAGATATTCTTGTCGATATCCGGGAGTCGGAGTCCTGAAGGCCCGCACTGGGAGGTCGTCGGTTCCACGTGCGTTCCCGCGGCTGAGGCCGACGGATCGCCGCAACCCGGGGTCGGACAACCGCAGCGCCGCGTCAGTGACGACGATGAATCCGTCCTCGAACAATCCGCTGATGAAGACGATCCGTCTGAGCGACGCCGAGATCGCAGCGCTGCTGGACCGCCTCGATCAGCAAGCCGGAGGCGCCGGCAGCGCCGGTCGGCAGGCCGCCCGGTACAAATACCGCCTCGACGCCTGCGTCATCCGCGTCCGACAGCCCGGGGACGTCGAGAGCAAGCCCTTCGTCGCCCCGACGCGCAACCTCAGCAGCAAAGGCATCGCCTTCCTGCACGGAGGCTACGTTCACGTCGGGACGCGCGTCGAGGTCCGGCTCGTCAACCTGCGCGGCGGGCGCCAGGACGTCAGCGGACGCGTCGTGCGCTGCGACTACCTGACGCGCGGACTGCACCACGTCGGCGTCTTGTTCGACAGCGAAATCTCGCCGGAGGACTTCTGCAACGACGCCGGGCTGGAGCACCTGCGTGTCCTGCTCGTCGAGGACGACGAGGTCATGAAGAAGCTCGTCATGATTCTGCTGGATCAGTTGCACGTCACCGCGGATCATGCCCCGACGGGGACGGAGGCGCTGAAACTCGCCGCCGCCGGCGCTTACGACGTGATCCTGATGGACATGGAGCTGCCGGACATGGACGGGTTCGCCGCGACGCGCGCCCTGCGCGAGCGCGGGTTCCGCGGGCGCGTCATCGCCGCCACGGCGCTGGATTCCGCCGAGGATCAGCGGCGCTGCCTCGACGCCGGATGCGACGGACATCTGGCGAAGCCCTACGCGCGCGAGAAGCTGGCCCGCGCGCTGGTGGACCGTCGAGGACGGCCTCTCGTCAGTCGGCTTCAGGGCGACCCGGCGTTCACCGCCGTGATCGACGCCTTCGCCGGCGAAATGCCCTCGCGCATCGCCGACCTTGAAGCGGCGATGACCGCCCGTCAGTTGGATCGCGTCGCCCGGATCGCGCGCAGCCTGAAAGGCGAGGGCGGAAGCTGCGGGTTCCCGACGATCGGCGCCGCCGCCGCCGCGCTCGAAGCCGCGCTGCAATCCTCCGATGACGACGACGTGGCCCGCGTAATGCTCAATCAATTGCTCGATTTATGCCGCCTCGTCCGCTCCGCGCCGTCCGCCGAGAGGACGCCGGGCGAAAACGCCGCCGATCCCGACGGCAACAAGTCATGATCGCAGTAGAACCGCAGATTTTTTTCCCGAGCCGCGCGGCTTCAGCCCGCGCGAAGCCTCGCGCGGGGTATCGCGCGAAGCCTCGCGCAAAGCATTGCGCGAAACCTCGCGCGGGGTATCGTGCGAAGCCTCGCGCGAAACCTCGTACGAAGCCTCGCGCGGGGTATCGTGCGAAGCCTCGCGCAAAGCATTGCGCGAAGCCTCGTACGAAGCCTCGCGCGGGGTAAACCCCGCGGCTCAGCGCTTCAGCCCGCGCGAAGCCTCGCGCAAAGCATTGCGCGAAACCTCGTACGAAGCCTCGCGCGGGGTAAACCCCGCGGCTCAGCGCTTCAGCCCGCGCGAAGGCTCGTCTCGCGGCGCTCCGCCCTCATGAACAACGATTCAGGACCGTCCGGGCAGGGCCGATCGGACGTCGCGGACAAACCCGTCGCACGCCGCTTGAATCGCGCCGCGCCAGTCTGAAGGCGCCTCCGCCTCGCCCCGTCCCGCGGTCCAGGGAAACATGACCCCGCGCGACGAAGTCACGATCGCCCCGCGACCGTCCCGGTGGAAACACGCCGCGGCGTCCGCTCCGGTCTGCCCTTGCGCCCCCCAGCCCGGGACGAGGAAAAAGCAGTTCGGCATCAGCTCCCGCAGTCGCACCGTCGAGTCCCGATCCGTGGGGGACACGACCGCCCCGACCGCGCTGTACCCCCCCTTCCCCAACAATCCCGGACCGCAGGACCACCCGTGAATCAAACCCGCGACGGCTTCGCGCACGGCGCGCCCGTCCGCCAACATCAGCCCCTGCACCTCCGTTGCGGATTTGTTGCTCGTTTGCGCAAGGACAAAAACGCCCTTCCCCTGGCCTCGGGCGGCGTCCAGAAAGGGCGCCACGCCGTCCACTCCGAAATAAGGATTGACCGTGACGGCATCCGGGCGCGGGTGCTCCGCGGCCTCGGGATCCTCGCGCAGATGCGCCGCCGCATAATGTTCGGAGGTATGACCGATGTCGCCGCGCTTGACGTCGCCGATGACGACCAGTTCGCGCTCCAGCGCCGCCCGGACGACCTCGGAATACGCCAGCATCCCCGCCGGACCGTGCGCCTCGAAGAAGGCGATGTTGATCTTCACGGCAGGGACGAGCGGCGCGACGATCTCGAGCACCTCATCGCAGTAGGTGACGAGCGCGGCGGCCTTGCGCGCCTGCGGATCGTCTCCGCAGGATTCGCAGTCCTCCTCCTCGTCGGAGTCCGGCTCGTGTTCGCACCCGTCCTGCTCGAAGAAATCCCGAACCTCAGCCGGAATCCACCCCCAGACCGGATCCAGCCCGACGCACACGGGCGCGCCCTTGTCCTCGATCGCCGCCAGCAGCCGGTCCGCGAAGTTCTTCATCGCCGGCGGACGCTACCGCGCCGTGTTCGTCTCCGCCAGCGCCCGCCGCTCGACTTTGACCCGGTACATCGCCTCGTCCGCGGCGCGGAGCATGTCGTCGGCCGTGGCGTAATCCGCGCTGCACACCACCCCGACGCTGCATCCCACCTTCAGCAACCGGCCCATCACGGCGACCGGCTCGGTCATCGCCGACCGGGCGCGCTCCGCCACCACCTGCGTATCTTCGAGGCTCCCGATCTCTTCAAGCAGAATGATGAACTCGTCCCCGCCCAGCCGCGCCACCGCCCGCGTGTCGTCGCGTCCCACCAGGTCGGACGCCCGCAGGATCAGCCGCAGGCGCTGGGCGACGGCTTGAAGCAGACGGTCGCCGGTCTCGTGGCCGTGCGTGTCGTTGACGCTTTTGAAACCGTCCAGGTCGATGAAAAGCAGCCCGAAGATGTAATCCCGCCGCCGCCGCGTCCGCTCCATGCAACGCTCGAGCCGGTCGATGATGTACGCCCGGTTCGGCAGACCCGTCAGCGGGTCGTGCAGCGCGGTGTAGCGCAGCCGGCGATTCACGGCGTCCAGGCGGTGCATCATCCGGTCGAACTCCCGCGCGAGGATCCCCAGCTCGTCGCCGCGGCGCATGTTGATCCGCCGGGACAGGTCGTGCGACTCCGCGATGAGCGTCACGTTGTTCGTCAGGCGGGCCACCGGCGACACCACCAGGCGGTGCAGCGCCAGCCACAAACACGCCAGCAGCGCCATCGCCGCGATGATCATGTACACCGAGGCGAAGCGCAGCGCCGCCTGACCCCGGGCGAGCAGCGCCCGCGGCACGTCGATGAGCAGCACGAACGTCGGCTCTCCCGCCGCGTCCGGATAGGTGCAGGCGACGCGCAGCATCGCCGGTTCATGCTCGTCGAACGCGATGTCCGAAGACGCCAGCCCCTCCGCAAGGCGCGCCAGCCCCCGATCCGGCGTCATCTCCTCGATCGGGAGCAGATCCAGGCGCACGCGCGTCCGCTCCGCAATCCGGCTGATCTCGGAGTCCGTCACGAACCGCCCCATCACGAGCGCCCCGCCCGCTCCCGCGCCCAGCCCCGCCGGGTTCACCGGACGCAGCGCCACCATCACCGGCGCCGCGTTCGTCGACACCACGCCGAGCGCGCCATGCAACGAGGTCCGCAGGACGGTTCTGAGTTCTCCGCCCGCGCCGAAGAGCGGGCACTGCGGACCGGACCAGGCGGCCCCCTCGGGATCCACCACGCGGCTCCACAACGTCTGCCCCCGCCAGTCCAGGAACGCGATCAGATCGAGATTCGAGTTCTGCAGAGAGGACGTGGAGAGGTGGTCCGCCACGAAGCGACCGTTCAGGTCGCGGAAGAACTGCCGCGTCGATTCCCACGACGCCCACTCCCGGCATTGCAGGTCGAGGTGCTCCAGTTCGCGGTCGATGGCCTGACGGCAGCGCGCGATGTCCCGCGCCGCCTCGTCGCGTTCGAGATCCTCGAACTGCGGGATCAGCACGCTGTACTCGACGTACTTCAGCGCCCCCAGCGCCAGCACGAACAGCGCCATCAGCACCAGTGAAATCCGCGACTTGATCGACACCTGCCGACATCCCGGTCCGGTCCGGAAGGAAGATCCCTGTTTCCCCCTGCGACCCCTCATTTCAATAACGGCCCCAGGGGGGTATCGGTTGGGGTGGTTCACTGATTTCGTCCTGCCTGCTCCGAGAATCCACGCCTCGGTCCGCAGCGCCGGATGGACGGATAAACCCCTCACTCTTGGAGCGACGCCCCGTGCCGGGTACATTTTCGTCAGGCTTATCGGGCGCGGGCGGATTGACGCACGCGCGCCGAACCCGGCGGGAGAACCAGAAACATGAAGTCGGACACGGAACAGGCGGAACAGATGAGGATGGTGACGGCGACCGATCGGCGGACGTTCATCAAAGGGCTTTCGCTGGCGGGCGCCGGCGTGATCGGCGCGGGGCTGACCGGTTGCTCGGTGCGGGATCCGAAGATGACCACCGATGCCCAGCGGTTCGACGCGCCGCCCTACGCGCCCGGCGATCAGAACGTCCGGGTCGCCTTCATCGGCACCGGCGGGATGGGCGGCGCGCACGTCGAGCAGACCCGCGAACTCGGCGTCACCTGCCCGTGCTTCTGCGACGTGGACACGAATGAGTGGTCCAAGGCCCTGGAGCTTTATCCGCAGGCGAAGGGTTATCAGGACTACCGCGAGATGTTCGACAAGGAACACAAGAACATCGACGCGGTGATGATCGGCACGCCCGATCATCATCACTTCCCGGCCACGATCCTCGCGATGCAGCTCGGCAAGCACGTGTACACGCAGAAACCGCTCACGCACACGCCGTGGGAAGCGCGAGAGCTGGCGAAAGCGGCGAAGCGCTACCGCGTCGCCACGCAGATGGGCAATCAGGGACACGCCGGCGAAGGCTGGCGGCTCGTCAATGAGTGGATCCGCGGCGGCGCGCTCGGACACGTCGTCGAGGTTCACACCTGGACCAACCGACCGGGAGGCTGGTGGCCTCAAGGCGTTCCGCGTCCGGAGGGCGAAGACGCCGTCCCGGGCAATCTGAACTGGGACATCTGGCTCGGTCCGGCGCCGGCGCGTCCTTTCAAGGCGGACACCTATCACCGCTTCAAGTGGCGCGGGTGGTGGGACTTCGGATGCGGCGCGCTGGGCGACATGGCGTGTCATACGATGGACGGTCTGTTCTGGGCGCTGAACCCCGGACATCCCCGCGCGGTCGAGCCGGTCGCGATGTCGCCCTTCAACGGCGAGACCTTCCCCACGTCCACGATGGTGAAGTGGGAGTTCCCGGGTCGGCCGGGGCAGCGGCCGTTCGACGCCTACTGGTACGACGGCGGGTTGCGCCCGACCCTTCCGGCGGATCTCGAGTTGAGCCGATCCCTTCCTGAAACGGGCAACCTCTTCATCGGGACGAAGGCTTCGCTGCTGGTCTCCGGCGACTACGGCGAGAGCCCGCGCGTCTACCCCGAGACGAAGATGAAGAAGATCGGCCGGCCGAAGCGCATGATCGAGCGCTCGCCGGGACACATGCAGGAGTGGCTCATGTCGTGCCGCGGCGAACGTCCGATCGACTATCCGAAGTCCAACTTCGCCTACGCCGGACCGATGACCGAGGCGATCCTTCTCGGCAACATCGCCATCCGGATGGGCCGGCGGCTTGAGTGGGACGGCGCGAACATGAAGTTCACCAACGTCCCCGAGGCCAACGCCTTGGTGACGAAGGAGTACCGGCAGGGGTGGAAAGTCTGGTCCTGAGTCGCCGCGGCGCGACGACGGTCTCACCGCTGCCTTGCCGTCGCGGATCGGCAAGACGGCGCGGATCCGCGGGCGGCTCGACTCCGCGCGATTTGCGACCGCGCGAGCGCGTCGGATAATCCGTCTGTGACTGAGGATCGCGCGGACACAGCGGATTCGGCGTCGTTGCGGCGCGCTGCCGCCCCCGGGAGGATCGACCCTCGCGCGGTGATCGAGGCCGTCTCGCGGCAGCGCCTCCCGGCGGTGCTCGAAGACGTTCCGTCCGACGATCGCGGTTCTTCCGGATACGAGTCGCCTCCTCCGGTCTGCGTCTCCCGCTGGCCAACCGTGGTCGCGTGGGATCCGGTCGCCGAGTGCGTCGTGGATCCGGCTTCGGTCGAGGACGGCTGGGGGGCGCTTCGCCGGGCGCTCAGGCAGACGCCGCGGATCGTTCGCGCCGCGTGCTCCGAAGACCCGGCTTTGAGGTTCGATCGTGCGTCGGCCACGCAGGCTCGAGGGTTCTCCGGCGGCTGGATCGGGTTCATCACGTACGACTTCGCCGCCCGCGCCGAGGGGGTGCGGTCGCGGCATGCACCGCCGAAGGCGTTGCCGGGGCTGAGTTTTCACTTGTATGACACTTTCGCGTGGTTCGACCCGCGGACCTTCGGCTGGACGGCTGGCGCCGTGGACTGGCCGCCGGGCCGTTTCCCGGGTCGCGCCGGCGCCACGGAAAGGCTCGACGCGGCGCTGGCGTTGCTTAAGAACGCCGCCGCGCGTCAGGCGGGCGGCGGAGAAAGGGAGTTCACGCACGACGGCCAGACCGTCCCGGAAGGTCCGGAACCCCCGCTTCCTCACGGGCGCGGCTCGGTCTTGCACGAGCGTCGGAAGCCTTCGGATGCCGCCGCCGCCGCAGTCCGTGCCGCCGCGACCTCGCCGACGCTCCCCGCGAACTCGCCGGCGCCCGGCTCAACTGCGCCGGTCCGGTCCTCGCTCGACCGACCGGCCTACGACGCCCGCGTCCGGCGCATTCTCGACTACATCGCCGCCGGGGACGCCTACCAGGTGAACCTGACGCGGCGCTTCGAGAGCGTCACCCACCTGTCTGCCGATTTGCTTTACCTGCGCCTTCGCGCATGCAACCCGGCGCCTTACTCGGCGTTTCTGCCCCGGAGCGGATACGCGATCCTCAGCGCATCCCCCGAACTCTTTCTCGACGTCCACGATCGCCGCGTCGTCACCCGGCCGATCAAAGGCACGCGACCGCGAGGCCGCGACCCGACGGAGGACGCCGCGCTCCGCGCTGAACTAGGCACGAGCGAGAAGGACCGGGCGGAACTCAACATGATCGTCGATCTCCTGCGCAACGACCTGGGGCGCGTCTGCGATTACGGCTCGATCCGTGTGACGTCCGCGGGCGACATCGAGACGCACCCGACCGTGCATCACCGCGTGGCGACGGTCGAGGGCCGGCTGCGCGAGGACGTCGACGTGGGCGATCTGCTGGCCGCGACGATGCCCGGCGGTTCCGTCACGGGGGTTCCGAAGATCCGCGCGATGCAGATCATCGACGAGCTGGAGCCTTGCCCGCGCGGCGTGTACTGCGGCGCCGTCGGATTCCTCGGGCTGGACGGACGCGCCTCGTTCAACCTGGCGATCCGCACGATGATCCACTACGGAGACAACGTCCACGTCCACGCCGGCGGCGGCATCGTTGCCGAAAGCGACGCGCAGGCGGAGTACGAGGAGACTCTGGCGAAGGCCGCGGGGCTGCTTTCGGCGCTGGGTGGACAATCCGATGTGGCCCATGATAGGGAGCACGAGTCCGACGGAGATGGCTCAAAGCCGGGCGTTCTCTCCACCCGGCAATACAGATGAGATGCCGTATTGCATCCGAGTTTTGCCGGCGAGAATGCAGGTGATTCAGATTATCAGAAGGCTGCGAAACCCCGGGGCAATCGTTGAGGAGTTGTTCAGAGTATGACCCGCTACGTGCATCTTAACGGCGAGTTGCTCCCGGCCGATGCGGCGAAGGTAAGCGTCTTTGACGGCGGGTTCCTGCACGGCGCGGGGCTTTTCGAGACGATGCGGGCGGAAGGCGGGCGCATCTTCAGGCTGGACGCGCACCTGAACCGGCTCGCCCGATCCGCGGAAACCCTGAGCCTGCCGATTCCGCGCTCGGCGCTGCCCGGAACGGAAGCCTTCGAGGAACTGCTCGCACGAAACGGCCTGCGCGAGGCTCGCGTCCGACTCACGGCGACCCCCGGCGCGGTCCTCCCCGTTTATGCGCAACGCCCGGATCCCGACGACGGACCGGAGGCCGATCCGTCCCCCCCCGCCGGCACGGGCTCGCGGAGCCTTTCCGCGGCGCCGGCGGACGCGACGCCCGCACCCACGATCTGCATCGTCGCGGACGAGCTGCGCCCGCATCCGCCCGAGGCCTACCGCCACGGCGTCCCCGTCATGATCAGCCGCCGCCCGCAGATCGCGTCCGACCCGCTGACCGCGCACAAGACGATCTGCTACCTGCCGCGCCTCGCCGCCCTTCAGCAGGCGCGCCTGGCGCGGTGCGCCGAGACCCTCTTCTTCGATGAGTCGAACCACCTCGCCGAAGGCGCGATCAGCAACGTCTTCATCGTTCGTGACGGGCGGCTGCGGACGCCCTCGTTGTCAACGCCCGTGCTGCCCGGCGTGGCGCGCCGCGTCGTGCTGGAGCTGGCCGCGGCGCTCGGCATGCCGGCGGACGACGCCGAACCGATCACGATCAACGACCTGCTCGACGCGGACGAGGTGTTCCTGACCAGCGTCGTCGCGCGGGTGCTTCCGGTCGTGCGCGTCGAGCGGAAGACGATCGCGCAGGGCGCGCCCGGTCCCGTCACGACGCGCCTGCTGGCCGCCTTCCGAGACCTGATCGCCTCCGAATGCAAGGCGTAGACGGGCGCTCGCCGCACTCGCGATCACTCGTGCCTCAGCGCGTCGATCGGGTGCAGGATCGCGGCCTTGAACGCCGGGACGATCCCGAAGAACACCCCCACCCCCGCCGAGAAACCCAGCGCCAAGGCGATCGACCACAGCGGCACTTCCACGGGAACCATGCTGGGGTGCAGCGACGCCAGCGCCCCCACGCCGTACCCCAGCCCGATGCCGATCGCGCCTCCCAGCGTGCTGAGCACCACGGCCTCGGTCAGGAATTGCAGCAGGATGTCCCGCCGCCTCGCGCCGACGCTCTTGCGCAGACCGATCTCCCGCGTCCGCTCCGTGACGGAGACGAGCATGACGTTCATGATGCCGATCCCGCCCACCAGCAGCGAGATGCTCACGATGCCCGCCAGCACGCTCGTCGCGTACAAGCGGATCGTTCCGAACTCCTGAAGAATCTGGTCCTGCTTGAAGATGCCGAAGTCGTTCAGTTCATCGGGGCGCAGACCGTGCCGCTGCCGCAGAATGCGCACGATCTGGGCCTCGGCTTCGGCGATCTTGCCCTCCTCGATCGCTTCCGCGTAGAAGACGATGTAGTCGCGGAACATCGGGTACATCTTCACGGCGGTGGTCCACGGAATCAGGATCTGGTCGTCCTGGTTCTCGCCCATGAAGCTGCCTTTTTTCTCGAGCGTCCCGATGACCTTGAAGCGCTGACCGTCCAGGTGAACGTAGTCGCCCACGATCGACGAGTCGGCCTCGAGCTTGCGCAGCGTCTCCTGTCCGATGACGCAGACCTGCGTCGCCGCTTCCACGTCGAGCGCGCCGAAAAAACGCCCCCCCTCGCAGTAGAAGTTGCGGATCGGCTGAAACGCCTCGCTGGAGCCGACGATCTCCACGCCGTCAAGGCGCTGCCGCCCGAATTCGACGGCCGCCCGCGTCCAGACGATCGGCGTGGTCCGCCGCACCGCCGGCGCGAACTCGTTCACCGCCAGCACGTCCTCGGGGCGCATGTACGCCTGCCGGATGCGCTCGCCGCGCGGACCGCGCACCGACTCCGGCCAGACCACCATCAGGTTCGTCCCCAGTCCGCGCAGGAAGTTCGTCACGTATTCCCCGAACCCCTGCACGAACGACACGACGACAATGATCGACGTCACCGCGATGATGATGCCCAGGACCGTCAGCAACGACCGGACCTTGTTCGCCCAGATCTGCACGAACGCCGTCAGCACGTTGTGCGCCAGCGCCGAACACTGGTTCGGCACGAACATCATCGCGTTGTAGGCCAGGCGGAACATGCGCACCCTCACAAGCCCTTCGACCGGTCCTCTTCCACGACGCCGTCTTTGAGCCGGATCGTCCTCCGGCAGTGCCGCGCGATGTCGTCCTCGTGCGTGACGATGATGATCGTCTGACCCTCCCGGTGAAGCTGGTCGAAGATCGACATGATCTCCTCGCCGGTCTTGCTGTCGAGGTTCCCGGTCGGCTCGTCCGCGAGGATGATGTCCGGCTCCTGCGCCAGCGCCCGGGCGATCGCCACGCGCTGCTTCTGTCCGCCGGAAAGCTGGTTCGGATGGTGCAGCGCCCGCTCCAGCAGACCGACCCGCGTCAGCGCGTCGATCGCCCGCTGCCGCCGCTTTCGCGCGTGACTGTAAACCAGCGGCAGCTCCACGTTCTTCAACGCGGTCGTGCGCGGCAGCAGCTCGAACGACTGAAACACAAACCCGATCTTCCGGCTGCGGACGCTCGCCAGCTTCGACTGCGAAACCCGCGACACGTCCGCGCCGCCCAGGCGGTACGTCCCGCGGCTCGGCACGTCCAGACATCCGAGAATGTTCAGCATCGTGCTCTTGCCGCTGCCCGACGCGCCCATGATGGCGACGTATTCGTTCTCGCGGATCGTCAACGTCACTCCGCGCAGCGCAAGGATCAACTCCGTGCCGACGCGGTACGTCTTATGCACGTCGATCAGCTCGATCACCGGAAGCGCGCCGGAATCGGGCGGCGTCGCCGCCGCCGTCGCGCCGAGCGGACGTGAAGCCGCGGCCGTCACTTCGGCGATCCTCCGTCCGAGCTTGAAGCAACGACCCCGTCCTCCGACGCCTCGGTCGGCGTCGCGCGGTCCGTGCGGTTGTCATTGTCCGACGGGGCGTCGGCGCTCTTGTTGTCGTTGACGTTCGCGTTCGCGTTCGACGCGGTCTTCTCCTCCATCACTTTCACGGCCGCCTTGTCCTTGAGCTGGTCCAGACTGCGGAAAGGGCCCGTGATCACCTGCTCGTCCGGCGCGACTCCCCTCACCACCTCGACGCTCGTCTCGTCGCTGATGCCCGTCTCCAGCAGCCGCACCGACGCCTCCCCGCGCTGCTTGCAGAAGACGACCTTGATGAACTCCGCCTGCCGGCGTTTCTCCGACGCGGCCTCGAGGTTCTTCTTCGTCTCGTCGTATTGCGCCACGAGGTTCTCCGGAAGATCCTTGCGCTTGCGGTGGACGACGGCCTGGATCGGGATCGTCAGCGCGTCGTCGCGCCGCTGCACCTCGATCTCGACGTTGGCGTTCATCCCCGGTTTGATCGGAAAATCCCCTTTCTCGACGAGGATCAACGTCTCGAAGGTCACGACGTCGCGCCCCGTCGCCCGCGTTCCCTTCGACGCCACGCGGTACACGCGGCCGGGCACCCCGTGATAAAGGTCGGACTGAAGGAAGATCCGCGCGACCTGGTCCACCTTCACGTCCGGCACGTCCGACTCGTCCACCCGGCAGCGGACCTGCATCTTCGACAGGTCGCTGATCACCATGATGCGTGTCCCGGGGTTGTTCATCGTCCCCGTGACCACCACCTCGCCCGCCTTGGCGAAGCGCTGGGAGACGATCCCGTCGATCGGCGCGGTGATGACCGTCCGCGCCAGATCCTCCTTCGCCGCGTCCAGCATCGACTCCGCCTCGATCAGTTCCTGCCGCCGGATGTCCAGCAGCGCCTTCGCTCGGATTTCCGCCGTCTTGTAATCCGCCAGCTCCGTGCTCGACGTCGCGTCGGACTCGGAAAGGCGGATCTGCCTCGCCAGATCCCGGGACGCCTTGTCGTAATCCGCCTCCGCCTGGGTGATTGACGCCCGCAGCTTCTCGACGCCGGCCTCGGCGGAGCGGAGACGGGCGCGATAGTCGGCGTCGTCAAGCCGGCAAAGCAGATCGCCCTTCCTGACCACGTCCCCCTCTTCAACCGGCATCTCGACGATCTTCGCCACCACTTCGGCGCTGATGTCCACCTCAAGGAACGCCTCGACCTCTCCGGGCGCCTGCACCGTCTTGACGATCGAACGCTGCACGGGGCGGGTCACCGTGACGTCCAGCGGCGTCTGTCCCGCCACGTTCAGGACGCTCTGTCCGTCAGGCGTCCGGACGAAGGAGTTCAGGAAGAACACGCCCGCCACGAACCCCCCGAACACGAGTACGAACAAGACCTTCCGCATCCGCTCCTCCGGTTCTAACGCTTACCCGCCCGTCGCCCCGGCGGCCGAGAAAGACAACGCCGCCGCTCCCGCAACGCGAAGCCCGGCGCCGGTCAGCGCCAGCAGGATCACGCTTGTCCACGCCAGCCACCCGCGAAGCTGCCCCGTCTGCTTCAATCCCGCCAGCACGAAACCCCAGTACCAGAACGCAAAAGGGTCCGCCGCCGTCAGCAGCACCCCCGCCCCCGTCACCGCGACTTTCCCCCACGGGTGCGACGCCTCCAGCGGACGCACCAGCGCCCCCAGCGTCACGTCCACGTCCAGCGTGCCGAACTTCAGCATCAGTCCCAGGACGATCAGCATCCGCAGCAGGTCGACGAAGCCCGCGAACGTCAGGATCGTCATCAACGTGTTCCACTCCGGCTTGCGCCCGGACAGCGCCACCAGCCCGTAAAACACGCCCCCCGACAGCAGCATCCCCCCCAGTACAGCCAGCGGCGACATGACGATGACCTGAAGCCGCGTCATGACGCGCATGAATTGCCCTTGTTTGTCGAGATCCTCAAAAAGTTTCCGCAACTGCGCCCGCTCGACGCCTTCGCTCTGCGTCTTCTCGATCAGCGCCTTCTGCGCGTGAATCTGCTCCTCCACCTTGCGGTCGATCAGTCCCGTCTCGACCGTGGCGTAACCGGCGAGCGTCGTCAGCGTCAGGAGGATCACGAGCGGTCCCAGGTAGGCGCCGACGTCCTCGATCCGCGCAAAAAGCCGGCGCGGCGAAAGCAGCGCCAGCGGAATGTCGCTGACCCCCACCGTCCGCCGGTGCGTCCGCAGGAATTGAGTGACGCTCGCCATGTCGACCCGCCCGCCGCGCGGACGCGCCGCGCGTCCGCCCCGCAAGGCCGATTATAAGGAGCTTCGCCGCGCGCTCGACGTGCTTTGAGAGCCGGTACAGTTTTCGACAGCTCGCCGCCCGATCCGTTATCGGAGCGCGTCAGGCCGGATAAAGGATCCGTCCGCACGAGGCGCAGAACTGAAGATCGTCGCGCCCGCGCAGGGCGTTGATCACTTCCAGAGTGACCTTCATGTTGCACCCCCCGCAGCAATGCTCATCCCGCTTCGGATGAATGCGGATCACCGGCGCCATCGCCTGTCCTTCGTGGCGGTCCGCGACCCGGAAGAACGTCTGAAGCGACTGCGGCGGAATTCCCTCGGACGCCTGCGCAAGCCGCGCCGTCAACTCCTGCCGCCGGGGCGCGGTCTTCTCGAGGTAGGTTCGCAGCGCGTCCTCCACGTGCCGGATGCGGTCCTGCACCTGCTGGCGCTCGGCTTCGATCGTCCCCCGCTGCGCGACGAGCTGGTCCACCTGCGACATCAACTCCAGCGCCCGCGCCTCGGCTTTGCCTTTGTCCACCTCTTCCGTGTTCAGCGAGGTGAGGATCGCGTTGTATTCCTTGTTGGTGCGGGTCTGTTTGAGGGCTTCGCGGTGCTTCGAGATGTTCTGCTCGCGGGACTTGACGTCGAGTTCGGCGAGGTTCGCCTGCGATTTCGCGTCGCGGATCTGGGCGTCGATCTGCGCCAGGCGGGCTTCGATCTTCGCCAGTTCCCGACGGTGCAGCGCGATCCGCTGTTCCCGCCCTCCTTCCTCCTGGCGCAACTCCGAAATCTCAAGCTGAACCTCCTGCAGCTTCAGGAGGGCTTCGGTGGTTCCCGGCATGTGTCCGCCCGTCTGCCGGTCCCGGCCTGCCGCAACCCCTGCGGCCCGGCCTGACCGGAACGGACATTATGCCCGCGCCCGCGTGTTCACGCAAATCCGCGCCTGCATCCGCCGCGTATTCGTGATACGATCGCCGTCCTGCCGGATGACGATGGGGGGTAGCTTCTTGTATCACTCGGCGCGCCGGAAAACACCGGACAACCTCAGGAAACATCGAGCATGAACGACATCCTGTCTCAACGGACTTGGATCGGACGCGTTGTCGGGATCGCGGTCCGCACCGGCCCCGGCGCGTCGATGCAGGAACTCGGGGAAGTCCTCGCCTCCACCGACGGGGGTCTCGAGGGCGACAATCCGTCCAGCCCCCGCCGCGGCGTCACCCTGATCTCGCAGCCGCAGTGGACGAAAGTCAACGAGGAACTCGGGAGCGATCTCCCGTGGCACACGCGCCGGGCCAACGTGCTGATCGACGCGCCGTCGCTCGGCGGTTTGATCGGCGCCACGATCGCCCTCGGCGAGGTTCTTGTGCGCGTCGAGGGCGAGACGAAACCCTGCCCCGTGATGGACGCGGCGCACCCCGGCCTGCTGAACGCGCTGAAACCGGATTGCCGGGGCGGCGTTCACGGGCACATTGTCACGGGCGGTCGGATCCGCGTCGGCGCGGAAATCCGTCGCGTCGGATGAGCGCCGGGTGCGCTCGGGATCGCGGCGACGACCGGTCTGCCGTCAGAAGAAAACGAGCACCGGGGCTTGCGTCCCCCCGGTGCTCGCGGGTGTGGGGTGTGTGACCCCTGATCGTTCCGCCCTGATCGTTCCGCTCTGATCGTTCCGCCCTGATCTTTCCCGACCGGGCGCGGGCGCGGGCACGCGGCTAGTCGCGCTCCATCACGTCGCGATAGCGTTCGTACAAGGCGCCGTCCCGCCGCTGAAGGTCGCCCTCGTTCTGGAACACGCGCGTCACTTCCGAATCCCCCTTGCGGATCACCACTTCGATCGACCCGTCCGGGTTGACCCGGAAGGACTGCCTCGCCCGTCCGGCCGACGCTCCATCGCGGTACGAACCGCGATCCTGAAGCAGATCATGCAGCTTGCTCATCGGCTCGCGCCACGCCGCGCCGTCGTCGTCAAACCGCTTCCACCGCTCCTGAACGTCGCGCAGCGCGTCCTGCACCGCCTTTTCCGCTTCGGCGAGACGCTCATGCAGCTCCTGCATGTATTGCGGATCCGCGCCGCCGAAGCGGCTGCCGAAGAAGCGGCCAGGAAGACCGTGTCCGTCGGTGTAAACGTGAACGCCCTGCCCTTCGAGCATCTCCGCGGCTTCCGGATCCCCCTTGCGCAGCTCCTCGCGATTTGCGTAGGCCGTCGTCTTCTCGTCGCCGCCCGCGGATCTGCGCACCACGTGAATCTCGCCGTCGTTCGACTGCTCGACGACCAGGCTCTCCCCGTCCACCGTCCGCTCGATCCGGATCGACTTGCCTTCATCGCCGAACCAGAAGCGCTGAACCGTGTTCTGCCCCTTCGGCAGGTACATCTTGAACACCTCAGGAAGGTCGTCGAGATCCTTCATGTCCTCGATGTCTTCAACGATCCACGCCCCTGACGCATCCGGACGGATGACGCGCCCGCGCACGTTGACCGAATCCTGGGCCGTGACATCCGGCGCGGCGTCGTACTTCCAGGAATATTCCGAGCGCCGTTCGGAAAGCTCCGCGGTCAACGTCATCGTTCTGCCGCCGCGATGCGCCGTCAGACCGAGACGATCCCCCGCCTTCATCGCCGACACCTTCTCGACGAAATCCGCGACGCCCCCGGAAATCGGCTGTCCGTCAACCGCCGAGATCACGTCAAAGCGCTCCAGCCCCGCCTTTTCCGCCGGACTGTCTTTGACTACATTAAGGATCGTCACTCCCTGCCCGGACTCCAACCCCAGTTGCGCCGTGATGACATCGGACACGTCGCCGAGTTGCACGCCCAGCCACGCCCCGGACGGCACGCCCTGCGCCGCAGCCGCCCCGCCGACCCACGTCACCCGCGGCTGATGAACCCCCGCGCCATCGCTCGCCGTGACATAAGCGAACGCCGGCGTCACCGCCGCGCCGGCTCCCGTCCCCGCTGCGACCGTCGCGCCCCCGGTCATCAGCGCCCGGGGCATCGCCCCGGTTCCGGCTGCGGTCCCCGAGCAAGCCGCATGACAGCAGCAGCACTTCCCGCAGCACCCGGCCGCCCGATCACAACCGGCCGCCTGACCGGTGGTTTTGACCTGCTGCACCGGCGCCCACGCAGCCGCTCCGGCCTGGGGCGAGATCGTGATCGTCTCGAGCGGGTTCGCGGTCGGGTGTGACGCGCAACCCGGAGCGCACCCGGCGTGCCCGGTCGCCGCAACCTTGACCTGTGAAGCCTTCTGCGAGTCCGCGCAGCAACCCAACCCCGCCGCAGCGCTCGTCAGGCGCGCCGTGGGCGCCTGATCGGAGTCGTTGCAGATCGCCTTGCAGACCTTGCCGTCGCACGTGAACGTGCAGACCTTGCCGTCGCAGGTGACGGTGCAGACCTTGCCGTCGCACGTGAACGTGCATGCCTTTCCGTCGCAGGCGACCGTGCGAACCTTTGCCTCGCCGCATTGCACGGGTTTGGCGCATGCGACCTCGCCGCCCGTCGCGCGGACCAGCGCCGTCTGACTCGGCGAGCATGCCGTCGCCTGAACCGGCGCACACGTCACGACGCATGCCCCGCCCTTGTATTCCTCCAGCAACGCCGACGCCGACGCCGCGCCGACGAACGCGCTGATGAACCACCCGAATCCCTGCCAAGCCAGCATCATCGTTCGACTCCTTTTCACTTAACTCGCCGCCCGCCCCGCGGATTCCGAAACCCCGGGCATCCCGACGCCCTGCTTAAACGCCGTCTTCAAGCCCCGCCCGCTTGCGACCGACGCCTTGCCCTTCCACCGCCCTCGTCCGATCCAGCTCGAGGATGTAATACCGCCCGTCCTTGCCGATCACGCCGATGACGTCCCGCTCGGTCTCGCGCCGCTGAATATGCTCCGACGCCGTGCTCACCGGCCGACTTAACGTCGTTCCCGCGCCCGGCGACCGGAAAGGCTCGACGCGCCCACCCCCGTCCCCGGTCGCGGTCTTCGACGCCCCGCCGGGAGGGGCGGGCATCGCCACCGCGATCAGAAGCGCCGCCGCCGCCGACAGCGGCACGAACCACTGCTCCACCCGCCGCCACCACGACACCCGCACGCCCTGGCGCCGCACGTCCGCCCGGTTCAACGCCGGATCCGCCGCCGAACAAAGATCTATCCCGGCCGCCCCCGCTTCGCCCGACAGCCTTGCCGGCTTCGACAGCAACTCCCCCAGCGACTCCCCGGCAAGACGGCTGATCTCCGCGTAAGTCTCGTGAACGCGCCGCAACTCGGGATCCTTCAGCACATCCCGGTTCAGCGCAAGCGACTCCTCATCCCCCAACTCGCCGTGAATCTCGCGGATGATCCGCAACTCGTCATGTTCGTCCAAGGGTCTCATGTTGGATCGTCCCCCTGACTCGCAAGGGCCTGACGCATCATCCTCATCGCCCGCACCAGCCTCGTCTCCACCGAATCCACCGGCATATCCATCACGTCCGCGATCTGCCGGTACGACCAGCCCTCCAGATGCCGCAGCACAAAGGGCTCCCGGTAAAGCGGCGGCAGCGCCTCGATCGCTTGCAGAACGCGCTCATGCCGCTCGCGGCGTTCCAGCTTCCGCCCCGGGTCGACCTCACGCGGGTCGGGGGGCTCATCCACGATCCCTCCGGCCTGACCGCGCCGGCGCCGCGTCGTATCCCGCCCCGCGTCCAGCGCCGCGTGGCGCGCGATCGAATACAACCACGTCTTCCACCGCTGAGGATCGTTCAGCGTCTCAATCCGCTGCCAGACCGCCATCCAGACCTGCTGGACCACGTCATCGACGCGATCTTTGTCCCCCAGCACGGCGTACACCACGCCGCGGACCCACCGGCTGTTCCGCTGCACCCACTCCGAGAACGCCGACGGATCGCGCGCGCGAACCGCTTCCACCAGCGCCGTCTGCGCATTCTCCAGCGTTCGAACCGGCATGCCCATCTTTCCTTAATGACGAACTGGACGACGCGATCCTGTCAGGGCGTCCGCGTCTCGCTTCGCGGAATCCGGACCCGCCTCCGGCACGTCCTCTTAAACGACCCCGCGGGTTCGCGGATGCGGACCGTCCCGAAACGATGTCGGCGGATTCCGCGGTGTCCCGGGAGCCTGGATTCTCCGGCGTAGTCCGCTCGCGCAGACGACCCCCGCGGCGACCGGTCTGCCGTCGCCGAACCCGCGCCCCAGGTCCGCCGCCATCCCGGGTCAGGGCGTCTCGATCACCTTCCGGCCTGACCGCGCCAAGGCGGCGGTGAACGCATCCTCGGTCATCCAGGTGACGACGGCATGACCGTCCTGCCAGGATACGACCGCCCGACCGTCGCGGTGGATGAGGCACGCGACCGGAACCGTGCAGGCAATCATCAAGGCGGAACCGGAGTCGGAGCCCGTCTCGCCGACGACCGGGAGGAGTCGCCAACCCCGCGGTTCATTGACGCCGGCCAGCACCGTCTCCGTGACCTCCGGAGGCGTTCCGACTTCAGATGCCCGGGAAGCGAGGTAGCTGGCAAGACGCTCCGCCGAGTCCGCCGCGGTGCGCTGCCGACGATGATCCGTCATGTAAAGCAGCGACAAGGCCAGACCCGCAACGCCCAGGCCGAGCAGAACCGCCGCTCGCAACGTGCGCGTCCGAGGCTTTTGAGGAAGGGGCGGCGCAGCCTCGGGTGAACCGGTCGAGCGGGTCATGAACTGCGAAATCCTCTCTCCGCGCCGCGCCGGAAGACAAGAGCTCGCGAGGCGCGGTTCAAAGCTTCTCGTCTTCGTCCGGTTCGATCGAAGTCTGGTCGGCGCTCGACGCCAACGCCTCCAGCGCGGCGATCGGGTCCATCTCGTCGTCGCTCGACAAAACGTGCTCGGAGGTTCGGATCGACGGTCCGGCGCCCGCCGCGGCCCGGCTCCGCGCCATCAACTGCTCCCGGATCTCCCCCAGTTCTTCGTCGTCCGGCTCGCCGTTGACCTGCACCGTGAACGTCACCGGTCCGATCGTGATGAAATCGCCGGGCTCGCAATCCTCTTCGGTGACGCGCTGGTAGTTGAGGAACGTTCCGTTGGCGGCGCCGAGATCGCGGACCGTGCATCCGTCCTCGTCCGCGATCACTTCGGCATGAAGTCGGGAGACCTCGGAGGAGGGGATGCGGATATCGCAGTCGGTCTTGCGTCCGATCGTGTTCGGACCCGTCTTGAGCGGAAAGTCCCGCCGCGTCCCCGACTTGTCGAACATCACCAGCGTGACGCTCATCGACCCAGACCTTTCCGAAAGCCCCGTCCTGGCGCGCCTCGCACGACGCCGGCGCCCGGCTGCGAGCACGTCCCGAACCCGCTGAAATATTATACATGCCGCCCGACCGGGGCAAACGATCGCCTCCTCCGGCGCGATCCACGACGGAACTCCCGCTTCCTGCCCGCCCGTCACCTCCCCGCATCCGGGTCCGCCGCCTCGGCGACCCGCTCGAACGCCGCAAGAAAGTACGACAGCCCGGGATACTCGTGACGAAACACCCGTGACGCGCCCGTGACGCACGCCAGCCGCTCAAGCAGGTCCGCATCCTCCTCAGGCTCGCGAGGACGAGCGTACCAAGCCGAAAACGCCGGATCCTCGATCAGACGCTCCTCGATCGGCGTAAAAGGCCTGAGGTTCCGAAAGTCGTCCTCGCCCCCCGGACGCAACGGCGCCTGAAGCGTCAGGATCAGGAAACGCGGGCGCTGGTCATACACGTACGCCGGGGCGAACCGCTTGCACAGAAACGGACCGGGGGCGCGCGCGATCATCCGATCCGTAAGCCCGGTAATATCAAGAACGCGCAGGTCGGGATTCAGGAAACCCACCAGACCGATGTCCATCAGCGCCACGACATCCCCGGGACGGGCCGAGTTGAAGAGCCACGCCGCCAGTTCCGCGTGCCCCTTCCGGTATCCCTCCGCACGAATCCGGATATCACTCAGGTCGCGCGAGATCGTCTCCCGCTGCACCGTCCACAACCACGCGATGCACGCCGCCAGCGTCCCCAGCCCCCACGCCGTCGCACGCCGCGCCGCGAAACTCGCACAAATCCCCGCCGCCGACGCAACGCCCACGGCCGCCGCCGCCGGCACATAAGGGGCGAGAAGGCGGAAGCCCGGCATCCAGTCCGGACCGGTGAAGAACACCGCCGCGACGCCGAACACCGTCACGCACGCGGCAGGCGCGGCAATCATGACCGCGCGGGTCGGACGCACCGGCGCGTCCACGGCTTGCGCTTCTTTCCCAGGGACGGTCGCCTCCCGGCGCAGGCGAACGACAATCCACATCATCAGCGGCGCGGTGGCCGGCAGGAGGAGTCGAAAAACCGCGGACAAGGCGTCCCTTGCCCCCAGATGATTCCTCGCAAACCCTAGAAGATATCCCCCCGCCGTCCGTTCCGGCATGCCCCCGGATTTCGCGTAGTACGTGTTCGGCAGAAACTCCCCGTCATACAGGAGCGCCCGCAGCGCCAGATGCAGGATCACCACGCCTGCGACGATCAGCCCGTCGCGCTTCAACGCCCGATGCCGCGCCGCATCATGCCGCGCCCCGGCGAGAAACTCCGCCGCCGCCGCCACAACGAACACCGCAACGCCTTCAGGCCGGGTCAGCGCCGCCAGCGCGAAGATCACCCCCACCCACCGCCGCCCCCCCCCGGAAGCTTCCCCCGCCATCGCAGCCAACCCAGCCGTCACCAGCGCCGCGAACAACGTCGTTTCAAGTCCGGTCGTGCTGTTGAGCAGCAACGCGCCGTTGATCGCCGTCAGCAGCGACGCCGCGCCGCCGAAACACACGCAACTCGTTCGGCTGAAGACGCCTTCGGGAAGTCCCGCAAGAATCCGCCGCGCCAGCACGCCCGCCGCCAGAACCGCCGCACATCCGCTCAGAACGCCGAGTCCCTTCGCCGCCGGAAGCACGGCGTCATCCCCGGCGACCCGCCAGACGACCGCCATCAGCGGCACCATCAAGGGGTTGGTGTAGCCTTCAACGGGTTCGCCGACGTTGAAATACGGACCGCGCCCCAGCGCGAGGAACTTCGCGTAACGGAACGTGATGAACGCGTCGTCGTTGATCTGCGGCAGGAAAGGGCGGACCAGCGCCAGGTAGGTCGCCAACGCAAGGATCGCGGATACCCACGTCGCGATGCGATCGCGGCGTCGCTGCGGCGCGTCCTTCGACTCAGGCACGTTCCTGCCTCCCGCACCCGAGACCTGCGGCTGCCCGTCTTACAGACGGCGGCGACGGCGCATCGGCGTAAACCTTGCCCCGAGCGTCTGCGGGGACGCCGCCGGTTCGGGCGCTTCCGGTGTCGCCGCGTTCGCCCCGACGGGATCGGTCCGGACCCCGGCTCGTTCCGGGGCCGGCGCCGACGCGCCGCGCGCCCCGGTCGCGCCATCCCGCGGCGCGCTGGGCACAAAGCCCTCCACGTTGTGATCCGGGATCATCTTGTTGATGAATTTCTCGATCTCGGTGAGTTGCTTGCCTTCCTCGGGCGTGACCAGCGTCACGGCCTTTCCGGCGCGCCCCATCCTTGCCGTCCGCCCGATCCGGTGAACGTACGTTTCCGCGTAATCCGGAATGTCGTAATTGATGACGTGCGAGACGCCCTCGACATCGATCCCCCGCGCCGCAAGGTCCGTCGCCACCAGCAGGCGGATCGACCCGCCGCGGAACCCCTCCATCACCTGCTCGCGCTTCCGCTGAACCAGGTCGCTGTGGATCTCCGCCGCGCTGATCCCCGACTTCGTCAGCCGCGCCGTCACCCGGCTCGCCTCGCGCTTCGTGTTCGTGAAGATGATCGTCCGCTCGACGCCCTCGCGCTCCAGCAGCATTTTCAGCAGACGCAGCTTGTCATGGCGCGGAACCGTCACGTAGCACTGGTCCACCTTGTCCACCGTCAGCTCGTCCTGGGAGACGTTGATCTCCAGGGGAAGGCTGGTGAACTGCTGAATCAGCCGGCGGATCGGCTCGTCGATCGTCGCCGACGTGAAGATCGTCTGATGCCGCGTGTGAATCGACCGGAGGATCTTCCGGATGTCGTCGCGGAACCCGATGTCCAGCATCCGGTCCACTTCGTCCAGGATGACCGTGGTCAGCTTCGTGAGCGTCAGGTCGCCGCGACCCATGAAATCCATCGTCCGCCCCGGCGTGCCGACGACGAACTCCGGACCCTCCTTCAGACGACTGCTTTGCGCCCGGATCTTGCTCCCGCCGTAAACGCCCTCCGACTTGATCTTCGTGAAGTGCGCCAGGCGGCGGACTTCCTCCACCACCTGAACCGCAAGCTCCCGGGTCGGTACGAGACATAACACCTGAAACGGAACGCCGGGCGTCAGTCGCTGAAGCGTGGGCAGGGCGAACGCCAGCGTCTTTCCGGTTCCGGTGCGGGCCTGTCCCACGACGTCGCGCCCCTCCAGCACAGGCGGAATCATCGCGGTCTGAATGTCCGTGGGCGTGTCAAATCCGAGACGCTGAAGCGCCTCCAGAAACGGCCCCTTGATGCCCAGCTCGGCAAACGCCGATGCTTCGTGCTTGTTCCGCCGCATTGAATCCTTTCGCCCGACCTTCCTGACGCCGACCGTCAGAATATATCGCGCCCGCGCCAGGTTTCAACGCGACCCCGACCCGCGATGGGTCCGGACTTGGCCGGCGCCGCTGCAAAACCTGAGATTCTCACAGGTCCGTTTCGCCAGTACACTGCCCGGAATGTCGCGGCTGGTGACGCATCAGGTCGGCAATCTGCGGATCGAGGGCTTCTCCCTCGCGGGGGAGGAGACCGTGCTGATCGTTCCGGAGCTGAACGTCTGCTTCGACCCCGGCCGCGCCCCGCGGGAGATCATTGCGATCGACAACCTCTGCCTGACCCACGGTCACATGGACCACGCCGCGGGGGTCGCGTATTACCTGTCGCAGCGCAATTTCGTCGGCATCGCCCCCGGGCGCGTCATCGTCCACCGGGATCTGGCCCAGCCGATCCAGCGCCTGATGGCGGTCTGGGCGGACATTGAGGGACACCCGACGCCAGGGGAGGTCGTCGGCGTTCAGCCGCTGGAGGATTTTCCCCTTCGACGGGATCTGGTGGTCCGCCCGTTCTCGGTCAATCATGACCGCTGCTCGCTGGGCTTCTCCGTCCTTGAGCGAAGGCACAAGCTCAAGGCGGAGTATTCAGGCAAAACCGGTCCGGAACTCGTGGCGCTGAAGCGCCAAGGCGTGACGATCGACGAGTGGCGCGAAATCACCCTGGTGACCTGCTCCGGCGACACGGCGCTGGGACGCTGGTTGGAGCACGCTTTCGTGCGGCACACGGAGGTGCTGCTGGTCGAATGCACCTTTATCGACGAGGACCACGTCGATCGGGCCCGCGGCGGGAGGCACATCCATGTCCGCGACCTGCCGAAGATTCTCGACGCCGTCCCCGACGCGCGCGTCGTGCTGACGCACCTTTCACGCCGAACCGACCTTCGCCGCGCCAAGGAGGTGGTCCAGCGGTTCGTGGGCAGAGGCGCGATGGAGCGGATCCTGTTTCTGATGGATCGCCCGCCGAAGGGGCGTCCGCAGCCGAGGGACGGCGCCGCCTCCCGTGAAGCCCCCGTGTCGGGGTAAGCGGGCCGGGAGCGTGCGAACGCGGGCGCGGGTTGCGGGCGGGCGTCCGCCGGGGTAGCTTTCGGCCTTTGTTTTCCGCGTAAGAGGCGCGAGGCGGGTCAGGGAGCGGTAAGCGTGGCGAAGGATGGAAACGTTGCGGCATCCGCGGGACTGGCGCGGCTCGGCCTGACGCGGACGGGGGAGATTCTCAGCAATCTTCCGGTGGCGGAGTTGTATGAGCGGGCGCTGACGGGCGGGGAGGGAATGCTGGCGTCCAACGGGGCGCTGGTCTGCTCGACCGGATCACACACCGGCCGATCCCCCGGAGACAAGTACACCGTCGAGGAACCGACGACTCGGGAGGCGATCTGGTGGGGGCCGAACCGGGCGCTTTCCGAGGCCTCCTTCGACCGCCTTCACCGCCGGATCGTCGATCACTACGCCTCCCGGCGCGTCTACGTCCGGGACTTGTATGCGGGAGCGGATCCGCGTCACCGCCTGAACGTGCGCGTCGTGACGGAAACCGCGTGGCACGGGCTTTTTGCGAACCAGCTTTTCATCCGCCCCGAGCGCGCTGAACTGGAGGGATTTGATCCCGATTTCACGGTCCTGAACGCGCCGACGTGCCTCGCGGACCCGCAGACGGACGGGACGCGATCCCCCACGTTCGTCGTGATTCACTTCGCCCGCCGTCTCATCCTGATCGGAGGGACGGCGTACGCCGGCGAAATCAAAAAGAGCATCTTCACGGTGATGAACTACCTGCTGCCCGTCAAGGGCGTGCTGAGCATGCACTGTTCCGCCAACGTCGGGGCGGCGGGCGACACGGCGCTCTTCTTCGGCCTGTCGGGAACGGGGAAAACGACGCTCTCGGCCGACCCGCAGCGCCGCCTCATCGGCGACGACGAGCACGGTTGGAGCGACGACGGCGTGTTCAATATCGAGGGCGGGTGCTACGCGAAGTGCATCCGCCTCTCGCGGGAGCACGAGCCCCAGATTTACGCGGCGATCCGTTACGGAGCGGTGCTGGAGAACGTCGTGCTGGATCCGCGGACGCGCGATCCGGATTACGACTCTCAGGAGCGGACGGAGAACACGCGCGCCGCTTACCCTCTCACCTACATCGACAACGCGGTGATCCCCAGCGTCGGTCCGCATCCGAAGCACGTCGTCTTTCTGACCTGCGACGCCTTCGGCGTGCTGCCTCCGATCGCGCGATTGACGCCGGCGCAGACGATGTATCACTTCATCAGCGGATACACGGCGAAGGTGGCGGGGACGGAGCGGGGTGTGACCGAACCGCAGGCCACGTTCAGCACGTGCTTTGGCGCGCCCTTCCTTCCGCTGCCTCCGATGCGCTACGCGACGATGCTGTCGGAGCGGGTGCGGCGGCACGGGGCGCGTTGCTGGCTGGTCAACACCGGCTGGAACGGCGGTCCGCACGGCGTCGGGAAGCGGATGAGCCTGCGGCACACGCGGGCCATGATCCGCGCGGCCCTGAGCGGAGAGCTGGAGCGCGTCGCCTTCGAGGCGGATCCGGTGTTCGGCATCGAAGTCCCGACCTCGTGCCCCCACGTTCCGCCGGAGGTTCTTCGACCGCGCCGGACCTGGTCCGACCCGGCGGCTTACGACGCCCAAGCCGCGCACCTCGCCCGGCTTTTTGTCGACAACATCCGCAAGTTCGAGGGCATCTCCGCCGAAGTCCGATCCGCCGGTCCTCGAAATGAGTGAGCCGGGATGTCAGCCCCGGACCGCGTCCGCAAAGCGGTGTTTATTAACCGAGCCGCGTGGCTTTAGCCCGCGCGAAGCATCGCGCGCAGGGCAACCGCATTCCAGAATTTCGGGCTTCCGAGCGAACGTCGGTTGTCCAAGGGATCGGCCTCCGCGTGCCGGAATCGCGGATCGCCTGATCCGCGGTATCCGTCAGGACCGGCTCAAAAGTTAGAATGCGGTTGCCCTGTCCCCCTCCCCTGTTTTTCGGCAATCGGACCGCACCCCTCCGGTCCCTTCCGCACCCCGCAGGGCGGGCTTTGCCCGCCGCAGCCACCGATCCACGCCCGTAGGGTGGGCTTTCCCCGCCGTCGACAGGAGATGAAAACGTCGACGGCGGTTGGTTGGCGGGGCGGCGGTTGGGGGATGAACGTTGCGGTGGGGCGGGTGGTTTCGGGCAGGTGGATTTTAAGGTTCATCCGGCATTTCCGGGGAAAGCCGCACGGATTTTGAGGAAGAAGTAGTACAGTCATCGTCCCGATAGCCGTACGCGACGCGTTTGATGATTTTGACTTTGTTCATCGCCCCCTCCGGCAGGCTCGTATGCAACGGGTATTGGCATTGCGACAGGATGCCGTCGAGGCGCGTTCGTAGGTTTCGGATGAACCGTTTCAGCGGCTCGATGCGCTCACGCGGCTGGCGGGCAGGATCAAGCACGCCGGCGACCGCACCGAGGCCGACGAGCGGGCCAGCGCGCTCTTGGCCCTCGTGGCCTGATTCCGAGTTGAACGTACGATTTTCGAGGCCCCTTGCACTACCGGGCCTCTTTGTTCAAGCTCGCGGCGCCATAAACCGGCAACAGGCGCGCCCAGCTAACCCACATATTTCACCAGTCTGCGCGGCCTGCGCGTGGAAAGGGCCTCTTTCTCCTGTAGAATACGGGTGTTCCAAGCTCTCGTGTTCCCCAAGGAAAGGAGGCCCTTCGTGACACAGGGTAACGCGCAACCCCTGCAGTTTTCCAGTCTCGGTCGTCAACCAGTCTCGGCGGATTTCAATGGAGGCTGGCTGACCAGCGATGGCGGCGGGCTGCTGCTTCGGGAGGTGGACCGGCGGGCGGGGCTGACGGCGCGGCTCGCGGAATGTCTGACCGATCCGCGCGACCCGGCGCGGACAATTCACGATCAGCGGACGATGATCGCCCAGCGCATCTTCGGCATCGCCCTGGCAGCCGGTTGAAGAACTTGCGATCGGCTTTCGTGATCCCGGTTTTTCCCGGCGAAATTCGCCTCCCGGAGGGAGGCGTTACCCTTTTTCAACGGGCGGCTACGTGCTGGTGGATCATCTGCGGCGCACGGCGCTGTCGGATACGGAGCTGGCCGGCGCGCAGGTGACGACGATCCGCCTGAAGCTGTTCCAGATCGCGGCGCGGGTGGTGACCTCGGTGCGCCGAATCGTGCTGCACCTGTGCAGCAACTATCCGTATGCCGAACTCTTCCGGAGAATCGTGGCCCGTCTGACCGAGCCCGCGACCCCTCGCGCGGCGCCGACCTGACGCCGACACCGTCGTATCATCATCCACCCCGTACTGACAACTCGACGACGACAGGAAGCCCCGGGAAGATTCCCCGCGCACGCCGCCCGCGCGAGCAATCACGCCGCGAGCAGCCTGCCGACGGCGAAGGAACTCCGTCACTGATGAAAGATGCGGGCTAAGTCTCCAGGGGCACCGGGTTCTTGTTAACCACCGGTATCCTGGGTGCGAGCCAGTTTCCTTTTCAAGGGGAGCTATTTAGTGCTGGGAAGCCGTCGCCGAGGATCCGGAAGTCCCGGAGGGACGACAGAAGTCCCAGAGGGAAGGAACAACGCCGCGCCGATCCCCCGTCCCCCCCCGAGCATGATCGCACGCCACAACGACAGACCTCCCGAGCCCCGAACACCAAAGTCAGTTGGAGATTCAGGTCGCCTCAATCCCGAAGAACACGCGCGAACGTTCGAAGAACATGCGCGAAGGTTCGTTGTTTTGTTTCAATCCCGAAGGAGGCGCGGGGTTCTCGGATGCGTTGGCCTCAATCCCGAAGGGATTGCGGCCTCCAGCCCAGGGTAGGTCGCCTGCGGCGACCAACCCTGGGCTGGGGGACGCGACCCCGTTGGGGTCGAGAAACGTCGCGCGCCGCGCTGCCTTCGAGGTGAGTCGAGAAACGCCGTGCGCCGTGCCGCCTTTGAGATGGGTCGAGGAGCGTCGCGCGCCGCGGCGCACCGGAGTCAAGTGGGGACTCAGAAGAACGCTTCCTTACGGGCGCGGCTCGGTTAAGTTCGCGGCGATCTCCACGCCGCGACCCTGTTGGGGTCGAGGAAACGCGACGCGCCGCGCCGCCTTTGAGGTGGGTCGAGAAACGCCGCGCCCCGCGTAGCACCGGAGCCAAGTGGAGACTCAGGACAGCGTCTTACTCGTCTATGACGTGGACGACGTACGCCGTGGTGAAGACGCCGTGGAGCGTGTCGGGAGACTTGCGGTTGACGTCGATGATGAGGGTGCGGCCCGGGGCGATGAGGATCGGGTCATGCGCGGCGGCTGTCCCCGTGTACACGGGCGTGATCCGAACCGCGACCGGCGTGTCGCCGATGTTGAACACTTCATAGGTCGTCGTCAGTCGGTCGCCGGCCCAGATGGTCCCGACGTCGCGCACGGGACTCGGGCAGTAGAGCGGTCCGGATTGGATTCCGGATGGGTAGCTCTGCGACGTCGCGTCCGTCACGGCTGGGCGATCGGCGATCCAGGCGGTGAACCCGTGACCTTGTATGACGCCGGGCGGGGCAAGCCGAGGCTGGGGCGGCAGCGGTTTCGCACGGTGCGAGGAGGGGAGCGTTGACGAGCGGCGACGACCAAGTGGTCTACGCCGGCGACAAGGTGTGGTTGGATGCCACGAAGTCGGCACCGTCCGCTGTGATGCTGGAATGGTCGCAGACCGCCGGTCCGAACGTCCTTCTTTCGGCGCCCGCGGAGGCGCCGACATTTACCGCGCCGGGTGTAGCCGAGGAAACCATGCTGGAGTTCAGCCTCACGGCGTCTGCCGGCATGCACACCGATACGGACTCGACGCGCGTCACGGTTCTGCCGGTCCCAGTCGTCGTTGTCGTTCCTGACGCCGGCGGACCCTCATCGAGGCGAGCCGGACGCGCTGCTGGCCGAGCGCCGCGGGAAACGGATACAGGCCAGGGAGCTGGCAAGCAGGAGAACCTCAAGCTGCGACAACGCCTGATCCCGGGGTCGGGAGCCCCGACCGTCACTTATCCGAACGGGGCGGCGGTCTCACTTTGATTGAAACAAATCAAGCGCTGCCACGGTTCCCGAGCCAGAAATCTCGGATCTGTCTGGCGGCTTGGTCGAAGAAGCGCACGTACGCGATGTCACACCCGCGGATGAAACGGTGGCGGTAAGCCGGCGGTCATTGAGTCTTGGGTCGAACCCCGATAAAGGGAGCGCGCTCCCCGTGTTTTTGAGCGATTCGCCGCATCGGCCTGTACAGGCGGGTTGACGTAACGTGCGTCACCGGCGTGAGTTACGCACACTGCACCGCCTAGGACTCGAACCTAGGACCCGCTGATTAAGAGTCAGCTGCTCTACCAACTGAGCTAGCGGTGCCCGATACCGAGGAGGGGAAAGCTTACCGCAATCGTGTCCGTGGGCAAGGGGGTCGCCGCGGGCGAACGTCATATGCGAGACAGGACTCGGATCCGACCTGGCGCGGACGGGCCGCGAGTTCGCACCCGACTCGCCTCCTGCCGACAGCAGGCGGGCGCGACTCCGATGCCTCCGCTCGCCGTAACACAACCGCGGGATCGTGGCGACCGATAAACCAGAGGTGTCGGCAGGAGCACGAGGCGCAGGAGTTGCGCATGCCGTCGGAGGCAATACGAACGAGGCACGCGGGTTGGACTCAGGGCGCCGAAGGTTTCCTGAATCTGCTGTGGAGCCTGGCGTCGCGGGACGTGAAGGTCCGGTACAAGCAATCCGCGCTCGGGGTGTTGTGGGCGGTGCTGGTTCCGACGGCGATGATGGGAGTGTTCACTTTCATCTTCGCTCGCGCGGGTGAGACCTTGGCGGCGGCGGGTTCGGCGCCGTATCCGCTTTACGCCTTCGTGGGGCTGGTGGCGTGGACCTACTTCGCGTCGGCCTTGAACGGGTGCGTGCAGTCGTTGACCTCGAACCGGACGCTGGTCACGAAGGTGTACTGTCCGCGCGAGGCGTTTCCGCTGTCGGCGGTGGCGGCGAGCTTCGTGGATTTCGCGGTCGGATGCGTCGTGCTGGCGGCGCTGATCGCGTGGTTCGACGGGTCCGGCGGCTGGACGTTTGCGCCAGGCTGGAGACTGACGGCGTTGCCCGCGCTGGTGCTCGTGCAGACGACGCTGACGTGCGGGATCGGGCTGGCGCTGGCGGCGGCGAACCTCTTCTGGCGGGACGTTCGTCAGGCGTTCTCAGTGGCGATCCAGTTGGGGATGTTCGTGTCGAGCGTCGTCGTGCCGCTGCCCGCCGAGGGGACGGCGGCGTTGATCGTTCGCACGGTGAATCCGATGGTGACGTTGATGGACGGCTACCGGGCCTGTCTTCTGGGGGGCGCGTTTCCCGGTCCGGGTCGTCTCGCGGCGGTCGTGTTGACGGCGGCGGGAGCGCTGGTCGTCGGGGGGTGGGCGTTCCGGCGATCGTCTCACCGGTTTGCGGAGTGCGTCTGATGAACGCGGGCGTGGTGCGTTTCGAGGAGGTTTCAAAGCGGTTTCGCCGCGGGAGCGCGCGACGCCCGCTGCGCGACCGGGCGGTCCGCCTCCTGCGGCGCCTGCGCCACGGCGCGGACGCCGTCGCGGATGACGGCGCGTTCTGGGCGTTGAAGGACGTCAGTTTCGAGTCGCGGCGGGGTGAAGCTCTCGGGATCATCGGTCCCAACGGCGCGGGGAAGAGCACGGCGCTGAAGCTGATGGCGCGGATTCTGCGTCCCGACGAGGGACAGGTTCACGTCACCGGCCGCCTGGCCGCGCTGATCGAGGTCGGGGCCGGATTTCACGGAGACCTGACGGGGCGGGAGAACGTGTACCTGCACGGGGCGATCCTCGGCATGTCGCGGCGGCAGGTGCGGGCGAAATTCGACGACATCGTGTCGTTCGCGGGGGTCGAGGCGTTCATCGACACCCCGGTGAAGCGGTACTCCTCGGGCATGTATGCCCGGCTGGGGTTTTCGGTGGCCGCACACGTCGAGCCTGACGTTTTGCTGGTGGACGAAGTGCTGTCGGTGGGGGACGCGATGTTCCGTCTGCGCTGCGTCGAGCGGATGCACGAGCTGTTGCGCGGAGGGGCGGCGCTGGTGCTTGTGACGCATCATCTTGATCAGATGCACGCGGTATGCTCGCGGGCGGTGGTTCTGGAGCAGGGGCGCGTGTCGTGCGCGGGAACGACGGAGGATGCGGCGGCGGCGTATCAGCGGGCGATGTCTCGCACCAAGGCGGCGCACGCCCCGGATGCGCCGACGGGCGCCTCGGCGGTCTGCGGGGTGGAGGTGCGAAGCGTGCGGTTTCTGGACGCTTCGGGGCGGGAGACGATCTGCGCATCGCCGCGACAACCCTTGACGGTCGAGGTGACGCTGAACGTGAGCGCGGCGATCCCGCGCTGTGTGTTGGAACTCAACATGCGCCGGCGGGTGCAAGAGAACCTGCTCAGCTTCAACTCGGGCCGAAGCGGACGGACGTTCAAGCTGCAACCGGGACGGCACGTCGTTGCACTGAATCTGGATCGCCTGTCGGTATGCGGCGGAGAGTATTTCTGGAACGTGCGAATCTGGGACGGAGAACGCGCGACGTGCGAGCTGGATACCGCGTTCTCGACCCCGCTGCTGGTTGCGGCGGACGCGGTTTCGACCGGGCAGTGGTGCGTCGATCATGCGTGGGGGCACGAGTCGGTCCCGACGGTCGATCTCGAGGCCGGGATGACGCGAGGATCGCAGATCGAGTTCCAAGCCGGCATCGCGGGGAGCGGCCTCTGCCGGGCCGAAAGGTGATCGGATGCGGATTTGCGTGCTCGGCGACGCCCGAAGCGTACACCTTCAGCGCAATCTCTCCGGACTGGCGTCGCGGGGATGTTCGGTCATGCTCCTGACGCATCATCCCGCGCCGATCACGGGGGTCACGGTCGAGCGGTTTCAGGTTCCGCCGGCGGGCTGGCGCTACCCGGCGCGGTGGAAGGGGCGGTGGCGGAAGTATCTTCGCAACCTGCTGCGGGAGTTTGACGTCGTCAACGTGCAGTTCCTGCATGACTGGGGGTTGACGGCGGAATTGATTCAGGACGGCTGCGTCGTCATGACGCCGTGGGGGTCGGACATCGTCGCCCCTCCGGGAGAGACGCCGCCGACGCCGGAACTCGTGCGCCAGCGCGTGGACTGGCTTCGATCGGCGACGGCGGTGACGGCGTGGGGGCCGACGTTCGCGGGCGCGATTGCGGAGTACGCCGGGATCGACGACGGCGACGTGACGGTGATTCCTCTCGGCGTGGATGAGGCGCTGTTTCGACCGCCGGACCGCGGCGCCGACGGCGCGACCGGCGGACCGAGCCACCGCGTCGGGTTCTTCAAGGGGTTTCGACGGGTTTACGGCGCGACGTATCTCGTGCGGGCGATTCCGTCGGTGCTCGAAGCCCTTCCCGGCGTGAGGTTCATCCTGATCGGCGACGGACCGGACCTGCCGAAGTGCCTCGAGATGGCGGCGGTGTACGAGGTCGAACATGCCGTGAAGTGGATCCAGCCTCAGCCGCATCGGAATCTGCCGAATTACCTTGCGGCGTGGGACGTGTCGGTGATCTCATCGGTGTGCGAGAGCTTCGGCGTTTCGGCGCTGGAGTCGTGTGCGATGCGGGTGCCGGTGGTGGCGACCGACGTCGGGGGCGTGCGCGACGCCGTCGTGGACGGAAGGACGGGCGTGCTCGTGCCGCCGGCGTCGCCCGAGGCGACGGCTGACGCGATCGTGCGGTTGCTTCAGGATCCGCCGCGGCGACGGGCGATGGGCGAAGCGGGTCGGGCGCATGTGTTGCGGCATTTCCGGCAGGAGGACGTGCTTGACCGGTGGATCGCGTGTTACGAGCGGGCGCGGGAGTCGCGGTGCGTGATGGTATGACCCACGCGCCGCGAGACGGCGCGCCCCTGGAAAACTCAATGTGTTGAGGTCTGATGCCTTGCGCTGAAGTCACATCCGCGGAAAGTCTCGAGGGCGTCGCGCCGCCGCGCCGATCCGTGCTGATCGTCGCCTGCACGTTCCCGCCGACGGGTGGTTCGGGCGTGCAGCGCCCGGCGAAATTCGCAAAATACCTGGCGAGGCTGGGGTGGGACGTGCGGGTCTGGTGCGGCAGGGAACTGCCGGGCTTTCCGGTGGATGCGACGCTGCTGGATGACCTGCCGACCGGGGTGCGCGTCGAGGGGCTTCCGGTGCGGGCGGGTCGCGGGGCGCGGCGGAGCGGGTTATTGTGCGGCTGGCCTGATGAGCGGCTGGAGTGGGCGGTGCGGAGTTATCCGCGGCTGCTGACAGCGTTAAGGCGCGAACCGGTGGACGCGATCTTCAGCACGTTCAGTCCGCCGTCGAATCATCTGCTGGGGTGGGCGCTGGCGGCGCGGCTTTGCGTCCCGTGGGTGGCGGATTTCCGGGATTTGTGGACGGACGACTGCGCGTACGTGGGCGGGTCGGCGCTGCGGCGATATCTGGATCGTCGGCTGGAGCGGTTCTTCATCCGGCGCGCGGACGCGGTGACGTCGGTGAGCGACGCGCAGGCGCGGCTGCTGGCGGAGCGCGATCCGGGACGCCCGGAAAAATTCGTCACGATCACCAACGGCGTGGACGTGGAGGACTTCGCGGGGGCGACGGGCGCCCTGACGAACCGGCCGTCTCGCGCAGAGGAGCGAGAGGATCGCCCGGCGCAATTTGTTCTTGCCCACGTCGGCCGGCTGGAGCGGCAACGCTTCGGACCGGAACTGGTGGAGGGGTTCGCCCGTTACGTGAAGATGGATGCGGAGCGCGGACGGTCGCTGCGCTTGCGGATTGTCGGACCGGCGAACGCCACGGTGATCGAGGCGCTGCGGGCGGCGGGCGTGGAGGTGGAGCACACCGGTCCGGTCGGTCACGACGAGGCGGTCCGACAGATGCGTGCGGCGGACGCTCTCCTGCTGCCGGCGGCGCGCGGAAGAAACGCGGAGTCGCTCATTCCGGGCAAGATGTTCGAGTATCTTGCGAGCGGCAGGCCGATCTGGTTCGTCGGGTCCGCGTCGTGCGAAGCGTGGCGACGGATCGAAGCGATCGACGGCGGTGAGCGGACCGAACCAACGCCCGAAGCGGTCGCGGCGCGGCTTGCGTCGCTGGTGGCGCGATGGCGCGGGGGGGCGCTCCCGGAGGGGTGCAGGCGGGAAGCGCTTTCGGCGTACACGCGGGAGTCCACGGCGCGGCGGCTTGCGGAAGTGCTGGAGCGCGTGATCGAGAGGCGGCGAGGATCGGAAGGGGTGCGGAGCAAGGAGCAGCTTCATGACCGAGGTCTCAGTACCGTTGCGGAGTGCTTCCTGACGGGCGCGGCGCGGTGAAGAAACGATGCGCCAAGAGGGCGGCGCAAAGCTGCACTGACGCGTGGATCCTGTCGTGTCGGCATGAGTGAAATGCAGGACAATCAGACCGCGTCGACCGGGGGCGGCGAAGCCGGAACGCTCGGAGCGCGGCAGCGGTGGGCGCTCGGTCTGGCGTTGTGCGCGGGGCTGGCGCTGGCGGATGCGACGCTGAGTCTGCTGGCCGGGCGGCTCGGACTTGCGTCAGGGCTGGCGTGGTCGGCGAGCGTGGCGGCGGCGGCGGTCGGGCTTGCAGCGGTTTTCGCGGGGGCGGCGGGCGTCGCGGGCGTGATGGGGGGTCGCGGCGACGCGCGGCGGTGGGACGCGGTGATGCCGCGCCTGGCCGTGGGGCTGGCGCTGGTTCCCGCGCTGGTGGGGCTGCGGCAGATCCTGCGCGGGATGGCGGTGACCGGGACGACCGCGACGGGGGCGCTGCTGCTGGCGGCTTGCCTGGCGCTGCCGATCGTCGCGGCGCGGACGTACGCGGCGTGGCGCGTCGCCCGGAATCCCTCCGGTCTCGCGCTGAATGTGATGATCCGCTGCGTTGTCGCGGCCGCGGCGGCGTGGGCGGCGATCAGCGTCGGCGGTCTGCACGCCGCGTGGGCCGTCGCGATCGCCGTGGCGACGCAGGCGGCGGCGGGGTGGATCGTGACGCGGGCGACGAACCGCGAGGGCGGGGAACGCGCCGCGGGGGCGCTGGTTCTCCTCCTGTATATGTTGCTCGTCGCGCTCCCGGTCTTGTTCATGCTTCCCGCGCCGCGGACGCCTCGCGCCGCGCAGGCCAACGGCGCGAGCGCAGACGCGACGCCGGTCATCCTTCTGACGGTGGACACGCTGCGCTGGGACGCCGTGGGGTTCGCTCGTGTAACGCCCTCGGCGACTGAGAACCCGGTGCGCCCCTTGACGACGTCCGGATCGCTCACGCCGAATCTGGACGCCTTCGCGCGCGGCGCGGTCGTCTACGAGCAGGCGCGGGCGTCGGCGCCGTGGACGCTGCCGTCCTTCGCGTCGATTCATACCGGCCTCGCGCCGGATGTCCACGGCGCAACGCGGGCGGAGTCGCGCGTGCCGTCGAAAGTGGTCACGCTCGCCGAGCGGATGCGCGAGACGGGGCGCGCCACCGCGGCGTTCGGCGCAAACGCCTTTCTCCGCCCGCAGTCGAACCTGGATCAGGGCTTCGACACGTATGAGTTCTACCCGCGCCCGCCGGTGTCGTTCCTGGGGGGCTGGATTCTCGATCGCGTCCTGCCCCGGGCGTTCCGCACCGATGTGACGACGACGGACCTTGCGGACCTGGCGTGCGGTTACGTCGCGCGCCGCGCCGCCGACGCAGCGCCGTTCTTCCTCTGGCTGCACATCTTCGACCCGCACGCGCCGTATGACCCGCCGGCCGAGTTCGCGCCCGCCCGCCCCGACGACGTCACGATCGACCCGGCCAGCGAGTACGCGGACGCCTTCCGGTCCGGGCGCTTCGTTCCGTCGCCGGCGGAGCGTCAGTATCTGCGAAAACTCTACGAGGCCGAGGTGCGGTACGTGGACCGGGAGGTGGGGCGCTTCCTTGACGCGCTGCGCCGGACGGGGTTGTACGACCGATCCCTGATCGTCTTCACGAGCGACCACGGCGAGGAGTTCTTCGAGCACGACGGCTTCGAGCACGGACACTCCGTCTACGACGAGGTGATCCGCGTGCCGCTGGCGATCAAACCGCCGAAGGCGCCGGGCGCCGAGACCGGCGGGCGGCGCGTCACGACGCCGGTCAGCCTCGAACAACTCATGCCGACGATCCTGGCTTTGTGCGGCGAAGCCGGCGGAGGAATCTCGATCTCCGAATCCACGCGCGATGCACGTTCCTCGGCGGCGACGGAAGGTGAGCGCGCGGGGCTGGGGTACGCGCCGGCGTCCCCGAATGCAACGCCTGCGCGGCACGCCGACGCGGAGGCTTCGCCGCACGGGCTCCCGCTTCGGGATGGCGAGACCGCGGCGCCGGCGTTCGCCTCCGGTCTGCTTTACTACGAAAACCGCGACGCCGTGATTTTCGACGGCCTCAAGTACACGCGCACGCGCGTCGGGCGCAACGAGGCGATCTTCGACCTCGCCGCCGATCCGGGCGAGCGCGTCAACCTCGCCGGCAACCGCTCCGACCTCCTGGATCGCGGACGATCGCTCCTCGACGCTCACCAGGCCGCGTGCAAGCGCGCCCGCGAGGCGCTGGGCCTGACCGCGGGCGAGACGATCACGCTTGACGTCGAGACCCGCCGACGACTCAAGGCGCTGGGGTATCTTGAATAGAACGCGGGTTCAAACCGTGTCTCCGCAATCTCCACCAGACTCCGAAGGGGCGCCCGAGATCCGCAACCTCGAAGGATCATCTGATATCCGCAACCCCGAAGGATCATCCGGGAGTCGCAACCCCGGAGGATCATCCGGAATTCTTCAGCCCCGGAAGAGGCGCTGGAAAACAGCCCGGCACGCCAGTGCCGGGAAGCCGTCGCGGAGAATCCGCAAGTCCCGGAGGGACGACAGAAGTTCGGGAGCAAGGGGAGCCGCCGCGCCGCCGATTGCCGCCCCTCCCGGGCATCACCGCGCGTCGCGCCGCGACGAAAGAACATCCCACCCCCGCGCACCGCAGCCCGTTGGAGACTCAGGCGTTGGGATCGCGCGCGGTTTCAAAACCCGCCCGAAAGGCCCGAAAGGCGCGCTTCCTTGCGGGCGCGGCTCGGTTTGAAACCGCGTCTTAAAGGTCCGTCCTGCTTCTGGTCGATGCGGAACAGGCGCGCCCGGTTCAGCGCCGGCTTTCCGGGAAGGGCGGACGCCATGTCGAGGGGACTCCCCGTGAACACGTCGGGCGACGCTGCAAGCCTCTTGTTAAGCATCTCCTCCCGCACGCGCCCTGACTCCCCCACCACCCCCCTTCCAGGGCAGTCCGACGCCGCCGTCCTCGACGCCCGACGATCCGCGTGGGACCGCCGACCCCTCACTCGGGACATCTATCGACGCTACTTCGAGGACATCCGCGCGGAGCTTGCGCCCGGGCGAACCCACGTCGAGATCGGCGGAGGCGCGGGACACCTGAAGGCGTCGCTTCCGCACGTGCTCGTCAGCGACCTGGTTCCCACGCCTCATGTCGACTTCGCCGCCGACGCGATGCATCTGCCCCTGCCCGACCGCGCCGCCGACAACCTCATCCTCGTTGACGTCCTGCACCACCTCCCGCGACCGATCGACTTCCTTCGCGAGGCCTGCCGCACCCTCCGCCTCGGCGGGCGCCTCGTGATGCTTGAACCGTATATCTCCCCCCTCAGCCGGGCCGTCTTCCGCGCCGCGCATCCGGAACCGGTGGACCTTCGCGCCGACGTCTTCAAGAAGGACGGACCGGTCTTCGAATCCGCCGGACCCTTCTCCTCGAACCAGGCGATCCCCACCCTGTTGTTCTTCAGACAGGCCGACCGCCTCCGGTCCGTGATCCCCGAACTTCGCGTCGTCACGCGAAAACGGGACAGCGTGTTCGTCTACCCGCTCAGCGGCGGGTTCTCGGGTCCGTGCCTGATCCCCCGCTTCGCCCGATCCGCGGCGTGGCGGCTGGAGACGCTGGCTCGCCCGCTTTGCCGCTGGCTCGCCTTCAGAATGCTGGTGACGCTGGAGCGCATGCCGGTCGACACGCCGACGCCGTAAACCCGATCGTCGCAACGCCCCTCCATAGCGCGTCCCGATCGGTGTCCATCCATCAGGGCCGCGTCGGCCTCCGCGGCGCATGTCAATCCAGTTGTGCGCGCCGTCGTAATCGTGTCCATCCATCAGGGCCGCGTCGGCCTCCGCGGCGGCGAAAGCGTGCCGGGCCGCGGACAACGCGGTGCAGTGTCCATCCATCAGGGCCGCGTCGGCCTCCGCGGCGCGGGAACCTTCTGTGAGCGGCTGATTCCGTGGCTGTGTCCATCCATCAGGGCCGCGTCGGCCTCCGCGGCATCGGGACTGGACTCGCCGTCACGGAGAAAGTCTTGTGTCCATCCATCAGGGCCGCGTCGGCCTCCGCGGCGGGGCGCGCGTGATTCTGTGATCGAGGCACTTGAAGGTGTCCATCCATCAGGGCCGCGTCGGCCTCCGCGGCCTGACGGCGAACAGAAACAAGGAAAACAAAGGATCGTGTCCATCCATCAGGGCCGCGTCGGCCTCCGCGGCAGCCAGTCGAGCACCCGGATGATGCCAATGCCCAGTGTCCATCTATCAGGGCCGCGTCGGCCTCCGCGGCTGATGCAGGCGATGCGTCCGCAAGCATCCGCGGTTGTGTCCATCTATCAGGGCCGCGTCGGCCTCCGCGGCATTCACCTGATACGGTTTATCCACATGCCATTTGTGTCCATCCATCAGGGCCGCGTCGGCCTCCGCGGCGTGCGCGGCCGTGACGACGCCTTGCGATTGTTCTCTCGTGTCCATCCATCAGGGCCGCGTCGGCCTCCGCGGCACTCCCGAGGAAGGAAGAGGGCGTCAACCTGGTAAAGTGTCCATCCATCAGGGCCGCGTCGGCCTCCGCGGCGGTCCAGTCGCTCCACTCGATCAAGGCGTCAAATCTGGTGTCCATCCATCAGGGCCGCGTCGGCCTCCGCGGCCTCCCTGGCCTTTCCGCCGCGTTCGCGGCTATGGTGTCCATCCATCAGGGCCGCGTCGGCCTCCGCGGCCGCGGTGGGGGAAAACGTTTCCGTTACGCCCTTGGTGTCCATCCATCAGGGCCGCGTCGGCCTCCGCGGCGCTGAAGGAGGCCAGCGCTCAGGCTGTCCGGCTGGCGTGTCCATCCATCAGGGCCGCGTCGGCCTCCGCGGCGATCGCAATGCGCAAACGATCTGCTGGCGAAACATCCTGTGTCCATCCATCAGGGCCGCGTCGGCCTCCGCGGCGCTCCGTGTGGAACCAGCTTGGCTATCTTAAGACCGTGTCCATCCATCAGGGCCGCGTCGGCCTCCGCGGCTGCCGCACTCGCAACCCAAAGAAAACAGGCCACTTGCGCGGCCTCTGGCGAGCATGAGCGATTTCGGAGCGGTCGAACGATCATTTCCGGTGCTCCGGACGCAGCAATAACCGCGAGAATCAGCCGAAAACCCGCGAGTGCGAGCGTGCCCGGCACCCCCCTTCACCACCGTCGCACTCGCGGCGGGGGGCCGCGGGAAGCCGACTTGTCAAAGAACACCGGCCCGCCCTGCATCGGGCGACGCCAACGCGGTCCTGATCGATGCCGAGTGCCAAGCCCATCGAAGGGGAAGACACGTCCTCGGAGTTGCCTCGCCCTGTAGGCGATTGCTGTCATTCTACCAAGGCAAATCCTGCTCAGCAATCGGATCGGTACCCTCCTGCCCGTCCAATCCGTTGGCAGCGCGGAGGCGGGAAACGACGCGAGCCTTCACGTCATTCCAGTACGCGCCGGTCTCCCACCAAGGACCAGCGGCGTGCCGCGGCCGTTCGGCCCTCGGATCCTGCCACATGTTGACGATCTCCTTCTGCGAAGCCGCCTTCTCCGCTTCCTTCAGCGCCGCCTTGGCTTCTTCGTGACGCTTTTTCGCGACGTCGAGGGCTGCCCGGTCCGCGCCGGGTTTCTTCGCGGCCTTCTTGGCTGCGTCGAGTTCTTTCTTGGCTTCGGCGACGGTTTCTTGAGCCCTCTTCACGGACTCGTCGTGATCAGCCACAGCAAGCGGCGCTCCGTCAGGGCTGAAGCAGCCATCCTTGTGTGCGACCTTCCAGCCATTCAGGCACACGGCACCCGCACAGCTCTTCGAAGCGGGGATGCGCCAGCCCTCGTTGTCCATCGAGGCCGGGATGTACCACCACCTGCCGGGGAAGTCCGGGTCCAGGAGCCCCCTCAGGCCGATGTTGGCCGCCGCGTTGAGGTCGGCTTGAAGGGCGGACGCTGACCGCTCCCTGACGGTCGCGGCTCTGTCGGAGGTCTCGGCTCCGTCCGGCGGCGCGGCGATGAACAAGTCGCCGCCGTTTCGAGGAACGCGCACCGTCTTCGGCAACGGTTTGCCGTCTTTCTTGAGCTTGGCCAGGTGGTCGGCGAGATCGACGATGAATCGCGACTCGGCATCACCTTTCTTCCCTTTCTCGTCGCCGTTGCCGATCTTCTTCTTTGCGGCGCTGAGCGCTTTCTTCCACCAGTACGCCTTCGGCTCGCCAGTCTTGGAGTCGATGGCCAAGTCCACGCAGCGGATGCCCGGCAAGCCGGTCCGGCTGCACTGGCGGCTGGTGTAGTTGGGCATGACCTCGCGCAGGTGCAGGCCGTGAAGCTGGCAGGCTTCTTCGACGTACTTGCGGACCTTGCCGGCGGACCAGTTCATCAGGGCGCGATTCTCGCGCCGCGTCTGGAGTTCGTCAGGCCGGTAGTTGCGAAGATTCTCAATGACGACGGCGTGGCAGGTCGAATACTTCGGGCTTGGTTCCTCGACCCAAACGCTCTTTGTCCGCGGCTTGCCGTCCTTACCGAGAAGCGGCTTGCCTTTGTGGTCGCGTCGCTCCACCTCCTTCCAGTGCCCGCCGAGCCCGAGCGCGGAGGCCGCGATTCGGCTCGCGAGTTGTTTGACACGTTGCTCGCGCAAGCGCTCAACCACCTCCAGGACCGAACGGCCAAACTCGGCGAACCGATCATCATCCTTGGCGGCGATGTTCTTTCGGAGGTCGTCGGGTTCCGCGCGCATGGCGTATGCCTTCTGAACCTGGTACAGCTCCCGGATGGTGGCAATCCGCGTAAGCGATAGCCCACCAACGTGTCGCGCGGTGTCACGACGCGCCTTGCGTTTCGCAGCGTGCTGCGCGGACTCACCGGAAACTGGACGCAAGCCGCGGGGCAGCACCCAGTGTCGCAGCCACTTCAATCGAGGGCGCCATGCCGAGTTGTCGGTCTTCCATCGGTCCGACCAAAGCGTGTGCAGCCGCGCTGCGCCGTCGCTCACGAGTGCAACAGCGACAGAATCAAGCGCAACCTCCAGGGCGGCTCGATGGCGCTTGCGCTCCCACCGGTCGGCTTCCTCGGAGAGCGTTGGCAGTTCGGCGGACAGCATCGGCACGATGTGCTGAGTCCATGTCGCCTTCGCGGTTGGATCAGTCCATCGGTCGCCAGTCGCCAAGTCATGCCAGCGCATAAGCGCGTCGAGCATCGCGACCTTTCGGGTTTCGGGCGTGTGCTCCGCCGCACCCCCGCCAGGCATGAGCCGCGCTGCGTCGGGCTTGAAGGCGTAGGCGATGCGGGCGCTGTCACCGAGTCGGCGCAACGCGAGTCGGACTGTCCGTACCGCCTCGCCCATGAGTTCATCCACGCGCATCGGAAGCGGATTTCGTTCGTCACGAAGGCGCCCGAGTTCTGTTTCCATGCCTCGAACCGCTTTGATCTCCTCCTGCGACGCCTTGCGAGCCGGTGCCTCCTCTCCCTGCAACTTGATGAGGAACTGGCGGTCGAGCCGCGCCCAGGGGGCGGGGTGCTCGGAACCGTCCGGCAGTTTGTCGCTGCCGACTCGACGATAGATGGTCGTGCGCTCCTTGCCGGCACGATCCGTGTGGCGTGTGTGGAGGTAGAGGTCGCTCCCGCCGGTACCGCCCTCGGTTACCGCGCGGCCGGCGATTTCCTTCTTCAGTGCGGCCCGCGAAAGCGTCTCCCACACGGCGCATGCTGCCGCGAAGCGATGTCCAAGGTCCACGGACAGCACGCGAAGACCGAGCAATCGGGAAAGCAGGTGCTTCGCGTGAGCCTTTCGTCCCTTATTGTCGGGATGCCAGAATGGAAACGCGAGTCCGCGCCACTCGTCTTCGGAGTTGCGCGGCTTGACCTGTACCTCCCGAGCGGGATCAGTCAGTGTGCGCGCGACCGCGAATGAGATGAACGGGCCTCGGCACTCCAGCTTCGCGGAGAACGTGACCAGCCATGCGAGCCGGTCTCGGATCCTCTTCGCCTTGTCGTCCCAGCGGCCGCCGTTGCGATCGAGATACGCTGCAAGGTCGTTCAGTTGCGACCGCGGCGCCTGGAGCCGAGCGTTCCATTCCGCCTGCGAGAACAGTGCCGCAGGAGAAGGAGATTCACCGGGCTTGATTCCCGATGCGGCGCGGCCGAGGCGGTCGGCCCGCGATACGCTGCGGACCTGCCCGTTGTGTGCCGGCTGTGTGAGTGCAAGATCCGCGGACAGTCGCTTGCAGCTCCACCGCAGGTCGAAGTCATTCACGGCGTCGCCGTTCCACAGCCCTAGCCGGACGAGGCGCGGATTCCCGAGCCAGTCTGTGTCCTGCGTGCCGATGCGCCGCCCGCCACGCGCTGCCTTCGCGGCTTTGAGCGCTGAGTACTCAACCTTCCACCGTGAGTTGCCGAAGTCGCTGAACACCGGATGCCGCAAGGCATCCGGGTGACGGTACGCCGGCACCTTGAATCGGCGCTGCTTGAACCGGGCGTCGTGAGCAAACACGTAGTCCTTGAGTTGACCAGGCGCAACATCGTTGCCGTTCCGCCACACACACAGCGCGTCGTCCGACGCGAGTGCCTCGAAGAGCTGGATGTCGCCGAACTTGTCGATCTCAGGATCGGCCTGCACTTCGCGTGCTGCGGCAACCCGATCCTCCGCGGACGCGCAAGTCGGTCGCTTCCATCGCATGAGGATCTCGTCCCACCCTTCAACCGCGCGACGCCGGATGCGGTACTCGCCTCCGGCAGAGCCGCTTCGCTCCTGCACAAATGCGTCAAGCCAGGCGGCGGCATCGGCTGGAACCGTGCCGAGTCTCTGCGCGTCGGCTTCAAAACGGCGCCGCTCCGCCTCGGCACGCTTGATCCATGAGTGGCCGATGGAAACCCGCCTTGCGGCGTGGTCGAGCATGACGGAGAACTCCCCGATGTGGTTCCGCGGGCCGACAAAGGGCATTCCGATCGCCGCCTCAACGAAGCCACGGAAGCTGGGCATCCATCTCGGCACATCACGTGCTCCAGACTTGGCGTCCTTGTCATCCGCCTCTTCCGCGAATTTCTTCTGCATCGACTCGATATCGCTCTTTGTCGGGCGATCCGGGAGATTCTCGACGGCAAGCCGCCCCTTGGAGGGGCGACCGGTTGACCATCCAATTCCGATTCGCAGTCCGTCGAGGTCTGATGTCGGGCCGTTCACCTTCTTGGACATCGCTTCGATGAGTTCAGCCTTGGGACGGCGCGCAAACCGGTTCAAGTCCGCCTTCGCCAGCTTGCGAAGTGATGTGATGATCTGACCGGTGTCGCTCTTCTCGCCGGTCCCGAAGTTCGTGCTGATCCATTGCCGGGCCTTCTGCTTGAACTTCGAGTCATCGTCGCCTGCGGCAAGTGTGGCTCCGTCATCGGCATCGGCGTCTGGAAGCGAGAAGTAATCGTCGGCAGGCCCAAAGAATGACAGCACCGTCTCGGTGGCATACTCGCGTGTGAGCCCTCTGAACTCGGCAGCTTTCGCGTCGAACACTGCGCTTCGGTTCACCCATACAGCGTCGTCGCGAATCCTCGCGGAGAGTGAATCGGCGCAGTCCTCAACCCATGATTCGATTGCGCGATTGCCGAGCTTACAGCCCGCGAGAACGGAGCGCAACGCCGTGAGCACCTTGTCACGCCGGACAGAGTCGGCGTCCTGCCCGCCGGCGATTCGGACAGCGCCGTTCGGAGCGCCCAGGGCGTCCTCCACGCTCAGCCAGGACAGGGCAAGGAGGATGCGGCGGTTCTTCCGAAGCACCGCGGTGTCGTCATCATTGCGCTTCTTTCCCTTCGGCGGTGGTGGCGGCTCGGCCAGTTCGTGACTCAAACCGCCCCGGAGGGTGAGCAGCCACTCTCCAAAGACCTTGGCTCCCTTGTTGACGGATTCGTGCGTGGCCCACAGCGCATCGCGCCAGGAATCGTCCTGCGTGTCGGCGCCGCGCAGGCGGAGGGTGTACGCCCGCTGGGTTGGCGGGGCCTCCGGAGCGTGCGGTTCGGCAGTGGATTCGGTCTTCCGGGCCATGCCGGAAAGGATACCCGCTTTGGAGTCAGATCACG
>JAJVHU010000056.1 GCA_022072505.1 Phycisphaerae bacterium
TCAAACACCATAACCAGGAACCCAAACCCCTCGTCTGGAAGGCCGACCTCGCGGACATCCTCCCCAAAATCGTCCGAGCACACGAGGCGCTCGTTAAGAGTCAGTAATTGTGGAACATTACACTAGCCGATGAATGCGGACAAGCCATCCTTAAGTGACCTGGAGCGGATTCACGTGGTGCTGGAGGAATACCGCGCCTTGAACGCGCTCCTGCTGACGCGGATAAAAGCCGTGGATGAACGTCTGCCCCTTGTAGGCGGGCTGTCGGCCGCGGTCGTCGGAAGCTTGGCACAACTTCCGGGCGATCTCCGCTTGATGATTCTCCTGGCGGCCCCAGCGCTGCTCGTGTGGTTATTTGAGACAGCCGTCGCGCACACGCGCTCCAAGGAGGACGAACTGCGACGGCTAGACGAGATCGAATCGCACGTGAATCGCCTCGCAAGAGAAGAGTTGCTCGTTTTCCAGTCGCGCCATCCGAACCAAAAGGCGATGGTCGGGGGACGCTCAGGGCAATCGACCGTGCGGGCGACCTTGAGCCTTTGCGTGGTGTCGCTTGTAGCGTGCGCTGCCCTGTTCGCACGCGAAGCGCGGGGCACCGTCTGGCTCGTGCCGTACGCAGCCTACCTGCTCGTCGCCGTAGCGGACTTCGTAAGGACGTATCAAGGACTGAGGCACTACCGCTACCAAAAAGCTGCATCAGATCAGCCTCCGAGCCAGAAGCTCCCGTCCCGGTCATAGCCGGTGCTGGGACGCCGTTCCTAGCGGGCCGAACACGGCTCCGCGTGTATTGCAGGGTCGCTAACACGCTTTAGATGCTAGCGGGGCTTCCGTGCAAGTCAAGGCGTGCCTAGCATGGCCTGGTGCGCTCTTTAGACTGCTTCCCCAAGTTGAGAGTTCGAGGCTGACGCGTGGATCTGCAGCAGATGTTCGGTAAACGAGTCCGCGAGCTTAGAAGCCGTCTCGGGCTAACACAGCGCGAGCTGGCCGATCGGTGCGGGGGCGGCTTTGTGGTGCAGCGTATCGGCGAAATTGAACGTGGCGAAGCCAACTGCACGTTGCAAACGATCAGCGCACTTTGTCGCGGGTTACGCTGCGACCCGGTGGACCTGTTCCTCTTCACGCCGCAGGAGTCCGGTCGGCCGCCGCAATTACCCGATCGACGGCTACGTGAACTCTGGGCCGCGGCGGACGAGCGGCTTAAAGGGAAGATCCTGCGGATTCTGACCGAGCTCCTGGAGTAGGCGCTGCCCCCCGCGCTGATCGGAAACTACCGCTCTGGCGACCGTTTCGCCGACGGTTCCTCCAAGCCTTGGTATGGGGAACAGGCGGCGGAGAAACGGCGTTATGTGGTTCAAAACACGCGACTTACGGAAAACGACGCATTTCAGAATGGGTGGTCACGTGGGAGAGGTGTGCCCTGATGAGGGAGTCGGCGAGCGTGCATGGCGGAATCAACGGGCATGGCGGTGCTAGCGTTTGGCTTTAGAGGCGGTCGCGGAGAGCGCCTAGCGCTGTCCGCGGTTGTAGCGCGTAGCGGAAGTCAGAACGGCCACGCATTGTCAACGTAGAAGTAGCCTCCGTCCCGGTTATCGAGCGGTTCACGGTCAATGTCATAGCTATAGCCACGCACCATGACGACATGAGCCTCTATCGTAAAATGGACGCGAGCTTGCCCGATGTCGAGCGAGAGGATGTCCGGACGCTGCCCGCGGCCACGATCGGATTCATGACTGATATAGGCGTCGTCGATTCGATTCCGAATGGCTGTCTGCGTTGCGTTTCGTAAGCCGCTGAGCGAGTAGCCAATCTCCATCGCAAACGCGGGAAGGTCATCCACCAACGCGGGGTAGTAAACGAGGGTTCGGTGCTTGCACGTGCGTTTCATAGGCAATCTCCGGAATGGTGATTTGGCCGCCCATGTTGGGCGGCCGTCGGTGGTAGGCTAACGCAACTGACTGATAGGCGACGGCTCAAAGTAGAGGTCGCGTTCGATTCGAATTCCGCCGGGGCCTCTTGCCGCTTCCAACTCGGTAAGGCTGAAGTAGCCCCACTCGTCATCAAGTCCTTTGACGTAGCCGAAGAACAGGTCCTCGCCGTCGAACTCGGTTGCGTACCAGGTCCAGTTGCTCCACGGCGTGAAGAACTTCACCTGGGCGACGGGGTCGTCCTCGGTCTGGGTCATGTAGAGCCGCGGAAGGCGGTTCCGGATGTCCTGGGTCAATAGTTCCATTGTGCCTCTTCAAGAAAGCCGGCCAGCCCCTCCCTGGCCGGTTGTTAAACTCGTGGGTCTGATTGCCCAGCAACTGCTTAAATGCCGAGAGCCGAGCACATCTCCGGGTCGCGCATCTGCGAACAATCCTCGCCATGTTGCTTTGACGGGACCCGCTATAGGCGTGTGCCTGAGATGCACGAAGACTGTAACATAAGTGTGGCACATTATGCAAGCGTCTTCTTGATTGTCGTCTCGAAGACCGGCTTGCCGTGTGGGGACGAAGTCGGGCCGTTCGTGGAACGGCAGATGAGTCTCGGACGCGGGATTCTCCTTTGTAAAACCATGCGATGCTACGAGCGCCGGTGACGTGAAGTGTGGCCGAGACGTTGCGCGCCTCACGGCATGGCGGGAAATGCACCGCCGCCGCTAGGCGGCATTGCGTAACGCCTTGAGCGGCTGGTTACGTTTGAAGACCACGCAGTACTCATGCTGAATAGGAACATCTTCCAGCGGAGCGTACTGAACACGGTCGGAGCGGCAGTTGTGCTGGGCCTTGATGATGACCGAGCGAAGCTGCCCAAGCTCGCCCTCTAGGTTTAGAACATCGCGGACAATTGGGATGTAGCTGCCACGTCGGCGTACATCGCCGACGAGTACCGCAAGTCGGCCGCCTGGGTTTAGGGCCGCCATGCAGCGACGCAGGCAAACGCGAAGAGCCTCGCGGAAGGCGGTGTAGTCAGAGATGTTGCTCAGGTCATCGGGATGGTCGCCGTAGCGAATGATGTCCCAATAGGGCGGATGCACCCACACGAAGTCAAACCGGCCGGGCAGGTCCTGCGTCAAGAGGTTGAACCCAGCGCGAAGGTCGTCACCCCAATAGCGGATGGAGGCTCCGCTCTTGCGGTTGAGCCAATCGATTACGTCTCGCGTTGTCCCTGACCCCATCATCGGGTCCGCAACGCTCTCCGGCCGGTAGCGGAGCACCAAGCCGAGAAACAGGCGTCCGTCGCAGTTGCCGCGGTAGCTGGCGTTGCCACATCGATTCCAGCGTGTCGGATATGAGACAAGTGAAGTCATGCTCCTGTAGAACTCGCTCATTCGCTCAGCCAGCGAATGCCCTGTCGTGGTCGTCTTCATATGCCCCATAGCAAATCAGGCCCGACGCCAGTCGCGGCGGGCCGGTCCTTCAGCTACACCCCCGCCCCCCAACCGCACGGGTAGCCGACTAATAACCAAGTCAAGCGTCAGTTGTGTGCGGTCGAGAACCAGTAATACGACCTCCTCGGGTGGAATGCGATTCCGGCGGCTGGTCGGGAAGTAGCCGCGGAAAGCAAGCCGCTCGGGAAACGTTCGGACGAACTCCTGGGCCTCTTTCCAGGTGATCCCTCCTGGCCAGGCTATGTGTCGCCATGTTCTGCTCCTGTGATGCGACGGACCAGGATTGGCCCGTGCGAAACGACCGTAACATAACTTCGGCACATTATGCAAGGGTTGTGTTGCACGGAAGCCTGCGATTCAAGTGAGTTGCTGTGCCGCGCGTTCTCTGGCAATATGGAGACATGCGGACGGCACTCGCGATTTCACTGAGTAGAACGGAAAGGAGCACTCTTCGCCGATGGGCAGTTGGGCGTGGGCGCATCGCCCTGCGTGCTCGCATCGTCCTGTTAGCGGCCGATGGAACACTGAATAGCCAGATTGCACTTGAGTTGGGAACGGACCCTCAAACCGTTGGCCGCTGGCGGAGGCGATTCGCACGGAACCGACTTGCTGGAATCGAACGAGATGCCCCACGGCCGGGCCGCAGACCGACTGAGCGTGAGCGATTGGCTGCTGATATTCTCCGCCTGAGCAGCCACTCGGGCAAGGGCGGCAAGCGTTTGAGTACCCGTACCCTTGCGAGCCGTTTGGGAACCAACCACATGCTGGTGCACCGGGTGCAGCGCGAACACACCGAAGGGCGGAAAGCTACGTGATGATAGCCATCAAGGCAACGACTACGTGCCAGACGCGAAGCAAGAAAGACCGTCATTACAGTAGATGAGTCCTCGCTTGCGACTTTTGGCGCAGCCCCCTCGGGGAAGGGAGGGGGCGAGCACCGGGGAGGGGTGGGGCCGGCGCCTTGGGGCGGCCAAGACATGGCCAGGCCGCGAAGGGACAGTTAGAAGTCCCGTAGCGGCCTGACCACTGTGCCGGCCAACTAGCCTACACAACTCGCTATGGCGACGGCATGTTTGACGCCCCGAGACGGTCCAAGAATGAGCGGGCCTCAGAAAGATCCGGGCTAGAGTCATGCGGGGAAAAATGCCGCAGGCCCGCCGCAACCGTTCGATGCGCCTCCATCGAGTGGTGTTCAGCCGCCAAAACACGGGCGTAGGATATGCGCGCACGTAGCTCGAATGAACGTGCCCGTCGTACTCGCGCGAGCTCGATAGCATGCAACAGCGAGTTCTCAGTGTCCGCGTCGAGCCCTACATGCCCGTTGCCCGACGCGAGGGCTTGCAACTCGGCCCGTACGCAATGTGCCTGCGACTCATGGAAACGACAATTCATGACGGAAATCAAACGCAGGGCTTTATCGACTTCGGCAATCGCATCGAGTAGGTCGCCACGGCGGCCGAGGCATTGGGCCAGCGTTAGGTGCCCATACGGCGCGGAGATACGTGCCCCAATAGCCTCCCATACGCGCATGCCCTCTTGAACGAGCTCTAGACCGTTATCATGGTCTCCTTCCTGTGAACGGAGATCGCCAGCCACGATTGCGGCGCCTGCCCACCATAATGGAAACGATTCCTCTTTGGAAAGCTCTAGTGTTTTACGCGCGGCATCGCGTGCCGCGGCAGGATCACGCCGGAGATGGTGAAGTCGGGCCGCGAAGTATAACGCGTGGGCCAGCGTAAAGCTATTGGACGTGCGGGTGGCGAGCAATATGGCTGTGTCCGCTGCGTGGCATGCGTCGGCATCCCTTCCAGCCGCCCATAACGCCCAGGCGGCGTTAGAGTGTAGCGAGACTTCAACATTTTCGTCGTAGCTGGGTGTCTCCGGTGACCAGGTCTCTTGGTTCGCCAGATAGCGACGGGCCTCCATAAGGTGGGTAAGAGCCTGATCTAGGTCGCCACGATAACCATATGTGGCGAGGAGCACATTATGTGCCCGCAGAAGGCCTCCGCCCTGATTCAGTGCTGTTGAGTGTTGCAGAAGCAACCTGCCAGTCTCTTCCGCTCGATCGAGTTGGCCCGAAACGGCGTAGTATGCCCATATGCCCCACACTGTACGAATGTACTCTTTGTCGTCGTCGATGTATTGCAGTAGACGGCGCGCTCGTGTGTATACTGCCTGCACCTCGGAGGACGCATAGCCTTGTGCCGCAATGAGGTGGCGACCGAGCTCGTGCAGGATTCTCGCTTCCTCGACGCACGAGTCCGTTGGCTGGAGCTGCTCCAGTTGGTGCTTGAGTGCATTCACGTGCTGCGATTCGGTTTGCAAGCCGAACGCCACGAACGTGTCGTCCAGTGGCGATTGCACCGGGAGGGACGGGCGCGCCGGAACCTGAGCCGGCAAAGAAGTGAGCGAAGTAGATGGGAAGCGGCCGTCGTCGCGAGTAGACACAGTCGATGTTGCAATGTCTATGCCGAAGCCGTTGCGAATGAAATCTGAAAGGTCGTGAACGGTCATCTCTCTGCCGTCCTGCCAAAACCTAGTGACCACACCAGGACTGGATTTCAGTCTCGCCGTAAAGTTCTTTGGTCCTCCATTGATCTCCATGAATCGCTCAAGGGGGGTAACGGTAAAGGCATCTCCAGTGGGAAAGTGATCGAAAACGCAAATCGACCAGTGGGAACCACCCGATCCCCCGCGAGGCGCGTACCAGAGATTCCGAAATCGATCCGCAAGCTGGAACTCGGCCTCGCTTCTTCGAGCGTCGAGTATCGGTGCCAAGCCTTGGTGTGACCGAAGTTGTAATACAGCAAGAACCGCTGCAAGCACGCTGACGTTCGCGTTGGCGGGCCAGTCTCCGCGCGATCGCTCGGTTGCTAGCCCGTCGGCCGAGGTGGCGATGATCATCTCCACGGCCCATACCCTCTGGATGACAGAGAGCTCGAACCGAATCTCCGGCCGCCCCTCATGCGGTGACGGTGCCCATAGCGTGTGCGCGCTGTTCGGTCGCGCGGTCAGGTGTTTTTGGTGCTGATCGTTCACAAGTTCAATAGTACACCTCGTGCAAGCCGAATGGCGGCAACCGCTTAGAACCGGGATTCGGGGAACTTGAGAGCTTCTTAGACGAGCTGGCTGGTCCTATAACTACACGCCCGCGTGGCACCCAAACTGAGCGGCCAACGAATCGCAACCTCCTATGCATCAATCTGTTACGAGCCACACTTGGCGCTTGCAGGTCCCGCACGCCCTCTGTCTCGATCTCTGCTGGACTGACCGCCACCAGGAAGCGCGGGGAGCAGTCGCGCCATAAGAACTGCGATGATCGGCATCACGACATCGTCCCGGCGCTGTCATGCGCCGCGCGTGTGCTGAGTGTGTGGAGGCGGCGCGGAGAGATTGTGGTCGCAATTTCATTTCCGAGAGCGCACAAATCTAGCAATGGCTTGCCCGGTTCGTTGCCCGGTGCTGAGTTGGCGATTGGTGGTCGCGGGCACGGATTACCGCCCAAAGCCACCTGTGTGGCGACGCGAACCGTCACACCCGCGCCGTGCGGCGGAACCGGCTCGGCGTGGACTAGCCGTTCGCTGAATGGAGACCATGACTGTGGCCCGCGAATCGAATAACGGCGGACAGATCAGACTCGACGGCTCCGTCGAGGAAACGATTTATCACCGATCGATAGCAGTCCCTGTGGCCCGTCGTGATTGCCCAACGGCTTCGTGTGCGTGGATCGCACAATTGGCGCAAAGGCTCGGCGCGTTGCACTCGAATATCGACGGCCTGAATGCATGGCTTGCAGGCACAACGCCGGCCGAAATCGAGAACGATGCACGGTCTCTACTCTCTCCAGTCGAGATAAGGACAGCGCAGCCGGATGTGCAACTCGAAATCGTGGCGAGCGTCCAGGCAGTTGCGCGAGCAGTCGATGAACTGACTCAACAGGTGGAGAGGATCGAAGATGCCCAGTGCCGCTTCATCGAGTCGCAATCTCAAGTCGCCCAGAGACTGGATACCTTGAGCGAGGTCGCCGCGTCCGTCCTCGACGTGGTACGCCGACGGTCAATCATCGACGACGAGGTTCGCGGGTACCGCAACGAGAAGCACAAGAGTGAACTGTTCCCGATCTTTCGCGCGGTGATTGGGGTCCTTCACCGAATCGCTCGTGAGCATCCGCGAGTTGAAGAAATGCGCAAGCACGTTCGAAGCGGTGATCCAATTGTCGCCGAAGAAGTTCTAAAATGGGTTCATACTGCTAGGGTATTGGACCAAGTAGAGCTTTGGAACCTACTAGCGCAATACGGTATCGAAAAGTACCGCTCGAAAGCCGGAGATCATTTTGACGTTGCTCGCCATGAGCCGATCAAGCGAGTACGCGCTCACACTGACGATCAGGCTGGGCGCATCGCACAGAGTTACCTCGAAGGATACATCCGCCTTGAGGACAAGAAAGTAATTGTCCGGGAGCAGGTGCGCGTGTTTGTGAGGGATCAGGGTCGTTCTTAGGAGATATCGCTATGGATGATGGCATTGATGGTGGCTTCGATGTGGGAAACGACGAATCCAAAGCAGCGTACGTGGATCGTACGGGGGAGCCGGTTGAGGTCTCCAATCCAGAGGGTGGCGCCTCGGTGTTAACGTGTTTGTATGCCAAATCGGATGGTGGCTGGCTTATCGGTCAGGCAGCGCGTGAGCAGGGCTTTGTCGACCCCAAGGGGGTAGTGTCCAATTTCAAGCTCAAGCTTGGCTCAACGGAACCCCTGCTGAGGGGGAAGTGTGCCGAAGAGCTTGTGGCCGTGCTACTGGCTTATCAAAAAGAGCTCATGGAGAGGCAGACAGGTGAACGCGTTAATGGCGGCGTGATCACGGTGCCAGCAGAATTCGACGACGTCCAGAAGAAAGCTCTCTTGCGCGCTTGCGAGTTGGCCGGCATTGTGGTGCGACGCATGATCAGCGAGCCGGCCGCCGCTAGCTTTGCATATGCACAGCGCCGAAACATGGCGCCAGGCGAGAGGTTCGCCGTATGGGACATGGGTGGGGGTACACTCGACATCAGCGTCTGCGTATCCACCGGCGATGATGTTCGTGTGTGCGCGACAACAGGTGAGCGGAACCTCGGTGGCCAGCAGATGGACGAGATTCTCCGTACGCTAGTCATTAGGAAGCTCACACAAGCGATTCAATGTGACCCACAGTCACTGGCGGTGGATGCTCTCTTCATGCACGACCTCACGACACGCGTTACGGCTGCGAAGATCTCGCTGGGAAGCCGCGACGAGGTGCAGGTTCCACTTCTCGCCAACGGCAAGCAACACGTGGTCTCGGTGACGCGCGCGGAATTCGAGGGAGCGATTGCCGATCTCGTGGAGCGTTCACTCACTCGGTTGGACGAGTGTCTCAAGGCGGCAAACCTCGCGTATACGGATCTCACGAGTCTCTTCCTGGTCGGTGGCCCGAGTCGGATGCCGTACCTTCAGCGGCGAGTCGCCGATCACACCGGAATGGTGCCGCGATGCGAGATCGACCCGCAACTGGCAGTCGCGTACGGCGCCGCTCTCGTCGCCCAGGCTGAACTCAAGAAGCGGGGTAAGCGTGACCGTATCGGAGGCGATGTCATCCCTCAGCCTACACGAATGCTCCGCGAGGTTACGCATCATGCCATTGGCGTTGCGGTGCAGGACGGATCGAACGGATCCATGCGCATTGCTAATGCCGCTGTGGTGCCGCAGAACACGCCTATACCTTGCCGCCGCTCGCAACGATTCCGCTTGGAGTCTCCCGACCAGCGTGAAGCCCTCATTCAGATACTACAAGGTGACGACCGCGCCGAACTCAAAGACTGTCGTGTCCTCGCGTCATTGGAGATCAAGGGCATGCCCGTCGAAGCTGCTCGGTCCGCACGCATCGAAGTGACGTTCGATTTCGACGAGAATGGCGTAGTGACTATCACTGCGCGCGACATTATCGGGGGTGATGATACGTCGATTACGATCGATGTCCCGAAGTGAGTGACACAGAGTATCACTTGGTCGCAGTGGGACGGCGACGATAGAAAGGATGACAGATGCACGAGAATATCCAGGCCGAGGTTTTACCATGGGTGCGTCAACTTCCCGGTTCATCGTGGCTCACCGCCCGCTACTGGGCGGTGTTGGTCGTGGACCGGTCGCCCAGCATGCTGGAACAAGATTGGCAACCGTCTCGTCTGGCCGCGGCCATTGAGGGGGCGATTGGCTTTGTAATGAGCGCGTCGCGCGAAAACCGAGCTAATCAGGTCGCGGTTGTTGCATTTGACCAGTTCGCTCAACTGGTATCGCACTTTGTGCCGGCAGTCGACGCTGGGCTTGCGTCGCGCATCCGGGCGATCAGCTCGGGCAGCAACACGAGCATCACCGCAGGTCTGATGGCGGCCGAGACACTCTTCCAAACTGCGACGGAGGACGGCGCGAGCCGAATGGTGCTGCTCTTGACGGATGGGGTTCACAATTCGGGTCCGGAGCCATACGACGTTGCCACGCGACTAAAGCGGATGGGGGTCCGAATCCAGACGGTCGGGATTGCGAGCGAACAAGCGGTCAATGCAACCATGTTGAAGGCCTTGGCCTCGCACCGCTCGGACGGTCTGCCTGACTACCGCTTCATCGGGGACCAGCAACGTCTGGTCGAGCACTGTGTTCTCGCGGCTCGGGGGTTGACGCTGTAGAGGTTGAACCGTGAAGACTGAAAGGCTGTTTACTTGCTCGGTTCTACCCGGGACTCGTGCCGGCACGTTGTTCCGACCAACATGCATTGCGCTGTTGGTCGCCGGAGTCCTTACGCTGTGCCTGTGGCCGATTCTGCGGTACGGCCGCCTCGTCGGACTGCTTGTGTTTGCGGTTCTGCTGGCAGTCTGGTACCGATGTCGATCGAAGCGGAACCCCATGCTGGAGTTTATCCACGAGTGGCACACGCGCCAGGGGTACACCACGTCCAGAACTGTGACGCTGGATATCTATCCCAGATGGTTGCCCTTTGCTGTCGGAGCGGTACTGGTGGTCGTTCCGTGGCCAGTCATCGCGTCGATGACCGCCTCGCTCCTCGTGCTGCTTGTAGCATGGAATAGTGCTGGGCGTGATCGGACCAGGCTTCGCTGGGTATGGAGTACCTTCTGCGAGTGGATGTTTGTCTTTCACCGATATCCTGATACGCGGTTCACAGCACCTGGTGGCACGGGTGGCCTGTGGCTGCCACACGATAGGCGCGAGAGCCGAGCACGCACCACCGCGACTGAGCTCCTTCCGGCGTCCGTAGGTCTCACGTTCGCCGCGTTCTATGTTGTTCTGGATGCGCACGAGCCAGTGCATGATAGGTCGAGCCCCGTGTGGCTGCTGGCACACGTCGCGGCCACTCTTGTGGCTGTCGCACTCCCGGTCTTGTCCCTCGCAGCAATACAGATCAGGCCAATCCACGAATACTCCGGCGCATTGAATTCGCCTACCGCGCTCGGTGCGAGTGACTGGGAGCATGCCGCGAATCTCGTTGCACATTCCAAGCATGTCGCGGATGGTGTGGCACTGTCGGAGCATCTGTTTATCGGCTGGCACCTCCCCAGTTGCGACACGGCGTGGCATCCCCTCAAGCTAGTGTCCCGTTGGGAGCTTCCCTGCAAGACTCCGGCCTTGTTGGCCTACTCGATTCTGAAAGGCAACGCCCACTTTCTGGGCTCGACCGGAAGCCGCAAAACGAGCCTCGGCGTTATGACGCTGCTTACCCAGATCATTCGCGGCCACAATGAGCTTGTACGCGACCGCGCGGGGCAGCCTTTGCTCGGCTCTGATGCTGCGGCGCTGTGGCGTTGGTCCGAGCCAGTTCCGCTTCTCATCATCGATCTTAAGGGCGATCTCGCGTTCTTTCACACGTGCCGCCTGGAGGCGGAACGGCGGGGTCAACGGTTCCACTATTTCTCGCTCTCCCAGGGGCATGCGACTGCCTACTTCAATCCGATCACCAACCTCGGCATCGGAGAACGCCCGGTCGTGGAGTGGGTCGAGCTCGTGATCAATGCCTTAAGCCTTTTTCATGGCTTGAGCTATGGGAAAGGATACTATTCCAAGCAACACCGGGATCTATTGCTGACGACTATCAAGAATGCTCCACGGAAGCCACAGACGTGGGAGGAGTTGCACGAGCTCCTGCTCACGGAATTGAACCCGAAGAAACACAGGGACGTTTTTGAGCTCGTCTCAAGTATCTACGTCCTGGCCCAGTTTACAGTGCTTGGTAAAGCGCCGGCTAGCGTGGACGAGATCTATATGCCGTCTGTCATTGCGAATCGCGAAGTCGTGTTCTGCTCATTGCCGGTTCGTTTGAGTGCGATGAGTGCTCGTGACGTCGCGAAATTGTTGCTCTTTAGCTTCGTGACCGCAGCCGGTGATTGGAACGACACTCACCCCGAACGCCGATCGTATATTGCACTTGACGAGGCCCAGGTGATCTGTTCGTCCAACATGGGGACGCTCTTTCAGCAGTGCTCCGGCGCGAAGACCTCAATGTTCCTGAGCAATCAGGCGCGCTCCGATCTGAACGTGCCGGATGCGCCGACGCTCGGCGATACCGTTCGCGTGAATACTCACTTCAAGCAGATGTTCACAGTTGTTGATCCGCGCGACGGTCGCGAGCTCATCGAGGTGTCTGGGGAACGGCTTGGCTATCTACGGTCGTATTCGACCCAAACGAGCAGCAGTGGTACCAGCTCAGGAGTCACGGAGACGGAAGTACTGTGTCCCAGCCTCACGCAAAACGATATCAATTTCGTTAACGAGGATGCTCAGGGTTCGCTCGTACAAGTAATTACAGGGGCGGGCTTCACACGGCTCAACGGGGTTCCGCGGCACGTGTGGACGCCATACAGCATGTCGAGTGAGGAGTACGAGAGGCGAATGCACACGCCGTGGCCGACTCTGCCAGAAAGGAACGTAACCGTGCCAGCCGCACCAAGGACAGTTGTGAACAAGGAAGATGTTGAGGACGTGCAATCTAGGGCCGAGGACAATTATGCGAGATTGATGCAGTTCTTCAAGCAGACGGCCCTGCGCGCAGGAAGGCACCGAATGAGCGACTGGCAGGACTGATATGGCGGGTTTTCTTCCGATCGCAGCGGATACTTCTGCGACCTCGTTGGACACCTGGAGGTGAAACGGTGTCTGGTGGACATGTATCCCATGTTAACTCCGATATCGCCGCTGTTCCAACCGCTCCACCCGAAAGCGAGCGGATGGTTGAACGGCAATAAATGGAGGAACTATGGAGAAGAACGATGACGATAGGGAATTGCGTCACGTCGTTGTCCACCTGAAATGGCCAATCGGTTTGCGTGAGATCGGTTGGGCTATGTGGTGGCTGATGCTCGGGACATGCCTAGGGCTCAGCCTACACAACTTCGCCCGTGCATGGCGAGGCCTGTATTAGTCACGCTGAGAGTGAAGCTGTGCTTCACTCTCACCTTGGAAGTTACCGCACGCTTCCGAGGGTTACGCCCAGAACAATGCCGGTCACGAACAACGCGACGGCGAGCAAGCGGCGCAACTCCCGTGAACGGAAGGCGAGCGCAAGAAGATAGATCCAGGAGTCCATGGCTGAGTTGGTAGCACAACTCGAACCAGAAGGAAACGGCTTCCTTTTGTCGACGCCGCAACGACGTGAAATAACAGCGGCATCAGACTCGGTGGCCATGCGCAAGACTTCCTATCGATCGAGCTTCTCTGAAGTCCCTGTTCGGGGGCTTGAGTGATTCTTGACTCAATCCCCTGTGCAACAGGGCATCCAATAGGAGGCGCTTATGACAACGAGACGAAGCTACTTGCTGTTCATGGTCCGTCGAGGGGCCAAGGGCTTTCTCTCCTTTGAGGGGGGCCCTGGGCCTTTTTGAAAAGCACCTTGCCACGGGCAAGCCAGGGATATGGCGATGATTCAATCAAATGAACCGAAAATGAGGGAAGCACCTGATGCACGGGTCTACCTGGGTCAGCGTGACCTGGAGATTCTCGACACGCTCGTTCGACGCGTAAAGGTGCTGAGTGTGGCGCAGGTCGCTCGTACGTGGTGGCCGGAGGCAGCCGGGGCGAGCGCGGCTCGTAAGCGCATCCGCCAGCTTGCGAGAGCGCGCTTTGTGCGGGTTGTTCGCATACTGGCTGGGGAAGAGCGCATCTTCACGAACGCGCTCGCGCGCTGGACGCCAGGTCAAGAGGTCCCCGATTTCACAAGGGTCGTGTCGCATACCGCTCGCCGTTGGGAATCTCCGACGCGCAGTGTCGTATGCGTGGTTGCAACTACGCTTGCCGCCGCGCGGTTCGGATCAACGTTCCGCACGCCGCGGCTCAGCGAGGGCACTCACGATCTGCACGTCGCACAGCTGTACCTGCGGCTTCTCCGAGCAACGCAGTGGGGCTCGCAACACTGGGAGGGAGAAGCATGTAGTGCCGCGAAGGCCCTTCCTGGTCAAAAGGTCCCCGACGCCTTGCTGCGGCTGCCCGGTCAGCCGATGGCCATCGAGGTCGTCGGTGAGTCTTACTCCGTGGATAAGCTGCGCGAGCTTCACGAATTCTGCGCCTCGCGCGGACTGCCCTACGAGCTGTGGTGATCGCGATCATGGAAGAAATCGACCGGACAATCCTTGAGCACTTGGCCCGTTACAGGGTCAGCGTACGTGCCGTACTAAGTCGGCTAAATGATGCCAACAAGGTGCTGAAGCCGGCCCTGGAAAGATTACTAGGCAGCGATCTCGTCGTAGCAGATCGCTCGCTGCCGGGCAACCGTGCCCTCTACCAGCTTTCGAAGAAGGGCGCTTCCGTGCTTGAAATCTCTGAGTCGCGGGCTCGCCGTTTTGGTAGCCAGGCTATGCACAAGCATTTGGGCGTACTCCTGTTCTGCCACGTGGCGGGCTGCAAGCGCTATCGGCTAGAGGACGACGAGCTGCGTGAGCTGGTCGGCGACCCGTTACCGGAGGGCACGCACTGCATGGCGCAGATCGACGACCAGCCCGTTCTACTCGGCGTATATATTCCCGGAGCAGAAACCTCCGTCCGTTCGATCGTTCGCCGCGTGCGCGAGCTTGTTGTGGATGCACGGCGCGTATCCGGTCTGCGTGACATGATTATGGCTGACCGTTTCGGTATTGCTTTGGTCGTCACAACGTCTCAGCGGCGCAAGGTCGTCAGTAAAGCCTTGAACCGCCCCGAAGCGGATGGCCGGCCGGCGTTGGCCCGGCAGGTGCGAATCATCGTAGAGTGGCTGCCGGCGTTTGACCTGCTGATCAACGGCGTCCCGCTGGACCAGCCATCGAAGCAACCGGATCGTCCAACCTCGAAGTCGCGCCGAAAACGAAGCGGTTCGCGGCCGCCCAGCACTCCCAACCTCTTTGAAACGGATGCACCTGAATCAGGGGAGACTGTGTTATGAGCCCCCAGACGGAAAGTGCCGTCACGCTCGACGTGATCACAAAGCAACTGCGTGCGGAAGAGAGCCGGCTGGCGTCGGAGCAGGTCGAACTTCAATCGCGCTCTCGCGATCTTGCGCGTGAGCTCCGTCGTGTGCGATCCGCATTGGCGGCACTGGGAGTGAAGGTTGAGGCCCGGCGTTCGAACGCCGCTTCGCGCAACCGCGCCATGAGCACGGCGGATGTTGTCGAGGGCATCCTGGCTTCCCTGGAAACTCGCGCGGAGATTCCGGTGGCCCAACTGCGGGCGCTCGTCCAGGAGCGCGCCAAATTGGCGGGGCGTACCCTCATCGGATTCCACCTGCGGTTTGCGAGCGCCATCCGCGATCAACGATTCGAGATACGCGACGGCATGTGCCGCCGCACCACGGCCACGAACCTATTCGGGTCTACGTCGCCGGTGATCACACGCGATGATGAGCCGTCCATAACGGTGTCATCAAGTGTTGAGTCCAGTTCCCAAGGTTCGAAGGGAGTTTCGTCATGAATGAATCGACCAAACAGATCCGGAATCAGCCTGTGCATGAATTCCGAATCGGTGCAATCAAGGCCGTAGTGTGGGCCAACAGTACCACTAACGGCATCGTTCACAATGTGGTCCCCGTGCGCCTTTACTGGGACGACAAGGGCGAGTGGCAGGAAACGCATTCGCTGGGCCGAGACGACCTGCTCGTCGCGGCAAAGGTCCTGGATACCGTGCATACGTGGATCGTGGAAACGGAGCAAAGGACGTCTCGTCGGTCGTCCCAGGCTGCAAGCTGTACAAGCGACGCACTTGGATACCGAGCCTGATCCTGTGATGCATCAATGAACACGAAATGGTTCTATTCTGCGTGCGAGCAGTGCACGGCGAAGTGGTTCTCCAGGACTCCCGAATCCCGCTGTCCGCGCTGCGGTGGTTGGCGCCTCCTACACATGCTTGAGAACCCGCCGTGGTTGCCCGATCGGGTACTAAGGGAGGACACCGAGGAGCGCCCTGTCTATGTTGACGCTGTTGCCGATTCATGTAGTGAGCCTTCTCTCATGATTGCGTTGGGCTGTGAAGCACTGATCGCGGTTTCCGAATTGCCGGCCCTTCTGCCACGGCGTCAGAACGGCAAGCGCATACACCTGTCGGCCTGCTACCGCTGGATCTCGCGCGGAATTGGCCCAGACAAGCGCAAGCTTGAAGCGATTCGCATCGGTCGAACCATGTACACGAGTTGGGAGGCGCTTGCTCGTTTTGCCCAGGCGCTTGGGCCAGCGGCGCCGATGGACGTAGCGGCAAACATCATTTCGCCAGCCGTATTGGCGCGGCGCAAGCGGGACGCCGCGCAACAAGTCGCGGTTGAACTGGGCCTGGGCCGTACTCCCAGCAGGGTCACTGTGAAAGGAGCAAGCGATGGGACAAACAAAGATTGAATGGACGGAGCTGACCTGGAACCCGGTCGTGGGGTGTACGAAAGTGAGCCCTGGTTGTGCGCATTGCTATGCCGAGCGAATGGCCGCGCGCCTTCACGGAATGGCGCGCAAGCGCCCCGACAGAACAGATCGCGTCCGCAACTATTTGCCCGTGATCAATGATCGTGGCCGCTGGAGCAACGTCGTTTTGCCCGTTGAAGAAGCGCTAGCGGACCCGGAGTCGTGGCGAGCACCACGGCTGGTGTTCGTGAACTCGATGAGCGATCTCTTCCACGAAGACGTCCCGCCAGATTTCATTGCCCGTGTTTTCCGCGTTATGAATGAACATCCGCAACATCGCTTTCAAGTTCTGACGAAGCGTGCCGATAAACTGGCTGAACTCGCCCGCGATCTCACGTGGACGGCCAACATCTGGATGGGTGTCAGCGTCGAAACCGCCGAATATATATCACGGATTGACCTGTTGCGCTCGACTCCCGCCCGAGTGCGTTTCTTATCGCTGGAGCCGCTACTTGGTCCGCTGCCCTGCCTCAATCTCGACGGTATCCACTGGGCAATCGTTGGCGGTGAATCTGGGCCCTGGGGCGCGGTCAACTGCGGCGAACTGGGTATGTGATCTACGCGACCAGTGTCTGCACGCCGGCATGCCCTTCTTCTTCAAACAATGGGGAAACCTTGGCTCGAACCCCGACCCGTGCGACCCGACTGCTCGGGAAAATGGCGGTACGGCCAAAGGTGGCCGGCTTCTTGATGGTCGGACATGGGACGAGATGCCACCAGAGTGCGGTACTGGTGGATAGCACGCGTTTTCCCGCGTGTATCGCATGCTCCGTTCGCCCCTGCCGTATACGGCCGTCCTCGTCGCGGCTCGCCCCGCGGAGGCCGCCAGGCCCTTGGCCGCGATGAGGGCGTACGTAGGCAGGGCGGGCTGCCTACCTGCCGGTTCGGTCCCGACTCCGAGCGGTCTCGTCAGCGGAGGGCTCGTACGAGTCGGTTGCTCGCATACCGGCCACGAACGCAGCCGCGAGGCGACGCTCGAAACTCTCACGTAGGGCCTCAGTGCCAGGTCCATTGCCCGGCAAGCGCAGGTGTCCGAGCCGTCGTGCCTCACGCTCCAATGTCGGCAGCGCGTGACCAGCAGCGAGGATCAGTGCTCGAAGCATGTAGCTGGCGCTCAAGCGAGTCTGAGTAGAGCGTCGGAAGATATCGAGTAATCGCGAGAAGGCGTCATCGGCTTCGGGCGATAGGATGAACTCGCGCTTGATTTGGCGCGCGGGTGTAGGTGTGCCGGACGGCTCGGGATGGTCTCGCTCCTGCCTATCCGCATCCAACTGTCCCATCGACTCCATTGGTTGAAGAGCGCGGGTTGCCGCCGACTTATCGAGGAGCCGCGCCACGGAACTGGACGGTATGCTCTCACGAAGTGCTTTCGCCATGGATGCTTTCCGATGTGAGCGAATCAATAGCCACTGTCACGGTGTCAGTGATCTCGGGTGGATGCGGAATTCGGGAGCCGGCTTGCTCGAACGGCTGAAGCGTGCCAGAGAGAAATGCTTGCCGGTTCAGGACGCGGTGCTCCACTTCCGCAGCCAAGCGAAGATACTGCTGGGCGGCCGCGATCTTCGGGTAGCCGGGAACCTGGAAGAGGGTCCGCCCCTTGCCGGACAGCTCGGGCAAGATCACGGCTTGCGATATCACCGTACCGAAGCTGCGTCGGGGAAGCGCCTCCGTGACGACGATCTCGAGTTGTGCGCGCAGGCGCTTCGCACGGCCATCGACGTTGCTGAACACGACACCGAGCACTTCGAGCTTTGGGTTGCGATGACGGCGCACATCGGCAATGTCCGCAAGCGCTTCCGTCAAGCCGCCGAGCGAGAGCGGATGAGGAAAGGCCGAGAGCAGGAACCAATCGGCCGTCGAGTACGCAGCGACCGTGGTGATGTCCGCGGCTGCAGGCGCCGTATCGAGCAGAATGAAGTCATAGCGCGACCGCGCATCCGCCATGAGTCGATCGAGAATGCGCGTCCGGTCCACGTACTTGGAGAGGACCGTGTCCAGCTCAGATAACTGCGGGCGAGCGGCAACAAGGTCTACGCCCTTCGGCATGCGGTCGGTCAAAGCGATCACGTCGAGCCGTTCGTCCGTGGTCAGCAGCTCCAGCGTACCCGCAAAACTGTTCACGGGGATGCCAAGGTGTTTAGTGGCTCCTGCCGCTGGGTCGAGATCGATGATGAGGCACTTGTAGCCGCCCAGGCCCAGTGCTGCGGCTAGGTTGACCGTTACGGTCGTCTTGCCGACCCCGCCCTTCTGATTACCAACCGCAATGAGAATTCCCAATCTTGGTGCTCGTTCCATGTCCCTCCGTGAGACAGTCAAATGAAGTTTGTGCATCATGGCGTGCCGGTATACTCGCCTGCGGGCGCGCGGGCCATCAGGCGCGCCTGTCCTGCTCATGGACCTACCACACGCGATCGGAACTGCACAAGCACAGATCCACAGTGGATTATGCGAGCGCATTCAGGCCTGCGGGCATGCAGGGATGCGGGCGTGCCCGGTGGAAGCACTGCGGCGCTTGCGGGCGTTCCCGCGTGCCTGGTCATGACCTAAGCGATTAAACCGATTGCGCGGGTGAATCAGCGCGCGATACGGTGGAGTCAAACGATCTGCGGGCGGTTACTGATGGAGACCGCACGTGATCCGAGAGATAGCCTTATGGGCTGAGTGCTTCGAGAGTTGAACCCGGGCTGCCGGTTGACCGAAGCCAAGCGCGGCAGCGCTAGGGGATGTCGCAAATCCAACCTAGCCTACCTGCATTGGGCGTGTCAATCGCTCGTTCGTCTCTGCCTGTCGTTCTCTGTCGCTCGCACGCAGTCTCCGGGAAATACGGAGGCCCGCGACTTCTCCGCTTAACGGATTCCAATCATGTTGCAGAACACTAGCTCAGCTCCACTATCGCTGCGCGTGCGCGCCAAGAAGCCTACCGGAGGCTACTGCTTTGTCGCCGGCGTGGGCCTCCTGGCCGCCTGGTTTGCGTTCAGACGCGAGATCATCGAGCTGCTGGACCTCCGGGTATGGCTGGCCTGTCACGAGCTTCTATCGCGGCGCTGCGTGGCTTCAAAGGGCGTGCGCCCGCGATACTGCCTCGAAGAGCTACAAGTCCTGGTGCGCAGCAAGTCGCAACCTGCCGTTCGCCGGTCATTGGCTCGCTTGGAACGAGCAGGCCTGATGACTTGGTCGGAGCTTGGACCGGAATTCAGCCGGGGAGAACTCGCTGCGCTTGAAGCGCACGATACAACGATTTACGAGCGGGTCCGGGGAGTTACGAACATAGAACGGCGTATCCCGTTTCCTCGGCGCCTGCTACGCGAGCTGGCGCTGGCGCGACGCCCAGTGCTCTTGGCCACGGCTTTCGGGCACCTGGTGCGAGGGCTTTACTTTCGAGGCGGGCAGTGCGTCTCTGGCGGGCGCTGCAAAGCGTCCTGGATCGCCGACCTATTCGAGGTTGATTCGCGAAACGTCAAGGCAGCTCGGCGGGAACTTGAACGCAAGGGCTGGCTGAAGCGCTGTTCCGCCGGCCAGACGGCCCTGAATCGGTGGGGCTACACGTTCGTTGTGTGCCTTGGGCAGCCTTCGCATGAACGTGTGCGTCGATCGCCACCTCCGGCAGGTGCAGTTTGTCGCCAATCACCACCCCCAGAAAGAGACATGAAACTCCTGAGAGGATCTGAGAACCAGGAACCGGCTCGACGCCGGCCCGCTGGGTCTTCCACGTGGAACATTCGCGTTCACAAACCGTGTTTTACTCGCGTCTCAAGGCGCGACCTCGAAGATAGCAACCGCTTGAACGTGCTCTACGAACAAGCCGTCGTACATGGTTGTGTACGTCGTACTCGCGCGGACCTGTTGAACTTTTTCGCCGCAGCGGAGCACGCGCGTGTGGTCGGTACGAGGAACGCTTGCGGGCTCTTCGTGACGCTCGTTCGGAAGCGTCTGTGGAGTTTCATCTCCCTGCGCGATGAGGACGCCGCGCGACGACGGTTGGCTTTGCTGGAAGAGCAGGGCTTGTTGAGCAAGAGCGAAAACATTGGCGAGTCGCGTAGAAGCCCCTCGAAGCCCATCGCGGCCGACGTGACGGACAGGCTTGTCATCCGTGAACTGATTCGCAGGTCGCTGGCGTCGACAGAAAGGCCGCCCGTTCGCGGGTCGGATGAGCGCGATCCCCGTTCTGGCGGAGGACGCGGAGGCGGTGAAACGGAGCGGTTCAGCTCCCAGTGCCCGCAGGAAACGAACACCAGGAGCCGCTCGGCAGCCGATGCGCCGGTACCGCGTTGCGACAGCCTATCGCGAGGCGTGCCGCCTGTCGCCGGGCATGTCAGGCGGGCGTCGGACGCGACCGTTCCCGGGCAGCCGGGCTACGGCCGCGGCGGGCTTCGCCGCGGTTTGGAGACTTCGTCGCGGGCGAGCAAGCGACGGATTCCCGCGGCCGGGTCTACGTCACAGCCTTTGCACCACAAGCAGAACTCGGACACGTCCACGCGACGCTCAGCATTCTCGCACTTAAAAACCCACGATTGCGGCTTTCCAATGTTGGCCGCAAGCTCACGGGTCGTTAACCCCGCCTCCTCCCGCATCGCCCGAAGAAGTGGCGGCACTGGGCGATAGAGCGTGGAGTGCAAAGCTCGGGTCGGCATGGCCGCCAAGTTCAAACGAGGACGGCCTTGAAACCATCATGGGTTCACGATACGCTGTGTATTCGGGCGGTTACGTAGTCGGCCTGCCCATGACGGAGACGGCGGTGCCGAGACCGGAGAGGAGCGGAACAGATGCGATACGGTGGATGGACCAGTGTTGTTTGCGGACTCGTGATTACCAGCGTGGCGTTGCCGCGGCTTGAGGCGGCCGAGAGCGACTTCACGACCGGGCCTGACGGATGGTTCGGAGCCGACCTCGAAGCCTTCGTGGTGCCGATTCACGTTCTCGGTACATACAGCCTCGGTTGGTCTACTACAGGTGGAAACCCGGGCGGCTTTGTTAACTTCACGGACCCCGGACCGAATCAGGCGTTCTTTGCCGCACCGTCCGAATTCCTCGGCGACCAACTTGCCGCCTACGGCGAGGACCTTCTGTTTGACATAAAGGTCGTGCCGGATGGCGGACCGGCAGCTACCGCAGTGATTCTCGTGGGCAACGGCCTCTCTCTTTTTTACGACACTTCCTGCCCAACGACCTCTTGGAGCCAGTACGAAATCCCGCTAACACCCAGCGGCTGGCGCGTTAATACTTGGGCAGGAGGGAATGAGCCGACCCCGGAGGAAATGCAAGGTGTGCTCGGCTCACTGGATGCCCTTTACATCCGTGCCGATTGGATTAACGGCACAGAAACGGGGAGTCTCGATAACGTTGTGCTGATACCGGAACCGGGCAGCCTCTTGCTGGTCCTTATAGGAGCGGCAGCTTCGGTTCGTCGCCGCCGGTAGAGGCTCGCTCCGTGCGGCATGGGTCCATGGCAAAAAGCGTTGAGGCGCCCAGAAGTTGGCTGACAGTCAATAACTCGATGCTGATGGGGGCAAGCCCTCAAGCGGGTCACCCGACCTGTTCCATGACGCTCGCCGCCTTGGCGAAGTCGAGCTCCGCGTAAATCTCGGTTACGTCCGCGGAGCTGTGCCCCAGCACCACCCGGGCGGCTTCCAAACCGAAGTCCCTTCGGAGCCGCGTGGCGGCGTTATGCCGCAGCTGGTTAGGCGACCAGCGATGATCCCGGCGCCATTGTCGGCGCTCTTCTTCGTTCAGGTCATCGGGCGGGGGAAAGGCGCGGTCGCATGCCCGGTAGATCGCCCAAGCGTAGCTCCGCCGATCATATGCATCGCCCGGCTTCCACTCGGGCCGCGCCTTGCGGGTACGCGAAGCCTGGCTGGGCGTCATCGGTGTTCGACGCTCAGCACGCCTATTGCGCCAAAGCGCTTCCATCGCAAACGCAGGACTGAACACGAACGCCTCTCTGTCTGCCCTGAGAAACGGCTGTAGCGCCTGCTGCGCCTTCGGACCGAGATAGATGACGCGATTGCGGCCGTGGTGCTCGGTCTTGTGGGTCGCAGGACGATACGCCCACAGCTTGGCGGACGTATCGACGTCGCAAGTGCGGATGGACATGACCTCGCCTGGCCGCATTCCGGTAAGGAGCTGGAGCCGAATCATCGCCGCGATCGGTGGCGGAACAAGGTTGAGGACTGGCTCGATGAGGCGTTCGGGGACAGGCGTGACAGGCGAGGATTCTCGCACGTTACAGCGGCCGCGCTTCAACGGACTGACAGAGAGCAGCCCGTGCAGAGTGCTGGGCGGCGCCAGCTCGTTTTCGACCGCCCACCGGAAGACCCGACGGATGCGATGGACCTGCGCGTTGATGTGGTTGCGGCACCAGCCCGCTTCGATCATCGCCTGTCGGACGACCTTGAGGGCCGTGGGTCCAAACTGGTCCACGGAAAGGCGGCCGTATGAAGTCGTGAGCGGGCGCAGGGCCTCACGAATGTTCTGCACCTCGCCGGTCGGCTCACCGTTCTTGACGTAGTATGCCTTCGCATGCTCCATGTAGGCGAGGATTAGCTCGTCGATCGAGAGCGTGTGGCCGTTATTACTGGCCGAACCAGTTGGCTGGACGAGCGACGCGTAGTGCCCGCCCCGCGAAATCCACTCGGCGATGACTCGCTGGTACTCGGCGTGGCTTGCCGGCGTTCCATGCGTGCCGAGGTAGATGTCGCGGCCGTTGAGCCGCACGACGGCGCGGCCGGTGGGCTTGTGCAGACGATACGAGGGGATGCGGAGCGGCTTCGAACCTGCCATGGCTGGGCTCCGAGGCAGGCGAAGGTGGTATATACCACTTTCGCCAGTCTTCCGAGCCTCACTGCCGCACGCGGGCAGGTTCGCTAAGTCACGATAGGCCTGTCACTTACAGTATAGCGGGCGATGGGATTCGAACCCACGACGTCCAGCTTGGGAAGCTGGCATTCTACCACTGAATTACGCCCGCAAAACGGCACCGATGCATTTTAGGCTTACGGCTTGGTTTCGGCCAAGTCGGCAGCCCTGCGTCGTTCAAGTCAACCGAGCGGCCGACCTCACCCAGACCCCTTTTTCTGCTGGTCCACCGCGATCGGAGGACATCATACCCGAAAAGCGGACGCCGCCAAGCCGCCGGGTTCAGGCGCGTCGCATGGGGGCGGACGCCGGCAGAATCGTGTAATCGGGCGTCGGCGAGGCGGCGTGGACGAGTGTCGGAAATCCGGTGCGGCGGCTAAACAACCCAGCCGGGGCGCGCATCGCATCAATGACGGTCGGAAGGACATGAACGAGGGTCGCAACACGCCGAGATCATCGACGGACTCGCGCGGTCTTTCCGGACGCGGGGATGAGAACGCGCCGTGTTCGAGCGGGAGTATCCGCGGGCTGGAGAGCGGGGCCGGTGTGGTGCGAGAGCGGGGAACCGGCGTGGGGCCGTGGGTGACGCCGCAGAAGCGCGATGAGTTGTACCGCCTCGCTTACCGCCTGTTGTGGAACGCCGCGGACGCGGAAGACGCCGTGCAGGACGCGCTGGTGACGGCGGAAGAGCGCGGCGGGCAGATCGCGGATCCGGCCAAGGCGTGGAGCTGGATCTGCCGCGTGGTTGTCCACCGTTGCCGGTTGACGCGGCGGGTGGAGGCGCGGCGGCGGCGCGGGTGGCTGCGGTGGGTGGTGGGAGGTCGTGACGCGGCGATCGATCAGGACGTGGGTGAAACGAGGCGGAATGATGCGAGCGGTGACGGACAGGACGAGGCGGTCGCGGTGCTGCGAACGCTTCTGCCTCGGCTGCCCCGGCGGCAGGGAGAGGTGCTCGTGTTGAGGCATCTTCAGGGGATGTCGTTCGAGGAGATCGGCGAGGTGCTGGAGATGTCGCCGGCGACGGCGCGGGTGCAGGCGATGAACGCGCGGGAGTCGATGCTGAAACGGATGCGTGCGGAGTATCCGGACCTCGCGGAGACGCAACGGCGCGGCTGCGAGCGGAAAGACGGTGAGCGCACATGAGCAGACCGACGACGGAAAGCTGTGACCAGGTGAGGCGCGCGTGGCACGCGGGGCTGGACGAAGGGCGCCCCGACCCGGACATCGCGGCGCATATGCGATCCTGCGCATCCTGCCGGGATTACGCGGCGGAGATGACGGCGCTCCTGCGGCTTTTCGAGGATGCGCGGACGCAGACGCGGGACATGTGCCTGCCGATCCGCGGAAGGGAACGACGTTCGCGGATGCGGGCGGCGCCGTGGCGGGGCGGAGCGCTTCGCTGGGCGGCGGCGGCGGCGCTGCTGGTCAGCGGCGGCTACGCGGGCTGGCGGACCGGGTGGTTCGGCGACGGCGGGAGTCATTCCGGCGACATCGTCCAACATCCGCAGGGGGTTCCCGGTCCAGGCGAGGTCGGCGGTCCGGTCAATGCGCCCGTGCTGGCGGATGCAGACTCGAGAGCGCCGCTCCCGCAGTTCCGGCTACGACCCGCCACGGAGGTGATTCCGGTGGGCAAGGACACGGACCGTTGCATTGTCGTCGCAGCCGACCTGCCCGATCACCCGAAGGTCAAGCTGTACTGGGTGTATGACCGCGTTTTGCCCGAAGCTCCGTCGAGCACACAGGGATCAGGCTGAGCCTTCATCAAAACAGAGTCGTTTTGCGTTGCGACGCGGGCAGAGTCTCGCCCGGGCGGTGCGGCGGGGTTGAGAGTCTTCTGATCGGGTGACCGGCGGTCGTGGGGTCGCCGGCATCAGGCATGCACGTGGGTTTGAAGCGGGTGAACACAAAGGTCTGACGAACCTCGGAAAGGGAAAATAATGATGACGAGACGGTTCATTTGGGTGGTTTTGGGGGGCATCGCAGGTCCGGCGGGGTCGTTTTCACCGGCGGCGGTCCAGGAAACGCGACAGAACCTGCCGGCGGAGCCGTCCGCGCGGTACAGCGTGCGGCACGTGGATCCGTTCGCGCTGCGCGATCAGATCATCGGCGAGGGTGTGAACGTGGACATCCGCGTCCTGGCGGACGGCGACATCGAGATATCGGGAGACTCGGAGGAGGCCTACCGTGCGATGCGGATCGCCAAGGCCTGGGACATTCCCTCCAACGCCCCGAACTTTCACGAGCAGATCGTGGAGCGCGTTCCGCTGAAGCACTGCGCGGCGTCGGAGCTCGCGCAGGTGCTCGCCGCAAGCATTGATCCGGACGAAGTGCGCATCGCCGTCGATGACCGGAGCAACTCGCTTCTGCTCATCGGGGTATCCGGGAGGCTCCGGGAGCTTCAGCCGATCATCGAGGGGTTGGACACGCCGAAGCACTCGCTCAGGATGGAGTTCTACTTCATCCGTGGGACGATCGGCGGCGACCAGGCCTCCCCCGGGCTGCCTCCCGCGCTGCAACCGGTGGGTCAGGCGCTCGCGGCGGCGGGCTTTCAGGATCTTGAGTTGATCGCGCCGATCCAGATCCTCACCGAGGAAGGCTCGTCGCTGAGCGGAGAGGTGTTTTCGCAGATCGCGTCTCTCGACGTGCCTTACACGGAAGGGAAATCCTACCGCTACAGTTTCGAGGTCAGCGGCGCAGCGCAGGTCGCCACCGAGGGCGACGTCGTCAAGCTCCAGCTCTCCGCCGGCGCACAAGGTCAGGAGATGACTTCCGAGGGACGCGTGCTCCCGACGACGCCGCTGAATTATCAGATCCGCACGCGCATCACGGCTTCGCTTGGACAATACATCATACTGTCCGCGGCGCCGGGTACGACGCCCTTTGGGAACGCCCTCGCCCTGGTGCTGAAGGTTGAACGTCAGAGCGGATTGCGTTGACGGACGTTTGCATGGCATCCGCCGCGCCCGCCGACCTCCCCGGCGGGCGCCGGTCTGCGCGCAGCGCCGCGGCGCGCCGCGACCGGATCCGCAGCAGCGCCGCTGACGCAAGGCGCGAATGCTTAGCAAACCCATAACAGCCCGTTGAATAAGGATGCCTTTTAACGCAGCAAGCAGGTTGCGGGAGTTCGCTTCTCCGGGACGTGATGAATGAAGAATCATCAGCCATCCGGGCATCCCCTCTCGCAGCAGGCGTCGGAAAGGCTTCCAGAGGCCTGCATTCAGCTCAGGAGCGGGCCATGAGCGTCCGCAGGGAAGCGCCCCGGCCGTCTGCAGGCTCCGCGGAGTGCTGATCCCGAACAGCTTGCGCATGATCACTCGCAGGTTTCGCCCGGCCACCTGCATCAAGTACCGCTTCGTCACCTCCATCAGGCCTCGAAGCCAACTGCGTCGCGCTTGGCCGGTCTCACACACATGGGCAAACGACTGTTCAACATGCTCGCCACGTCTGCGGCTGAGTCGGCGGCTCCGCGGTATGGGAAGTCAAGGCGGCGCGGGTGCATCTGACGGATGCGTCGGAAGCGCCGTCGCGTCCGACGGATCGACAGTATGGGTTGATTGTGGCCCGCCACTCGGACACGGGCGAGATCCAATACTTCATCAGCAATGCCGCGGCCCGTGTGTCATTGGAGGATCTGCTGACGGCGGCGTTCGCCCGCTGGCACATCGAAATGTGGTTCGAGCGCGCCAAACAAGAGGCCGGATTGGGGGCCTTCGAGGTGCGCACCTATCGCAGTCTCTTGCGACACTGGTTCTGCTCACGACTGGCGATGTACTTCCTGGCCGCCCAGACGCAGCGGCTTCGGGGGGAAAAATCAGGAAATCACGCTGGAGCAGGTGGCGGAAGCGAGCAACGCCCTGGCCTGGACGATCCGGAAGCGGACGTGGCGCTCGCCGGATGAAATCGCCGAGCGCTGCGTGTATTGCCCATCCCGAAACCGAGCGTCGTATGAAAGTCGCCAACGAGCGGCCCCGTTCAAGGCGAACAAACGCGGAAGGCGGGTAGCGCTGTCATGCTAACCTGGGTTGGCGCAAGCCCGCGGGAGTAACGCGCACGAGGACACCGGATTGTCGGGGGCTGCGACTTCCCGCGCCGCGCATAAACTGCCGGACCCCGCTGCTTCTGCGGCCGCCGCGCGCCCGCGCCGGCTGAGTCGCCGCGCGCCCGCGCTGGCTGAGTCGCCGTGGTTTTGAGCCGATAAATCCCCGGGAGACCGACGGGAACGCGGTCCGCTCGGTTTCAAGCGGAACTCGCGTCCGTCCGAGCGCAAGACGCCGACCTGCATGATGAGCGTACCTTACCTTCTGTCCCGGCACCTCCTCTGTCCTTTGCATGAGCGCGTCCTGGGTCGGCGGACGTTCGCGCGCCTGCGTCAGATCGAGCGCGAACAGTGGCGAAGCCCGGTGGAGGTCCGCCTGTTGCAGATGCGCCGGCTGCGATCGCTGCTGCGGCATGCCGTCCAGCATGTTCCCTTCTACGCCTCCCGGTACAGACCGGCATCAAGCGTCGGGCGAGACGGGGAACCGGAGCGCTTGAACCTCCGCGCGCTGCCCACCCTGAGCAAGCAGGACATCCGTGCGCATGCGGACGAACTGATCTGGCCGGAGTCGCCGGGGAGACTGCGGCCGTATTCCACCGGAGGATCCTCCGGCGATCCGCTGCACTTCTTCATCGACCGTCCGCGACAAGCTTCGGACGCGGCGGCGCGCATTCTGACACACCGGTGGTTCGGAGTGGACGCGGGTCGCCGGGAGCTGTTTTTGTGGGGGTGCCCGATCGAACTGACCCGCACGGACCGGCTGCGCGCCTGGCGCGACGGGCTTTTCAATCACCGGTTGCTCAGCGCGTTTGACCTGTCGCGGGAGCGCATGCGCGAGTACGCCGAGGTGTTCCGCCGGTTCCGCCCGCGCTGCCTCTTCGGATATCCGAGCACCTTGTCCCGGTGGGCGGAGCACCTGATGACGCACGAAGCGGCGATGCCGACCGGGGATCTCCGTGCCGTGTTCGTCACCGGCGAAGTCTGCGACCCCGTCCAGCGGCGCACGCTGGAGCGCTGCTTCCGGGTTCCGGTCGCGGACGGTTACGGCAGCCGGGAAGCCGGCTTCATCGCGCATCAATGCCCCGCCGGTTCGATGCACGTCATTGCCTCGGAAGTCTTTGTCGAAGTGATGGACGGCGATCGACCGGCGCGCGAGGGCGAATTCGGCGAGATCGTCGTGACGCATCTGCACGCCCTCGGAATGCCCTTCATCCGCTACCGGACCGGCGATTTCGGACGTCTGCTGCCCGGACGTTGTCCGTGCGGCCGGGGCTGGCCGAGGATGGACGCGGTGCAAGGGCGCCGCACGGACGGGATCCACCTCCCCGACGGGCGCTTCATGCACGGCCTGGCGGTCATTTACGTTCTGCGGGAAACGCCGGGCGTCGAGCAGTTCCAGGTTCGGCAGACTTCCGACTTCGCCCTTGAGGTGCGGGTTGTCACGAGCGACGGCGCTGCGTCGGATGTGCTGGGCCGGATCGAGTCGGGATTGCGCCGCGTCGTGGGCGATCAGGTTCCCGTCCGGGTGCGGCGGACCCCGACGATCGAGCGCGCCGCATCCGGCAAACACCGGCCGGTCCTTTCCGACGTCGAATCCGGCGGCGCGCGGCCAGGTCAGAGTTCCCACCGCGCTCCCCGCCCTGCCGTCGCAGTCGGCGCGGACGCGGCGTTTGAGGAGGTGATCGCGTAAGCGCATGACTGTCGCACTGCTGGATCACGCGAACGATGTAGCGACGGCGGGGCCGCATCCGCCCGTCTTCGAGCGCACTCGAACCGGAGGAGGCGCCGCACGAGCGCCGGAACCGCCGCTCGTGATCCGCGAGTCCTCATCCGGAGATCGCCAGCACTGGGACGCGTTTGTTCAGTCTCACCCAGAGGGCACGCTCTTTCACGAACATGCGTTCCGTCAAGCCGTCGCTTCCACCTTTCCGCACCGCGCACGATATATGACGGCGGAGCGTGGCGGGCGGATCGTCGGCGTCCTGCCGATGTTCGACGTGCGGACGGGGTGGGCGGGGCGGCGGCTGGTCAGCGTGCCTTACGGCGTGGGCGGCGGCGTGCTGGCGGCGGACGAGGCGGCGGCCGAGGCCCTGGCCGGCGCGGCAACGGCGCTGGCGGCGGAGTTGCGCTGCGCTGGGATCGATCTTCGTGGCGGCACGATGCGGCTTCGAGGGTTCGATCGCGTGGACGGGTATCTCGGTTTCCGGCGCGAGCTTCCCGCGACCCCCGCCGACATCGCTGCGTGGATTCCGCGCAAGGCTCGGGCGGAAATTCGTCACGCGCGGGAGCGCCACGGCGTCACGATCGACGAGGGCGACGAACACCTGAACACGGCGTGGCGCCTTTACTCGGAGAACATGCGGCGGCTGGCGTCGCTGAACTACCCTCGACGGTTTTTCACGGCGCTCCTCGACGCGATGCCGGACCGGCGCCGCGTCACGCTCGCACGCCGGCGGGGCGTCCCGGTCGCGGCGCTGGTCAGTTTCACGCACCGCGACGCGGTCATGCCTTACTTTTTCGGAGCGACGCGGGAGGCGCGGAGCTGCGGCGCCGCCCACCTCCTTTATGCGGAGCTGGCGGAGTGGGCGACGGGGCGCGGATTGCGCACGTTCGACTTCGGGCGCTCCCGCGCCGGCAACGCGGGCAGCGCCGACTTCAAGCGGTTCTTCGGCTTCGAGGCGACGGTGCTGCCTTATCAGCGGTGGAAGGCGCCGGGCATGAGCGTCGCCGATCCGTCGCCCGACAACCCGAAAGTTCGTTTCGCGCGCCGCCTCTGGCCGCGGCTGCCGCTGTGCGTCACCCGGCCCGCAGGAGCGTGGTTGTCGCGGTGGGTCACCGGGTGACGAACGACAAAACCGAGACGGAACCTGAACAAGGCCGATGCTGACGAAGGAGCGTGACGATGAGAATCCTCTACCTGGCGCACCGCATTCCGTTTCCAGCGAACAAGGGCGAGCGCATCCGCGCCCTGCGCCTGATCCGCCACCTCGCCCAGCGGCATGAACTCTGGTGCGCGTGCTTCCGGGACGACCCGACCGAGCATCGCGCGGAAGAACTGGAGACGATCGTCCACCGCCTCGGTGTCGTGGACCTGCCGCGGCGCGGCGCGCTGCTGCGGGCGGCGAAGTCGGTGCTCGCCGGCGCGACCCTGACGGAGGGCTTTTTCTCCCACCCCGCAATGACCGCCCTCGTGAACACCTGGATGAACGAGACCCGCTTCGACGCCGTCGTGGCGTTTTCATCCTCCACCGCGGGTCTCGCGTTGAGCGTTCCGGCCCCCCGCAGAATTCTGGACCTTTGCGACCTCGACAGCGCGAAGTGGCGCGAGTATGCGGAACGATCGACGTGGCCGGTCAGCGCCGTGTACGCGACGGAGGCGCGGCGGCTGGCGGGGAAGGAGCTTTCGTGGATCGACGCCTTCGACGTAAGCATCGTTGCGTGCCGCCGCGAGCTTGAGGCGATCTCGGACGCGCCGCTGCGCCGCAAGACGCGGATCGTTCGCAACGGCGTCGATCTTCCGCCGGACACGGGAGACGCTTCCGGCGCGTCCGGACCGCCGATCGTCATCTTCGTCGGCGACCTCTCTTATCGCCCCAATGTCAAGGGTCTCGCGTGGTTCGTCGAACATTGCTGGCCGGGGATCGTCACGCGGTCGCCGCATGCGGAGCTGCACCTCGTCGGACGCCGCCCGGCGCGGCGGATCGCGCGCCTTGCCGGGACGCACGGCGTGCGCGTCTTTGCCGACGTGCCCGACGTCGCGCCCTTCCTTCGCGCGGCGCACGTCAGCGTCGCCCCGATCCATGTCGCACGCGGCGTGCAGAACAAGGTGCTCGAAGCCCTGGCGTGGGCGAAGCCCGTCGTGATGACGTCCGCCGTCGCTCGCGGACTGGACGCGGGTCTGAGCGAGCCGTGGATCACCGCCGACGACGCCGGGGCGTTCATCGACGGCACGGCGCGCCTTCTCGCCGACGCGGATCTCCGCCGCGCCATCGGCGGCGCGGCACGATCGTTCGCGCGTCTTGAGTACGCCTGGGGACCGCAGTTGGCGGCCTTTGAGCGACTCGTCACGGGGGAGATGACCGTGACCCGGCCGGCGCAGCCACGAACCTCCGCAAGATCTGAGCTGAGCGGCACGTTCGCGTCCGGAGAGTGAGGCGAGCAGCGGCGTCGGCGTCGCCGAGTCAGTCCGCGCCGCCGCCCGCCGTCTTCGCCGCGGATCGCCCGATCAGCACACACCCGGCCGTGAAAAGCGCGATCGCAGGCACGATCACGACCGCCGGCAGGTGATCCTGCGCGCCCTCTTGCGGTTGCGGCAGGAACGAGAACCACTCCCGATGCGCTGCGGACAACGTCAGGATCGAATTGTGCAGGAAATGTATGAGGACGCCCGGAAGGATGGACCGCGTCGTCCAGCACACCCACCCCAGCAACGCGCCGAGCAGGAACGTCACCGGCAGCTTCGCAAGGATGAAATGAAACACCGCGAACACCGCGGCGCTGACCGCGATCGCCGTCATCTTTCGCACTCCGGATCGCATCGCCCCGAGCAGGAACCCCCGGAACAGCGCCTCCTCGCACACCGCCGGTATCAGACCGAGCATGACGACCAGTTCGACCGACGACAGATCGCGCAGCAGCCGCTCCAGCGCCGCGGCGCTGTCCGCCGCAAGATCCGACATGCCGAACCAGTTGTGCTGAAGCACGACCAGCTCCCGCGCCACGATCCACGACGACGTCCCCAGCAACAGCGCACCCGCCCACGCCCCGACGCTCGCGCCGCCCAGGCAGAACGCCCCGCGTAGATTCACTTTCCAGTACGCCGCCACCAGCGCCGGGGCCGCCACGAACATCACCGGCATCGCCGCGAACGTCCGCCGCAGCGCGCCGATCCCGTCTTCCGCCCCGCGCGTCGACTGCATCCAGGACTGAAGGAAGAACCACGCCGGAAAGAGCACCGCCGTCACCACCAGCGCCATCGTCAGCGACGGACGCGGCGACGGCTGAATCAACCGCCGATCGAACGTGCTCCGCAACGACTCAACGTCGGCGAAGACCACGCTTTCCTTGCCGAAAACCTGCGCGGCGACGGCCACCGCGGCCGAGGCGTACAACGTCGTGGACAGCAGGACGGTCAGCAGCTCCGACGTCCCCACCGGCGCGCCGATCAGCAGCTCCCGCGTGAGCAACACCATGTTCCCCACGGGAACGACCAGCATCATGCCGCGCAGCTCCGTCGCCGGCAGCGCCGCGAACCCGCCGGGAATCAGCACCGCGAGAATGACCGGCGTGACGTAGTTCTGCGCCTCCTTGAACGTCCGTGCGTAGCTGCACACCGCCATCATGATCGCGGACATCAGCACCGCAAAGGGAACCAGGCACAGGAGAATCAGCGCAAGCTGCCCGTAAGGAATGCCCTGCCCGGCGGTGGCGATCAATTCGTTGAACCCGCCGAAATATACCGTCGCGCACACGCTGCCGAGGTTCAACGCGGCCCCGAGGATCGCGATCGTCGTCACCACCAGGAATTTCCCGACGATCAGGTCGATCACCGGAACCGGACAGGCGAGGATCGTCTCCAGCGTGCCGCGCTCCCGCTCCCCCGCGGTGATGTCGATCGCCGGGTAGATCGCCCCCGTGATCGTCATTAACACCAGAATCAGCGGGAGAATCTGCCCGAGGATCGAGGACGGCGACGCCAGGTTCGTCGCGGTCACTTCGAAGGGATCGAAATACGTCGGCGGAAGACGCAGCGCTTCGCGCCGCTCGTCGTTGATCCGCGCCGCCACGCGGGCGATCACGTCCTCAAGCCGGGCGTGCGCGGTGGCGCTGCGCGGTTCCTCGCGGTCATAAAGAATCCGCACGAGGTTGCGACGATCCGGCGAAAGCGTCAACGCCTCCTCGAACACCAGCCCGACGTGGGCGGAGCGGTCCCGGACGCGCTGCTCGATCTCCTCGACGCTGCCGCACGGCGCCCAGCTCAATTGAAGCGGCGGCGCGGCGGACGTTTGATCCGCGTCCGCCGCCGCGCCGCCCGAGGGCGCGGATTCGGTCGGCGCGGCGAGGTCGTTCTCGGCGCGGGGCGCCGGAGGCTCCAGCGCTCGGATGCGGTCGTATTCATGCTGAAGGTGCGCGAGCGACTCCGCCTGCGGTCCGTCCGCCCCTCCGAGTCCGGCGACGATGATCGCCCGCTGCCCCAGCGCCTGCGTCTGAACCGTGATCGCCTGAAGCGATCCGAGCATCAGCACCGGATACAGGAAGATCGGAACCACGATCATCGCGATCAGCGTCCGCCGGTCGCGCAGCAGGTCCACCAGCTCCTTGCCGTAAATTGTGCGCACCCGGCGACGGAACGTCATGAAACCGCTCCCGCCGGCGCAGCCGACTCCGCGCCCTCCGCCGCAAGGTTGAGGAAGATCGCGCTCAACCGCGACAACCCGGTCCGCTGCTGAAGTTCCTCCAACGTGCCCTCCGCGATCAACCGTCCGTGGTGCAGGAATCCGATCCGGTCGCAGAGCATCTCCGCTTCGTCCAGGTAATGCGTCGAGAGCAGGATCGTCTTTCCCTCGTCGCCGGCGCGGCGGATGAAGTCCAGAATCAGGCGGTTGCTGATCACGTCCAGCCCCAGCGTCGGCTCGTCCATCACCAGCACCGGCGGATCCGCCACCAGCACCCGACCGATGTTCACTCGCTGACGCTGCCCGGTGGACAGACTCCCGCAGCGAATATCCGCGAACTCCCGCATGTCCAGCCAGTCCACCAGGTGCTCGGCGCGGCGACGCGCGGACGGGCGGTCCATCCCGTGAAGCTCCGCGAAGTACTGCAGCAGTTCCCGCGGCGTCAGGCGAAGGTACAATCCGGTGTTCGCGGTGAGAAATCCGAGGACGCGCTTCACCTCAAAGGGCTGGGTTGCAACATCATATCCGGCGAGCCGGGCCGAACCCGACGTCGGAAGGATCATCCCCGACAGCATCCGCAGCGTCGTCGTCTTGCCCGCGCCGTTCGGCCCCAGAAGTCCGAAGATCTCCCCGCGCGCTACCCGGAACGACAGCCCGTCCACCGCCCGCTTCTGACCGCCCGCGATCGGAAAGGACTTGACCAGGTTGTCGGCGACGACCATCTCCACCGGGCGCGGATTGTAACGGCGACTCCGCCGCGCCACACCCGGGGCGTTTTCAAGGTTGAGGGTCTGACTCGGATTCGGGGGATCGCCGCGCGGGCGCGGTGAAGCGCCCGTGCAGCCACCACGTCCGCACGTCCTCCACGTCATACCGCTGTCCGCGCGACTTCAGCCACGCCAGCGGCTCGGGCACGGTGAAGGTCCGGTCCGGCTGGCGGACCAGCCCCACCTCCCGGTCAAAGAGGCGAACCGTCAGCAAAGTCTGATTCTCGTACCCGTGCGTCCCGAAGATGCGCAACTGATCGCCCTGGAGCTGCAGCCGCGCCCCGAACCTGGCGTACTCGACGCGCTCCGGCAGCATCGACGAGACATCCACCCCGAGAAGCTCCTTCGCCGCCGAGGCGAGCATCTGCCGGTCAAGGTATCCCGGACCCTCCGGCGGCGGGTGGACGTTGATCTCCAGATCGGCGTACTCCACCCGATCATCGTTGATGATGATCGAGCTGATGACGATCTCGGCCACGCCCGTCGCCTTGCCTCGCCCCACCAGCTCGCTGATCGGCTCCAGCGAAAGTCCGGCGAGATACCCGGACGCCGAAAGATGACGGATCGACTCCCCCGCGACGCTCAGACGGCGCACGTTCAGGTGCAGCCGGCTCGTTCCCTGCGGATCGACGACCGGCCAGATCTGCCCCGGGCGCATCGCCGCAATCTCCCCGGCGCACTCCACGACCCGCACCTTCCGGTCGGCGACTTCGAACCGGTCCACATCGAGGTGCGCCCGTCCGTCAAAGGGCCCGCCCGGTACGCGCCGCGTCAACTCCGCAAGCTCCGCGCCCAGCAATTCCCCGACAAACGTCCAGACCGCAACGCCCTCTTCCGGCGCGAAGCGCAGGCGCCCGCTGACCTCCCCCGACTTCGCCGGACCTCCCAGCACCTGCTCCAGGCCCGCCGCGTCCAGCGCCATCCGAGGGATCGACAATTCCACGTCGTGAAAATCTAGCGCCGCTCCCGAGGTGAACCGCGCCGTGATCGAGATCGGCGACCCGACCTCCCGGCCGTTCAGCGCCCGGCACGTCAGCCGCGCTTCCCCCTCCCCCAGCTCGGTGAAGTCAATGACCCCGGCCGCGTTCTCCGCGCGCACTTCGAAGTCGTCCTGAACCCACCGGAAATCAAAGTCCTCAAGGCGCACCCGGCGAAGACCCAGCTCCGCGAAGTCGTGCTGAAGCCCGGCCGCGATCAGCCGCTCGTATTCGTACCGCCGCCACTCCGGCGTCCCCACCACCAGCCACCCCGACCGCAGATGCAGGTGATAACCGGGTTCATCGCCGACAAGCTGCTCCAGCCAGGTCGCGCGGTTGCACGCGAACACGTGCGGCCCGCCGTCCCACAACCGCGCCGCCACGTCCCGGAACGCCTGTCCGTGAAACGAAAGCGGCTCCAGCGCGCCGAACGTCACGGGCATCCCCATCCAGGTGCTGATCTCCGCTTCGATCCGCCGGTGATTCGCCTCGCTTCGGAGGTACCAGGCGTAGGCGAACGTGCCTCCGAACGCCCCGATCGGGCAAAGCAGCGTCAGCGCCAGGATGAAGCGTTTTCCGCCGGACGACATAATCACCACGCAGGATTGTTCGCGGACGCGACGCTTCCTCAACCCGCGGCGACAGGTTCCGACGGATACACGCGCTTCCCGGCGATGTATGTCGCCGTCGGGAGGCTCGTTCCGTCGAGAACCCGGTCGAGGACCGGCTTCTTCCCCGGCGGCGCGGACACTGCAACCAGGTCCGCCCAGCGCCGCGGCGTCAATGCGCCGGTCTGCTCGTCCATCCCCAGCGCCTTGGCGCCCGCCAGCGTCCCGAGACGCAGCAGGGTTTCCGCGGAAACGTCCGGGCACGTGCGGCGCACGTGCCGCAACTCCTCCAGCACCGACAGGGACGGGTTGGACGCCAGGCTGTCCGTGCCGATGCAGATGTTCATGCCTCGCGCAAGCATCTCCCGGAACCGGTGCGGCGGATGCGAGAACGCCGCGTGAGTGCGCGGGCAGTAAGCGACGCTCGGCCCGCGCTCCGCCAGCACGGCAAGTTGCGCATCCGTCACGTAGTTCACGTGCGCCAGGAGCGTCTTCGACGAAAGCAATCCCTCCCGCTCCAGCCACGTCACCGGGTCCACCCCCGGCGTGTCCACGCGATCATCCCAGACCTTCATGCGCATCAGGAACTCCCGGAAGTCCCCGTCTCCGGCGACCGCAAAACGCTCCTCTTGCGCCGTCTCCAGCAGATGCATGCAGACCGGCGCGCCGATCTCGCGCGCCGCCTCCGCACATCGCCTCAACGCCGCGGGCTCGATCGTATACGGCGCATGCGGAGAGACTCCGACGCGCAGCCGCGGCGCCGCCCACTCCGCCGCCAGCGCCGCCGCGAGGCGCCTTTCCAGCATCGACCGACGCTGCCCGATCGCGATCACCTCGCCGAACGACACCGACCGCAAATGCGATCGGGCCAGCATCGGCCGTGTCCAGTCCGGCGTGGTGGTCACGTCTCCGATCGACGTCACTCCGCACGCCAGGCTCTCCTCGATCCCCCGCCGCACCGCTTCCGCCGTCGACGTCTCATCCGGCGCGGCGGCGCTCCGCTTCTGCATCAGCGCGCTTAACCACGCGACGAACGAACTTTGCGGCGGAACCTGGCCGTGAAGATCGCTGAGATCAAGGTGCGTATGCGCATTGACGAACCCGGGCAGCAGCACCGCCTCGCCCAGATCCACCGGTTCTCCGGTCGCCCCGCGCAGCGCCGCAAAAGGCCCGACTTCGACGATCTTTCCGCCTTCCGCGACGACCGCGCCGTTCTCGATCGCCGAGCCTTCGACCGGATACACCCACTTCGCTCGAAATATCAAGACTCCGGCCTCCCTTCCCGAGGGCGACTCGTGTTCGCCCGCGCCTGACACGGGGCACACGCCTAACTCGCTTTCCCAGCCCCTTCCGCTTCGCGATGATACTCGATCACACGCCCGTCCACCTCAAAACCCGCCGACCGGAGCCGGGCAAGCCGCTCCCCTCGTTCAACCGCCAGCGGAAGACAAACTGTCCGCATCTGCAAGCGCTGCGCCAGCGCCAGAACGTGCGCCAGGAGCGCCCGCTCGACGGTCGCCTCGTCCGTCCCCGCAAGGATCTCCGGCTCGATGATCCGCCCGATGTCGCCGACCTGGTGCAGCGCGATCCGCCCCGCCGGACGGCCCGCCTGAAGCGCGACGAACGCATCGAACGACGCGTCGTCCAGCCGGGCGACACCCGCCGCTTTCGCCTCTTGCGCGTCCCCGAACGTGGCCTCGTAGGCGCCCCGCATCGCTCGCGCGGGCAGGATGCGAACCTGCGGCGCGGGGATCAGATGAACCCACCGTGCCAGGGTCAGACAGACGTACTCGATCTCGACAAACCCTCGAACGATCAGGAACGACCCCAGCCCGTCGATCCGCCGACCCTCGGCCGGCGCCCAGCGATGACACGTCAGCCCGCGACCCGCGAAAAAGGACTCCGCCTCCGCGAACGCCTCCTCCGCCCGGCGCCCCGGCGGCAGGATCACCTCTCGGAACTGATTGACCTCAGGCAACGTCACAAAGCGTTCGCAAACGAACGCGACCCCGAGGTCCAGCGTGTGACGTTCGCAAAGCTGGCCGCAGTACGCCTGACTCGACCGCAGGATCGATCCCAACGTCGTGTGCGTCATGCGGCGGCCTCCGTCGCAGGAAAAACCGGCGGGACACGGCGATGATGATCCGTCGCGAGCTGGAACTGATGCGCCGCCTGAAGCAGCCGGACCTCGCCGAACACCGGACCCATCAATTGCAGCCCGATCGGCAACCCCAGCGCGTCGAACCCGCACGGAACGCTGATCCCGCAGATTCCCGCGAGATTCGCCGGGATCGTGTAAACATCACTGAGGTACATCGCCAGCGGATCGGAGGCCTTCTCCCCGAGGCGGAACGCCGTCGTCGGCGTCACCGGCCCGGCGATCACGTCCACCTCCCCGAACGCGCGCTCAAAGTCGCGTCGGATCAGCGTCCGAACCCGGGAAGCCTTGTCGTAATACGCATCGTAGTATCCGCTCGACAGCGCGTGCGTTCCGATCATGATCCGACGCTTCACCTCCGCCCCCAGCCCTCGCCCGCGAGACGCCTTGTACACCTCGATCAGGTCGGCCCCTTCCGCTCGTCGCCCGTACCGGAGGCCGTCGAACCGCGCAAGATTGCTCGACGCCTCCGCCGGCGCGACGATGTAGTAGCACGCAGCCGCATATTCCGTGTGCGGCAGGGCGATTTCTCTTGTCTTCGCCCCCAGCGACCGCAGCACGTCGATCGCGCCCTGAACCGCCGCACAAACCTCGGCGCTTAATCCCTCGCCGAAATACTCGTGCGGAAGTCCGATGCGCAGCCCGCGGATCGGCGCGTCGATCGCCGCCGCGTAATCCGGCGGCGCATCCGGCGCGGACGTCGAGTCCCGCGCGTCCGGTCCGGCAAGGACGTTCATCAGGAGCGCCGCATCCCGCGCGTCCGTGGTGATCGGACCCACCTGATCAAGACTGCTCCCGAACGCCACCAGTCCGAACCGCGAGACGCGGCCGTATCCGGGTTTCAACCCCGTGACGCCGCACAGCGCAGCCGGCTGACGGATCGAACCTCCCGTGTCGCTGCCCAACGCCGCCGGAACGAGACGCGCCGCCACCGCCGCGGCCGATCCGCCGGAAGACCCGCCGGGAACCCGCTCCGGATCCCACGGGTTCCGCGTCGGGCCGAACGCGCTGTTTTCCGTGCTGCTGCCCATCGCGAACTCGTCGAGGTTCGTCTTGCCGACGACGATCGCTCCGGCGCGTTCAAGACGCTGGACGACTTCCGCGTCGTAAAGCGATGAAAACCCTGCCAGCATTCCGGACCCGCAGGTCGTCGGCGCAAAGGCGGTGCAGAGATTGTCCTTCACGGCGATCGGCACGCCGCATAACGGTCCCAGCGCCTCGCCCCTTGAACACGCTTCGTCGATCCGCCGCGCCGCCGCCAGCGACCGCTCCGCGTCGACGTGCAGGAACGCGCGGATCTCCGCCGCGGCGGCGATCCGCTGAAGACAGTCGCGCATCACGTCTTCGGCCGGCACGCGCCCGCGGCGAACCCCCTCCGCCGTCTCAAACACGGTAAGCACGTCTTAGGCCCCTCCGTCCGCGAGCACCTTCGGCACCTTGAAGAACCCCTGATCCGCGCTCGGCGCATTGCGCAGCGCAAGACCCGGTCCGCAACCGTCCCTCGACAGGTCGTCCCGCAGAACGTCCTGAAGCGCCAAGGCGTGAACCGTGGGCGGGACATCCGCCGTCGGCGCTGCTCCGAGACGCTCAAAGTAGTCGAGAATGCTCGCAAGCTGGCCGACGTACGCCGCCTCCTCGGTCTCCGCCAGATTCAGTCGCGCCAGGTGTGCGACGCGTCGAACGTCTTCAAGGGTCAGGGACACCGTGTTCTCCTGAGGGATCCGGTTCAAGGCGACGCCGCGCTGGATTCAGCCCCCGCCGCCCTTGCTGCGGGTTCATCGTGGCGCGCCCCCGCGCCGGGGTCAACCGACCGGCTGGTCACGCCGCCGCGCCGCTGTAAGATGCCCCGCGATGACCGCTGGAGCTTCCGGTCAAGGTTCGCACGACGCCTTCGATGTCCTTTTTACCTGCGTCGGCCGCAGAGTCGAACTCATCGACGCTTTCCGTCGCGCCGCCGCGGCCCTGACGCTGAATCTGCGGGTCCACGGCGCGGACGTGACCCGCCTCGCCCCGGGCATGCACCACGTGGACGAAGCCCACCTGGTGCCGCGCATCGACTCGCCGCATTACGTCCCGGCGCTCCTTGATCTGGTGAACACGCGCCGGGTTCGACTGATCGTTCCGAGCATCGACCCGGATCTGCCGGTCCTTGCCGCAGGCGCCGCGGAGTTCCTGTCGCGCGGCTGCACCGTGCTGGTCAGCGAACCCGCCGTGATCGAAACCTGCCGAGACAAGCTGCGCACGCATCAGGCGCTCCGCCTCGCCGGCATTGACACGCCTGACACCTGGCGGCTTGCCGACTTCCCGGCGGGCGGGGCGGTCTACCCCGTGTACATGAAGCCGCGTTACGGAAGCGCCGCCCGGGGGAATTTTGTCGTTCAGTCCGCTTTCGAGCTGGACGTGCTCGGCGCCCGCGTCAGCGACCCGATCGTGCAGGAATACGTCGAGGGCGTCGAGCACACCCTCGACGTCTACTGCGGGCTGGACGGCGTTCCGCGCTGCGTCGTCCCGCGCCGCCGGCTCGAGGTGCGCAGCGGCGAAGTGAGCAAGTCGCTGATCGTCCGGGACGACGCGCTGATGAACGCGGGGCGCCGGGTCGTCGAAGCGCTCCCCGGGTGTCGCGGTGTTGTCACCGTCCAGGTCATTCAAGCCCGCGCCGGACGCATCCGCGTCATCGAAATCAATCCGCGGTTCGGCGGGGGGGCGCCCCTGTCGATCCACGCCGGCGCCGATTTCCCACGCTGGATCCTTCAGACGCTCCTCGGGAGTCTGCCGGTCATCGATCCCCTCGGGTTCGCCGATGACGTCGCAATGCTGCGTTTCGACCGATCCGTGTTCGTCGAGCGGGCATCGGAGCACTCGGCCGAACGCGCGTCATAACGTCGCGCCGCGGCGCCTTCCGCCAGTCTGAAGGTTGAAGGCGTCGATGTAGTGCTCGATGTCGGCCTCGCCGTCGTCCTTCAAGGTGACCGCCACGACATCCACCCGACAGGGCAGCGCCCACGCGTTGGTGTCGTGAAGGAACGTTCTCGCGACGGCGCTGAGTGCGTCCTTCTTCGACTGTCGGATCGTCGCCTCCGGCGCGATTTCTCCCTGCTGCCGCGTGCGCACCTCGACGAACACGATCGTGTCCCCGTCCACAACGATCAGGTCCGCCTCGCCCGCCGGACACACGTAGTTGTGCGCGACAAGGCGGTATCCCTTTCCGCGCAGAAAAGAGGCCGCCAGCTTCTCGCTGCGGCCTCCGAGTCTCTTGCGCGGATCCATCACGGGGGGAACGCGTTGAAAGATCAGGTGCTTCCGACGAGTTCCGGCTCCGCCTCGCGGGTCGAACCGCCCTCCGCGCCGCTCCGCGAACGCCCGGTGCGCACTTCCTTCAGGCGGCGGGCCTTTCCGAGACGATCACGCAGGTAATACAGCTTCGCCCGACGCGCCTTGCCCTGGCGCCGCGACACGACATCGAGCACGTTCGGCGAGTGCAGCATGAACGTGCGCTCCACGCCTTCCTTCCCGACGATCCGGCGCACCGTGAAATTCACGTTGATCCCCCGGCCACGGACGGCGATGACCACGCCGTTGTAGATCTGCGTCCGCTCCTTGTCGCCCTCGATGATCCGCGTGTGAACGTCCACCGTGTCCCCGATCCGCAGCGTGGGAAGCTTCGACTTCAAGTGAGGTTTTTCGACCTTATCAATCAGCGCCTGAGCATGTGTCATGACACGGCCTCCGCGTCCACCCGTCGCCTTCGGCGGCGCGGGGTCAATTCCCGTTGTTGTCCCTGCGGCGTCATTCTCGATCCGGTCCCAGCAGATCCGGCCGCCGCTGTCGCGTACGCATCAATGCCTGCTCCCGTCGCCACGCCTCGATCCGGGCGTGATGTCCGGACAGCAGAATCTCGGGAACCTCAAGCCCTCGGAACGATCGCGGCCGCGTGTACTGCGGATGATCCAGCAATCCCGACGTAAACGACTCCCGGATCACCGACTCTCCGTCGCCCACCGCTCCCGGCAGCAACCGAACCACCGCGTCGATCAACACGATCGCCGCCGCTTCGCCTCCCGAAAGAACATAATCTCCGATCGAAACCTCCCGGAAACTCAGCCCCGTCGGTATTCGTTCGTCAAATCCTTCGTAATGCCCGCAGAGGATCAGGATCCACGGTTCCCGCGAAAGCTCCTCCACCAGCTTCTGCGTCAGTCGCTCGCCCGACGGACACATCAGCAACCGCGCCGGCGCCCGGTCCGATCCCGTCCGCCCCTCCGCCATCACATGTTCGACCGCCCGGTAGATCGGCTCGCATTTGAGCACCATCCCCGGACCTCCCCCGAAAGGGCGATCGTCCACGCTGCGGTGCGGATCCTCCGCGAAGTCGCGGAAGTTCGTATATGCGATCGTCACCCGACCGCTTTCCACCGCCCGTCCGACGATGCTGTGCCCCGCGAACGCCCGGATGACCTCGGGGAAAAGGGTCAGCACGTCGATCCGCATGACCGATCCCCTCGCTCCGCAACCACGGAGGCGGCGCCCGACGGCGCACGACGTCCGTCTTACGACAGGACGCCGTGCTTCTTCAGCAGCGCCCGCACCGTGTCTGACGGTTGAGCCCCGACGCTGAGCCAGTATCGGATACGATCGGCCTCGAGCGACACCTGCTTGCTCTCGTCCTTCGCGATCGGATCGACGTAACCGAGTTCCTCAATCACGCGTCCGTCGCGCGGGCGGCGCTTATCCACGGCCGCGATCCGAAAGAACGGGCGATGCGTCCTCCCGTGTCTCGACATTCTGATCCGTACTGACAACGTTCGTACTCCCTCTGCAATCACCCGGTTCCCAGCCTACCACGCCGGAAAAACCGAGACACGGAAGTATACCGCCTGCCCTCACTCCTGCAAGCACACCGGTTGAACACCCGCCCGCCCGG
>JAJVHU010000034.1 GCA_022072505.1 Phycisphaerae bacterium
TCGGCTGGCTTCAAAACCTGAGGCGACTCTGCATCCGATGGGAAAAATCGACGGAGTTGTTTCGTGGCTTTGTTCACCTGGGCTGCGCGTTTCTATTGTTAAAAGAGGTTTTGGGATAGGTTCTACTCGCCGCTGGAGGGAAGGTGGTTGCAGAGGGATCCGATGCAATATGTGGATAATCCAAATCTTTTCGTGTATGTTAGATCCAGACCGATTGAAGCCGTGGACCCCCTTGGCGAAACTCTGATCATGTGGCCTCCACCATTTGTGGGAGGTCGCCCCCCCAGTAATGGAGATAAGGAATCAGGGGACTGTGGTATAACGATCAAGCAGTCTCCGTTCTGTGTGATCGGGAAAAACCCAGGTCATACATGGCTCTCCTGGTCGGGGGGTTCTGCTGACTGTCCTAGGAACTACATCAATCAACCTACGAAAAAATGTCAAGAAGATTATGTTAACAACATATGGGCAGTGGTCGTTTTGACGACGGGCAACATGTGGTGGGAAAATGGTAGTTCACTGCCTTGCAATAAGGCAAGCTGCGCGGATATCACAGCCTGCCTGGTACGAGTTGAACGCAAGCTGGACGAACAACAATTTAATCTATGCAAACCAGGATTTGATTGCGATCCTAATCGCCCAGAATATCATTGTCGCCACTTTGTTGACGAAGCGATGGGGAAGTGTTGCTTGAAGCGAGGAGCATTGATCAAAGTTGATTGGTTAGCACCAATTCGATTCTGCTGTAGCGACTGTGCTAAAGGAAGAGACTTGAGATGACAGAGACGAAGGTGATTCCCAACGATATCGTTGCTTCTACGAAACCAGCGGTTTTGCTGCGTCAGGGATATTTGAACAGATGGCTAGCGATAACTTCCATATTGTTATTGTTGGGTTTGGCAAATTTGGCTTGTCAACCTGCGCGCAAAACGCAGCTTGACCAAGCGCGTCAATACTATGATGGAGTAGCGTGGTCTTATTGCCCGCCATCGCACGCGGTGCGGCACGATAAGAATGGTACGGTTCATATCCTATGCTATTCGGACGGGAAGAGGTATATACGCCAGGAGGCTTTGGAAGAGTCGCTGATCGACGTTGCGAAGTCGCATCCGGATCTTTATGGTGAAGCAATCGCTTATGCTGACGGAATGATTTACGGCCTAACATTAGGTTCTCGTGACGGATATGCATACGCTACGGATGCTGGCGGACATAATTACGTCGACGACGGACTACCGGCTGCGGAGTGTCCAAAAACACATCGAATCTATTCAAAGGCGTGGAATAGGGGTTATGATCAAGGCTACGGATGCGGTTATACGCGTGCTGCCCGGGAGGTCGAGTCTTTACGTAATGTGTGTAAATTTGGGGAATTGACAGTGGGCGGATAATCATTCGTGTGATTGTTGCTTCCTTGGAAAAGCACGTTGACATTGCGGGGAAAGAAAAAGGGATGCGTCCAATTTCACGTTTCGCAAGATCACCTCGTGGACGCGGTTCGACGGCACGGGCGACTCGCAGACGGCGGACCTGCGGTTCTACCATGACGGGCAGGTCGAGATCGCGGATTACCATAGTGACGGCACGCTGGCACGCCGGTTCGTCAACGGGACGCAGTACCTCGACGAGCGCGTGGCCCTGATCGAGGGCGAGGCCGATGAGGCGGAGACGTTCTACTATCTGTTGCAGGAGTTGTATACGGTGACCGGGCTGGTGGAGAAGAACGGGGCGCTCGCCGAGGCCGACGTGTATGACGGCTATGGCAAGGTGCGCCTCTGGGATTACTCGCCGGGCGATTTCGACCGCGACGGCGACGTGGACGCGACGGACCAGGCGACGATCAATGCCGTCCTCCTCGCCGGCGGCGGCTCTGGAACCTCCACGCCCGACCCGTCCACGGATTTGGACATGGACGGCGACACGGACCTCACCGACGCGGGCCTCGCTGCCCCGAGTGTGGAACGTTCTTCAATGCCGCTCAATGATCGGCGTCGGGGCGGGGGGCGACCATGATGAGTTGGCGCGGTTCGATTACGCCTTCGATGCCGCGGGGAACCGGCTGTCGAACGCGGGGCATCGCGGCTCGGGCGGCGATTGACCTTCGCCTGCTCCGTCACGTCCCGCATGTCACGTCCCGATAGACGCCTTCCGGTCCGCAGCCCTGGACGCAGACTTCATGGTCGCCGTTCCCGGTGTCATTCCATTGGCGGCGGTCCGGCCATTCAGCGCGGCTGAAGGCGGTTAGGTCATGGTTGAGGCGAGCAGGTGACCATGCGGTAGAGATCCTCTGGACATTCCCAGATGAACACGCGGTGCTCGCCCGGAACAAGCGCGACGCAAGTGTGCTTGGCGCGCCCCCGGTCGTTGATCGTGATCGTTCGGCAACCACAATCCCCATCCCCTTCGAAACAGAATGTTAATTGCGTCCCCTTCGGAAGAGTCGTAAGAACGCTCGCTCGAATCTTGCACCGGCCTCGATTCTCTTTCGTCTTGACCTTGAAGCGCTCGACGAACTCGCAGGGTTCGCACTCGTCGGGGATCCCGTTGGCGTTACGGTCGTCCGAGGTTCCATTCTGAATGTCTTCATCATCGCGCGAGCCGTTGCAGTTACAGTCCGGGAAGTATTCCCAAGTGTCGCCGTGGCGTTGTGCTCCATCCGCTGTTCCCCCAAACAAAACGACGACCTGCCGGGCGCTGTCGTCAGCCATGGCGTGATGGTAGCGAGATGACGGACCATCACTGTTCACGCGCGTCCATACGTCGCGGTTCCCACTCCAAGCCCAAGTCTCTCGGTTACGCCCATTGTCGTCGAACCCGCCAAAGAGGATTGGAGCTTCGCGGCTGCTGGAAAAGGCCAAAGCGTGATAAGCTCGCCTGGATGGTGAAGAAACGTCAGGTTGACAGTTGTCGCACCTCCGGGTCCAGACAATTCCGTTCCATTCCCAGGTATCGCCTTTTCTCTCTGGATCCTCGTAGAAGTGAGCGCCGCCAAATAGAACCGTGACCCCCAGGGTGTTATCAAAAGCCATGGCGTGGAGCGCGCGCGGTGACGGATGGCTTTGGACGCTACGTTGCTGCCAGGTTCCGCCCGTCCATACCCATGTGTCGTCGTACAAAACCCGTCCGCCCGATGTTCCGCCGAATAGAACGCTCTCGCCCCGAGCGGCGTCGTATGCTATGGCGTGGTAGTATCGGCGCGGCGGGCCCTCGTCTGACCGCGCGATCCACGCCTCCCCATCCCATTCCCATGTGTCACCCAGCGGCGTGCCATCGTTGTTAATCCCACCGAACAAGACGGTGACTCCTCTGGCATTGTCGTAGGCCATGGCGTGCCCGTAGCGGGGCGAGGGGTGATTCTCAACCACACGCTGATCCCAGACTTGGCCGTTCCATTCCCACGTGTCATCCAAGCTGCCCTCGCCACCGGATCCCGCGAAGAGGACGACCACGCCGCGTCGGCTATCGAAAGCCATGGAAAAGCCTCGACGCGGGATAGGCCCGGAAGGATTCGGCGTTGTGTCTGCCCAACTACAGTCCTGAGCCATTGCGCGTTGAAGTCCGGACGGGGCGACGCCGGCGGTGCCAAGTAGCCCGATCGCGAGGGACGCGCGGAGCCTGGCGATGACTCTACAATGCACCCAACGCCGCTTGTTTACGTCCCTACGGACGTGACCGACGGATGCCACCAGCCTCGTCGTCCCCATACGTTTTCCTCCGTTGCAGAAAAGTCCACCAGCGTCCAGGGACACGCTGGGACGGCGCGTCACGCAGCCTCGCGCGTGCTCCCGCCACTCCGCCCTTGATCTGATTGGTCGTCCGAGAGTTATTCCTGGGAAGAAAGGCGATCTATCACGAGCGGAAAGTTTGTTGACGCGAATTCGGGATGAACGTGTCCTTGGGCGACTCGTTGGCCGTGGCAGCGAAAATGGTGCTCAATCGCAACCGAACCCGGCGACCTTGTCCTTTAACCGCTTGAGTACCCGGCACTTGGCATTGTCCACGGCTGAGCGGCGGATACCCAGGAAGCGGGCGGTTTCGGCGGGGGACCAGCCGTGGTTGGCCACGAGGTCGAAGGCCTGCCAGGTATGCGGCTCCACTTCGGTGCGGACCTCTTCCGCGGCCTCTTCGTAGATCGCCTTCATCCATTCCTTCTCGAAGGCCGCCTCGACTTGCTCGTCCGCCGTTGGGGCAGGGTCGGCGATGTCCGTGAGTGGAACGTGCGAGTAATCCGCCCTCCCCCTACGCCCTCCCTGGGAAGAAGCCCTCCACCTGCCCCCAGTCTCCTCGGCGACTCTTCCACCCACGGGGATGGGGGGAGTAGAAGAGGATTCGCCCTCTGTTCCCAGGCCGTCTGCGGGGGGAAAAGGTCCGCGCGGGCTGAAGCCCGCGAGTCCTTCGGTGGGAGAAGGTCCGCGCGGGCTAAAGCCCGCGGCTCGACACGGAGTCGTCGATTTCCGGCGGAGGTGGGCGATCTTGTGGTAAAGGACGCCCTTGAGCCAGACCTTGAACCGGCCTCGCTGGCGGTCGTAGCGGTTTTCACGCAGCGCTTGGACGGCTGCGATCATGGTTTCCTGCACGACGTCGTCGGCGTCATGGTCGTCGAGTCGAGCGGCCTTGGCGATGCGGCGGACCATCTGACCATAGCGCTCGACGAAGCGGCGCTCGGCGAGGGGGTCGCCGCCGGCGCCGACGAGGTTCAATAGTGTCAGGGAAGTTTGAGAGTAGTCGATGTGCATGTTTTCGTCCGGCACGATCCCTGCCCGAATAATTCCGCGCACGACGCTCCATCTATCACGGCCCAGGATCGCTCGGCGGCCAGGTTCGATTCCAGAACTCAGCCGCGGGAGGCATCTCCGGGGGGTCGGCGCCGTCCCGAAACCGCTTCAGCTTAACAGCATCAAGCTTGCTCCCGACCGAGAGCATCCAACCATTGGCGTAAGACAGAGTCAGCTTCGTGTGCCCTTCCCCCATGGGCAGTTCAAGCTTGAATCCCAGCAGCCAAGCACCGAAATCGCGACTTCCTTGAGGCCACGCTTCCTTTGTGCGAGCGTAGGCAAGCAGGCCAGGAGGGTGAGTGGGGGGATCGGGATTCATCCATCCATTGGCGCTCCAGCGTGCCGTTGGGTCGCCCAACTTCATGTTATAAGGGGTTAGTGCCAGCAATCCGGCGTGCTGGACCGACGGATCGAACTCGCCGATTTCGGGATCACGCTGGTTTGCCTGCACGGCGAGCACGATGTCATTCGTTCCATCGCCGTCCAGATCGACGCTTCTTACGTTATCCGGGGAGGTGAGCCATCCATAATGCCAGAAGTCGCTGATGCATGCCGGCGAATTCGATCTGTCATCCCAGTCCACAACCATAATCCGCATCGGCGTATCCTGGTGATGAACGGCCACGAGCAGCTGGCGGCGACCGGACTGCTTGAGAAAATCCCCTTCGAGAAATGGAATGACCCCTGCAGCCCCTCGCTCCCATTGGCCACAATCTCCCCATGGAGGGCAGTTCTGCTCGCCGGAAAGCAGCAGTTCGCTGATCCAATAGTCGTGTAACGTCGAGGCCCTGCCTCGTACGGCAGCCAATGCATCGTACAACTCAAGTCTAGGGCGTTCGCCTCGAATCCCTATTGCGAGGACATATTGATCATTCCCCGCGAAGTCGACGAGGAGAAAGTTTGCATCCGGGTGGGGAAGTTCTACTTGGTGGTTCCGCCCCGCGGTGAGCATTAGTTCGAGAATATCGGAGCGCTCCTTACTGCGAAACGCGCTCACCAAGCGAGGTTCGGAGACTTCGTTCGATGAGTCTGCTCCCATTTTGCCTTTCGACACAAGGAAAGCCAAAGCAATGATGACTGCCGCAGTACACAGTCCTGCAATCGAGCGCGGAAATATTCGGGGTGAGGAATGATGAAGCGCACGGCTTACGTCGTGGAGCATGATCCCCGTTGTTGTATATGTGTGTGTTTTCTGCGGATGTGCTGCCTTGTTTGCAATTCGGTTCGCCGCGCGGAATCGGCGGTGCGAATCTCTCGGCGGACGGTCACCGGGAAGATCAGGAAAACTCTCTGGATGTTTGCCAGTGATCAACTGGTAGAGCACCTTGCCGGCGGCGTAGCGGTCACAGGCTGGTCCCAAACGCTCATCGCGTGGTAAGTACCAAGGCGTGCCTGTACCGGTCGGGCGCGAGCTGATTTGCCCGACTAGCCCCGGATCGGCAAGCTTGGCTTCCCCGTTCACGAAGACGATGTTGGAAGGTTTCACATCGAAGTGCACCAGCCCCCGGTCGTGGAGCTCGGCCAGACCGACCAGCACCTGCTCAATAATCCGCAGCGCCTCATCGGGCGGCAGCTTGCGACGCTGCTCGAGCACGGCCTGAAGTGTCTTCGGACGGTAGCGCGGAACAACTTCCGGATCAATACCCGGCTGTGGCTCCAGCGCATCCGCCAGTTCCATGACATAGTACAGGTGAGTCGGCGTCACGGAGACAGCTTCAATCTGAAGCAAGCCCGGCTTGCCTAGCGCCGCTCTCTTGAACGCGCGAACGCCGTCAAGTTCCCGCTGGTCGAGGGCAGGCCGGGCCTCCGATGCATCCGCGCTCATCATGGGCTCCACGTCGCGAACGCGCAGCGGGATCAGCTTGGCCGCGCGGCGGATTCTCGTACTATCCTCGGCGACCCAGACTTCGCCGAAAGCGCCGCGACCAATAGCATGGATCAGGCGATAGCCAGGAACCTCGGGCGTGGAATGCTCGCGTGCCGGCTCAGGGGTTCGAGCGATTGTACGCGCGCTGTCATCCATGGCGTGATCGGAGGAACCCCTTCCTTCCATTGCCCCCTCCGGAAACCGGACGAGAATCCCCGCGGATCGACGAACTACCCACGCGCGGCTCGGAGAGCCTCACTACCTATCACCCCATCCCCTTCACCACCGCGTCCCCGAACTCGCTGCACTTCACCAATCGCACTCCCGCGACGCCTTCCGCTTTCATCAGGCGCTCGAAGTCGTAGGTCACCGTCTTCGCCTCGATGGCGGCGTTCATGCCTTTCAGGATCAGATCCGCCGCCGCGGTCCAGCCCAGGTAGCGGAGCATCATCTCGCCGGAGAGGATCACGCTGCCGGGGTTGACCTGGTCTTTGCCGGCGTATTTCGGGGCGGTGCCGTGGGTGGCTTCGAAGATCGCGTGGCCCGAGAGGTAGTTGATGTTGCCTCCGGGGGCGATGCCGATGCCGCCGACCTGGGCGGCGAGGGCGTCGGAGAGGTAGTCGCCGTTGAGGTTGGGGGTGGCGATGATGTCGAAATCCTTCGGGCGGGTGAGCACCTGCTGGAGCGTGATGTCCGCGATGGCGTCCTTGATGAGGATGCGGCCCGCGCGGAGGGCGGATTCCTGCTCGGCGTTGGCGGCTTCCTCGCCCTTGTCCTTCTTGGTGCGTTCCCACTGCGTCCAGGTGTAGGTCTTGTCGCCGAACTCCTTCTCCGCGAGCGCGTATCCCCAGTCGCGGAAGGCGCCCTCGGTGAACTTCATGATGTTGCCCTTGTGGACGAGGGTGACGCTCTTGCGCTTGTTCTGAATCGCGTACTGGATCGCGCTGCGGACGAGGCGCTCGGTCCCTTCGCGGCTGATCGGTTTGATGCCGATGCCGCTGGTCTCGGGGAAGCGGATCTTCTTGACGCCCATCGCCTCGCGCAGCCAGGCGACGACTTTCTTTACTTCCGGCGAGCCGGCTGCCCACTCGATGCCGGCGTAGATGTCCTCGGTGTTCTCGCGGAAGATGACCATGTCCACGTCCTGCGGGCGCTTCACGGGCGAGGGGACGCCGGCGAAGTACTGCACCGGGCGCAAACACGCATACAAGTCGAGTTCCTGGCGCAGAGCGACGTTCAGCGAGCGGATGCCCCCACCGACCGGCGTGGTCAGCGGGCCTTTGATGCCGACGAGGTACGCGCGGAAGGCTTCGAGCGTGTCGTTCGGCAGCCACGTGCCGTACTTGTGATACGACTTCTCGCCGGCGTAGACCTCGAACCACTCGATTTTGCGCTTGCCGCCGAACGCCTTCTCGACCGCGGCGTCGAACACGCGCACGGACGCCCGCCAGATATCGGGACCGGTCCCGTCGCCCTCGATGAAGGGGATGATCGGGCGGTCGGGCACGCGCAGGCCCTCGGGCGTCATGCGGATCGGGTCGCCGTGCTTCGGCAGGGTGAGGTTTTCAAAGGTCGGCGTCATCGTTCGTTTCCTTATGAAAAGGCGGGAAATCTCCCGCGGTTGCCGGGAAAAGTATGCCGCGATGCTAGGAAAAACGGGGGAAGGTGTCAAAGCGGCGGAGTGCGCGGCGCGACGCCGTAGCGGCGCCGCCCCCGGTCATGCCGGCGCGCCCGCGACGGTGAAGGAGGGCGCGCCGACCAACTCATCGGAGACGATCCGGCCGTCGCGGAGGTTGATGATCCGCTCGCAGCGCTGGGCGACGTCAGGCTCGTGCGTGATCATCAGGATGGTGACGCCGCGGTCGTGAAGGTGGTCGAAGACGTTGAGGATGGCGTTGCCGGTGGCGGTGTCGAGGTTTCCGGTGGGTTCGTCGGCGAGGAGGATGAGGGGTTCGTTGATCAGGGCGCGGGCGATGGCGGCGCGCTGCTGCTGCCCGCCGGAAAGCTCGGTCGGGCGGTGGTGTGTGCGATCGCCGAGGCCGACCAGTTCGAGGGCCTTCTCCGCGCGGACGCGGCGTTCGTGCGCGGGAACGCCCTGGTAAAAGAGCGGCACTTCGAGATTCTCGCGGATCGTCAGGGCGGGGATCAGATTGAAGTTCTGAAACACGAAGCCGATCCGGCGGCCCCGGATGTCCGACAGTTCGTCGTCGCTCATCGACGAGACGTCGACGTCGCCGAGGAGATACCGGCCGCTGGTGGGGCGGTCGAGGCAGCCGATGATGTTCATCAGCGTGCTCTTGCCCGAGCCGCTCTGCCCGCAGATGGCGACCGACTGCCCCTCGACGAAGTCGATGGTGACGCCGCGCAAGGCCTCGACGCAGACCGGGGTTCCCGGCACGCCGTAAACTTTGCGCAGGTTTTCGACACGGGCGACGACGGACATAGTGTGTTCAGTGCAATCCGATCAGCAAACGACGCCAGCCCTGATGTCCGCCGTCATGCGGAATTGTGATCCCTTCAACCATCGGAAAACGGAAATCCCCGCTCGGCATCGACAGGAGACGACCGCCGGTCCGCCGACCGGCTCGAGGCGTCGCATGAAGCTCACCCGGACGACGGTCGCTCGGTTCTGCCCGGCGCGACTCCCCCCGGCGCTGTTCCCCCCGGCGCAGTTCCACCCTGCGCCGCTCCGCCAGGCCGACCTCGCCTGTCAGTACCGCTCCCGCCAGGAGAACCTCCGCCCGGAACACCGCTGCCCGGCGGGCGCTCACGACCGGCGCTCGGGGCGCCCTCGGGTCGTCCCGCCGCCGGAGAGGATCCTGCCGCATCGCCGCCGCTGGTTCTCATGCCGGGCGCTCCTGCTGCGGGGGGACCGCCGCCGGGGATCGGACCGTCTGAGAGGTTCCGACCGCGCCACTCCGTTTCCTGCTCGACGGGCACGTCCGGCAGGAGCCGCAGGTGTTCGTCGGCGGCTGCGAGGAGCACTTCATCGCCGTCGCCGAGGCCGTCCCTGATTTCGATCCACTGCGCGTTGGAGACGCCGGTGCGGATCTCGACGGGCTGAGCCCCGTCGTCGCCGATCTTGAAGACGAAACTCTTCCCGCCCTTGCCGAAGACGCACTGGACGGGGATCGCCAGCACGCCCTCGACGTGGCCGACGAGAATCTCGGCGATGGTGGTGACGCCGGGTTTGAGCGGGACGCCGGTCTCGTTCAGTTCGATCTCGACTTCATACTCCTTCAGGTCGGGGTTGATCCAGCGGTTCTGGGATTCGGCGAGCGTGCCGATGCGGATGACCGAGCCTTCGAAGACCTCGCCGGGAACCCCCTCGACCTGCACCCGGACGACCTGCCCGACGGCGACGCGGCTGGTCTTGCTTTCGTGGACGCGCAGCAGGACGTTCATCCGGTTGGTGTCGACGATGGTCATGAGGGTCTGGCGCTCGAAGACCGTGGCGCCTTCCTTCACCTGATCCTCGTTGGACATGAAGCGTCCACTGGAGGTGGCGGCGTAGACGACGAGACCGGAGCCGGGCGCCTTGATGACGCAGTTGTCGCGCTGGCGCGTGAGCTGGGCGAGCTTGTTGCGGATCAGTTGCAGCTCCTGCTCCCGGCTGTTGAGGGCGACGACTCTCGCGCGCTCCTCGGCCTCGGCGTTCTTCTCGACGCGTTCGAGCTCGCTGGCGGCTTCGGTGACGGCGGACTCCTTCGTCTGGATGTCCATCTTGTGCGTGTAATTCAGGAGGAGCCACTTCGCCTTCTCGGCCTTTTCAAGCTCCCACTCCGCCCGCCGCTTCTCGAATTCGTCCTGGCGGTATTCGGTGGCGGTAATGTACTTTTTCTCAAAGAGATCCTTCGAGGCGAGGAACTCCTCCTCGGCGCGTTCGAGCGTCATGCGGGCCTGGTCGATCGCGATGTCGGCGTCGCGCTGGGCAACGTCCCAGTCTCCGAGCTTGTATTTTTCCAGGTCCAGGTTGGCGAGGTCGACCTTGAGCTTCGCCTGCTCGATGTCGCTTTTGTTCTGCTGGCGCTGAATGATGAGGTCGGTCTCGGCGGCGTCGCGGGCGGCCTCGGCGCTGGTGAGCTGAAGCTGCTGCTGGCGGACGTTGTCCTCGATCTCGTTGCTGGCGAGTCGGACGAGTTCGTCGCCTTCCTTGACCGAGGCGCCCTCCGGCATCAGGAAGATGACGGTGCTGCGGCCTTCGACTTCGCACTTGATCTCACGGGAGCTGGCGGCCGTAAGCTCGCCTTTCTCCTGGAGCGAGACGGTGAAGCTCCGTCGAGCGGCGGTGTGCGTCAGGATCGAGGGGACGGAGTTGGCGGTCGGCGCGGCGAGGCGCCAGACGCCGTAAACGGCCGCCAGACCGAGGACGGCGCCGATCGCCAGATTGACCCCGGTCGCCGCACGCCGACGGAACGCCTGCGTGCGGACCGGGTCGGCATTTCGTTGATGCATCATTTTTGAGTCTCGTCTGAATCCCCACCGATCGAGCGCCCCGTGAATTCAACCGTTCCGGGCGGGGTTTTGTTTCACCACCGGCAAGACCGGCAGCGTAGCTTCATCCGCACGGCCCGCCAAGCGGATTGCCCGGTCGGACGGGTTTTTACGCCCGCCCTCACAAAAACTCTTAGGCGCCGTTTCTTAACCGAGCCGCGCCCGTCAGGAAGCGTTCTTTTTCCGCCTCGCTCCGGAGGTTTTGAAACAGCGTCTTGGATTCCGGCTCAAGTCGTTCAAAGCCAAGCGGAACAGGCAAGAACGCTCCCTTGCAGGCGCGGCTAAGTTAGTTTAACTCAACGGGAGTCTTACCCGGGAGATCCCGTGGCGAAAACGCTCCCGGCGAATTGCCGGGCCTTTCCGCGCGGTTTACAATACCCCCGCGGGCGCGGAGACAGGCGGGGCGTCGGACGACCCCCCGTCGGCGGAGCATCGTTGCTCGGTGCGGAACGAAGGACTCCCACCCCTTCGTAGCGGGAAACAGGCAACTGGCAAGGAGCTTATACGACATGACGGTGAGGAGTTATCTGACGGTCGTGATGGGCGTCACGGCGGCAGCGGGTCTGGCGGATCGGGCGGCTGCGCAGATTCCGGGCGTCGACCTCTTTCAGGATCCGGCGTCCGGAAGCGTGTGCGATCTGGTGAACGCGGCCAACGCCGAACTGGTGGTGCTGACGGAGACCGCGGAGGAGCCGAGGCAGTTCGCGCTGGTCACGGGCAGCGACGTGACGCTGGCGGACAGCCTGATCGACGACGACCTGAACGTGTTTTTTCAGGGACAGGCGTTCGGGCGGATCGCGTTCCTCGAGGACGGGGACGGGCTGGCGACGCTGTGGTGGGTGGACGGATTCGACAACGTGATCGCGCTGGATCCGATCACGCTGCTTCCGGAGACGACCAGCGATCGCCCGGATGATTTCATCGACGTTCCGTGCGACGCCTGTCAGTTCTGGGATCGGGTGGAGGACTGCCCGGGTGAGCCGGAAGAGACGATCATCACGGAGCATCCCGAGAGCGGGACGTTCTGCGAGGGGGAGCGGGTGACGCTCTTTATCGAGGCTGAGGGGCGGCACATCGAGAGCTTTCAGTGGTTCACGGGGAACAGTTCGGTGCTGGTCGGGGAGACGGACAACGTCCTGGTCTTCTCCAGCATCGACTTCGACGACGCGGGGAGTTATTTCTGCGAGGTGATTGACGAGGACGGAACGCGCACCCGCAGCAATCGGGCGACGGTCGTGGTGGACAATTGCCCGGATGATGTTCCCGGCGCGCCGCTGTGCGGGGCGAATATTTTCACGCTGAGCCTTGTCGGGTTGCTGGGAGCCTGGGCAATTCGCCCCACGCGACGACGGTGGCGGCGTGCTGAAACGCGCAAGGCAGGGTCTGCCGCAGAGGTTTGACACGGGGGTGAACCTGCCGATAGAAGGTGCAAAGTGCGGATTGAATTTCAGGCCCTGTGTTTTTCGGGGGTGAGAACCGTGATGAAGATCGTGCGACTTGGGTGGGTGCTGGGTCTGGCGTTGATGCTGGGGGCGGGGCTTTCGGCCTGCCGCAAACCGACGCCTCCGGGCGGTGGGAACGTTGCCGAGAATGAGAATTCGTCGGGCGGGGACAACGGTTCGACCGCGAACGACAATCAGTCGGCCGGCAACGGCAATGACGGCGGCGACGACGGATCGTCCGGCGGTCAGGGCGACGGCAGCGGCAATGACAACGGCGGCGAAAACGACAATGCGGACGGCGGCAACGACAACGCTTCAGGCGGCGGGAATGACAACGACGGCGGCGGCGACCCGCCTCCGGGTGAGAACGACAACGCCGGCGAAAACGACAACACCGGGGACAACGCCAACGCGAACACGTCGTCCGCCTCGGCGTGGTTGTTCAACATGTCGGACTGGAAGAACAACCCGTTGTTCGCCTCGCGTCCGGACGACGGGCGCAAGACGCGCCTGCGGGAGCGGTTCTGGGCCAGCGGCAAGGTCCGCGAGCAGGAAGAGGTCTGGGAGGATCCCGCCGGACGGCTGGTGCATCACGGGGTGACGGTCCGGTGGCACGAATCCGGAACGATGGCGGAGCGCTGGACGTTCGTGGACGGTCGTCCGGACGGATCGATGGAGCAGTATTACTCGAACGGGCAGCCGCGGACGTTCGCCCGGTGGAAAGGCGGAAAACTGGACGGCGTGATGATTTCGTGGGACGAGAAGGGTCGCGTCACGCGTCGGGCCGAGTACGCCGACGGCGAGCTGGTTTCAAGCAGTTGAGCTTGTTGAGCTTGTCGCGGCGTCGGGCGGCGCGAAAGTCAGGTGCAACGGACGCGGTCATGTGATGGCCGCGTTTTTTTTTGCATCGGGGGCGTGTTGGGCCGCGGAAGCCCGGTCGGGGCGGCTGTCCGTGGAGTGAAATCGACAGTCGCATCGAGGCGGGGTCCGGCGTGCATGCAGAGGAGTCAACCCGCTACGTCGTGCTTCATCACGAAGGTCACGGCGACCCGCACTGGGATCTGATGATTGAGCGCGAGGGTGTTCTGGCGACGTGGCGTCTACCGCTGCCCAGGCCGATTGCGGATTCCCTGGCGGGTCCGGCGGAGCGGATCGGGGATCACCGTCCGACGTATCTGGATTACGAGGGTCCGATCGGCGGGAGGCGCGGGCGCGTGCGGCGCCTGGGGGGAGGGGAAATGCGCATCCTCAGTTTCGGCGCGGCACGATGCCGGTTCCGGATTCCGACCGGATGTTTTGCGGGAGAGTACGTCCTGGAGCGGAACGCGGACGGACCGATCTGGATGTTGAGCGTGTGCCGGGCGGAGAATGACCGATAATACTCGGGGGTTCGGGATCGAGGTGGGCGACCCGGGCAGCCGGATTCGCTGAAACCGAGGTGGGAACCGGATGATCGCGGGTCAGTTGGATCGCGGGAGCTTCGATGCCGTCGGTCTGGCGCCGCAGCTTGCGCTGCTGGATGCGCCGGAGGAGAATCCGTGGGCGCGGCCGCTTTACTTCTGGATCGGGCTGCTGCCCTTTGCGGGCATTGCGGGTCTGCTGGTGCTTCTCGGGAAACCTCTTGAGGCGGCGGCGGCGGTCGGCGTGTACATCGTCGGGGCGACGTTCCTGGCGCCGCAGGTGGGGTTGTACGCGGCGTTCGCGATTCAGGCGTGGGATCCGTATTTCATCGATCCCGCACGGCACATCGAGATTCTCGGGTTTCCGACGCCGACGAAAGTGCTCAGCCTGGTGCTGGCGGCGGTGTTGCTCGCCACGCCGCGCCGCCGGAAACAAAAGGTGATGACGACGCGGCTTGCGTTTGTGCTCGCCGGGGGCTTCGTGGCGTGGACGGCGGCGATCAGCGCGTTGTCTCCGCTGCCGCTTCTGGCGTTGCGATATTCGGCGCAGGTTCTGGTGCTGGTGGTGCTGGGGCTGGCGGCGGTGCGTTTCATCCGGACGCGGGAGCAGGTGAACCGGCTGATGTTCTGGACGATCGTCGGATCGGTGACGGCGTGCGTGCTGTTTCACGCCACCGGCGATCCGCTGTCGCGGCGTCGGGGGACGCTGGGGGAGTTCTCGAACCCGAACACGACGGCGATGACGCTGTCGCTGGGGATGATCGCGATTCCGGCGGCGTGGGGACTGACGCGGCGAAAGTGGATGTGGGCGTTGTACGCCCCGGCGGCGGCGTTCATCATGATGACGCTGATGATGACGGGATCGCGAGCGGCGTGCGTCAGCGTCGTGGTGGCATACTCGCTGGGCGCGGTGTTGACGCGCGGGCGCGGGTTCGTCAAGAAGCTGGCGGCGGCGATCTTTGCGACGGCATTCGGCGTGGGCGTGTTCTTCGCGGTGCTGGAGGCGCGTATCCTCGACGAGAAGAGCCAGCAGCGCCTCGAATCCCTGGTGCAATCGGGTCAGACGACCGGACAGGGGTTCAGCCGGTGGTACATCTGGTCCAACGGCGTGAAGACCTTCCTTGCGGACCCGCTGATCGGCGCCGGTCTGGGCAACGCGCCGCAGGCGATGGCGCAGGTTCTGCACGGAGAGGCGAGGGACGTTCACAGCAATTACCTCACCGCGATGGTTGAGACCGGCGCCGTCGGGGCGGGGCTTTTCATCGGGATGCTGGTCGCGGCGGCGCTTGCGGCGTGGCGCGTCCCGCGGGCGAATCCGGGCGTGCCCGCAACGATCCTGCTGTTGTACGTTCTGCTATCGAGCGTGACGCACACAACGTACCTGACGAAAATGTTCTGGCTTCCGCTGGTGCTGGCGCTGGTCGTCTGCGAGTACGGGGCGTCCGCGGACCGCGCCGGAACCGCCGGTTCACCGTCGCCGGCGGGAGAAGCGTCGCGGTGAATCCGCAGGACGTGGACGTTGCGGTCACGGGATACCGCGTGGCGCGGCGGGAGGGGGTCTGGTGCACGCACCCCGCTTTCGGGTTATTGCTTACACTTCTGGCGGAGCGTGTTCGCTCAATCCGCGTTCATGCCCCGCAGATGCCCGAGGCGCTCGCCACGGAATGCGATTTTACCCTGGACGACCGGCGAATCAGCGTCTTCCCCTGGCCGGTTCGGGTCAACTCGATCGGCGCTCTGCGTCATCCTTTGCGACTGCTGCGGCAGTACCGGGCGCTGGTTTCGTCTGGCGACGTGGTGTTCCTGCGCGGGGGCGGGCCGATGATCTGGAGCTGTCACTGGATGGCGCGCCGCACCGGAAAGCCCGTCATACACTGGCTGATCTCCAACCCGCTCGCGGCGCTTCCGGCCGCCCAGCGCGGATACGGGCGCCTCGTCGAGTTCGCGGGGCGGGGATACGCACGGCTGGACGCCGCGATGTTGCGCCTCGGGTTGCGGATCAGCCGGGCTGAAGTGATCGCCAACGGACGGGAGGTCGCGGCGCTTTACCGCTGCCCCCGAGCGAAAGTCATTGTCAGCAGCACAATCCGGTCTTCGGATTTTCATGACCGCGTCGACACCTGCACCGGACCGGGCGTGCGCCTGCTTTTTGTGGGGTACGTTCGACCGGAAAAGGGGATCGAGTATCTCCTTCGGGCGATCCCGCTGGTGCGCGCCGCGGTCCCGGTTCATCTGGCGGTCGTCGGGTCGTGGGAGGAGTTTCCGGCGGAAAAGGATCGGTTGGCGCGCCTTGCGGGATCGCTCGGCGTTGAAGACCGAGTGACGTGGCTGGGGCATCGGGCGTTCGGTCCGGGGCTTTTCTCCCAGATGGACGCGTCGGACGTGCTGGTGCTGCCGTCGTTGTCGGAGGGGACGCCGCGTGTTCTGGTCGAGTCGCGGGCGCGGAGCCTTCCGGTGGTGGCGACGCGCGTCGGGGGCGTTCCGGACAGCGTGACCGACGGCGTGGACGGTCTGCTGGTCCCGCCCCGCGATCCGGACGTCTTGGCGCAAGCGATTCAACGCCTGATTGAGGACGGTGAGCTTCGTCGCCGGTTGATCCGCGAGGGCCGGAGGCGCGTGCAGGGCTGGACGGTGGACGCATTTGTCGAGGATCTCGTGGGCCTGATCCGCGGCATGACCGCAAACGTCCCGCCGCCACGGTAGCCTGCCCACCCTGTGAGTGCATCGATCTTGTTCCCGGCGTGTCGTCCGGCCTGCCCGACCTCGTGTTCAACAAGGGGGCGTCACGCGGATGTCGTATGCCGCCAGGTCCACCTTCGTGTGCGTCATGCGGCTGGGTTCGGGGACGAAGAAGACCGGCGCCCGTCCTGGACCGGCGTAGGTCAGCTCGTCGTGAAGCACGCCGGCCGGGACGGTGAAAAAGCTGGTCTGCGGGTCGTTGGGTGCGAACTCGACGGCGAGGAAGTCGGACTCGGTCAGCGCGCCGTTCTCGGCCCGCTTCGTGAACTCGTCCGCCGCGCATGCCGCGACGACGTACAAGAGCGGCTTGCTCGCCGGGTCAGCGAAGAAGAGCCAGCTTTCAATGTCGTTGTGGGCGGCCAGGCAGGTGAGGCGCGACCGGTTGCACGCGACGACGAGCATCTGCCACGGTCCGGATTCCTCGCGGGCAAGCTCGACCCGCTCGACGACCTGCCGCTCGAGGGCGACGGTCATGGCTTGAGGCGGGGGCGTCAGCGGACGAATCAGCCCGCGCGACTCAAGCTCGGCCAGCAGCGCGGGAGTCGCGCGTTGAGCCTGAATCTTCAGCGTCCGCATTGTCGTCATCACCTCAGGGGTGCTGCAATCCGGGCGGCAGCGCCGGACATCCTAGGCATCACGTCGGAAAGGGTCCAGGACGGCGATCGGTTCCACCCTCGGCAGCCTTTGCACTGACACAGAGGGTGGGTTAAGGTTTCTTAATGTCGCGGACGGAAGCGGTCTTCCGCCGGTGACTCGGGCCAACATTCCGGCAAGGCGCGCAGCGGCACGGCGCTGCGGAGCGCGAAGCGTGCGCGCCGCCGGACGTTAAGGGAGATTCTTGAAATGCGTACGATCATGACGGCTTTGCTTTCGGTTGGATTGCTGCTTTCGATCGCCGGCTGCCCGCAGCAGGGCGGCGATGGGAACACCAACACCAACACGCCTCCGCCGAACGACAACGCCGCCGAGGAACCGACGGCGTTTTCGGCGGATCTGTCGGGGGATGATGAGGTTCCGCCGGTGGACACGGATGTGACGGGTTCGGCTGAGGTCGAGTTCAGCGCCGAAGGAACTGAGTTGACGGTGACGGTCACGGTGGCGGGCGCGGTCGGCGTGACGGCGGCGCACATTCATCTGGGGGCGCCGGGCGAAAACGGCGGCGTCGTGCTGCTCTTGTTCGCGGACGAGGACGGTCAGGACGTGGACGGCGAGCTGGTCAGCGCGACGTTCGCGGCGGAGGATCTCTCCGGGGATCTCGCCGAAGCGACGCTCGACGATCTTCTCGATGAAATCGAAGCGGGGAATGCTTACGTGAACGTACACACGCTGGCCAACCCCGCCGGCGAGGTCCGCGGCCAACTCGCGCCGGCGGAGTAAGCGGCAAGCCCTGATCGGTTGTGCCGCAGGATCGGTTGAATACGATGGCCTCCCGCAGGGGAGGCCTCTTTCATGCGCGAAGCGGTGGGGGGCGTCGCCCGGCGACCGGGGGAACACATGTCGCCGATCTTGATGTCGCTGTGCCTTGCGGCGGGGTGGGGAGCGTTTACGTACTCCGCGTGGCGTCGTTGGCGCTTGTTGAAGACGGGGGCGCCGATCGCGCGGTTCGATCGTCTCGGGGAGCGGCTGCGCCGGACCTATCTTTATGCGATCGCGCAGCTTCGCATGAGGCGGTATCCGCTGGCGGGGCTGGCGCACATGCTGATTTTCTCGGGGTTCTGCGTGTTGCTGCTGCGGACGGTGGTGCTCTGGGGTCGCGGGTTCGACGTCGGCTTCCATCTCTGGGTGCTGGGTCCGGATCAGCTTCTCGGCAGGATTTACGGACCGCTGAAGGATGCGTTCGCCGTGCTGGTGCTGATCGGGGCGGGCGTGTTCGTCTACTTTCGCGTGGTGAAGCGGCTGCCGCGCATGACGCTCAGCCGCGAGGGGCTGGTCATCCTCGGCATCATCATTCTGATGATGCTGTCGGACATCGTTTATGACGGCGCGACGATCGCCGCCCACCGGAAGTCGGTCCCGCTCGTTGCAGCAATGCACGCCGGAGAACCCGCGACGAGCGCGGCGACGTTCGCGTCCGAGCCCGCCGGGACCGTGGTGGCCCTGATGATTTCGTGGCTCCCGTCCGGCGTTCTGAACGTCCTCGCCCACGCCGGATTCTGGACGCACTCCTGTCTCGTGCTGATCTTCCTGAACCTGCTGCCGTATTCAAAGCACTTTCATATCCTCACCGCGGTTCCGAACGTCTTCTTTCAGAATCTCGATCCGCCGGGGCGCCTGCCGCCGATCTCGGATCTGGAAGGTCGGATCGAGCGCGAGGAGACGCTCGGCGTGCGGCGGATCGACCAGTTCACGTGGAAGTCGATGCTGGACTTCTACACCTGCACCGAGTGCGGACGGTGCAGCGATTTCTGCCCCGCGACGAAGACGGGCAAGAAGCTCTCGCCGAAGCATTTCACGATCGACCTTCGCAACTTCCTTTATGCGAGCGATCGCGGCCTGGTGGCGGCGAAGGTTGAGGTCGGTGGCGCCGCCGCAGCGACGACCGGGGCGCCGGCGAGCGCGGACGACTCCGCAGCGGGCTGGCGGCGGGATCTCGTCAGCGACGGCGGTGTCATTGACCCGGAAGTGATCTGGGCCTGCACGACCTGCCGGGCGTGCGAGCAGGAGTGCCCGGTGTTCATCACCTACGTCGACAAGTTCGTCGATCTGCGGCGGCACCTGGTGCAGGAGCGCGGCGAGTTCCCCGCGCAGTTGCAGGCGGCGTTCCGGGGGCTGGAGTCCGCCGGGAATCCGTGGAGCTTTCCGGCCGAGGACCGCGCGAAGTGGGCGGAAGACCTGGGCATTCCGACGCTGGCGGAGAAACCCGACGTTCCGGTGCTGTTCTGGGTCGGGTGCGCGCCGGCGTTCGACGAGCGGGCGAAGAAGGTGACGCGGGCGACCGCGATGCTGATGCAGAAAGCCGGCGTGGATTTCGCGATTCTCGGCGCCGAGGAGCAATGCACCGGCGACCCGGCGCGGCGCGCGGGCAACGAGTTCCTTTTCCAGATGTTCGCGCAGAACAACGTGCAGACGCTGACCGGTTACGCCTGCGAGAAAAAAACGATCGTCACTTCCTGCCCGCATTGTTTCAACACGCTGCTGAACGAGTACCCCGACTTCGGCGGAAAGTTCAACGTCGTGCATCACACGACGTTCCTGGCCGAGCTTGTGCGGGAGGGGAAGCTCACGCCGACAAAACGCGTCGAACGCAAGGTCGCCTATCATGATTCCTGCTACCTCGGCCGGTACAACGACGTCTACGATCCGCCGCGCGACGTGCTTCGCGCCATCCCGGGTCTGACCGTGCTGGAGCCTGCCGCGACGCGGGACCGGGGACTTTGCTGCGGGGCGGGCGGCGCCCAGATGTTCAAGGAGGAGGAGCACGGCGCCGAGCGCGTCAACGTTCTTCGTACGTCGCAACTTCTTGAGACAAAGCCCGACGCGATCAGTTCCGCCTGCCCCTTCTGCATGCGCATGCTCACGGACGGACTGGCGACAAAGGGGCGCGAGGATATCCCGCAGCTCGATGTCGCTGAGATGCTTCTTGAGGCGATGAGTTGAGCGCCCTACGCTTCGCATGAGGGCGCGGCGAACAAGTCAGATCGACGTGGGACAGACACCGGAAAAGTCGTGATTTTCGCCGTTATCGGTCGAGTGAGGAACGTCCGCGCCAGCCTCCGCCTTAACGCGCGAGAGGGAGGGCGCCGCACAGGGGGTCACGGTCCGGTATAATAAGCGGAAAAGATCTGCAACGGGGACGTTGACATGAATTGGCGCCAGTACATTACCCGGGATCCAGCCGTGTTATGCGGGAAACCCGTTGCGGCGGGTACGCGGATTCCCGTTTCGTTGATCTTCGAACGACTCGGTGACGGCTGGACGGAGGCGGAGCTTTTGACGGCTTTTCCCACGCTCTGCGCCGAACATATCCGGGCCGCCTACTCATATGCGGCGGCGTGGTTCAATGACGAAGACGTGATTCTGCTTGCAGGCGCCGGCGGATGAACGCCGTAGTGTTTGCTGACGAGAGCGTCGACGGACCGATTGTTGCGTGGCTTCGCGGTCAGGGATGGGACGTGGTCTGGGGCGCGGAACGCTGCCCCGGGGCGTCCGACGACGAAGTGGTTCGCCTTGCAATGAGCGACACCCGCGTCATTCTGACCGCCGACCGCGACTTCGGGGAACTTGTGTTCCGCGGAGGGTGTCGGCCTGCCGGCGTTGTCCTCAGCCGGTTGCGAGCGCCAACGTCCGCGGCGTTGCTGGAAGCGTTCAAGGCCCGGTGGGCAATGATTCAACATCGACTCTCAAACCACTTCATCGTCTTAACGGAAAGTGCAATCCGATCGCGCCGCATCCCCCCGCCAGGTTGACTAGCGGCTTCGCCGTGCGGAATTCAAATACACGGTCAGGCGCCGCTCGTTCTCGCGCACCGCAAAAGGCGAGTAACTGAGGATGATCCAGTCTCCGCAGACTTTCATCGCCGGACCCTGAAGACCGAAGTGCCAGTACCACAACCCGTCCGGTTCACGGCGCAGCGGCGACGGATTCTCGGGGTGTCCCGTCGCGGCGGCGAGGGCCTGCATGAAGCGATCGAGCTTTTCCGCGACGACCTCGGGATCCTTCTCGATCGGGACGTAGATCGTTCGCGCGACCGGCAGCCGCAAGGCGTGGACGGGGAAGTCATGAATGACGATCCGGTCGCCGACGCGGGAGAGCACGTCGTCGCGAAAGGAGACGCCGCTGCGTTTCTCGATTCCGGCCAGCGCGTCGCGCAGCGCGGCGGCGGCGGCGGGACTGCGCGAGGCGACGTACGCCTCCCACCCGTTCCACGGGAGTCGCCTGAAGTTGACGTCGGCTACGGCGAAGGCCGTCGCATCAGACGGGATCAGGTCGTAACCCCAGGTTTTCAGAAACGCATGATCGGCGATGCGGATGAGCCGATCCGCGTTACCCTCGCGGACGAAGGCGCTGGATTCAACGACGCGGCCCTGGCGGCTGACCGTGACGAACGCCCGCCGCGCCTCAGGGACGTCGAGCAGGTTCAACCACGTCCGCAGGCGCGCCCGGAAACCCGCGGGTTGCCCGTCCGCAAGGCGATCGAGATCGGCATAAAGGCGGAACTCCGTGCCCGTCACGCGGCAAGTCCGCTCCGCTTCCGTCACCCACGTTGTTCGGCTCAGTGATCTGCCCGGGTCGGCGGCGCAGGCGAGGAGACGTTCGACCGCGCCCTCGCCGAGGGCGATGACGTACCGGTTTCCGACCGCGCCCCAGGTCAAAGTCGCCCACCCCGGAAGGCGATCGTCCCGAAGCTCGTATCCGACTCCGCCCGCCACCCAGGCTTCGCCTTCACGAGTGCGCAGCGTCGTCCGATCCTGGTTCGTGTACGTTGCCAGCAGATGACGGATCAGGTTCTCCACCGGTTGATGCCCCCCCCCGGTGTCAACGACGAGGACCGCCTGCATCCGGGCCAGCTCATGCCCGCCGTCGGCGCGCTCGATCACGCGGGCGTCGAGCACCGCGGCCGCCAGCGGATATCGCACAAGCTGAAAAAGCCCCGCGACCACGTCCGTCCAGAGGCGCACGGACCCGTCCGCATCGAGCATCACCCCGACCTGCCGCGCGATCTGGAGGATCGTCTGCACCGCGACGTCTTGCGGCGCGAAGGCGGCGTCGACTTCGGCCTGCGACGGACTCAGCGCGACGGCAGCCGCCGCGTCGGCGGGAACGATCATGAAGGGGTCGTTCCGCTCCTGCGCCGCAAACGTGGGGCGAACGCCGGACGACGAGGCCAGCAGAACCGCCGCGACCGCCGCCGTCCGCCATCTTCGCCCCGCACGACGCGGACGCTCTGAAAGCGCGCTCCGGGGCGCGCCGCCTGAGGGATCACTCGTGGTTCGGCGCATTCGTGTCCTCCGCCTCACGATTCCGATCGTCCCCGCCGGTCTCTCCAGGCGGGGTTCGGCGAGCGCGCGGCGGGCGTTTGCCGAGCCTGACATCCTCGTCGAACGTCTTCTTGGCGCGCAGGATGTGATGATAGTGCTGGGCGAAGCGGTGGGCCTCGTCCCGGATGTGCTGAAGCAGCCGCAGCGCCGCGTTGTTCCGCGCGAGGCGGAGAGGCGACGCCTTCCGCTGGATGTAAATCTCCTCCTCGCGTTTCGCCAGGGAGATCACCATCGGAGGGCGGACGCTCATTTCACTGAACGCCTCCAGCGCCGCGTGCAACTGTCCGAGCCCCCCGTCGATGACGATCACGTCGGGGTAAAGCTCGTCGCCGCCAGCCGCATGACGGTAGCGCCGCGTCGCCACCTCGCGGATCGCCGCGTAGTCGTCCACGCCTTCGACCGTGCCGATGCGGTAGCGCTTGTAACCCGGTTTGAAAGGCCGTCCGTCGATGAAACAGACGAGCGATCCGACGGTGGACTCCCCCTGAATGTGCGCGATGTCGATGCACTCGAGGCTCCGCGGACGCGCGTCCAGCCCCAGCAGGTCCGCCAGCTTGTCCAGCCCCTTCGAGGGGTCGATGTAGAACACCTCCGGCTGCACGTCCGTCTCCACGTCGCCGGAAAGGGCAAGCGCCGAAAGCGCCTTGATCTGATCTCGAAGGCGCGCGGCCTCCTCGTACCGCAACTCCGCCGCCGCCGCTTTCATGTCCTTCTCCATCTTGCGCAGGACGACGCTGCGCTTGCTGGCGAGGAACCGCCGCAGTCCGCGGAGGTCGGCGGCGTAGGCCTCGCGCGAGATCAGATCGGCGCAGGGCGCGGTACACTGGTGGATCGCGTGAAGCAGGCAAGGTCGGAAGAAACGCCGGCGGTCATCATCCTCGCGGATGTCGAGTTCGCAGGTGCGGAACTTGAAGACCTTCTGAAGCGCGTTCACCGCGTCGCGCAGGCCGGAGGGCGAGGTGAAGGGTCCGTAAAGCTTGCTGCCCGAGGGGCGCGGCGTCCGCGTGATGAACACGCCCGGAAAGTCGTCCGACGTGGTGATCTCGAGGTAGGGGAACGTCTTGTCGTCCTTGAACAGGACGTTGTGCGGCGGCTGGATGTCCTTGATGAGGCGCGCCTCGCGCAGCATCGCGTCCACCTCGGTCTCGCACTCGATGAAATCCACGTCCACGACGCGGTCGATCATGCGGGCGATGTCCGGACCCCGCGACGAGAGCAGGTCCGCCGACGGCTGAAAGTAGCTGGCGACGCGCGAGCGCAGCTCCTTCGCCTTGCCCACGTAAAGCACGCGCCCCTCCGCGTCCTTCATCAGGTAGACGCCCGGAACCGCGGGAAACCGCGACACCTTCTCGCGGATGCGCTCGATCAGCGACGGCTCTGACATGACAGCGATTATACGCGCGGGACTCAGGGAGTGTCCTGCTCGACGAGCGCCACGACGCGCCGGATCACACCGGCCTTTTGAGACCGGTACGTGATTTCGACCTCGCCTTCGCCCGAGACGATCCAGCGGAACAGACGCTGACCGCGCCCCGGGACGCCGCGGTCCGCCCAGATGCGGTGCGGCTGATGCTCCGTCGGCGACATCGCGGCGTCGAACCAGCCGCCGACCGCGCCCGAGGCGACGACGCGCGGCGCCTCCGCGGGGTCCGCGCCCGGTGTCCGGGTCAGCTCGACCGCGTCGCGCGCGCCGATGCGCTTCTGCGCCGCGACGCCGCTGATCGTCGGGATCAGCCGCTCGTTCGTCACTTCGACGGTCACTTCCCACGTCGCCGGGGCGAGCGGCTTCACACGGACCCGGGAGAACGAAAGTTTCGGCATCTGATCCGCGTGATACATCGTGAACGCGAAGTTGCGGTGGCAAAGCTCATCCAGCATGAATGCCGGCGGGACGCGCGAGGCGAACTTCGTCCACCCGCCGATGAGAACCTCGCCGTAAAAAGGGTGCTGATGCGGTTTGTAAGGAACGAAGTGATGCTCAAACTCGAGCAGGTCGCCGAAGCGCATCCGGGCGTCGCGCCGCTGCCAGTCTCCTTCCTTCCCCTGAAAATACTGATCCGCGTTCCAGAGTTCGTTGGTGAAGCTGAAGACGCCCAGCCCCTCGGCGGTCCAGTTCACGAATCCGCCGTGAACCTCGTACAAGTCCTTCCAGATCACGAGGTACCGGTAGAAAGGGAGCATCCGCTCGCCCGTCTGTCCGATCTCGTCGTACACCGCCAGATCCTCGCGGGGGTAGAAGCTCTCGCGCGACTCCACGCCCGGACCGCGCAGCATCATGCCCCCGGCGTTGTGATACGACTGCACCGCCGCGATGTTCGGATGATCGAGGATGAAGGCCCCCACCGCCGCGGGCTCGGGATACGAGAAGGGATACTCGCCCGCGCCGTACTGGACGTGGTTCGGCTGCCAGCCGCTGGGCCAGTTCCGGTTCATGTCGTAGCCGCCGGGATCGTCCTCGTTGATCCGCCCGTCGCCGTCGTTGTCGATGCCCTCCTCGCCGAGCATCGTGTACTCGCCCGTTTCGTCGGCGGCGACGCGCTCGAAGATCCGCGGGTCGCGGGGAGACCGCCGCCAGCGCCCGTTCGGATCGGCCTTCCACATCGTCGTGATGTGACCGTCGCCGTCGAGATCGTCCGGACCGTCCTCGTCATATAAACCGTCGTAGTCGTCGTCGGTGGGCTTCATGCCGCTGCGCGCGGAGCTGGAGGTGTTCGGTTCGCGGAACCAGTACGCCCGCCCGTCCGGGTTGACGCTCGGAACGATGTAAAACGCCCGCTCATCGACCAGCCGCGTCAGCTTGTCGACGACGCCGTAGCTCTTCGTCAGGTACCAGATCGTATACAGGCAGACCTCCGACGCCTGCACTTCGTTGCCGTGAACGTTGCCGTCGATGTACATCCCGGGTTTGTCGCGGTCTTCGCCGGTCGCGGGGTTGTTGATCGTCACCAGCCAGATGTCGCGACCTTCCGTGCTCTTCCCGATCGAGCGGATCGTCAGCAGGTTCGGGTAGGCGCGGACAAGGTCATTCAGCGCCTCCGTGAGTTGTTCAAAATCGTAAAACCGGTTGAACGACAGCTCCACCTTGCGCGGCAGAGGCTCCTGCGCGGGCAACGCTGACGTCGCCAACGCCGCCGACGCCGCGCAGGCCGACAACGCAACCGTCAAGAGGCGTTTTTTCGTCCGAGTCATGTGCGTTCCTTTCCGGCGTCAAGGCGCCCGATCCGAAACCGCAGGCAGCGTCGCCTGCGCCTGATCGAAGACATAGCGCTCGGACGTAAACGTGATCGCGACCGTCTCGCCCGCCTCGCCGGTGACGATCCAGCGCAGCTTCTCGCGCCCGCCGCTTCCCGGAACCGACCAGACCCGGGCGACGCGCTCCCCGGCCAGGATCCGCTCCAGCGGCAGCTCGAGCGTCACGACAATCGGGCGCACCCGGCGGTTCTGCCGTCCCATCGCCAGCGCCGTGGGAAAATACCCGTCGTTCACGATCGCCGTCTCAATCTCGAACACCCGATCCGAAAGCGGAGTGACCTTCAGCGGCGACACGGCCGGTTTCGGCAGGCGCGTGCCGAGTTCCAGCACGAACGCGGCCTGACGGTCGGCGATTCCGTCCAGTTCGGCGACCGGCGGCGTCGTTTGAAACAGCGGGACGAACCCGCCGATCTCAATTCGCCCCAGCGTCGGGTGCTCATACGGCGTCCACGGAATGAACCCGCCGCGTTCGCCGAGCGAGTCCGAATACGTCAACCACGCCGCCGCCTCCTTGTCCGCGGGATCGACCTTCTCTTTCGGCGGCTTTTCCGCGTCCGGCGTCTTCGGAGCATCCGGCGTCGGGGTCTGTTCCTGCGCTCGGGATGCGCTCTGCGAAGCCGCGACGGCGGGTTCCGGAGTTCGAGCGGTCTCGCCTGAGGTTTCGGACGGCGGGGTTTGCGCGACACCGCCTGACTCCGGCGTCGTCGCGCCGTCTTCGGGTTCGCCTTTTGCGGGTTCTTTCTTTTCCACGTCGTCCGGTTTCTTTGCGTCGCCGCCGGTGGAGGACTCCGGCCGCGTCCAGACCCGGCAGGCGAACGTGGGCATCCCGAGCTGTGCGTAGCACCAGGCGAAAAACGCCCCGTCCGCGTCCTCTTTCGGAACTTCCTTGGTTCCCGTCAGATCTCGGTAGCGCTTGCCGATCTCCTCATAATGCCCCGCGTCATCCCGGTGCAACGCCAGCGGCACGCGGCCCGTCGCGTCGTTCTTGCCGCTTTCGGGCGTCTTCACCACGTTGTCGTGGCGCCCGTAAATGACGGTCATCGCGATGCGCGGGTGCGTCAGAAAAAAATCGATCAACGCCTTGGACTCAGGCTCGCTGATCGGATGCGGTCCCGCGCCGGCCTCGTGCTCAGGGTAGGCGTGCATGAAGTTGCGGTTGAGGTCCACGGCGCCCGGACCGTCTTCGTTGTACTCTCCGTCAAGGTCGTCGTCGACGCCTTCGGCGTAGATCTTGTAGATCGGCTTCTCGCCTTTTGCGCGATCCGCCTCTTTCAGGAGGCGAGGTTCGGCCGGGTCCGGCAGGTGCGTCGCCTCGGGATCGACGACGCGCATCAGCGTGATCACTCCGTCGCAATTGACGTCGTCCGGACCGTCCTCGTCCGCCGCGCCGTCGCGGTCGTCGTCAACCGGACGCAGCGTCCCACGATGCTCGCGTCGCGGCATCGCGGACGCCGCCGCCCAGCCGTCCGGGTTCATTCGCGGCAGCACGTAGACCGTGTACGTATCCACGAGCTTGTTGCCCGAGGCGTCCGCCGGCGGGTTCAAAAGACGCTCGGCGACGCGCGCCGCGGTCTCGGTCGAGACGGGAAAGTCCGCGTCAAGCCCCGCGACGATCGCCAGCGCCGGACGCGCATCCACGTCCGCCCCCCTTCCGAGGCGCAGACAATAAAGCTCGCGGCCGCCCCGGCTTTTCCCGATCGAAGTCAACGTGCATGCATCCGGGAACTTGACGACCAGTTCCTGCAACCGTCGCTCAAGCCCCGCGTCATCGAGATATCCGGCGCCGGGAAGCGCGTCAGCCGAGCGAACGCCGCCGGAAGACGGGTTGACGGTCTGATCCTGAAGCGGCGCGGCGGCGCCGGCGAACGCTGAGAGGACGAACCTTATGACGAGAATCAACACCCACCTCCGTCGGCCACGCTTGAAGGACGGCGGTGAATGTAGCGGTTTCTGTCGGGCGAGAAAAGCGAACCACCACGACGCCGGCCTGCGCGCGGGACACGACCCGACCGCCACGACGTCACGCCTCCAAGGCGGGACGATCGGCCACCGGCGCCTCCGATGCGGAAGACCGCCCGCCGATGCCGAAGTCCGCGGGCATCGACAGGTACGCCGTGACGAGGAACCCGACGGCGTAGATCAGCAGGAAGAAGCTGAAACCCCGATGAATGTCGAGGTAATACACGACGAAGCAGAACAAGGCGTACAACCCGAGAGCGAACTCCAGCGCCCACATCCGCCCCGTCGCGGTGCGATAAAGCCCCCGCGCGCGGCTCCCGAGGCTGCCGCTCTTCGGCGTACGCACGAACTCGCCTCCGCGAAGCTTCAGCCCGCGCAGGACGGCCAACCCGTTGCTCAGGCACAACCCGCATCCGAGCACGAACATCCCCGGGATCGCCGCAAGACCGCCCCAACGCCCGTCGAGACTGTAACGCGCGAACGCGTACGTCAGCGGCGGCGCCAGCGACGCTCCGAGCACGACCAGCCACATCGACCAGAACCCGTGCCCCAGCAGCGGGTGCCCGATCATTGCAAACACCACCGGCCGCGCCACCAGCGCCAGCAGCAGCATCCACAACGACACCGAATAATGCGTCAGGTGCAGCGTCGCCTCGATCTTCTCGCCGAACCCCAGCGGAGCGCGCCAGATCCGCGGCAGCAGCTTGCACGCGGTCTGGATCGAACCCGTCGCCCAGCGCCGCTGCTGACTTTTCAGCGCGAGAATGTCGCCGGGCAGTTCCGCCGGACAAGCCAGGTCAAGGCAGTAATCCAGCTTCCACCCCGCAAGCTGCGCCCGGTACGACAAGTCGAGGTCTTCCGTGAGCGTGTCGCCGCTCCAGCCGCCGACCGCCGGGTCGTCGATCGCCGAGCGCCGCCAGACCCCGGCGGTGCCGTTGAAGTTCAGCATCAACCCGTTCCAGGCCCGGGCGCCCTGCTCGATGGCAAAGTGCCCGTCGATCCCCAGCGCCTGCGCCCGCGTCATCCACGAATCATCGCGGTTCAGATGCGCCCAGCGCCCCTGAAGGCAGGCAAGGCGCGGTTCAACCGCCAGCAGCGGAACCGCACGGCGCAGAAAATCCTCCGGCGGCACGAAGTCCGCGTCGAATACCGCGACGAACTCGCCCCGGGCCTGCGCCAGCCCGTGCGCCAGCGCCCCGGCCTTGTAACCCTCGCGCGTCTCGCGCCGCACCACCTTGATGTCCACCCCGCGCCGCGCCAACGTGCGCACCACCTGATCGACGCGTTCGATCGTGACGTCGTCGCTGTCGTCGAGAACCTGGATTTCGTGGCGCCCCGCCGCGTAGTTCATCCCGGCTACGGCGCGGATGACGCGCTCCGCCACCGAAGCCTCGTTGTAGAGCGGAATCTGGCTGGTCACGATCGGCCAGCGATCCTCCGGCGTGGACTTCCGGTACTCCTCGATCGTCGCCGCCTGCCGCGAGCGGTTCTCCCCGCGTTTGCGCAGGAAGAGGTAGAGCAACACGTAAAGGTGCAGGCCGTAAACGGCCAGCGCCACGGTCGCGACGACGAAAATAACTAACACCAGCCAGTGAAACAGGGCACTCACGTTTTGTTGATCCCTTGCACCCGTGATTCGGAAGTCGTGAGAGGTTATTCACTTCCGGCGGAAAGTCACGTCCGGATCCACTCCGCAACGACTCAACCTGCCCGGCTGAGTTGAAACCGGCAGCCTCTCGCTCGCCGGGTTCCGCGCTTCGCGACCGTCCCGAGGATTTTAGCTGGATGACGGACGAGTTCGCATTAGGGAAAACCGGAAAGTTTTGACTCTTCCCAGATTACGCACTTCCGCCTCTTTCACAGGTTTTCGCGAGGAGACTCGGGGACGGGAGGCGATCGTGCGTGTCAAAGCAGGCTTGTCGGAATTCGTCAGGAATGCTGAACTCGGACCTTGAGCATCAGGCCGAGAGCAGGGCGATCATGTCGTTGAGCTGGATGAGAAGCGGGGAGTCGCCGTCGGATCGACGGGCTTGACGTGGCGCGTTGAAGATCAGGTCCGCGTCTTCGTCTCCGCAGGTCGTCCGAACGAGCATCTCAGCTTCGGCGACGAGGCGCAGATTCATCCCCTCCTGTGAGGCGGAAGAACTCGCCGGCGCGGACGGCAGACCGGCGTTCGTGCGATCGACAGGTGCTTTGAACGGCGCGCCGAAGGATTCTTGTTCGTGAAGCCGAAATGCATCCAGCGATGGCGCTGCCGCGGTCGATTGCGCCGTGGATGCGGCCGGGCGGGGAGGCTCCGTCGTCGCCTCAACCCTCGCCGACAAGGCGCGGAACTGCTCCAGCGTGGAGCGGAGGATCGAAATCGTCCTGAGCATCAATGCCTGCTGCGACCGGGTCTCCGACGCTCGCACCGCCGTCGTGCGCGCCGTCAACGCCTCCAGCCTCTGCTCCAGCGAGGCGACGGCTTGCGCCTGTGACTCGAGCAGGTTGAGTCGGCCGACAATCTGTTGCCAGGGTTGAAGGTCGTTCTTTCCGGTTTCCGCGGCGGGCGCGAGTGATTCTTCAAACGTCGAGCCGCCGGGAGCGGGTTCGCGCCGAGGCGGTTTCGGACGGACGTCGGCGGCGCCGTCGAGGTCGACCTCGCTCGTGCCGTCGTGCAGATGTTCAGCGCTGATCATGCGTTTCTGGTCGGCGTAGGCCTCCAGCATCGCCGCATCGCACAGCGTGTTGATGACGCGCGGGATTCCGCCGGATCGCTCGAAGATCATCCGAACCGCTTCCGGCTCAAAAGCGTCGCAACCGGCCGCTCCGGCGACGCGCAGACGATGTCGGATGTACTCCGCGGTTTGAGCAGGATTCAGCGGTCGCAGGTGGACGATGCGGCAAAGGCGCTGCCGGAATTGACGCAACCTCGCGGATTGCAGCAGCGTGTTCAGCTCGGGATGTCCGACCAGCACCAACTGAAGCGCATTGGACAGCGCGGCATCCGAATCCGCCAGCACTCGAACCTGCTCAAGACACTCGACGCTCAGCGCCTGAGCCTCGTCAATGATCAATACCGGGACGCGATCGGCGATCCGCTCCTGCGCCGCGAACTCGCGCAGCGCCCGCAGCATCCGGATGCGCCCGGCGTCCTCATCCACATCGAGGCCGAATGCCGCGCACGCGGACTCCAGCACGTCGCCGGGCGTGGCGCATCCCTGGGGCAGCCAGCCGACGACCGCTCGACCCGGAAGCCGAGACGCGAGCAGCCGCGTCAGCAAGGTCTTGCCCGTTCCGGCCTCGGCCGTCAGCAGCACCGGACCTTTGTCCTCCCGGACGGCGTAGATCAGGCAGGCGAGCGCCTCTTCATGCATCGGCGTCGGGAAGAACGCGCGCGGGTCGGCGGCGTTGTTGAAAGGAATCTCGCGGAGCCCGAAGAATTTCTCGTACATCCGTTTCCGCCGCCTGTGACCTGATAATGCGTCCGGCAGATCCTGCAGCCTCCCCGTCGCCGCCCTCCCGCAGGGGGCGCAGAACCCGGCGCGCTGGAAGATCGCGGATCGTCGCCGACCTCACGGGCTGTATCGGTCCTGCGCGCCCGCGGGTGAAGCCCGTCCGAAAAGGGGCGCGCGCGCCTGTCCGACCGGCGACCGATAACGCCGGGCTTTCCGGTTCGTCCCGGCAAAGTTCCGCCTCGGCGTCGTCCGGTATTCAGGATCGCCCGCGTTCACCCGATAAACCTCCCGAGTCCGCAAACCGCGTCGTAATCGCGCCGCGCGGACCCAGGGAAACGGACGACGGGGATCGTCCGGTCAGTCGGATCGACGCGCATGATGACGGACCCACGACATGTTTCCGGCGCTCGACGTTTCCGCAATGCGGCGCGGACGCGGCGGCGGGCCGGCGCGACGGCGCTGGCGGCGATCTTCCTGCCGGCGGCGGGTTGTTCGCACAAGAACAAGGACATGCTCGACTTTCTCCAGGCGCACGAGCACGAGGTCTCGGCGATCGAGTACCGCGTGGGCGTGCCCGACGGCATCGAGATCAGCGCCCCCCGCATCCTCGAAATTGACGGGGAAATGCACCGGATTCAGCCCGACGGCAAGATCAACCTCCGCCTGCTCGGCGAGGTCAAGGTCAGCGGCATGACCGCGAAGGAGATCGCCTCGAAGCTCGAGGTGCTGCTGAGCAAGTATTATCAGGATCCGAAGGTCAACGTCCGCGTCTCGGGTTACAACAGCAAGAAGTTTTACGTTTTCGGCGAGGTCGGCGGCGTCGGTCCGCGCGTCTACACCGGGCGCGACACCCTGCTGGAAGTCATCGCCCGCAGCGGGACGAGCTTCCTGTCGTGGACCAGCCAGGTGAAGATCATCCGCCCGAGCCCCGACCGGAAGGAGCGGCGCGAGATCATCGTCGACGTGGACCGGATGATCCGCACCGGCGACACGAGCGCCAACATTCTGATCGAACCGGACGACATCATCTACGTTCCGCCGACGCCGCTGGCGTGGGTGGGGCTGCGCATCCGGGAGCTGCTCTTCCCGGTCAGTCCGGTGCTCGACGCTTACGTGACGCCGGCGACGGTGATGGACGCCAGCGACGAGTACAACGACGACGAAAACGACACCCCGGGGAGCACCCGGAGGTTCGGACCGCGCCGGTATTAGGCGCGCGGCGCCGGATTCCGCGGAACTGAGGTCTGAACAATATCCGCGCCGAACCGCGTAACCCCCGCGGCGGCGCGAGGCACAGGACGCCTGCGATGGGAAAAGTGCTGGAAGCCTTGAAGCGCGCCGAGCAGGAGCGGATACGCGACGCTCTTGCGTCTTTGCCGCCTGCGCCGCCCGAGTCGCGCCCGCTCATCGACGAACCTCCGCCGCTGAGCGACCGCCCCGACGTTCCCGAGGCGACGCCCATCCCGGGGATGGCGGAGGCGCTCGTCGCGTATTATGAGAAAACCTCCCTCGTCAGTGAGCAGTACCGGTCGCTGCGCACGCGTCTGCTGAGCATGAACCCCGGCGGCGAGCGCCAGGTGATCGCGATCACCAGCGCGATCCCGCGCGAGGGCAAAAGCGTCACAACGCTGAACGTCGGGTGCATCATGGCGGAAATCCGGCACCACCGCGTCCTGATGGTGGACGGCGACTTCCGCCGCAGCACGCTGCACAAGCTGCTGAATCTTCCGTCAAAACCAGGGTTGGCGGAAGTGCTCGCCGGGGAGGCGAGGTATGAAGACGTGATTCAGGCGACGCCCCTGCCGAACCTCTTCTTCATTCCCGCCGGATCGACAAAAGGACGCTCGGCGGCGGAGCTGCTCAGTTCGACCGAGACCCGTCGCCTCTTTCGGCGCATGCAGGAGGAATATCATTACACGTTCGTGGACACGCCGCCGGCGACGACGGTGACGGACGCCGGGATCATCGGTCAGATGTGCAGCGGGGTGATCGTCATCGTCCGGCTCAATTACACGCATGAAAGCACCGCCCGCACCGCCGTCCGCCTGCTTCAGGCGAACAACGTTCCGATCCTCGGCGGGTTGGTGATCGGGCGCGACCGACCGCACGGCGGATACGGTTACGGCTACGGATACGGATACGGTTACGGGTACTACCGTCCGTATCACTACTACAACGATTACTATCACGACGCGAAGGATCCGGAATGACCTCCGCCTGCGCCAACGCGACCGCTCGGTCCGCGCGCGGCTGCGACGCCGCGCCGGCGACGGAGGGTCCGGCCCTTCGTGACCGGATCCTCGTCTGCCTCGCCAGCGACTACGATTTCGACCCGACCGGCAAGCATCACATCATGCGCGAGCTGGCCCGGACGAACCGCGTGCTGTGGGTCAACTATCACGGGTCGCGGCGACCGAAGCTGACCGGCGCGGACGTGATGAAGTCGCTGCGCACGCTGTTTCGCGCCGCGCAAGGCTCTCGTCCGGTCAGCGAGTCCCTGACGCACTTCACTCCGGTGGTCATCCCCGGCGCCTTCAGACCGGGACTTCGCGCGGTCAACCGGACCTTGCTGCGCGCCCAGATTCAGGCCCGGCTGCGCGACCGGGTCGGCGTCACTGCCTCCGCGCCCGTGCAGGTCTGGTCGTTCGCGCCGGATGTCGGGTTTCTTCGAGGCGCGTTGAACGAGGAGGCTTTCATCTACTACTGCGTGGACGAGTTCGGCGCGTTTGAGGGATATGACGCCGAGGCGATCCGGCGTCAGGAGCGGGAACTGCTGGTCTCCGCGGACGTGGTGTTTGCGTCGTCGGAACCGCTGGCGGATGCGCGGCGCGCGATCCGCCCGGACATCCGTCTGGCGCGTCACGGCGTCGAATACGCGCACTTCGCCCGCGCGTGGCGCGGACCCTGGCCGACGCCGGCGGATCTGAAGGACATCGACGGATGCGTGTTCGGATTCTTCGGGTTGATCGGGGACTGGGTGGACGTCGAGTTGCTCGCGGAGACGGCTCGTCTGCGCCCTCAGCATCATTTCGTCCTGCTGGGCGAGTGCCGCGCGGACGCCGGACCGCTGCGGAAGCTCTCCAACGTCCGCCTGCTCGGACGCAAGCCTTACGCCGACCTCCCCGCTTATTGCGCGCGTTTCTGTGCGGGGCTCCTGCCGTTTTGCCGCAACGATCTGACCCGCAACGTCAACCCGATCAAGCTCCGGGAATACCTGGCCGCGGGACTGCCGGTGATCTCGACGCCGATGCCCGAGACCGAGCGCTACGCGCCGCACGTCCGGATCGCGACGGACGCCCCGTCGTTCGCCGCGGCGTGCGACGCCGTGGCGGCGCCGCGCACCCGCGCGGATGCGGAGCGCATCAGCCGGCGCGTCGCCGAGGAGGACTGGAGCGGCGTCGTGAGGGGGCTTTGCCGCGTTGTCGTGGAGGCGCTGGACCGCCGGGCTTCGGGCCTTGCCGACGCAGCGGCGCCGGCCGGGTCGTTGACGCGGTCCGCCGCAAGGTCGCCCGCGGCGCCGGGAATCGCCGTGACCGCCGAATCCTGAGGCACGGCGAGCCTGCGCCGACCGGCTTTCGAGAACCCCGCCCGGGCTTCGACTTCCTTTTTTCGGTGTGTGATTTACACTCCTGCCCGTCAGCGCTGATGCGAGGCTGAACCCGGCGCCCGGCGAACACGGCTCGTGGGGCGCTCCGTGTCGGCGAACGCCAGCGCGAATCAGGAACGAACGTGAAATCAGACGACCTGCATCATCCGCCCCGGATTCTCCTCGCCAAGATCGGTCTGGACGGACATGACCGCGGCGTCAAAGTCCTCGCTCGGGCTTTCCGCGACGCCGGGATGGACGTGATATACACCGGGTTGTGGCAGACCTGCGAAGCAACGATGCACGCCGCGCTTCAGGAAGACGTGGACGTCGTCGGCGTCAGCCTGTTGTCCGCGGCGCATATGACCGTCATGCCTGAACTGGTCCGACTTCGCCGCGACCTCGGGATCGAGGAGATTCCGCTTGTGCTGGGAGGGATCGTTCCGGAGTCCGATCATCCGAAGCTGCGCGAGATCGGCGTGGCGGCGGTGTTCAATCCCGGGTCTTCGATGGATCAGATCACCGAGACGCTGCGCGCCTTGTCGACCGCGCGCCGCGTTCCGCCGGCGTTGGCGTTGAAAGAGGGCTTTGAGAGACGCGACGTTCGCGCGCTCGCCCGGACGCTCACCGCGATCCAGCGCGACGTGAATCTCGGGGGCTGGGGCTTTCCGAGGGCGCGAAGCGCCTCGCGCGTACTCGGGATCACCGGCGCCCCGGGCGTGGGCAAGAGTTCCTTCATCGCCCGGATCAGCCGCGAACTGCGCGGACGCGGGCGCAAGGTCGGCGTCGTCTGCGTGGATCCCAGCAGCCCGGTGACCGGCGGAGCGCTGCTCGGGGATCGTCTGCGAATGATGGGGCAGGAGCCGGACGCCAACTTTTTCATCCGCAGCGTTTCTTCAGGCCGGGTCTCCGACGGGCTTGGTCCGCATTGCGAGGAGATTGTCAGCGCGATGCTCGCCTTCGGGTTTGACCACGTGCTGATCGAGACGGTCGGCGCCGGGCAGGCGGACGTGGGGATCCGCGGACTGGCGGACCGCGTGCTGCTCGTGCTCATGCCGGAGAGCGGCGACAGCATTCAGTTCAGCAAGGCGGGCATCATGGAGATCGCCGACGCTTTCGTCATCAACAAGGCGGACCTCCCCGGCGCCGACGCCTCGCTGGCGCAACTGACCGGGGTCATCGGGGCTGACCGTCCCGCGTGGAAGACCAGCACGACGCGCGGTGAAGGCTTCGCCGAAGTCGCGGACTGGGTGATCGCGTCGACAGGTCCGGCGTAACCGCCCGGAGGACCGTGCAAGGCAGGCGTTCAACCACGCCGGCGGGTGTGTGCAGGCTCGCGGGTTGTGCGTGTTCTCGCAGCCCGCTGTCGGTTCCGGCACTTCTGGAACGTCCGGAATCCGAGAAATCCCGGATCAGGCCGATCCGTTCCGGGTAGAATCAACCGCTGTCTTCAGGGGATCGCGGATCGAAGCCCCGTCGGCTTGGCGGCTGGGTCAAATCGCCCGGCGGTGCGGCGTGGCACGCAACGTGATGAGTCCTTGTTTTCGGGAGAGACCGAGCGCGGCGGGGACCGTCCGTCAAGGGCGGGCTTCGCCGCGACGGGGATTCCACCGGTGGAGGGGTCCGACCGGTTGTGACAGCGGGGCGAGCGTGAGCGGGATCGAGCGGCGACAAAGCGTATCTTTGATAGCGAGCGTGGGTCGGGCGGGGAGACCGACGGTCGTTGCGCTCCGGGCGGTTGTGCTTTTGACTTGCCTTGCCGCTTCGGCGGTCGCCGACGACTACCGGACGTTCGACGATGCGGTCGGCGACGCGGTGATCCGCCGAACCGATCCCGGCAATGCGGGACCGGTCGATCCCGAGATGCACCGGCTCCCTGATATGCGGTCGATGACGCTCGGTTCGTGGAAGCCCGACGACCCGCGGCGCGATCGTTACACCGGGGTCTGGGACGAGTCGTCGAACAACCGCTTCCTTCGCGTGGACCTCGTCTTCGACGGGTTGATCAACCCGCCGGGGTTCCTGCCCTTTGAGGACGGGTTCAGTCCCTTCGAGTTCGGACCGCACCCGGTGTTCGGGTGGATCGAGCTTGACGTGGATGACGACACCTCGACCGGCGGCGAGTTCGACTACCCGGATCTGCGCTACCTGGGGAACGCGGCGCGCTTCGGCGGCGTTCCGGACGAGGAAAGCAGCCTGCGCGACCGCTTTGCCCGCGATCCCGGAGATTTTGACGGGGATTGCCGCACCGGCCGGGACGTCGAGTACAGCGGCGAGGAGTTTCACATCGCCCTGTTCCGCACCGAGTTTCTCTGGCGCACGGTCGTGGTCGGCGACGGCGACGGCGTGTTCGAGAGCGGCGAGACCTGGGATCTGACGGGAACGTGGTTGCATCGGGCACACGCGTTCGACGGGTTCAGCCTTTGCGGACCGGAGCCGTACAAACCGGAGTGCGATCTTCGCTGGTCGCATAACGCGCAGAACGACCGGACCACCGTGACGCTGGTGTTTCCGCTGAACAACCGGGCCGCCCGCGACATGCGCGGCGACGGCAACGTCGAGGCGTTCGACTGCGACCCGACGAATCAGACGTCGATTCAGGAGGTGCTCGACGATCTGGTCAGGAGCGGGTCGTACTGGCGATCGCGTCCGGCGGATTGCAAGAAAGTCATCGTCGGTTGGGGCGATCTGGACTCGGATGACGATCTTCGCCCGCGGCAGTGGGCGACGAATACGATCTTCGGCTCTTCGTACACCGCGCCCGTGGACGGGACGGGTCTGGTCTGGGCGGACATTTACCCGAACGCTCGCGTGGGCAACGTGGACGGAGACTCGTCCGTCGGTCGGGGCGATTTCGACGAGATGTACGCTTTCGTCCGGACCCACGATGGTGGGCCAAATGACGCAGACGGTTCGATCAACGGTCGCGTGGGAATACACGCCTTCTCCGAGGGGTTCTCGGTCTACGACGTGGACTACGATGGCGCGGTGACTCCGGCGGATGCCTTATTCTGCATTTTGCCCGGAGATTTGGACGGGGACGGCGATGTCGACCTTGACGACTGGGCGGCGTTCTCGCTATGTTACGAGGGTCCACAGGGGGGGGTCGCGCCGGGATGTTCACCCGCCGACTTCGATTTCGACGGCGACGTGGATCTCTCGGATGCACAACAGTTTCAGAACCGTTTCGCGCCGCAGCCGTGACCGCATCGCGTCCATCGCGGTTCGGGTCAGCGCGGTGTCATCAGGGCGTCACCGCTTCGCGCACCGCCGATCGTCGCGGTCCGGGTTCACCTTGATCGAGTTGCTCGTCGTGGTGGCGATCGCGGCGTTGCTGATGTCGCTCATCCTCGGCGTGGCGACGAAGATCCGGGCGGGAGCGCGGGGCGTCGCCTGCCGGTCGCAGTTGCGCGCGGTCGCCCTCGACTTCATCGACTTCGCTGAAGACCGCAAGCAGGACCGCGGCAAGAGCAACGCGATGCCCCGCAACCAGTTCCATCTTCACGACTTCGTCAACAAAACCTACCGCGTCGAGTATTTCTGGCCGACCGGAGACCGAAACCGGCAGAAACTCGATCCTTCGTCCGAACCGCTGATGTGCCCCGCCGGACCGGACGAGTTGTCGCGCGAGGGGGGGCGGTCGCGCCCGTGCAACGACGGCGCGATCGGTCCGAAGGAGAATGTGAGCGTCGCGTTCAACCGCCGCCTTTTCTACGAGACGCGCTTCTTCGAGGGCAAGCGGGTCGCGGTCGAGGCGAAGCTCAACTCCGACGTGCTCGGGCATTCCGAGGTTCCGCTGACGTTTGACGCCGACGGAGGGAAGGCGGTCCGCAACGCGGTCACCCCGTACTTCAGCGCCCCGGCCGTTCCGGGGCATGACGACGTGTACGACACCGGGCGTTTCTGGTTTCCGCAGCTTCGCCACGGCGGAAAAATGAACGTCGTCTTCATCGGCGGCCACGCCCTCAGCACCGCGCAACCGCTCGACGAACCCGGCTGGAACTGGAAATACCAGTTCGGCCCCACCGGCAAGCCGTCGAAATAACGAGCAGGACGGTCGGCTTTTCGCGCGGTTTTCTTTTTCGCTCCACCGCTGCGGCGGGGTCGTCGCCCAGGTCCGCCTGTCGCCCGGGATCCGGACCGAAGGTTGCCCGCTGAACCGCGGCGCCGGAGACTGCGCTCATGTCGGTGGGATCTCACGTTGACCGGTTCTGCCTCTTCTGCGGCTACAACCTTCACGGTCTGCCGTCGGACCTCTGCCCCGAGTGCGGACGGGCGTTTGATCCGGCGAACCCGCGGACCTTTGACGTGCGTCCGGGCGGTCGTCACCGCGCCATCCGGCGGCGCGCGACGCGGGCGGTGCTGGCGACCCTGGTCTTGTTTATCGCGTGGGCTCTCTTCCCGAGGGGGACGACCCGAACCTTCATCACGTTTCGCTGCACTCAATGCGGAAAGTCGCTTACCGTCACACGACGCGAACCCGTTCCGGCGGCCTGGTGTCCGCTCCGTCTGCCGGGTTGGACCTCGCGGTCGGAGGCGTCGGGGGTCGACGCCGAGGGGGATCTGCGCCCAGCGTGTGCCGGCGATCATCCGGCGAAAGTCCACGCCTTCGACCTCGGAGCCATCAAAATCGGCACCGACATCACTCCATCGGACGGACCTTACATCATCTCGATCAACGGCCTGAGCATGACGCCGGACAACGCGCCCGCCATCCTGAAGGCGATGAGCGTCCCGGGAGGCGCCGCCGTGTCCATGTCCGTCGGATCCGCGAACCCAAGCCAGCGTTTCACGCTTCCCTGACCGCTTGTGCCGCTGTCGGACCGCTGCGTCGCATATCCGCCCGTTGAAAAAGGGTAACGCGTCCCTCCGAAACGCGAATGTCACCGGGAAAACCGGCATCACAAAGACGGGTCGCGATTTCTTCAGCGGGTTGTTGTGACGTCGCCGCAGCATGCCTCGGTGTCATCACCGCACGCGGATCGAGCCGTTATGCGTTTCGGTCTGGACGCGCCCCTTGCCGTCGCCCAGCTTGCCGCGGAGGCTCGTCCGGCTTGCGGCGTCCGCCGTCACGGGCAGGTCGCAGCGGACGCTGCCGTTGCTCGTCGTGCAGGTCAGCGCCGCCGAAGCGTCATCGGCAAGGTCCAGATCGATGCCTCCGTTGTGCGAAACCAGGCGGACACGGGGCGCGGCGCCGTTCGACGCCGTGCAGCGGATCGCGCCGTTGTAGGTCTCCGCGTCCAGGTCCGCCGCCGTCGAACTGACGGTCAGCCGTCCGTTGTAGGATTCGGCCTTGAGGCGCGCTCCGGTGTGCCCCTCCACGACGACCGCGCCGTTGTGCGTCGAAAGCTCGACGTCCGACGCCAGCCCGCTGACGTTCAGCGCCCCGTTGTGCGTCGTCGCCGCAAGCGCCACGGACGCGGGCATCAGCACCTCGAACGACACCGTCGCGTTCCACGCCTTGGACCGCGGCTCCTTGTAGCGCCAGGTCAGCGTGCGCACGCCGTCCGTCGTCTCCGAGACGACCTCGATCGCCGCCAGCGCCTCCTGGGCCTCCCGCGTCGTCGGCGCCCGCCCTTCCTTCCTGACGGTGATCTCGAACACGTTCCCAGCGCCGGCGGCCGCACGCACGAAACCGTTTCCGGTCTTGACGTGCAGCGCCGTCGTCTGATCGGCCGGGAAGGACAGTCGCTCCTCGCCCGCGGCCTTTGCCTGATGGGCGTATGAACACCCGCTCAGACCCACGACCGACAAACCCGCACTCGCCAGCCACGCTGCCGTCCGACGATTCATGTTTCCGTCTCCTTGATCTCGTTGACCGCCCCCGAATCCCTTCCCCGAATCCCTTCTCAGGATTCGCCGTCCCGACCGGATGATTTTCGCCCTTCCTTCGTCCGCCCGTCACCCGGGTGCGCTATCGATCCTCGCGCGGCGCGTCCTGGCCCGCCGCTGAACCGCATCCCTCCGCCTCAGCGCTGTCGCGCCGGAGCGGGTCTTCGCGGTCAGCGTCCCCCGGGGGCGTCCGGTTTCCGAAACAGTTGACACCCGCCGCCCGCCGACGTTATATCCGAAATCCCGAAAACCGGGGCGATTAGCTCAGTTGGCTAGAGCGCCTGCTCGACACGCAGGAGGCCGCAGGTTCGAGTCCTGCATCGCCCAGTGCATTTTCCCGCTGAAAACCGCTGTTTTTCCCGGT
>JAJVHU010000065.1 GCA_022072505.1 Phycisphaerae bacterium
AGCGGACGGCAGTGGAGCGAACGCGGGGCCCTGGCCATGACGACCCTCATCGCCTGTCGCCTCAACGGGGATTGGGACGCCTTCTGGGCCACCCACCCCCTCCGCCGCGCCGCATAACTGCAACCGTTGGAGAGATGCACCCCACGCCGGGAGGTCGAACGCCTTGCGCTGGCGAACACGCCGCCGCCGCAGTAGGCTTACCGACGCTTGGGTCGGCAGGTGCCCGGAGAGAGAGTCTCGCGCGACTTGTAGACCGCGCGAGAACGGCGTCGGTGTTCAGCGCCGCCAGCGGTTGCAACGGACCGCGCCGTGGGATGCGCGGCGCGGAACACGCGGCGCGTTGCCCACGTCTACGCGCCCACCGGCTATGGAGAGCAGCAGCGTGCGCTCCTGCGTGAATAACCACGCCAACTTGATGAGCGTGATCCTTGCAATCGTCGGCCTCGGCGCGCTAGCGACCGCCGGGCGAACGAGCCGCGACCACAACTTCGACCGGCTGGCGACGATCACCTATCCCGAGCGTGAGGACGGCGGCGCGCGGCGGGAGTTGACGTTTCACTATGGCGACTCGACCAGCGACGTGGACCATCTGGCGAGCCGCGTCACCGCGATCGAGGATTCGCTGTTCGGCCACGAGGTGGCGGCGTATGCCTATGCGGGTCTGTCGCGGCGGGTGTCGATGTCGCTGGGCAACGGCGTCGCGCAGGCGTACCGCACAGGCTCGGAGGCTGGGTATGCGGGGCTGGATCGGTTCGGGCGGATCGCGGACCTGCACTATGTGGACTCGACGGACGAGGCCCCGGACCCGCCGACGATTCATCGTTACCAATATGGTTACGACCTGGCCGGCAATCGCGCCTATGCCCGCGTGACGCATCGGGACATGGTGAGCGGGACGGACCCTGGGCGGGGGAATGTGCGCTCCTGGGCGTATGGGCATGACGCTTTGCAGCGACTGGTCAGCGCGCGGATGGGGCGACTGAACTCCGCCAACACGGCCATTGAGTCCGACGCGGCGGTGCCGTTGGATCGGGGGCTGTCGTGGGAACTGGACGGCCTGTCCAACTGGGGCGGCGGGGACTCGACCGACGGCAGTTACAATCGTCTGGACGACACCACCGGCGACGGCGCGCCGGAGGTCACGGTCCTGACGCACCACAGTGTCAACGGCTTCAATGAGATTGACGAACTGACGACGCGCACCAACGGCGGCTCGCCGGTGACGCGGGATTTTGTGTCGGACGCGGCCGGGAACCTCATTCTCGACGAGCACCACTTCTACCAATATGACGCCTGGGGCCGCATGGTGCAGGCGAATCGCAAGGGGACGCTGACGGCGGCGTCGTTTGCGTCGGACGGCAAGCTGGAATCCGGCGAGGAGAGCAAGATCGGGGCGCTGGTGGGGCACTATGGGTACGACGGCCTGGGGCGCGTCATCACCCGCACCTGGCCGACGGCGGTGTCCTCCGCGTGCGAACAGACCGAGCACTATTATTATGATGGCGTCAGGCGCGTGCAGGAGCAGTGGCTGGTCGAGACGGCCAACTGCACGACGACGCCTACCACCAATTGGATCACCAAGCGCGAGTACATCCACGGCCCGGACTACGTCGATGAGTTCGTCGCCCAGGTGCTCCATGCGGCGTGCGAGGGGCCGGGCGGGGGCGGGTCCACCAGCGGGCATTGCTCCACGGATGATTCTTTACCCACCTATTATTTGCAAGACGCGAACTACAATGTCGTGGCCACGCTGGACGACGGCTGTCCCTCCGCGGACTGCGGCTCAGGGGAAACCTGGGATCCGGAAGGCCCCGTCGGCGTCTACGAGCAATACACGTATGAACCCTACGGCCAGCCGAGTTCCGTCGACAAGTTTGTAACAACACCCCCACAGAACGCCGCGGGCCACCAGGGCCTGATCTTCGACCGCTACTGCGGCAACAGCATCGAAGACCCCTGCATCACCACCACCCAGAAGGGCCTCTACCACAACCGCAACCGATACTACCACGCCCGGCTGGGACGATTTACCACGCCGGATCCCAACAGTTCCGCGATCCCGCTCATCGAGAGCGCATTATATTTCGGCCATTCGCCGATGGCGCTTCTTGTATCAGCGTCTGGCGCCCTACCTTCTTACGCACCACTTCGGCAGTTTCGCGGGGAGATGAGTCTCTACGCATATCTCAACGCAAACCCTCCGAATTCACTTGATGCTACTGGACTGTTCTCTTTAAAAGACGTTGGAGTAGCTACCGCTACCCAAAGCCTATTGGGGGGGCTTTTCGGTGGGATTGTCAACAAGGTAATGGGACAAAGTGTGCTTGACGGGGTAATAGGCGGAGCGATCGGCGGAGCGCTAGGCGGCGCAGCAGGCTCTTTAGCCAACGCGGCATTTGCCGGCTCCGCCTCCGGTCTTTTTGGAACTCTATTGGCGCATTCTGCTGTCGGGGCTGCCGATGGCGCCGTCTCTGCATTCGGACAATCGTATTACTCACAAGGAGATTTAGGTGCGGCGCTCGCGGATGCTGCGTTTGGCGCAGCAATAGGGGCTGCGACAGGGGGTGCGGTTGGTTGGGTCGTTAGCCCGTTGAGATTCTCGGTTGACGAGTTGTTTCGATCCGCTACAGTGCCTTACAAAAACGGGCTGACCAAGGCGGGGTTGTTTCTGCAGAAACATACGGCTGCCAGTAGGCGGGTAAATTGGACAACGACCGCGACGACTGCTTCGCAATACAATGCTGATGCGGCCAAACAAGTGATGGAGGTGCTGTCCAATCCCGCTTCGAGGTGGATTAATGCTGCAGACGGCCGCTTCTCAATCCTGCACCCTGACGGACGCGGATTGAAGTTTAACAAGGACGGAAGCATATACTGTTTTTTGAATTGACAGCGCCATGAAGGAAATTGACCCAAAAAAAGTAAAGATATTCCTAGCGTCTCCGGAGCCGTGGGAACAATGCATAGTGTCTGTCGAAGATGACAAGATTCTATGGTTTATTCTTTCGGACGAGAAGCTCAATGGAGAGTGCATAGTGGAGTTGCCGGGTGACGGCGAGAACATTATGCGCAGAATTCCTTTGAAGCTGTTCCGAACTCTTCTCGATGCGGCCGAGCGAAAGCTTCTTGGTAACCCTCGTAATGAAGCTCAGTGAACCATCGTAGCCATTAAAGAGTACCGATAGGGCCACGCTGGACGACGGCTGTCCCTCCGCGGACTGCGGCAGCGGCGGCGGGGGATGCGGCGAGCCGGGGGCGTTCTGCCCCGAAGGCCCGGTCGGCGTCTACGAGCAATACACGTATGAGCCGTATGGCCAGCCGAGTTCCGTCGACAAGTTCGTCACCACCCCACCGCAAAACGCCGTGGGCCACCAGGGCCTGATCTTCGACCGCTACTGCGGCAACAGCATCGAAGACCCCTGCATCACCACCACCCAGAAGGGCCTCTACCACAACCGCAACCGCTACTACCACGCCAGACTGGGACGATTCACCACGCCGGATCCCAATGAGTCGGCGCTTCCCACGCTGCCTTTAACTCATTCAGGTTCGGAATGGTCAATTCACATTGGCTCATACGCTCCTGGAGGACAACATCAGGACGGCAATAACCTGTATGGTTATGTCTCATCCAACCCCATTATCCGTCGTGATCCCGCAGGCACGTTCTCGCTCCTGGACACCCTGGAGACGGCGTCGATCAACGCCTACGTGAGAGGCTCCCAATTCGCGGCGGCGCACCCTGTCGCAACGCGCGTGATGGGCGGGCTGCTCGCGGCGTTCGATCTCTATGCCTTCATCCAGTACGAGGAAGTTCAGGCCGTTGTGATGTCGCAGCCCAATCCCGGGGGCATTGTCGCGGGCCAGTTGGCCGCCATGCGATCTGCCTTGGGAGAGGTGTTGGCGACCGGAGGGTCGTTCAGGGCGCTGGCCAATCTCAGCGACGATGCACTGGGGTGGGTCAGGCGGAGTCGGGCCTTTGCCCTGTCGCAAACACCGGGCGCCGCGGTTGCGGGAGAACTCCGTGTCATTAGAATCTCCCGGTCTCGATGGCCGGAAGCCGCCGCGCATATCGCGGAGGCGCAGGCTTCCGGGCATCCTTCGATATTGACGATCGACAGAGCGGGCGCCAACACAAGACGGCAAGCGGCACTCGCCGCTCACCCGATCCAGAAGGGCATGGACCGCGATGAATATCCGCCGGCCGTGTTTTTGGAGGGAGGGTCGGGGGCGAGTGTGAGAGTCATCAAGGTAGGCGATAATAGGGGCGCGGGTGCTGCTATGCGATCTCAGATCAGCGGACTACAAGATGGAACTCAGGTAAAAGTTGAGGTTGTTCCATGATACTCGCAAGCATGGATATTCTGGTCTCTTATTCCAGCATTGTAATAGCCGACACTTCCCTCGACAGAATGTTTAATGATTGGAGCGACGCCCATGTTCGTCAGGGATTCTCGTGGCGTCAAGGAAGTGTCTCGTTCGGCACGTTTGACAGTATTGATATGCTGCTTGAGGTCCAGATAGTTGCCGATTGGAAACCACGTGACGATGCGCTGCGTATCATTCAAGTACCGTTTGCCGTTAACGGGAGCGGTACACTGCTTATCGACTCCCTCGGCATGGAGCACTACGTTTCCGTTCCCGTCGGCGAGTACTGCTTGATCTATGAACATGGCCTTCTTCGAGGGCCCGGAGTTGGCAAAGTGAAGTCAGACGAGAAGCTATGGGGCCTGCTGACATTCATTCCAGGAGATATCCCTGAGCCTAAAATCGTATTGGCTGATGAAGAACTTGATCCACCGAATCCCCTCGTGATGACAGCCGAACCAATATGAAGCTTCTGCAAAACGTAAGAGCATACGCTCTTGGTGCATTCCTGATTCTCAATGGTGCCATCTGCACCAGTTTGATGACGAAGCGCGAGTATGTGCACGGCCCGGACTACGTCGATGAGTTCATCGCCCAGGTGATCAATCCGGCGTGCGACTGCGCGGAGGGCGACAGTTGCGGCGGCGGGGGCGAGGACGGCAGCGGCGGCGGCGACAGTGCCCACTGCGGCGGGACGACGGATGACGACGCGCTGCCGGTCTATTATTTGCAGGATGCGAACTACAATGTGGTCGCGACGCTGGACGACGGCTGTCCGGGCGGAGATTGCGGCAGCGGCGGCGGGGGATGCGGCGAGCCGGGGGCGTTCTGCCCCGAAGGCCCGGTCGGCGTCTACGAACAATACACCTACGAACCCTACGGCCAGCCGAGTTCGGTCGATAAGTTCATCACCACCCCGCCGCAAAACACCGTGGGCCACCAGGGCCTGATCTTCGACCGCTACTGCGGCAACAGCATCGAAGACCCCTGCATCACCACCACCCAGAAGGGCCTCTACCACAACCGCAACCGCTACTACCACGCCCGGCTGGGACGATTTGCCACGCCGGATCCCAACAGTTCCGCGATCCCGCTGATCGAGGGCTTGTCCTATCATGGAGAGTCTTTGAGGGAACTGGCGTTTTCGGCTTCCGGCGCGTTGTCTGCCTGCTCGCCGCAGGGCCAGTTCGGCGACGGGATGAACCTGTATGGGTACGAGCAGTCAAGCCCCGTTGGGGGCGTCGATCCACTGGGACTCTTCACTTACAGCGATGTCCTTGTGGGCGTGTCCGAGGCTGTCGGGATCGGGCTGCGGGCGTATAGCGCGGCGTCGCTGGCGTCGGGGTTCGTCAATGACCTGCAGAGCGGAATCGGCGCGCGCAACGCCTTCATGAACCTGGCCGTCAACGCGGCGATGGATTATGCTGGGGGCAAGGCGTTCGATTTCGCCCTGCGGGGTCTGAACGCCGTGGCGGGGGCGGGGCGCCTTTCGCGGCTGGAAAGGAGCAAGGCGTGGCGCGAGTCGTTTGAGCAGGCGGGCGGGGAGATTCCGCCGGGGTGGAAACTGCACCACCTGTTCCCGCAGGAGCTGGAACACTTGTTCGCGACAAGGTGCAAGCCGGCGATCAACATCCACGACCCACGATGGGGCATGCCGCTCGATCCGGATTGGCATACGTGGTTGCACAGCTCTAAAGGATTTAATTGGAACGGAAAGTGGACAAGCTTCTTTGGTAAGTATCGCGGGGACGTGCCGGCTCAGGATGCGATGGACTTTCTCGAAAGGCTTAAAAAACTGGCTGGAGAAGCACTAAAAAAGAAATTCGGGGCTTAAGACATGCAGTTCTACGAAGTACATGAGCACGCTCATCCAGCCTACTGGTGGGCTGAGCCAGATTCCTACGAAGAACTCCATAAATACTGCAATACCCGGAGAAATCCGCCAAAGCCGCTACGATATGTGATTCGTCACGGGCGTCGTCCCGGACACGTGGTTGGCGAGCGCGCATGGTCCGCCAGCCTAGTTACAGCCCTGGTTCGTTCCAAGGCGCGTGGATACGGAAAGTTTCCAATTGATTTGTGGTATGAGGACCAAGAGCGCGTCACGGGATATGTTGGAATGCGCGTTTTCGGCAGCGGTGGGCCGTTTGATGCGGAAAGAAGCCAGGCGGAATACGGAAGGGGCGACGCACCGATATCCTACCAGGCCATTTATATGCAAGAAGCTCTGTGGGATGGCAGTGACATCTTTACAATTCCGGGGTTAGGCTATTCGGCATTCGTCGTCGAGCGTGTCGCAGATGAATTGCGCAAGCTCAAACTCAAGAATGTATCGCTGGTGAAGAATACCGAATGCTCGTTGCCTTGACGAAACAATCGCACTCTATCATGAAGGCGGTGCGCGCCCTAGCCCGGGCGAGGCTTCGAATCATCGCCCTATTGCTCGCTGTTGTCCCCGGCACGACTCCTGCGGCAACAGGGGGCGGCGGAGGGTGCGGCGAGCAAGGCGCGTTCTGCCCCGAAGGCCCGGTGGGCGTCTACGAACAATACACGTATGAACCCTACGGCCAGCCGAGTTCCGTCGATAAGTTCATCACCACCCCGCCGCAAAACACCGTGGGCCACCAGGGCCTGATCTTCGACCGCTACTGCGGCAACAGCATCGAAGACCCCTGCATCACCACCACCCAGAAGGGCCTCTACCTCAACCGCAACCGCTACTACCACGCCAGACTGGGCCGCTTCACCACACCGGATCCTAACGCGTCAGCGCTTCCACTCATCGAGGGTGTCGCTTACCATGCTATGTCCCCATCCGCACTTGCGGCCGTGAGTTCTTCATCTCTCTCTCAGTATTCCCCCAGTGACCAGTTTGGCGATTCGATGAATCTATACACCTACTTGGCAAACCAGCCTGTTAACAACCTCGACCCAACCGGACGGTTTGCGATCGGTACATTTGGTGACTTGCTCGGCAGCACAGCCGTTCGCACAGGACTTACTGCTCTTGATGCTGGCGGAAAGGTCGCCATGATGCTGGATACGTATTCAGCAATCGCAGGTGGAATGAATTGGCGCAATGCCTTGACGGACTTGGTGATTGGTGCGGCATATGACCGAATCGGCGGAAAGGCATTTGACGCCGCTCTAGATGCAGCTGTCTATGGAATTCGGAAGCTTAGCAGTGCCTTATCAAAAGGGATTCGAAAGGGGCTAGGGCAGGAGGTCGCTGCCCGCGGCTTTGCACCTCCGAGAGGGTTTTGCTTTGTAGAGGGTACTCTCGTATTAACTTCCAACGGCTATGTTCCCATAGAGTGCCTTGCCGTTGGCGATAGGGTGCTTACTGCCGACTTCCCTTACACCAGTGAGCCCGACGACACCGCCTTGACAGCAGTCGACCCTAAGGCATGGGTCCATATATCTCTGAGAATGCATAATCCTGATGGATCAATGGACATTATATCGATTGAGACTCTGCAAAGCGAAGAACAATCGAAAGCGCTCGAATGCACAATTGGCGGTTGTGTATCATACTCCCTTGACGAAATGGGCCTGCAGGGGACGGCTTTTGTATATGACATTAAGCCGTGTCCACCGATACCTTGTGAGCCAGGGCGAGTTGTGCTATCGACGGTAAGCCATTTGAATGGCCATGTCTTGCGCTTCTGGTTTGATACTGGGTTGCCTCTTGAGTTGACTGAAACACATCGGCTTTATTCTGAAGACAGGAACGCGTGGGTTCAGGCCGTTGCCTTAAGGCCGGGAGACTGTATTCGCACCAGAGACGGCTCTATTCAAGTAGTCAATGTTGAACCGGTATCTGGGGTTTACAGGGTATATAATATTCAGGTGGAAACAGAGCGATGCTACTATGTCTCAGAGCATCAAATACTGAGTCATAATATGGACCAGTGCTCTCAACCCCTTACGGGGGCGGGCTATGAGACACGAATTCGAGGTCTGTGGGGTGGCGATGGGCCGTTCAACGTCGGCGGAAGGGAGTTTGATGGCGCCATAAATAACATTTGGTTCGAACTTAAAGGCTCAGCAGTAGGATTCAAGGACTGGGAGAACCTCCGGAACCAGCTCGGCTCGCAAGTCGCCATTGCTCGACAAAATGGGCACGAGTTTATGCTGGTAACGTCTGGCGATATTCCAAGCGATTTTGCAGCGTGGTTATCGTCTAAGGGAATTGGACACGTGGTGCAGCCATGAGCAGTAGTTCATTGACTATTTTGAGGCTTAACGACTGGAGAATAGTGCCCTTGGATTTTGTTGATAGATGGGGTCTTCTGGGATGGGAAGTCCGGCAGCCCACGTTTTTGTACCGCCCCCTTGACGTTTTAGAGGACGATGTGGAGTGGCGTTCTGGTGACATCGAGGCTTTGCCAGCAGTAAAAGAGATTCTCAAACGGCAGCAGGAGCAAGGATTATCGGCGGGCATCCAATTATTTGACCCTTTGACTGGAGCAAGTGCGATGTTTGTGTTCACGCCACAGAAAAGAGAAATTGCCATTCACTGGGGGCCGGATTGCCCTCGGAACTCTCAGTTTGGCCGCGTCGTGGATCCATCGTGGGCGCTTGAGACTATTGCACTGCTTTTTCTGCATTCGAAATGCTGTATTAATGTCATGCAAATGGAGTTCTGTGACCCAATGTAAGATCGGCCACCACGTGTCGATGTCGCAGGACAACGGCGTCGCGCAGGTGACCTGCTCCCCCTTTTTTGATCCAGGCGTTATGAGAGTCTAACCGCCCCGGGACGGGGCAGGAAGGACTCGACATGAAGTGGAAGCGGCACACACCGGAGCAGGGTGCGTAGTTATGTCAACAATTGCCCATTGAAACGGTTACGTATTGAACATTTGGCTCAAAGGTCAGATGGAGCCATTAGCCATAACGGGCGAGCACCCCTTGTTTTCTGCGGATCGTGGAGCTTGGGTCGCGGCGGGCCATCTCATTCTCGACGAGCACCACTTCTACCAATACGACGCCTGGGGCCGCATGGTGCAGGCGAATCGCAAGGGGACGCTGACGGCGGCGTCGTTTGCGTCGGACGGCAAGCTGGAATCCGGCGAGGAGAGCAAGATCGGGGCGCTGGTGGGGCACTATGGGTACGACGGCCTGGGGCGCGTCATCACCCGCACCTGGCCGACGGCGGTGTCCTCCGCGTGCGAACAGACCGAGCACTATTATTATGATGGCGTCAGGCGCGTGCAGGAGCAGTGGCTGGTCGAGACGGCCAACTGCACGACGACGCCTACCACCAATTGGATCACCAAGCGCGAGTACATCCACGGCCCGGACTACGTCGATGAGTTCGTCGCCCAGGTGCTCCATGCGGCGTGCGAGGGGCCGGGCGGGGGCGGGTCCACCAGCGGGCATTGCTCCACGGATGATTCTTTACCCACCTATTATTTGCAAGACGCGAACTACAATGTCGTGGCCACGCTGGACGACGGCTGTCCGGGCGGAGATTGCGGCAGCGGCGGCGGAGGGTGCGGCGAGCAAGGCGCGTTCTGCCCCGAAGGCCCCGTCGGCGTCTACGAGCAATACACGTATGAGCCGTATGGCCAGCCGAGTTCCGTCGACAAGTTCGTCACGACGCCCCCGCAGAACGCCGTGGGCCACCAGGGCCTGATCTTCGACCGTTACTGCGGCAACAGCATCGAAGACCCCTGCATCACCACCACCCAGAAGGGCCTCTACCACAACCGCAACCGCTACTACCACGCCAGACTGGGACGGTTCACCACACCGGATCCCAATAGTTCCGCCCTGCCGCTCATCGAAGGCATCGCCTTCCACGGCTTGCCGCCGACCGCGCTGGCGCTGGTCACGTCCGGCGCGTTGCAACAGTACTCGCCCACTGAACAATACTCAGAGGGGATGAGCCTGTACGGTTATCTATCAGCCAATCCATCAAATCGATTAGATCCGAAAGGACTTTTCAGCCTCACTGAGACGGCCACGAGCACGGCTATCTCCACCATGGCACAAGCTCTGATATCCAGCGCGATTAGCGGCGTTGTCAGAAAGGTTATGGGAGGAGATAATGCGGAAGTCTGGGGGGCAATGAAGGCGGGTTTCGTTGGCGGGCTTGCGGGAGGGTTTGCGGGAGGGTTTGCGGGAGGACTTGCTAACAGTGCGTTTGCGGCGTCGGCGTCAGGTCTCTTTGGCACGCTTGCGGCTCACTCGGGCGTCGGAGCCGTTGATGGAGCGGTCGGAGCCTTTGCCCAGTCATATTACTCGTCCGGCGATTATGGACAGGCCGTCGCGGATGCCATGTTCGGCGCGGCGGTCGGAGCGGCGACGGGCGGGCTTGTGGACTGGGGCGGCCGGGCCGTTCGCGGCATCTCAGGCGCTCTGGATGATGTTTTCGCAAACCCATCATTGCTTCGGTCGTTTCGTTCACCGGCCCAGGCAACGTCACTGATTCAACGAGCCGAAGCTGCAGGATGGGATGTTGATAATCTGGCTCGTGGTTCCCACCAGGGAGAAGGATTGCGGATGATGGAAGTAGTAAATGGGAAGCACACAGGTCGAAACATTTACTGGCATCCGGGTGGTGGCGAACATGGACCGAGCCCCTACTGGAAGGTAACTTCCCCGGAAGGTGGAATTCAGCGGGTGTTCTTGGATCCATGAAAGGTGTGGCATGACCCTATCAAGCGCAAAAGCCCGGTTACTTGCAGTTATCAAGTTGCTTGCACTACCTGCGTCAGAGCAACAAAGGCATTTTCCAGCCTTTGTGTTAGTTCCAGATGAGCTTGCTCTTCTTCTAGAAGATGCGATACTGCTGGCTGAAGACTGGGGAGTTTGGCAAGAATTTCCTGATGAGTTTCACCAAGCTGTGATCTGGATTGACGATATGTTCAAGCAGAATAGCTTGGGTAAGAGTCAAGCCTTCTGGACTATAGATGCGCTGAAGAATAATGAAACTTGGTCCACAATTAGAGAAACAACGAGCGACGTTCTCAAAAAGTCGGGGCAAGAGAATGTGTCGATACAACCCGCGATAGATATTTATATTAAATCTGATTGATTATGCCAGCCTATAATCAATGTTGTACTTGATAATTAGACGCTGTTGCAAAACCGAGCCGCGCCCGTCAGGAAGCGTTCTTATTCCGCCCTGCCCCGAAGGTTTTGAAACAGCGCCTTAGCCCGAGGATGGAAACCAGGAGCAGACACAGAAAAAAAACCCGCCCGGGGGTCACCGGTTCCTTCAGCAGCGCCATGCCGAGCGTCGCCGCGCCTACCGTTCCGATGCCCACCCACACGGCGTAGGCCGTCCCAATGGGAAGCGTCTTCGCCGCGACCGCCAGAAGGTACATGCTGACCCCAATCGCGGCGATCGTGAGCACGCTCGGCCAGAAGCGCGTGAACCCGTGCGTGTACTTCAGCCCCACCGCCCATGTGATTTCAAACAGCCCCGCGAGAACGAGAATCATCCAAGCCACGGCGAGTCTCCTGTCGAGCCACGTTGTTTCGTCGAATGATCCCACGGAGGATCCCCGGGAAACACGGACGAATGAATCTGCATCACCCGTGTTGCCCGGCCCCGTCCCGGATCGTCTTCGAAACAACGTCTAACACGGCTCATAGTGGATGGAGAGGTCCCGTGGAACCTGGTCGTGAAGGTGCTTGAGCGCCGTTGACGACCGTATGAACTCCATGAACCGGGCCACGTCGGAAGGGGCTGTACACCACTGATTACCGCTGGGGATGGCGCGCAACTCGGGCGTTGCCGGAAAAACCATCGTCAAGTGCAGTTGATAGGGTTCATCCTCCTCCGGAAGGATGAATTGGCGCACGATGCTCAACTCGAACCGCTCGCCCTTTCCCCAGTCGTAGACCCCCCATTGATAAAGAAGCATGTCCCCGTCGGCGTCGATGTCGGGACCCTCGGCGCGTTGTTCGACGTAGAACGCGACCATCTGGCTGAGAAGAGTCTCGACGGTCGGATTGGAAAGCGCTTCCACGCGCTGTCGAAGCATGTCTTCGGATTGATCGGGAGTCATGATTCCTCACTCATGAGTTCGGCCGGCGGTCACAGTAATCCATCCCGGCTGGTACTTCGTCGATGGTGCCGTGTCAAGAACCGGCGGGGCCGAGGCGCTTCACCGGACTCGCACTGCTCTGTAACCAGTGCCCACGGGCAGCCGGATCGCCCGTGTGCTACTGCTCTGCGAGCAGTGGCCTTTGGTCCCCAGCAAAGGACCGGCTTCTTATCGTCACGTCCAACTCGGTTCGCCGGATGCGCACTGCTCTGCGAGCAGTGGCCTTCGGTCTCCCCGTCAGTTCGTGAGAAGATCACGACCCCAAAAGGGTCGCGGCCCATAGCCCAAGGTTGGTCGCGCAAGCGACCTACCTTGGGTTCGCGTCAGGTCGAAAACACAACCCCTTCAGGGTTGGGGGGGACTTGGGGCACGCAAACCCAGGGTAGATCGCCACCGGCGATCTACCCTGGGCTGGGGGACGCAACCCCTTCGGGGTTGAAAAGAACGGACGATGCCGCCGCGGGCAAACCGATCAAACGCCTGCCGCTGCTCTGCGAGCAGTGATCTTCTGTTTCCCGTGATGATCCTGCTTCCTACCGCCGAATACGACGCGCTCCGCCGGATTCGCACTGCTCACAGAGCAGTGGCACACGCAGAGTTGGGTGCATCCCGACAGTGCCACCCCGCCCGGTCAGGCCCTCACGAAATCTAGCACGCGGCGCACAAAGCCCGCAAGTTCGCCGTCGTTGATGTGTTCAGTGTCATAGGCCAGGTTGGTCGTGTGGTGATACTTGCTGCTGTACTCATTGAGGTCGCGCAACTCGGTCAGCCCGGTGGCCGCCATGATTGGCGCGCCTGCCGTGGCTTTTTGCTCGGCAATGCGGCAGAAGGGACCGAGCAAGCTGCCGGGAGGGAAATGCTCGGGGCAGGCCACCCGTAAATACCCTTCGAGTAGGGGGCGGAGGCATTGAGCGACTTCGCGGGAGTTCCCGGTGTTTGACGCGGCGTACTCACGCAATTTTGCATGTCGCTTGTCATACTCCGTCACGCTGTCATCTGTGACATTCCAAGCCTCCAGCGTCGAGCCAGCGCCGTCACGCGAGACTGTTATGCTTGTGGCGTTGGCTTCGCCCTCGTGCTGCCAAATACGCGTGAGGAACGGCTTGGAATGGGATAGCACGATGACCTGCGCAACCTGCCTGACAAGTCCGCTTGCCTCTTGGATCGTCGCAACGCACCGATGCTCGTCGAGACTGGACACAGGATCGTCAAGGACCACCACGCGAGTCGCCTTCTGCGCGTCCTGAGCGAGCATCGACAAGAAGAACGCCAACGCCAGCGTGTTCCGGTCCCCGGCGCTCATGGTGTTCTTGAAAGCCGGCATTCCGGCGACCACGTTTCCCGACGTCACTGGAACGCGGTGGGTGTTGACGACCAACTGATAGGTACAGCTCGGTCGTCCGGCAGTGTTCTGCGGCTGGACTTGCTCGATCGAAAAGCCCGCGTTGAAACGGGTCAGGTAGGAGTTGATCGAAGTTTGATAGGCCGGAAAGACGGTGTTCCGGTAGGCGTTGAGTGCTTGCTGTGCCGCGGTCTTGTCCGTCTCCGCTTGCTCTTTGGCCCGCACGGCGGCATTGTACGCATCGCAAAGGGGAGCGTTCTCTGGGGCATGTCGGCACTTCGTCGCCTTCAACCCCTTCACTTCGTCGTCGACCGCCTGGGTATTTCCTGCGCGGGTCGCCTCCTTGACCCGCTGGATGTTCTCATTCGCGGCTACGAGTTCGCGGCTCTTGGCGGCCACTTGTACAGCGAGCGTCGCGTAGACCGTCACAGCTGCCTGTGCGTCAGCATCAAGCGAAACCGCGACCAGAGGGTCCGCTCGCTTCGTGCGTAGCGCCGCAAGCAGCCGGTCCCGGACGTGCTGCCACGCCTGGGCTACCGCCGTGGTGTCGATACCGATCGCCGGGACCGTGCAGAAGGCCGACCAGAAGCGCTGTCGATCTTCGGCGGTCTTGACTTGCCGCTCGAATCCCGCGAGGGCATCACCCCGCAACGTGGTTTCCCAAGTTATCTGCGCCGACGCAAGGTCGGTTTGCAGTCGGCGGTATGCATCGCCGAAGTACGCCCGGTAGTGGGCGAAGATCGGTGATCCGGAAAGCGGCTGTTGGCAGAAGGGACACCCAAGATCCGGCGCGGCGTTGACGCCGCCAGCTGTGTGACCTACGCCGGTGCTGATCCACGCTTCCGCGCCGTTCCCGAGCACGGTGAAGTGCTCCTGGACAGCGGCGACCGCCGCCGCGTCTAGATTGGCGACCGTGCGCCCGAGCAGGTTCGAGAGAGCCGCAGAGTCAATGGCCGGAAGGCCCAGCGTGGCAAACTCGGCGGTACTCTGCACCGCGCCCGCTTGCTGCAATGCCGCGAGTCGCTGTTCGGCGGCCCGAATCGCATCGTCGATGTTTGTTTGCTGCGGCAGAGCGCAGAAGTTTTCGATTGATAACCCGTGCCGATCCGCGACGGGAATTGCGTTCCCCTTTGTCCGAATCTCGGTGTTGAGGTTTCGAATCTGCGTGGCGAGGTCGTCAACCCGACGGGCAAGCGCGACGCCTCGCGCGCCGAGAATCAAATCGTGGAGGTTCTGGCGGTGTTCCGGGGCAACGTCCAACCCGGAGTAGACGTTGCGATCCACGAATACATCGTCGAACACCATGACGGCAGGGCAGGTCCGGTCCCACTCGCCGTTGACAAATGCCGCTGGCTGAGGGCTACCCACGCAGGCAATACGGACTTCCGGCGGGTGGGCTGCGCCGAGTCTGCGCCGTTCGGTGATCGGCAACGCCTCACCCGTCCCGAGCGAGCGGAGGATGGCCGCAAGAGTGGTCTTGCCCCTGCCGTTTTCGGCGTAGATCAGCGAGAGGCGCTTCAGGTCGAGCGTCGCGGGGGTCGAGACGTTGTCAAACAGCCCGATGTTGCGCAGCAGCTGCAAGCGTGTAATCAATATTGTGGTCTCCGCAAGAGGAATTCTCAGGCACAGATCGTACAGCCCGGCCTAGCTATACCTTCCGCCACTCCGTCTTCGCCCCGCGTGTGCCGTCCGGGAGCTCGACGAACTCGTAATCCCCGAACAGGTTCGGCGAATCCTTCTGGAGCACGTCCAGCACCATGCCCGCGACGATGCGGATTTCGGTTTCCGCGTGCTCGTTGCAGCGCAGTTCGATGAAGTGGCGAAGCGCCCGGGCGTTGGCGGTGACGAAGATTTTCGTCTCGGTGGCGTTGGGCAGGACGGAGCGGGCGGCCTGGCGGGCCATTTTGCGGCGGAGGGTCGCGTCGCTGACATCGGCGAACTTGCGGGCGAGGCCCTCGGTGAGGCGGATGTACGCCTGCTGCGACTGCTCGACGGAGGCGCGGAAGATCTCATGCAGTTCGGGATCGTCGGCGATGCAGTCCGGCTCGACGAACTCGGCCACGGATTCATCGACGTAGCGCTGCGACAACTGCGAAAAGCCGAACCCCGCCCGGTGGCGCACCAGCTCGTGCGTGAAGGAACGCGACACGCCGGTGATCAGCAGGTTCCAGACCGCGTGCTCCAGCACACTTCCATGCCCGACCTCCTTGATGTGCGACAGGTACTTGCTGTTGCCGCCCGGACGGGGCTTGGCAAAGCTCATGTAGCAGAGGCGACCGGCGACTTCGGCCAGCTTCTCGCCGGCGACCTCGGTGTCCGTGGACCACGAGGCGACGCCGTGATCGCCGAGAAAGCGGTCGATCTCGGCATCGTTGACCACCTGGCGGCCTACCATGTACACGCTGGGACGACGGATGATTCGCATGGAAAGCAGGTTGCTCCCTGGGGTCGGTTGTTAACTTTTGGCGGTTAGCTCTTAGCTCCTAAGTAGAACCGCAGAATTATTGACCCGAGCCGCGGGGTTTACCCCGCGCGAAGCCTCGCGCGGGGTAAACCCCGCGGCTCAGCGCGGGTCATTCATGCCGCGTTCCCGCTTAGCGGCATGCTGCGAACTGCAAGCCGGATCTGAACGGCGGTGTAAGCATATCCCGCCAGCGGACCTGAGAATACCAAGCCGCCGTGTCTCTTCGCGTTGTCCCAGCCGAGCGCGCGCTCGTCAAGGAATTGCCTTTTCGAAAGATACGACGAATTTCAGAATCAACGCACAGTTTTCGGGGAGACGGCGCTCGGTCGCCCGGTGAGCGGCGCGCGGGTATCCTGCTACGGTCAGGACGGAGCGGCGCCCGGCGGCGCCATCATCAGCCGGGGGCGGTGGAGCGGAGATGTCAGAGCTGAGGACGAAGCTGATCGTCGGGATGGAGATTCATGTGCAGGTGCGCACGGCGTCGAAGCTGTTCTGCGCCTGCCCCGTGGTGTATGACGCGCCGCCGAACTCGGCGGTGTGCCCGGTCTGCCTGGGGCATCCGGGAACGCTGCCGGTGATGAACCGCCGGGCGGTCGAGCAGGCGGCGCTCGTCGGCATGGCGCTGAACTGCACCATCGCGCGCTTCACGAAGTGGGACCGCAAGAGCTACTTCTACCCCGACCTGCCGAAGAATTACCAGATCAGCCAGTACGACCTGCCGATCGCCCGCGACGGGGGGTTCGAGTTCCCCGACCCGACGGCATTCGGCGCCGCCCCGCCAGGATCGTCGCGCGTGCGCATCCGCCGGGCGCACCTCGAGGAGGACGCGGGGAAGAACCTGCACGACCGCGGCGACGGCTCGCTCATCGACCTGAACCGCGCGGGCACGCCGCTGATCGAGATCGTCACCGAACCGGATCTCCACTCCGCCGAGGCCTGCTACGCCTTCGCGGTCGAGCTTCAACGCCTGATGCGCCACCTCGGCGTCAGCGACGGCGTCATGCAGCGCGGGCAGATGCGCTTCGAGCCGAACGTCAACGTGGCGATCGAGAGCGACGGGCGCGAGATTCGCACGCCGATCGCGGAAATCAAGAACCTCAACAGCTTCAAGGCGATCCGCAACGCCGTCGAGTACGAGCACGCCCGGCAGACGGCGCAGTGGCGCGGCGACCCGGAGTACGTCTACGGCCGGCGACCCAACGAGAACCGCGGCTGGAACGACGCCCGCGGCGTCACCGAGTATCAGCGCCCGAAGGAAGCCGCCCACGACTACCGCTACTTCCCCGATCCGGACCTCGCGCCCGCGACGTTCGACGACGCGAAGCTGGCGGCGATTCGGGCGAGACTGCCCGAGCTTCCGGCGGCCAGGACGCGGCGGCTGGTGGACCGTCTCGGACTTTCCCCGTCGGACGCGGAAACGATCGTGGATGACCGGGCGACGGCGGATTTGTTCGACGAAGCCGTGCGGGCGGGCGCTCCGGCGGACGTTCTCGCGCGGCAGATGGTGAACGTCTGGGCGTCGCTGGCCAACGAGCGCGGGACGACGCCGGCGGGGCTGGGCGTGGACGCGAGGGCGATGGCGGAACTGGCTCAGATGGTGCGGTCGGGGACGGTCAGTGCCACGGCTGCGGCACAGATCGCCGCGGCGATGATCCCGCCCGCCGATCCCCCGCCCGCCGATCCCCCGCCGCCCACCGCCGCACCGCGCGCCGCCGCAGAGGCACGCTCGCCGCACGCCCTCGCCGCCAAGCTGGGCCTCATTCAGGAAAAGGACGCCGGGGCAACCCAGGCGTGGGTGGACGAAGCGTTCCGTCTCAACGAACAAGCCGTGCGCGACGCCCGGTCGAACCCGAAGAAGGCCAGGCAAGCCGCCGGATTCCTGCGCGGACAGGTGATGAAGCTCTCCGAAGGCCGGGCCGACCCGACGCTGGTCGGCGAACTGATCGAGAAAAAACTGGCGGAACCCACTTAGCCCGCATCTTTCATCAGTGACGGAGTTCCTTCGCCGTCGGCAGGCTGCTCGCGGCGTGATTGCTCGCGCCGGCGGCGTGCGCGGGGAATCTTCCCGGGGCTTCCTGTCGTCGTCGAGTTGTCAGTACGGGGTGGATGATGATACGACGGTGTCGGCGTCAGGTCGGCGTCGCGCGAGGGGTCGCGGGGTTGGTCAGGCGGGCGACGATCCGCCGGAACAAGTCGGCGTAGCAGTCCGTTGAAAAAGGGTAATCCCTCCCTCCGGGAGGCGAATTTCGCCGGGAAAAACCGGGATCACGAAAGCCGATCGCAAGTTCTTCAACCGGCTGCCAGGGCGATGCCGAAGATGCGCTGGGCGATCATCGTCCGCTGATCGTGAATTGTCCGCGCCGGGTCGCGCGGATCGGTCAGACATTCCGCGAGCCGCGCCGTCAGCCCCGCCCGCCGGTCCACCTCCCGAAGCAGCAGCCCGCCGCCATCGCTGGTCAGCCGGCCTCCGTTGAAATCCGCCGAGATTGGTTGACGACCGAGACTGGAAAACTGCAGGGGTTGCGCGTTACCCTGTGTCACGAAGGGCCTCCTTTCCTTGGGGAACACGAGAGCTTGGAACACCCGTATTCTACAGGAGAAAGAGGCCCTTTCTACGCGCAGGCCGCGCAGACTGGTGAAATATGTGGGTTAGAACTTCCGGAGGAACCTTCGGAGCTGCGATTTCCGGAGGAACCTCGGGGCTGCGACTTCCGGACGGTCGAGCGTGGTGCGGCGGGTGTGCGTGCTTGCGGGGTCTCTTTTGTCCCCCGGGACTTTCGGATCCTCCGCGCCGGCTTTCCCAGCACTGGCGTGCTGGGCTGTTTTCCAGCGCCCCTGCCGAGGCTAAAGACTTCCGGATGATCCTCCGGGGCTAGAACTTCCGGAGGATCCTTCGGGGCTGAGACCTTCGGAGGATTCTCCGGGACATGTGAGGGTCGGTTGTGCGGGCGAGGCGGAACGTCTCGCAGCGACGTCTCCGCATGATCGTAAGCTCGTGCGCACTCGACGCCCGGCAACCGGAGTCACGGGGAGGCTTCGGCTGCGGAATTGCGTGGTTTCTTTGAGAAGCGCAGGGGGGAGCACGGGAAATGCCTCCGGAAGACCGATAAGATAGGGCGCGGTTCCGTATTGCGCGAGGAAAGGGCGGTCTGATGGAAGTGTACCTGGATGAAACGCGGGTGGACCACGTGTTCGATCCCGGCGAGTCGCTGGAGCGGGGTCTGCGTGCGGTTCACGGGCGTTACGGATCGGGGGACCGGATCATCGTCGGCGTGAAGTGCGACGGGGTTCACCTGCTGAACGAGGATCTGCACGAAGCGCTGCAACGACCGGTGGGGGCGTTCCGCTGCATCGAGATTCTGACGGCGGCGCCGTGCGTTCTGGCGTCGGAGGCGCTGGGGGAGGCGCGGCGTTCGCTGGGGGACGTGGACGCGCGGCGGGCGCAGATCGCGGCGCATTTTTCGGCGGGGCGGATCCGGGAGGGGATGAGCGGTCTGGGCGAGATGTTGTCGGTCTGGCAGCAGGTGCATGACGTTGTCGCGAAGTCGGTGCAGATGATCACCGATGACCTCGCGTCGATGCGGGTCGAGGGGGAGTCGATCGAGGAGGTTCTGGACGCGCCTCGGCGTCAGTTGATGCAGATTCGGGACGCGCTTCAGACTCAGGATTTCGTGATGCTGGCGGATCTGCTGGAGTACGAATTCAGCGAGGCGGTGCAATCCTGGTCCGGCGTGATCAACGCGCTGGACCAGCGGGCGCAGGAGCGCATCCGGGAGGACGCGGGGGGCGAGGAGCCTCTCTGATCCGGGAGGCGCAAGCGCGATGACCTTTGCGTCGGGCGGCGGCGGGAGGGACGAGCGCGCCCTTCACCCCTCCGTCATTCATCGGGATCCCGCCCGCCTTCCGCATCGGCGTCGGGGTCGTCGGTCGGCGACAGGTAGCCGAGCCCCCGCAGGCGCTTGACGACTTCGTCGCGCTGGCCGCGATCAAAGTGCGTCGGAAGCGGTTTCGCCTCCTGGGACCAGCGAGCGATCATGCGGCGGTACTTGTCCGCGGCCGCCGGGTCGAAGGCGGGATCGCGCAGGAGGTTGTTGCGTTCGAGCGGATCGACGGAGAGGTCGAAAAGCGCCTCGTACTTCTGCGCGGGCGCGACGACGTACTTGTAGCGGCCGTCGCGGACGTAGCGCATTTTCCCCGAATTCTCCCAGGCTCCCGGCGCCGGGCGTGCGGACGACGGGGTTGCCGTAGCAGCCGAAGTGATCCGCACGGGTGGTGTCCATCGAAATCAGAACGACGTGGCGGACGGGGCCTTCGTAAGGGCGCGGCGGGACGTCGGCGTCGCCGGGGGTCGCCGGATCGCGCACGACCAGATACGCAGCCAGAGCCAGGATGAGACCGGCGGGCGCGCCGAGACGGATCCACCGGCGGTTTCGCGCCGGGTTCGCCGGCGCGGCGTCCGTCCGCGCGTCACGATCCCGGTTTCTGCGTCCTTTCGGCATCGGTTGTCGTCCTTCGAGAACGTGCGTATCCTAAGCCGAAAGGCGACGAAGGCTACGGTCGGTCCGGAGCGTGGGATGATTGCAGCACCTTGGCGGCGGCCGCGTCCTCAAGGCGGTTGAGGTCGGTCCAGAACGTGCCCTCCCCGGCGAAGAAGAGACGGATCGACTGCGGCTGGAAGTTCTGCGCGAACGTGTAAAGGTTGTAGGCGTGGGGCGATCCGAACGCCTCGACAAGCATGCGGAAGCCCTCGGCTTCGGCCTCCTTTTTGAAGCGTTCGACGTCGGCGGATGCCTGGCCGAGGATCTGGATGCGCTGGGCGTCGAGTTCGGCGACCTGGGCCTGGAGGGACGCGGCTTCGAGGTCCGCCTGAGCGCGCATCCTGGCGGCTTCCTTTTCGCCGTCGGCTTCGATGTCGGCGACCGACAGTCGTGTGTCCGCCTGGATCATCTCACGGGCGATGTCGATTTTCTTGCGTTCCTCCTCGAGGGCGGCCTTGACGATGGCGGCCTCGCGCTGCTTGTCCTTCGTCAACTGGCTCTCGATGGCGAGGAAGCTCTGCTGGATGGTTTTCTTGATGTCTTCGGTGAGTTCGCCTCCGGCGGCGTCGGGGGCGTGGACCTCGACCTCGCGGACGAGGGCGAGGAGGACTTCGACGTGCTTGTCGCCGCAGACGCGGCGCAGCTCCTCCGTCATTTCCTTCTGGAACTCCTCGCGGCGCTCGCCCTGGATGAAGTCGCGGGCGGCGTAGGTCGCCCCGATGTTGCGGCAGATCGAGCGGAGCTGCGGGGCGATGATCTTGTCGAGGACGCCGTCGACGTTGCCGAATTCATTGATGATCTCGGCGGCGTGCGACGGGTGGATGCCCCAGATGACGGTGACGCCGACGCGGATGAGGAAACCGGTCTCGGACGAGAAGGCGATGCGGAAGTTCTCGCTTTCGCTGAGTTTGACCTGGGAGTACTCGTTGAAGCCGACCTCGACGAGGATGACCTTCTGAAGCTTGGGGTTGAGGAAATAAACGCCGGGCTGGAGGACGTTGCGCATCGTTCCGCGCTCGTGGGGATCGGCGAGGCGTCGCTCCACCGGGGCCGTGATGTCCTGAGAGGGTGAGGGAGCGCCGTCGCCGGGCGGGGGCGCGCCGTCCGCGTCCGCGGGATCGTCGCCGAAGAGGTTGGTCACGACGCCGACGAAGCCCGCGGGAATCACGGTTGCCGGGTGCAGTTCGACGGCGTAGACCTCGGGGTTGAGCCGGTAGGTTCCGGGCGTGAGAACTTCGCGCCAGATGCCCTTCTCGCCGGAGGCGCGGCTGACGAAGACGCCGCCGCCGGTCGAGGGCGCGCCGACCTTGCGGTTGACGACGCCGATCTTCGGCGGGTCGCCGCTGAAGGAGAAATCCCCGGCGCGGGGGGAGGTCGTCCTGCCGTCGCGCGGGGACTTGACCCACTTCCAGGTCTTCGGATCGCCGGCGGGGATCACCGTCAGCGGAACGTGCTTCCACTCCCAGGTGTAGGGATTGTAGAAGTATCGCCCGGGGCCGAGGACATGCTCCTGAATGCCCTTCTGCCCCGGTTCGGTGGCGACGCTCTGTCCGGGCGGCAACTCTTTCCCGCTCTTTCGCGTCAGCACCACGCACTCGTCATCCTGGACATAGAAGCGGAACTGTGTCCAGGCGACGCCGGCGCCGACCGCAAGGACGATCAGGCCGACGCCCAGCAACGTGATGATCGACTTGCTGAATTTCATTCCGAACCTCCCTTTGACGCGGTCGAAGCGGGCGCTGCCGTGGCGGGAAAAGCCTGAAACTGCTTGAAGATGTCCGCGAAGGGGCCTTCCGTGTTGGACAGAATGCTCTGGATCGCCGGGGCGATCTTCTGCAGGAAGAACTGTTGAGCGTAGGTTTCGCCATCGCCGAAGGCGGCGACCGCCATCTTGAGGGGTTCGGCGCGGGCCTGGTAGTCAAAGAGGACGACGTTGGCTTCGGCCCGTCCTTTCGCGCGGGTCGCGGCGGCGAGCTTCTCGGCGGCTTCGAGGTTGAGGCGGGCGACTTCGAGTTCGCGCTCCGCCTGCGTGACCTGGACGACTTTCTGCTGCTCGCTGCGCTTCGTGACGGTGACCACGCCTCGTCGGGCCTCGCCGACCTGCTTGTTCTGGTCCTGTCGCTCGCGTTCCTCGACGAGGCGGACTTCGGCGCGGGCCTCCTCGATCTGGTTCTTCGAGCGCTCGACCTCCTGATCGGCCTGCTCGCGGGCGCTGATGAGGCTGGCGATCTCGGACGGGATCTTGACCTCGGTGATGGCGACGGCCTTGAGGTCGACGCCCTCGCGCCAGCAGGTTTTCTTGAGCTCCGTGAGCAGGTGCTCCTGAAAGGTGGTCCGCGTCTTGCCGATGAAATCGCGCGTCCTCATGCGTGATCCCTGGATGCGGGAGATGCTGCGGACGTAAGGGAGGACGACTTTGTTGAGAATGTCGTCCTCGTCGCCGTATGCGACGGTGACTTCGGCGGCGCGGTCCGGACGGATCGACCACTCAATGTAGCCGTGCAGCTCGATCTCGAAGCTGTCGTTCGAGGGGAAGTAGATCGCCTCGTCGCCGAGCATGTCGTACTTGTGGCTGCGCAGATCAACGAGGTCGATCTTCTGAAGATAGGGGTTGTAGGGATGGCGTCCCGGCGGGAGCGTCTGCCGCTGGACGCCTTTTTCGCCGGGCTCGACGGTGTAGGTGTTGGGGGTTTTCGGATCGTCTCCGGATAGAAGGGTGACGACGCCGCAATGCCCCTCCGGGACGAGGATCATCTCGAAGCGCTGGACTTCGTTGGCGAGGAGATTGATGTCGTGGCGTCCGGGTTCCAGGACGGTCGCCACCGGTCCGCGCTCGTCGGGTTCGGTGGCGACGGTCTTCGGGAATTCAAGGGGTCGCCCGTATCTGCGCACAAGGACGCCGACCTCGTTGGGACCGATGACGGTGGCCTTGATGACGCGACGTTCGAACGTGTAAGGGTTGGGGAAGTAACGTCCGGCGGTGAGGACGTCGAGGCGGATTCCTTTGTACGCCTCGCGGACGGCGTCGGGGGTTTCGCCGGTCTTGCGGGCGATCGCGTGGACAAGCTGGTCATACAGGATGACCTGATCGTCGAAATCCTGGCCCAGTCCGGCGGGGACCGTCTTGCCGCTCTTGCGGATGAGGACGAGGAGTTCGTCTTCCGCGACCTCGACGCGGAAGACATACCACCAGATGAAGACGCCGAGGACGGCGGCGCCGGCCGCGGACAACAGGGCGAGTCCGAGCAGCCCCTTTGCCAGCCAACTCATGCGTCGTCGGGGCGTGGGAGACAGTGATTGCGTCATGTCGTCATCTCCGAACGTGGCGGAACCAGGTGAAGCAAAGCGCCGTCCGGCGGCGGCGCGCCGATCCCCGGCGAGGCGTCACCCGCGCGATTCATAAGCGTATCCGCAATGCGCACAGAATCTCGCGTAAGCGGGACTGAACTGGTTACAGCGCGGGCAGCAGCGGGCCGGACCGGTTCCGGTCTCCGATCGAGCGCCGTGGCGGCTCCCGTCCTCCGGTTTCGGATGCGATCCCGCGTCGCGTCCGGCGGCGGCCGAGAGGATGACCATCGTGACGCCGATGATGCCGATCACGACGCAGGCGAGCATTACAATCATCGTCATCGGAGTTCCGAACATCGCGCGCACCCCTGTCCTCCGTCCTGCCTGCCTGAGTATACGGCGCATCGGTCGCCGCATTAAGTATAAATCGGCGTGCGCATTGGAATCCCGCGAGCGAACCTTCCTCCGCGGAATCCGCGCGGTTTTCCGGGGCGCGGATTTGTCGGAGAGTGTCCGGTCCGCCTTGCCGTCCGCCAGGGAGAAAGCGAGACTTGCGCCATGTCGATCCGGTTCCTTCTCGGTCGCGCCGGCAGCGGGAAGACGCGCACGTGTCTGGACGATATCCGGTCGCGGCTGGCGGCGGATCCGCTGCGTGGACCGAGGCTCGTTTTTCTGGTTCCTGAGCAGGCGAGCCTCCAGATGGAGCGTGCGATCCTCGCGTCTCCCTCGCCGGGGGCGGCGAGCCGGGCGGAAGTGTTGTCGTTCCGCCGGTTGGCGCACCGGGTTCTGGAGACCGTCGGGTCGCCGCCTCGGCGGGCGCTGTCGGAAGCCTCGAGGGCGATGGTGCTGCGCCACCTGCTCGATCGTCATCGCCCGCAATTGCGCTACTACCGCCGCGCGGCGCGGACGATCGGGCTGACGCGGGAGTTGGGGCAGACGATCGGCGAGCTTTTGAATGAGGGGGTAACGGCGGCGGAGGCGTCGGCTGCGGCGGAGGATGCCGAGGCGGGCGGCGGGGTGTTCTCAGCGAAGATGCATGACGTGACGCTGCTGATGCGCGCGTATCTTGCCTACCTGGGGGACCGGCGGGTCGATCCCTCGCAGCAACTTGAGTTGGCGCGGGAGGCGCTTCCGCGGTGTCCGTGGCTGGCGGGGGCCGAGGTCTGGGTGGACGGGTTCGCGTCGATGAGCGGGCAGGAGAAGCGCCTGCTGGTCGAGCTTCTGCGGATGTCAAGCGCGGCGACGTTGGCGCTGCTGTGTGATCCGGGATCGGGGCTGACGCCGGAGGAAGCGCGTGCGGGCGGGGCACGCGATCTTTTTGCGCCGACGCGAGAGACGCTGCGGGACTGGCAGCGGCTGCTCCGCGCGGCGGGGCGGGCGCCAGGGCCGACGGTCATCCTGGATTCCTCGCCGCCGCCGCGGTTCAAGCATGCGCCGGTCCTGGCGGAGCTTGAGCGGCGTCTTTTCCGGGAGCGTCCGCCGACGACATCGGCCACTGTCGACGCGCAGGCCCGCGTTCAGGTTGTCGAGCTTCCGAGTCCCCGGCTGGAAGTCGAATACGCGGTTGCGAGCGTGATGCGCTGGGTGCGCGAGGCGGAGTCGGGGTGGCGGTTCCGCGACCTTGCGATCATCGCGCGGGATCTTGAGCGGTATGACGCTTTGTTGTCGGCGGCGCTGACCGCCCGGTCAATTCCCTTTTTCATCGATCGGCGGCGGTCGATGGCGCATCATCCGCTGATCGAATTCGTGCGGGCGATGACGCAGTCGGCGGCGGATCCTTACCGGCTCGACGTGGTTCGGCGTCTGCTGAAAACCGGACTGACGCCGCTGAGCGAACCCGAGGCGGATGAACTGGAGAATTACCTGATCGAGCACGGGATTGAGGGGTCGGAAGCGTGGCACGTCTCGTCGTGGCGTCACTTATCGCGCGGAGAGTCGGAGGACGACGACGATCCCGATCCGTATCAGGAGGAACGACGAGCAAGCGTCAACCGGACGCGGATCGCGCTGGCGACGTGGCTGGATCCGCTGCTGGCCTCCTCGGAAGCAGGATCCGCGCAGACGGGCGGGAGCTGGCGGACGTGGGTTCAGTCGGTGTGCCGGAGCATCGGAGCCGCGGAAAGGCTGGCGCGGTGGGCGGATGAGGACGAGCGCGGCGGACGGCTTGAGGATGCGGAGGCGCACCGCCAGGTCTGGCGCGAGGTGGAGGCGTTTCTCGAGGAGGCGGCCTTTGCGTTCGAGGATGCGGAGCTGGATGCGGCGGCGTTCAGCGACCTGATTGAAACCGGCCTGGGGACAATGACGCTCGGGCTTGCGCCGCCGATGCTCGATCAGGTGCTGGTGGGATCGATCGAGCGGAGCCGTCATCCGGACCTCAAGGGCGTGATTCTCCTGGGTTTCAACGAAGGCGTGCTGCCCGCGCGTCACGCGGAGAGCGTCATTCTCGGGGATGAGGACCGCGCCGTGCTGCGCGATCGAGGCGTGGACCTGGGTCCGCCGCGGAAGGATCGATCGCAGGATGAGCGTTTGCTGGCGTATATCGCCCTGACGCGGGCGAGCGAGCGTGTTCTGGTCACTTACTCCGCGTCGGACGCGCAGGGACGGGAGCTTCGACCTTCGCCTTATCTTTCGGAACTGACGCCGTATCTTCCTGAGGGGCAGGCGAGGCGCGTGGGCGACCCGCGCGAGGAACGCTTGACGTGGAACATCCTGACGACGGCGGACCTGGCGGCGGCGCTGGCCTGCGAGATGCGCGCGCGTCCGTCGGCGGGGGAGGATGACGCGGTCGTGCGCGGGACGTGGAACGCGCTTTATGCGGGTCTGCGGGGGCGCGGAGACGCCGGGGCGCGCCTTCGGCGGGCGTTCGAGCGACTGTCCGCCCCGCCGAAGGAAGCGCTGTCGGGGGGCGTTGCGGCGCGCCTGCGGGGTCAGCCGCTTCGGACGAGCGTCAGCGCGCTGGAGAGTTACGCGGCGTGTCCGTTTCAGCACTTCGCGCGGTTCGATCTGGGGCTGCGCGATCGCCCCGAGGCGAGGCTTGCCGCCGTCGACATCGGGCGACTGCATCATGCGGTCCTGGAGGACTTCATCCGGACGCTCGGGGATGAAGACCGGGGATTTTCCGGGTTGTCGGAGGAGCAGATCGAGTCCGGGTTAAGCGCAAGCGCGGCGCGGGTCGCAGGACGGCTGGAAGCCGCGCTGACGCAGACGACCTCGAGAGACGCCTACCTCGTCCGGCGGATGCAGGAGCATCTCAGGCCCGCGCTTCGCGGGCAGAGCGCCTTGTTTTCCGCAGGGGGCGCGCGTCCCCGGCGCGCGGAGGCCGCTTTCGGTCGAGGCGGAGCGGGGAACATGCCCGCGCTCGTTCTGACGACTCCGGCTGGACGGACGGTCCTGCTGCGCGGGAACATCGACCGCGTGGACCTGGCGGAGTGGGCGGACGAGACGCTGGGCATCGTCGTGGATTACAAATCCGACGGGCGGGCGCTGAAATTCGACGCGGTGTATCACGGACTCTCGCTGCAACTGCTGGCGTACCTTTGCGCGCTTCAGGAGCACGGGGCGACGCTCGCGGGGCGTCCGGTGCAGCCGCTCGCGGCGTTGTACGTCGGTCTGCGGCCGTCATACCGGCGGGTCGATCACCCCTCGGACGCGGCGGTGGAGAGGACGCCGCCGGGAGCATCAAAAGCGCGAGGGCTGATCGACTTCGGACGCTTTGAAGCGCTGGCGCCATCCGAAGACGCTTCGCGGTTCTACCAGGTGACGGTGCGGAAGGATGGCGCGCCGGGGGCGCAGGATCGGAATGATGCGGTCCCGTCGCAGGACTTTCGATCGCTGCTGGAGCTGACAAAGCGACGGATCGGGGAGCTGGCGGACCGGATGATCGACGGGGGCGTCGAGGTGGAGCCGAGGCGGCTGGGACCGTGGTCGCCGTGCCGGTGGTGTGCGTATCCGTCGGTGTGCGGGTTCGAGAGCGGCGCGGGCCCGACCGTCGTCCTGGAGCCGCTGCGGCGGACCGACGTGTTGGAACGAATCCGCGGGCATGTCCGAGACGAGGCCGGGGCGGAATGATCGTCGCGGATTTCAGTAGCCCGCGTCCGCAATCCGCCGCATAATGCGGTGATGGGCGTACGCATCCTTTGTGTCGGCGACGTGGTCGGGGATCCCGGACGAAGCATCCTTCAGCGCGGTCTGGAGACGCTGGTCCCGCGCCACGGAATTGATTGCGTCATCGTCAACGCCGAGAATGCGGCGGGCGGGTCGGGGTTGACGGCGTCGATCCACGATCGGCTGCTGAAGCTCGGGGCGAACCTCCTGACGCTCGGAGATCACATCTACCGGCGGAAGGAGATCATCCCCGTGCTGGAGCAGTCGTCGTGCGCGGTGCGCAGCGCCAACCTTCCGAAGTCCGCGCCGGGTCGGGAGTTCGCGGTTCATCACACGGCGACGCACGTTCCCGTCGCGGTGATTTCGCTGCTGGGTCGGTTGTACATGAAGCTCCAGGTGGACTGTCCGTTCCGGGCGGCGGACCGGGTTCTGGCGGCGATCCCGCGCGAGGTGCGGATCGTGGTGGTGGATTTTCACGCCGAGGCGACCAGCGAGAAGGTGGCGATGGGGTGGCACCTGGACGGGCGGGTGAGCGTGCTTTTCGGGACGCACACCCACGTGCCGACGGCGGACGAACGCGTGCTGCCGAAGGGGACGGCCTACGTGACGGACGTGGGGATGACCGGACCTTATGACTCCGTGCTGGGACGACGGAAGGACCGGGTGCTGTCCGTGATGCTCAACGGCGTGCCGCAGACGTTCGACGTGGCGGAGGGCGACGTGCGGATGTGCGGCGTGCTCGCGGACGTGGACGCGGCGACAGGGCGTGCGACGGCGATCGAGCGAGTGTGCTTCAAAGAGGGGTGAGGGGGTCGGGCGTGGGGGGCGGCGTCGCAGCGGGTATGACAAAGAGCGTGGACGAACAACTCGCGGTGCTGGCGGGGGGCGCGGACAGCGTTTACAGCGCGGAGGAGCTGAAAGCGAGGCTGGCCGCCGGGCGTCCGCTGCGCGCCAAGCTGGGGATGGACCCGACCGCGCCGGACCTGACGCTGGGACACACCGTCGTCCTGCGGAAGCTCCGGCAGTTTCAGGATCTCGGGCACACGGCGGTGCTGATCATCGGGGATTACACGGCGATGATCGGCGACCCGACCGGGAAGTCGAAGACGCGCCCGATGCTGTCCGCCGAGCAGATCCGGGTGAACGCGGAGACGTATTTTCAGCAGGCCGGCAAGGTGCTGGACCTGCGCCCGGAGAAGCTCGAGGTCCGTTACAACAGTGAGTGGCTGGCGAAGCTGACGTTCGCCGACGTGGTCAGGCTGATGAGCAGCATGACCACGGCGCGGATGCTGGAGCGGGACACGTTCGCGAAGCGCATCGCCGAGGGTCGGGAGATCTACCTGCACGAATTGTTGTACCCGATCATGCAGGCGTACGACAGCGTGAGGATCCGCAGCGACGTCGAACTGGGCGGGACGGATCAGACGTTCAACAATCTCTGCGGGCGCGATCTTCAGCGTCTGCACGACCAGCCTCCGCAGATCGTTATCGTCATGCCGATCCTGATCGGGACGGACGGGACGCAGAAGATGAGCAAGTCGCTGGGGAACTACGTCGCGGTGACGGACCCTCCGGGCGAGATGTTCGGCAAGGTGATGAGCATCCCGGACGCCCTGATGCGGAACTGGTTCGAGTTATGCACGGACGCCGGCGCGGAGGAGATCGCCGCCCTGGTGGATCCGCAGAAGACGCATCCGCGTCAGGCGAAAGAGACGCTGGCGCGGCGCATCATCACGACGTATCACGATGCGGAGGCCGCGAACGCCGCCGCCGCGGAGTTCGCCCGCGTTCACGGCGGAGGCGGAGGCGGGCTGCCGGACGACATGCCGGTCGTGGCCCTGGACGGTAAGCTGACGCCCGAGGGGCGGATCGCGCCGGCGGAGTTGCTGCGGGCGTGCGGGATGGCGGAGACCAACAGCGAGGCCCGCCGGGCGATCGACGAAGGCGGCGTGCGCATCAACGGCGAGGTTCTGAAGGATTCCTGGGCGCCGCTGGCGATGAAGACGGGGGACGTGATTCAACGGGGGCGGCGCAAGTTCGCGCGGATCAGGCTTCCTGAATGAGACGCCCGCTGCAGGACAATCTGAAACGGGTGCGGGAGCGGATCGAGGAGGCCTGCGCCCGCGCCCGCCGGTCCGCGTCCGGCGTGCGCCTGATCGCCGTCACGAAATACATCAGCCTCGACGTCATCCGCAGTCTCGTCGAACTCGGGGTCGAGGATTTCGGCGAGAGCCGTCCTCAGGAACTGGTCAAACGCGCGGCGGCGACGCGGGAGTGGCTGGGGCGGCGGCGGCGTCCGGACGGTCGGCCGCCCGAGCCCGAGCCGCGGTGGCACCTGATCGGTCCGTTGCAGCGCAACAAGGTGAACAAGGTGCTTCCGTGGGTCTCGCTGATTCACTCGGTGGACACGCTGCGCCTCGCGGAGGAGATCGACGCGCAAAGCGCGAAGGGGGGCGCGGCGACGCCCATCCTGCTGGAGATCAACGCGACCGGCGAGACCAACCGACACGGCATCGCCTTCGCCGCCGCTCCGCACGTGGCGGAAGTCCTGTCGTCGCTGAAGCATCTTCGGTTGCTGGGGATGATGGCGATGGGGCCCAACACCACGGACGCCGACGCGATCCGACGCGTGTTCGACCGCGTCGTGGAGCTGTTTCAGGAGATCCGGGCGAAGCGGGGGGGCGGCGAGGACTTCCGGGTGCTGTCGATGGGCATGAGCGGCGACTTCGAGATCGCGATCGAATCCGGAGCGACGCACGTCCGCGTCGGCAGCGCGCTGTTTGAGGGGCTGGCGCTTCCCGCGACGGCGGAGCGTCAAGCCGCCGACCCGGCGCAGTGGGCGTCATGACGACCGAACATCTCATTGTTTTTTCCCTGCCCGGACTGCGCGTCGCCGACGTGGACGCCTCGACGACGCCGACGCTGCGCCGCTGGGCGAAGTCCGGCGGCGTCGCCGAGCTGGCGCCGACGTTCCCGTGCGTGACGTCGCCCGTTCAAGCGTCAATGCTGACCGGCGCGACGCCGCGCGAACACGGGGTCGTCGGCAACGGTTTTTATCACCGCGAACGCGACGAGGTCGAGTTCTGGGTGGCTCATCACGACGTCGTCGCCGGCGAGCCGGTCTGGGACGCGATGAAGCGCCGCCGGCCGGACTTCACCACCGCGGTCTGGCACTACCAGAACATCAAGGGGGCGACGGCCGACTTCATCGTCACGCCCGCGCCGATCCACGAACCGGACGGGACGACGAGGCTCTGGTGCTACTCGAAGCCGGACGGGTTTTACGCGGAGCTGCTGGCGGATATCGGGCACTTTCCGCTCCAGCATTACTGGGGTCCGCTTTCCAACATGGAGTCGACGCGGTGGATTCTTCACGGGGCGCGCCGGCTCATCGAGCGGCACGCGCCGAACCTGCACCTGATTTACCTCCCGCACCTGGACTACGCGGCGCAGAAGTTCGGTCCGGACAGTCCGCAGGCCCGGACGGCGCTCGTCGAGCTGGACGCGGAGCTGGCGTCGTTTGCGGAATTCGTCGGGTCGTCGCGGATCGGCGCGACCGCGGCGTTTCTCGTCGCGGGGGAGTACGCGATGACCGCCGTGTCCGGGGTCGTCCACCCGAACCGCCTGCTCCGACAGGCCGGTCTGCTCGCCGTGCGCGAGGAAGGCGGCGCGGAGCACGTGGACCTTGTCGCCAGCCGGGCATTCGCGATGGTCGATCATCAGTTCGCCCACGTGTACGTGAAATCGTCGAGCGCTTCCGCGGCGGACCCGCGCTCGGCGGCCGGCGGCGGCGCGGCGCAAAGCCGCGGGGGCGGAGCAGGGTGGGGGAACACCGGCGGCTCGGAACGAGACCACGCCGGCGAAACGGGGCGAATCCATCCCGCCGACGCCGCTTCGGAATCCGACATCGAGCGCGTCGCGGAGGTCTTCCGCGGCGTGGCGGGCGTTGCGGGCGTCTACGCCGGGCGGCGGCGCGCCGACATCGGTCTGGATCATCCGCGCAGCGGCGAGATCGTGCTCGTCGCGCGCGAGGAATCCTGGTTCGCTTATCCCTGGTGGCTGGACGACCGCGCCGCGCCCGCCTTCGCCCGCACCGTGGACATCCACCGCAAACCGGGCTACGACCCGGTCGAGCTTTTCTTCGACCCGGCGACGCGAGGCATCCCGCTCGACGCGACGCTCGTCAAAGGTTCGCACGGCGCCCCGGCTTCGTCCGCGCGCCAGCGCTCCGCGCTGATCCTGTCATCCGCCCCCCCCGACGGAGTCAACTTCAACAACCCGCTCCGCGACATCGACGTGAAGGGCCTCATTCTCGCGTTGCTCTCGGATGAGGGCTCGCGCGGATCACGCTGAGCCGGGCGCGTGTGCCACGGCTCTGTGAGCTTGCTATTACCCACATCTATTGGTGCTCCCGGGCGAGTTCAGCGCCGAGGAGGATAAATGGGAAGGCCCGCCATCCCTTCCAAGCGCGGAGCCAGCCGAGCTTGCCGTCGGATTTGCGGCCCAGGTGGCCGCCGAGCAAGCCGATGCCGCGCCGGAATTCCTTCACCGTCAGCGTCGCGGCTTGTTGCTTCAGGTGCGCCGCCATCACCCGCACCCTCGGCGGATCGAGGTATTCCTGCGCCGGCGCATCGGGAGCGTCCTCGACGACGTATTTGAGTTGCAGCAGCCACACGGCCATGACACTCAGCAAGCCGATCAGCGGCTCCAGCCGATCGGTGTGTTCCAGCCGCCGCATTTCGACCTGACAGCCGGTCTTCTCGCATTTGTGGAATTCCTCGATCATCCAGCGCAGCGCGTAGCCCCGCGAAGCCAGCTCCAACTCCTCGTCCGTCTCGCAGGGCAGCGTGGTCAGCAGAATCCACTCCAACCCCTCGACGCCCGGGGGCCGGTCCACTCCAGCATGGCCGGAAGGCGGGACGGCGTGGATACCTGGCTGCTCATGGCTCGGATCGTAGCGATGCCTGCTCACGGGTAGAGGGTAAGGCTTGGAGCGGGTGGGGGTTACGCCTCCCGCTCCATCAACGCGGTATGGGGGGCGCCCACGCGGCGAAGACCCCTTGTTCACCGCAAGACATGCGGCAAATAGCGTGCCCTTGCGGGCACAAACAGGGCCGGCTGCTGGGCCGTGTCAGCGGGTCAACCTCCGGCCGGTGAATGAGCGGCGGCGGCCGGAGCACCAGCTACCGGCTTGGCGAGGCGGAGAACTTCGAGGTGTCTGAATCGAAGATCAACGCCCATCCGCCGTGAAACCGTGGAGGGAATCGGGGTGACAGGATTTCGCTTCACGCTTCGCATTCGCGGCGCCTTTGCTTCGCTGCGGCGTGGACCTCCGATGCGTTCTCGTCCGCCTTTGGCGGACTCGCCCGCGGTCGTAGGTTCAAACTTCAACGGGAAACCAATGAACAAGGGCGACCCGATGGGCCGCCCTTTTCATTGAGTCGGGGTGACAGAACTCCAGTTGAACTTTTTGCCGAGGGGATACGGGCCTGGGAGCCTGGAATGAGGCTCTTGCTGGCCGTGAAACGGTGAAAGCGACTCACGGAGTCCCGACAGCAATCGGGACCCTTGATTGCGCATCGATGCAGGCCCTCCGACTGCATCGCCCTTGTGACACCAAACTTGATGCGGCACATCGGCAGCGGGGCGAACTGCTATCTCACACAAGATGAGACAGCAGCGACTCAAGCCTGTCGAGACATTTCTGACCGGTCATTCGGGCAGTACTGCCTTGGGGTCGAGTCCCTCAGCCTTGATGAGCGCCTGGAATTCCTCAAGGCACTCGGGACATACCTGGAGGTGCTGCGCCACCTGTCGGAGCTGCTCGCTCCGTGCGGAGCGAGCTCGGACCGCTTCGAGATAGCCTGCGACACGGTTCAGCACTTCCGCACAGTCGATCTCCTGGCACTCCGTGTCTTGGATGAGCCGTGCCAGGTCAGTGAGATTCTTGTCGGACGGATACATTCTCGATTCCTGCTATCGTTGTCCCGCGAGCGACTCATACACGGCTTGCGCATCGTAGCCGAGTTTCACAAGAGCCTTCTTGAGCGTCCTGCGGGCGTCATGCGACGTCTTGTAAATTGCGCCGGGACTCGAACCCAGTCGATCTGCCAGCACGACCTGCGGAATGCCCTCCAGTTCTCCTAGCAATACCTGCCGCTGGCGCGGCGTCAGCACCTCCGCGATCGCGGATCGAAGGGCAGTGAGCAGCTCCTCCCGCTCGCCGAACCCGCCGTCCGTCCCGCCAGACCACGCCGGTCGGGCCAGCTCCTCAAGCCTCTCGTCAAGAGGATTTCCCGCCCAGCGCCTGCGACGCAAATTCGTCAGGCTCACACGCACCGCGACTGCCATCGCCCACGTGGTGAACTTGCTGTCACCGCGAAAGGAACCCAGTCGCCCGAGAATCTGAAGGACAGCGTCTTGCGTGAAATCGTCTAGATCAGCATCGCATACGTCAGCGCGGCCGGCGAGCGCAGCCGCCAGTCCCAGCCGTACCCGGGCGCGAAGCGGCCCAACCAGATCGTTGTGACCCGCCCGAAGGCCGGCGATCCAGTCATCGTCTGTGAATGTTCGGAGTGCCACAGTTGTCATCGGCGCGCGTTCGGATAGCAGTGGCTTGGATGACGCCAGCCCAGGAAGGTTACCGGAGCGGCGGTCCGAATCGCGCCTATTACAGAGGGTTCAGTGGTTCGTACTTTGGGCTCGCCCAGAGGCTAGCCGCTGCCGCGCTCCCACGCGCGGGAGACACACCCGCTGGCCCAAGATGTCGGCATCGAGCGAGGTAAGGATTGCCCCGCAAGGCGCGTCAAGGCTGCAGATGCGCTCGGCAACGTGCCGTGGCGCGCCACCGGAACACACAGATCGCGCAAAGGAGATCAGCATGGCACGACTCAAAGCCGTTACCAACGCCAACGCCGACAACAAGTCTCGCGGGCTCCTCGAAGGCATCGAGAAGAAGCTCGGGATGGCCCCGAACATTGTGCGCACCATGGCGAACTCGCCCGCAACGCTTGAAGCTTATCTGGCATTCAGCAACGCGCTCGCCAAGGGCTCGCTGTCCGCGAAGCTTCGGGAGCAGATCGCGCTGGCCGTCGGAGAGGCGAACAGCTGCGAGTACTGCCTCGCTGCACACACCGCTATGGGGCAAATGGCCGGACTTGACGACGACGAAGTGGCGGCCAGCCGCCGCGGCACGTCCGCGGACCGGAAAGCGGCCGCAGTGCTGGCCTTCGCTCGCAAGGTGGTCGAGGCGCGCGGTCGGGTCGGCGATGAAGATCTTGCGTCGTTGCGCACAGCTAGGCTTGGCGATGGGGAGATCACCGAGGTTGTGGGCAACGTCGCGCTCAATCTCTTCACCAACTACCTCAACCACGTCGCGCAGACCGACGTTGATTTTCCGAAGGTGTCATCGCTCGCTCATCAGGACACGTGCGCCTGCACGGCGTGAGAGCGGGCATCAACTCAGCAGTAGGAGTACCCTCATGGACCCTCGATTTGTCACGAAGAATATGCACGCCTTCCTCGATTACCCGGTTGCGGTCAGTCTCATGGCCGCCCCGTTCCTGCTCGGCCTCGGCGGCTCGCATCCCCTGGCGAAATGGCTGGCCGTGTCCACCGGCGCGGCGGCGCTCGTTCTGACGCTGTTCACCAACCACAAGCTCGGCGTCTTCCGCGTGCTTCCCTACCGGTTCCATCTGGCGGTGGACGCACTCGTCGGAGTGACGTTTCTGGTGGCGCCCTTCGCGCTCGGCTTCACCGGAATCGACGCGCTGTACTACTGGGCGAACGGCGCGGCCGTCGCGCTGGTCGTCGGCCTGCACAGGCCCGATGCGGGGGCCCGCCTGGTCACCGCGACCGCATGAGTCCCAGCACTGCCCCGGGGGCGGGCGCGTTGCGCTCGCTCCCCCAAGGTGGATTGGCGCTGACCGCGCAACATGTCCGAACGGCTGCGATGACGATCAGCCACTGCGATGCGGAGTCGGACACATGAGGATCGCCATCAAGCGCGTGTATGACAACCCCTCGGAGGCCGATGGAGTGCGGATACTCGTTGACCGCCTCTGGCCGCGCGGCGTGTCGAGAGAGGCCGCGCGGATTCATCGATGGCTGCGCGACTTGTCGCCGTCAGAGGAATTGAGGCGATGGTTCGATCACGATCCGGCAAGATGGAACGAGTTCAAGCGACGCTACTTCCTTGAGCTCGATGGTCACCGGTCGCTGGTCGAGTCGATACGCACCGAAGCCGCGCGCGGAACAGTGACACTGCTGTACGCGGCCAGGGAGCAAACTCTCAACAACGCTAGCGCCCTGCGCGAGTTCTTGAAAAAGTCGGAGCCCTAGAAATGCCAGTGGCAATCATCACCGGAGCATCGAGTGGGATCGGGCTTGCGATCGCGCGGGCTCTCGCCGGCCGGGGATACGCGATCGTCGCCAACTCCCGTCATATATCCGACGACCACTCGAGCGTCGCGGAAATCGGGGCCGAGCGGATTGTCGCCGTGTCCGGGGATGTCGGCGACCCTGAGACTGCCAGTCGCGTGCTCGACACCGCAATGGCGGTCTTCGAGGGGGTTGATCTGCTAGTCAACAACGCCGGGATCTTCATCTCCAAGCGGTTCGTCGATGCGTCGGGCGCGCGGCGCTGTCACGCCCTGACGCTGCCGGACGGCGGACGCATCACGGACAAGGACGTGGCGCGGTCGGCGCTGGACGCGATCCTCAAGCGCGTGGAACGCGAGCAAGCCGGGCTGATCGACCGGACGGTGGAAGCGGCGCGGACGCCGATGCGGACCGTGCTGGCGGACTTCA
>JAJVHU010000040.1 GCA_022072505.1 Phycisphaerae bacterium
AAGCCGTTGCCGCCGGTTCCCTGGAACAGCTCCGGGCGCGCCTTCACAAGGTCCGCCCCGGCCGCCGCCTGCGTACCCCCGACCGCATGTTGGTCGACCTGCGCGGCGATGAGCCGGTCGATCGCGTTTTCCTCGATTATCTTCAGGTCTACCGCCGGCACTTCGCGCAGGCCATCTACCGCGAGAACAAAAAAGAGTTCCCCGATGCAGGCACGCTCCAAGGCGCGGCCCGGCTGACCGAAACCTAGCATGTGGAGGGTCCGAACGTGTCCCTCGTACCGAACCTGGATACGTCATCGTTGAAGAGAGATCTCAACTTGGTTAGGATCGCGGAATGTCGAGTAGTCCATCATTTTCCATTCCCGTGGGGGTGTTCACGCAGTGCGTGAAGTCGATTCGCGACGGGGTAATGATCAGGCGGGTCAGCTCGTCAGATAAGGAGTTTCACTTCCAGAACTGGTTCCGCGATCGGCTCCAAGCCTTAGGCGAGCATATCGAAATCGGGGGTCGGAACAGCTATCCCGATTTTCGAATGGTCGCGCAAACAGACGGATTCGAAGTGAAAGGCTTAGCCTATCCAGGACGGGAAGCGAGCTTCGACAGCAACAGCCAGTTACCGACCGGGCACCACAATGGACGAACCATTTACTACCTCTTCGGCCGCTATCCGAAGCAGCCGGATGGGAAAACTTACCCGGTTCTTGATCTGGTAATCTGTCACGGCGACTTCTTGAATGCTGACCGTGAGCCGCACCGGCGCAACAAGAGCGTCAAAGGCTTCGGCAGCTACGGTGACATTCTGATCCGCGCGCGAAGGATGTACGTCGTGCCAACGCCGTTCCACCTCGCAGACGGACTCGCGCACCGACAAACGCTCATTCTGCCGTCCAAGACGGGAGCTTCTGGTCTCACAAGAGTCGGCGAGCTCTGCAGACGCGAGTGTGAGCGGCTGGTTGTCGGCTACACGTACGACCGACCCGCCGACGACCTTTGTCCCAAGCTGATCACGAACCCGACGGCAGGTCGGGAGCATCATTTTACGGCGTGGCGTCTGAATGGCGCGCCGACGGACCAGGTATCCATGAAGAGCTTCGAAGCCGGGAGGGCCCAAGTCGACGATGACACATCCGACGATGACAACACCTGACGCCCGGCTGATCGAGTCGGACGCCTTCGCCTTCGAGTTCTTGTCGCAACTGGCGGAGCGCGAGAGCTGGCGCAAGGAGATCCATCGGCCTGTCTATCACGTCCACAAGTGGTGGGCGCAGCGCCTCGGCTCTGCATTCCGAGGCTTGTTGCTCGGTACAGTCCTATCGCGCGACGCCGACCTGCGCAAATCGTTTTTTCAACAGCACTGCCTTGCGAGTGTCACCGTTCTTGACCCGTTCATGGGGTCCGGCACCACGATTGGCGAGGCTCACAAGCTCGGCATGACCGTGCTCGGGCGCGACATTAACCCCGTGGCCGCTCGTTCCGTCCGCACGGCGATGGGTCCGCTCGACCGACGCCGAATCTTGGCCACGTACGATGAATTGGCCGAACATGTCGAGCAACGTATCCGCGCACTATATCAGACGTCCGACAGCCGAGATCTCCCTTGCGAAGCGCTCTATTACTTCTGGGTGATGCAGGCCCAGTGCCCGGATTGTGCAAAGACGGTCGACCTGTTTCCGTCACACGTTATCGCCAGGAACGCGCACCCTAAGCGCAAAACGCACGTTCATGTTCGTTGCCCCGCATGCGCCGACATCTTCCCGATCACTCGTTCGCCGGACAATGTGGCCTGTGGCGAGTGCGGCTTTCATTTCGACGCGACGAAAGGAAATGCGTCCGGCACAAAGGCGACATGCACGGGATGCAAATCAAACTTCACGATCCTCAAGGCTATCGGCGATATGCGCCCAGGCTTTCGGCTCTTCGGGAAGCTCGTGCTGCGCGGTGACAACCGAAAAGAGTATCTGCCCGTCACCGACGACGACCTCGCTTCATATCGGCGATGCGGCGAGACGTTGCGCGCGGAGTTAAGCGCAAGCCGACTAACGCTCCCGTCGCTCTGCCTGACCGACGGCCACAACACTCGGCAGGCCATGAATTATCATTTCCACCGTTGGGTCGACTTCTTCAACGACCGCCAACTGCTTGCGCTCGGCTGGCTGCGGCGCGCGATCATCGATCTCCAGGATTCAGATGCCCGCGATGCGCTGCTCACGATTTTCTCGGGTACCCTCGAGTTCAACAACCTCTTCGCCTCTTACAAGGGAGAGGGCACAGGTGCCGTGCGCCACATGTTTTCGAATCACATCCTTAAGCCTGAACGAATGCCGATCGAGGCGAATGTTTGGGGCACGCCCAAGAGTTCCGGGGGGTTCTCAAATCTCCTGCGAAGCCGCTTACTTCGCGCCATCGAGTATCGAGAAGCGCCCACCGAATTGTGCGGATCGTCCTTGCCCGCCAGAGTTTGCTCTCCGTCCTTCACGGGTCGTGTCGAACCGAATTGGCCCACCAATGAAGTGCTTAAACCACGTGGCATCTACTTGTCGGCGGGAGATTCGGCTTGCACGGGTCTTGCCAGCCGCTCCATTGATATTGTCGTCACCGATCCGCCTTTCTTTGACAACGTCCACTACTCCGAACTCGCTGATTTTTTCCATGCATGGCAAGAGATTGGCAGCGAGCCCGCTTCTGGCGCATCTACCGTTTCGACGCGCCAAGACGGAGAAGTTCAGGACGCAGATGCCGACCGATTTGCCCAAAAGCTGTGCGCCGTCTTCACTGAATGCCACCGCGTCCTGCGCGACGACGGCTTGCTCGTCTTCACCTACCACCACTCCCGGCCCGAGGGGTGGCGATCGCTCGCTGCAGCCGTTTGGGGCTCCGGGTTCCGCTTCGTGAACGCCCATCCCATAAAAGCCGAGATGTCAGTCGCCATGCCCAAGTTTCAGGCAAAGGAGCCGATCCAGCTTGACGTGATACTTGTCTGTCGCAAGCAAGTTTCTGCCGATGAGACGACCTGTGACACCGAAGATGCCCTTGCTCGAGCCCGGTCAAAACTGCGTCGCTTGGCGGCTTCAGGATTCTCACTATCCCGCAACGATAGGCGCATCACGCTCATAGGGCAACTCTTAGGCGCGATCGAACCAGGCGGCAACCTCGACGAACTCGAAGCGATAGTTGAGAAGGCAATGAAGGACCACAGCTTCTCGCCGGCACCCACCGCCCGTGTGCCGGCTCAGATGTCGCTCTTCTGAATTTAAGAGCCGTGTGGATCCCCGCTCCGACCGGGAAATCAAGACCCTCGAATCCGAGGTCGAATCTCACGAACGCCGCATCGACGAACTGGTGTTCCAGCTCTACGGTGTCGATGGGTTGCCAAGCGGCTGAGATCGAAGACGGCGAAGCTGGGATTCAGTTCGCTCGCCGCACCGTTGCTCGTTCCGACGAGACCGGCCTCGGCCCCGGAGGGGCCGCGGGTTGTAGCCACGGGTGGAGCGGCGGCGCGGCGAAGCCGCCCGACGCGGAACCCGTGGAAAGGAAAGCTCGTTATTCTCTTCCCGCCCCGGAGGGGCGGAGGAAACATCATTGTCCGCACCGGCGCGGTGAAGTAAACATCACACCCAACTGAAGAGTCACCATGCCCGGTACCTACTCTCAGATTCTTTTGCACGTCGTCTTCTCAACCAAGCATCGCGAACCCTGGATCACACCCGACATCGCGGAGCGCCTATATCCCTACATGGGCGGCATCGTGCGCGCGGAGAAGGGCGTGCTGTACGACATTGGAGGCGTGGAGGATCACGTCCACATGTACCTGCGATGGCGTCCTGACGGTGCAGTGTCGGATCTGATGCGCACGGTCAAGGCGCGATCGTCGAAGTGGGTGCATGACACATTCCCGACCCTGCGGTCGTTCGCGTGGCAGGAGGGGTACAGCGTGTTCTCGGTCAGCAAGTCGCAGGAGGGCGCGGTCAAGCGGTACATCTCTAGGCAGCACGAGCACCACAAGAAGGAGGACTTCAAGTCCGAACTGCTGCGGATGCTCCGGCTGCACGAGATCGAGTTCGAGGAGCGCTATGTGTTCGATTGAGCGACCGTGATTCCGCGTGCCTCCTCTGCCCCTCCGGGGCAGCGTTAAGAATCCACGACGCTTTCCACGGGTTGCGCTCCGTCCGCCTGACGGCGGCCTGCGCTCCACCCATGGCTACATTCCTGCGCCCCGTTGGGGCGAAAGCCATTCCAATCAGCCAGGGCGGAACGGATGAGGAACACAACCTCCGCGCCGTCTGTGTCTGGTACAACAAGGACAAGGCCAATCTGAAGGTGCCCACATCCCGCGATGCGATCAGCGCCATGGCGCTGATTCGTCGGCAGCCCCGCGACGTACAGCGGGAGGTCTACGAGTTCCTGGACAGGAAGTTCGGCAAGAAGCCCGGTGGAAAGTGAGGGCTTTGTGGGCGATGCTCTCACGCCCGCCCAGCGCAGCAAGTGCATGGCCGCGATTCGCGGCAAGGACACCAAGCCCGAGTTGGTCGTTCGGAGCATCGCTCACCGCCTGGGCTGCCGCTTCCGACTTCATCCCGCAGACCTCCCGGGCAAACCCGACCTCGTCTTTCGTGCTCGTCGCGCTGTCATCCTCGTGCATGGATGCTACTGGCACATGCACAACTGCAAACGAGGCCGCAGCACTCCTGTCAGCAACTCGTCCTTCTGGCGCGCCAAGCGAACAAGAAACCGCGAGCGGGATCGGCGCGTTCAGGCGGCCTTGCGCCGCGCGGGTTGGCGAGTTCTTGTCATTTGGGAATGTCAGGTGGGGATGCAACCTGCTCTCGTCCATCGACTGCGGAGGTTCCTTCGCTTACTTTAGCGAACCACCTACAGCAACGCGGACGTAGAGCGGATCCCCACCAAGATTCCCCAGACCGCCGACGAGAAGAAGAAGGCTGACCGCATCACCGAGTCCGTCCGCGCCATCATGACCGCCAAGCTCAAGCTTCGCGCTGGTTCTTTGCCGCTCGCCGGCGTCAAGGGCGGCCTGCGCGCGCCGGTCCTCGCCGACCGCGAAATCAAGACCCTCGAATCCGAGGTCGAATCCCACGAACGCCGTATAGACGAGCTGGTGTTTCAGCTCTATGCCGTCGATGAGTTGCCGGGAGATTAGCGTCAGCTTCCTGTGAGAAAACTGTGAATTCTTGCATGTTGACTACGGTCCCGGCTTGCATAGGCTCTTGACAGGAACGGATCGAAAAAAAGCAGGGCCGCGACGGGCTGTTTTGGAAACGCACCCCGCCACGACCCAGTACCAGGTTGCAGTGCAACCGGCCCACGCATCGTAGGAGCACCCGCCGGTTCTGCAACCCTCAATTTCGCGCGCAGGAAGCGACGCGCGCCGAAGTGTCCAGTCGAAACGGAGTTTAGGACATGTCTGACAATCATGTCACAGTTGCACCAGTTGCAGGATGTAACAGCATTTCACAAGGAGAAGGAGCAAATCCGATGTTTTCGTGGGCCGAAGAAAACAGCGCGCGGAACGAATTTCTGTCCTATCCGGCTCAGATTCGGGATTCGATTGAAATCGAGCTCGCGCGAATCTCAGAGAATCCCAATCGTTACTCCCGCACAGCGCCATCGCCGCCATTTCTCCCGGGTTACAGGTTGACGTGGTTCCAATATCACGATGGTGAGATGTGGAACGCCATTGAACTCCTGTTTTCGGTGGATGAAACGCGCAAGCAGCTTCGGGTTTGCAAGCTCGCAAGCCCATAACAGGACGACACAAGTCACCGCGCCGGCGCGTGAGCGCCCGCCGCGTTCATGCGCAGACTCGCGCCACCGTTGCGCGCGGAATACGCAGCCGCATGGCCGCGTCAGGAAGAAGCGATGAGCGACATTTACTTAAAAAACTAACGAAACGAAGCCACTCGGCGACCTCGCCGATCGGCATACAAACCCCTGCCCCGAAAGGACTTGCGCCGATGCGGACAAAACCCGCAAATGGCTTTGTTTTCCAGGCACTGGCTGTGCCGCTGCGAAAACCGCGATGCGCCTCGCCGGGCAGATTCGCTCCGGGTAACGAGACCTATGCGCTACGGACACGCATACTCCTTCTCCTCCACCGCCCCGCAGCCCCACTGTGCCGATGCCAGGCCGCTGTCACCCGCCGGCCGGTTGTTGAACTTCGCTTTGCCCTTGCCGCGGGAGTTGTTTCATCGCTATTGCTTGCCAATGGTCACAACCCCGCCTGAAGGCTCCAGAAACATCGGGCTCGAAAGGGTTCCCGTGAAGTTGGTCGTCGCCGGCCTGAGGAACAAGTGCCCGTTGGGCGGCACATGGGGCAGGGCCGTGGGAATGGAGCTGTAGGGCTCGGCCCAGGTTCCGAATTCGAAGCCGAAGTACCCATATTGGACCCATATTCCCATCGGTCGCGCGGCGTCGAGCCGGCCGCTGGTGGCCAGTTTGCCTGAATAAGAATCCTCATGGGTCACGCCGCCCAGGATCCGGTCGCGCACCTGCTTGTACGTCAGATAGGGAAACCTGCTGTAGAGCAGAGCGGCGACTCCGGCCACGTGCGGCGTCGCCATCGACGTACCATGCATGATTTCGTATTCATGACCATAAACGGTGCTGAGGATAGCCTCCCCCGGCGCCGCGAGGTCCACCGAGTCGACGCCGTAGTTTGAGAAATCCGAAATAAAGTTGCCAAAGTCTGTGTGTGATGCGACCGCAATAACATTGTCCAGATCGTATGACGATGGGTAATGCGGCGTAATGTCATTGTCGTCGCCTTCGTAGTCGGGCCCCCCATTGCCGGCGGAGGCAACGAAGATGTGGCCGATCGACTGACCTTCCTTGATTGTGTCGTAAAACGACTGGTTATACGCAGAACCATAGCTGTTGACTGAGACTCGGATTCCGTTATCCAGGGCATACTCCAGACCGGCGACCGCGTCGCCGCACCCGGGACATTGGCCGTTCCCGTTACCGCTAAAGTGGACAATAGAGACAAGCGACACGTCCCAGGCGACGCCGGTAATGCCACGACCGTTGTTGCCGTGCGCGCCAACCGTCCCCGCGACATGAAGACCGTGGTTGCACTCCGGGGCCGGCTCGGTATCGCCGTTGTTCGCGCAGGTATTCCATCCGTGAATGTCGTCTACATAATTGTTGCCATCGTCGTCGATGCCGTTGCCCGGGATCTCCCCCGGGTTGGTCCAGAGATTCGGCCAAAGGTCCGTGTGATCGGCCTGAATGCCGCTGTCGAGAACCGCGACCCGCAAGTCCCTCGTTCCTACCCAGAAATCCCAGACCTGTGGGGCGCGAATGCGCGGCATGGCCCATAGTTCGCCATAGCGCGGGTCGTTTGGAATGCGGTCCGGTTTCAGGGCGTATTGCGGTTCTGCATACCATACATCGGGATCGTCGAGATAGCGGTGTACGGATTGCAGTTCCTGCCCCTCCGGAACGGCGACCTTCACCAGTCCCGAGACCCACCGGGATTCCCAGAGGATCTCCGTCGCCCCGGCGTTTGCGTGCGCGGCTTCCCGCCGCTCGGCGGAGGCCGTGTCCACAAACCGCACGTAGAGAACCCCCGCGCGGAACTCACTGTCCTGGAACGCCCGGAAGAACTCCTTGGGTTTCATGCCCGGCGGACGTTGCGGTTGCCCTTCAACCGCGCTCTGTCCATCGGCGTCATCCGACGCCTCCGGCGCCTCCGATTGAACGAGACTCGACGTCTTCTCGGTTTCGAGGGTCGGATACAGATAAGCGCCATTTGGCGCCGCGGCGTTCAGCGCCGGCGGCATTGCACTGCACAGGATGATGATCAAGTATTGCATGAGTCGTCCTCCTTTTAGCGGTGTCACTGCAAGGCCACCAGAACCAGCACCATGCCGCGACCGCTCGACAAGGCGGACATCGCCTTGCCCAACGTCGCTCCTGGAGCACGAGTATGATCGGACACCCTCATCGCGTGTCCCGGCGTATTCGACGTGGTCAGAAGATCGCCGGCGGTAATGGGCCCGCCCGCATCCGCGTCCGCGTAGACCCACACGCGTCCGGTCAGCGCCACCGGATGCTCGCCGACGGTCGCGGATTGGTCGCTCTGTTGAAGCATCAGACCGGGGCGCACGCCGTTCGCGCCTGAGATGACGCCGGCAACGGTCCGATCGTAGGCCGTCCGCCCCAGGCGCATCTTGCCGACCTCCTGCGGATCAATGCACACGACCATCCCCGGTTTGATTTCATCGACGTCTTTCACGTCGAACGGTTCCGCGAGGTCGGCGCCGCCCGTGATCTGGAGCACGTCGCACCGAACCCAGCCGTCGACGTCCAACTCGCGCGACGGCGACGTGGTCCCGATGCCCACGTACCCGTTGTTCGTGGCGATGAACAGCGCCGACTGGCCCGCGACATTATTGTTGTGCCGGAGAATGTTCAGCCCGTTCGCGGGGTTACGCTCGTCGCTCTCAATCGTCCAGCCATAGCTTGAACTGAAGTGACGCAGTTTGAACCCCGCGCGGGAGAGATTGCCGCCCCTCGTCCGGATCGCCGCATACGTGTCATGGCCATCAAAGTGCCCGATCGTCAACCATTCGGTCGGGGAATCGGTTCCAATGCCGACGGGCAGGTCAAACACGGCCCCGCCGGCGACGCCGAGGAAGCCTAGGAACTCCGAGTCGCCGGAAACCTGTAAGTCGCCGTTCGCGACGGTCGGTCCGTCAATCGTCAAGCCGCCTTCAGACCAAAGCTTGATCTTGCGATTCAAGCCCGAGGCGCCGGCGCCGACGATGTCGAGCGCGTCCGGGGTGAAGACCTGGTAGCCGACTTTACCCGCGTTGGTCTCCTTCGACAGCCCGGCGCCGAACTCGAGCGTGTTGGTTCCGTCGATCTTCGCATTGCCCGCGAGGTGCAACTTGGCCTCCGGGGCGCGTCTGCCCACTCCCAGGTTGCCGAACCGATCGAAGGAAGCCACGATCGTGCCGTCGGCGTCGTTTTCGTGATAACGGAGGTTGAACTCGCGGTTGCGATCATCGCCTTCGAGCGTCCAGCCATTGTTCATATTGCCGTGGCGGAGCTGAATCCCCGCACGGCCAAGAAAGCCGCCGGAAGTCAGCGCGGTGACGTAGGTGTCGAAGTATGAGCTGTCCCCAATCGTCAGAAGGCCTTCCTGCAAGCCCGTTCCAACGCTCACCGGACCCGTGAATGTGGACCCGCCATCCGCCCAGAATTGAATTCTCCGGACTTCGGCATCGAGTCCGGCGCCGATGATGTCCAGCGCCCCCGGCGTGAACGCCTCATAACCTATCTTTCCTGCATTCACCTCTTTCGCGAAACCACCGCCGAATTCGAGCGTCGCATCGCCGTCTATCCGGATCGGGCCGGCCACGTGAAGCAGGGCGCTCGGGGTCGCGGTCCCGATTCCCACGTTTCCGTCGTTATCCACGACCACGGCGTCAATCGGATCGCCGTCCGCCGCCGCCAGGGCGTAGTCCCGCGGGGCGCTGGCGGCGAACTGCGCGTACGGCGCGGGAGTCACCTCCTGTCTCGGCGTCAGGGGCGTGCCGTTGACGCTGATCGCCAGCCACCGGCGCTCGCCGCGGAACGCCGACGGGCCGAACTCGCCGCCGGCATTAACCTCCACCGTGAACAACCCTTGGTTCACCGGCACGTCGGAAAGCGAGAGGCTCGCGCCGATCTGGGCGCCGTCGATGGCGGCGTCCCATAGGCTGAACTCCAGATTCACCATGCCGTTGAACGGCGCCCCCGCCTCGGTCAGTCGTCCCTGATACGTGAAGGCGTCGCCCACCCACGCCCGTGCGCGGGGCAACAATCCGTTCAGTACGCAAAGCCCGATGATTCCAGCCGTCGCCCATCGCTTCATGTTCTGTTCTCCGTCGGCGCAAGGTCAACTGGAACGACCCGCGCCGCTTTCTGAGCCAGCCTTGCACCGCGTTCCCATACGCGGGGGAAGGTCTCATGGTCCACGCCACCTCAATCGACAGTACCCGAAATCGCAGCGCCCGACGCCGCGTTCCCTCACTCGCCTCTTCGCGGACGGGGGGCGTGCTCTCGCTGTACCCAACGTGAGCACGCCTGAGCCGTGGGGGACGTGCTTACGCCTACGGCGAAAGCATGCCGCCTTCCACCCGCCCGAAGCTTACGGACAGGTGTACTCCTTCTCATCCACCGCCCCGCAGCCCCACTCGGCCGATGCCACGCCGCTGTCACCCGGCGGGCGGTTGTTGAACTTGGCCTTGCCTTTGCCGCGGGAGTTGATCGTGCCGGCCTTCGAGTCGCCGTCGCTGGAGAGCGTGACTACAAACGTATCCCCAGGCCGGCCGCCGGTCAGCGAGACCTTCAACTGGTTCTCGCCGTTGCGATCCGTGCACTTTGCCTTCTTGAGCTTCTCGGCGCCGGTGCAGCCTTCTTCCGGCGCGCCTGCGCCGGGCCAGAAGCCGCCGGTCAGTTCGAAGCCGCCGCCGGTCATGGGCGTTGCAGGTCCAGCGTCGGCTTGGCCAATCGTGCCGGACAGCTCCAGGTCGCCGCCCGTCGTGCGCATCGCGCCGCCGCCGTCGATCGTCCACCAGAAGATGCTGAATTCCTGCCCGCGTGATAGACCGGCGAATGCCAGAACAAGAATGGCCGCAACGGAGATTCGCATGTTCATAACAATTTCCTTTCGTCGGATCATCGTATCCATTCGTATCAACGAGGGTTCGTATTTGTAGTCTTTCCGAGCCGCGCCCATGAGGAAGCGGTTCTTCCTCTCGCGTCGCATGGAAACCGCTTCCTCACGGGCGCGGCTCGGGAATGTCGTCTCGGAGAGACGACCTACCCTTGCAGCGTTCCATACGCGCGCGGCTCGATTCTGAATGTCAATCCGCTTTCTGCGCATTCAGCAGGAGCAACGCTTCAATGCGGTCGAGTCTCGCGCGAAGATCGGCGACCTCCGCGTCCTTCTCCTGACGGAGCTTTGCGATCTCGGCGTCCTTCTCATTCCGGAGTTTGCGCAACGCGGACTCCTGCTCGGCGCGAAGCTTGGCAATCTCCGTGTCCTTCTGCGCAAGCTGCTGATCCTTCTCCGCACGCAGGTCGCGCAGCGCTTCCACCGTCAACGCCTCGAATCCGCGATACGTCACGGACTTGTACCCGCTGTTGCCCACGCTTACCCAGTCCGGGAAGACCTGCTCAACGTCTTGTGCCACCATGCCGACACGCTGACCGGGCAGCTCGCTGATCGACGCGGGATCGAGGTACTCGAACGTCACGCCGTGCAGCGACATGAGCTTGTCCAGCGCGCCGGTGAGCGGCTGGATGTCTTTCTTCAATCGTCGATCCGAGAAGCTCGCCCATGATCCGCCGCCGGGTTTGCTGGCGTTGCCGGTGCCCACGCTGAGCGTCTGGTCCGGCGATCCGCTCATGATTCCCACCGGCCCGGTGAACACGCTCGCTCCTTCCGCCCAGAACTTGATGCTCCGATTCGCGCCGGTGGTCCCGCCGCCGACGATGTCAAGGGCGTCGGGGGTGAATGTGCCGTATCCGATCGTCCCGGCGTTCTCCTCCTTGACGACGCCGGCGCCCAGCTCAAGCCGATTCGGGCCGTAGATCCTGACACTCGCGTCGTGGTGGGCGTCGGTGTAGAAGTAGGTATCGTCGTTGAACAAACTCTCGCCTTCCACGTGCAGCATGGCTTCGGGTAGACCCGTGCCGATGCCAACGAAGCCCGCGTTGGAGATCATCATTCGCGTGCGGAAGGCGCTGAGATCCTCGAAGTAGAGGTCGCCGGAGGCCATGGACGTCACGCTCCACTTGTGTCCGGCGGGCGCGGTATTGTGGAGCATGAGGCGCGTGCCGAAGCCGTCGGCGCTTTGGATCGTCGCTGCGTTGCCTGTTCCTGAATTCAGATGGAAAGGCGTCAGCGGGGCGTCCGTTCCAATTCCCACGAAGCCGCCGTTTGTGATGCTCATCCTCCGTCCGGAGGCGGTATAGAAGTCCAGACCGAACTGGTTTCCTCCCGGCGTGCGTTTGGAGCCGATCCCCTCCCCGGTTCCCCAGGCGCCGAAGCTCAGCGCGTTCAGGATGTTCCCGTCATTGAATCCGCCGCTGTCGATGGCCGTGCCTCCCCACACCGTGAGTACCTGCCACGCGTCGTCGGTCCTGATTCCCAGGTTCCCCAGGTTGTTGATGCTGACCCGCTTCTGACCGGCCGTATAAAAATCGAGCCCGAACGGGTTTGTACCGTTGCTGTTCCGGCGCGACGCGATGCCCTCTCCACTGCCGAACTCGCCGAAGCGGAGGCCGTGATCGATCGTGCCGTCGTTCTGATTCGCCGCGTCCACGCCAATGCCGCCCACGACCGTCAACGGATAGTTTGGCGAATCCGTACCGATGCCGACCTCGCCGCCCTGCCGAATGCTGAGGCGCCTCTGATTCCCCGCATAGAAGTCCAATCCGTGTTGGTTCCCGCCGTTCGTCTTCTTCGATGAAATGCCTTCGCCGCTGCTGGCGTCGCCGAAGCGGATTCCGGTAGCGAGGTCGCCGCCGTTTGTGCTGAGGGCGTCAAGTCCGATCCCGCCCTTGACCGTCAGGTGCGCGTAGGGCGTGACAGGTCCGATCGCGACATTGCCGTTGTCGCGCACGGCGAGCGCGTCCACCGGGTCGCCGTCCGGGGCGTCGAGCGAGTGGCCGTCGATCCCGGCGACCTTCAACGCATACGGCGCCGCGGTCAGCAACTGCCTCGGTGACAGCGTTGTGCCCTCCACAGAAATCTCAAGCCAGCGCTCATCGCCCGAATACGCCGCCGCACCGAAGTCGAGCTGCACCGTGAACAGCCCGTCCGCCATGCTCACCGACGGCGGGTTGCCCTCTTGCCCGTCGAACACGAGCGTCGAACCGATCTGGTTGCCGTCGGTCGCCGCGTCGAACAGGGCGAAGGTCATGACCGCGTCGCCGGTGAACGGTTGCCCCTTCTGCTTGAGCTGACCCTGGTAGGTGGTGGCTGCGCCCAAGGGCGTCTGGGCGGAGAGCGGGCGGGCCGCAGCCGCAACTACGAACAGGCAGGCGAACACTCGCTGACGAGTCATGATTCCATCTCCGTTAATAGCTCCTGGCTGAATTCCCCGAACACCCTTTCTAAGCCCGACGCCGATGCGACCTTACAAACCTGCCGGCTGGATCCGGGAAAATCGGTCGTCTAAGTAGAACCGCAGAATCCTTGACCCGAGCCGCGTGGCTTCAGCCCGCGCGAGGCTTCGCGCGGGGTAATCTCCGCGCGAAGCCTCGCGCGGGGTAATCTCCGCGCGAAGCCTCGCGCGGGGTAAACTCCGCGCGAAGCCTCGCGCGGGGTAAACTCCTCGCGAAGCCTCGCGCGGGGTAAACCCCTCGCGAAGCCTCGCGCGGGGTAAACTCCTCGCGAAGCCTCGCGCGGGGTAAACTCCTCGCGAAGCCTCGCGCGGGGTAAACCCCTCGCGAAGCCTCGCGCGGGGTAAACTCCTCGCGAAGCCTCGCGCGGGGTAAACTCCGCGCGAAGCCTCGCGCGGGGTAAACCCCGCGGCTCAGCGCGGGTCATTCATTCTGCGTTCCTACATAGAAGGCGCACCGCGTGAGAGCTAACGGGGAGGGGATTCACTCGCCGCCGAGGCGACGAGATCGCGGTGGTGCGATTCAAGGTGAAGGGCGGGTGGAAGGTGGCGGCGTCTGGGACCGTCTCAGAATCCGGGCGACGGTATCGGCGTCGATGGCCGTCCGAAAACCCAGCGTGTTCGTCCACAACCCCGGGTCGTTTCGCGAGCGCCGATTCGAGTGTTGGGCATCGAGTCCCCCGAAATGCCCACCTCGCACGACGCGTTGATATCCGCCCTGCGCTCCATCCTCGGGACCGGTCGGATTCACCGCGCAGCGATCCGCGTATCTCTTGAATTCATCCGGCGACCACCAGTCCGAGCAGTATTCACTCACGTTTCCGGCCATGTCGTAGAGACCAAAGGGATTCGGCCGCAGAGACGCCACTCGGCGCGGACGCACAGGCGTATGGACCGCCGATATCTCGAAGCAACCCTCCCGATCCAGCTCGTTCCCGTACCAGTAACGGGTCGCGGCGCCTCCCCGCAATGCGAACTCCCATTCACCTTCCGTCGGAAGCCGATAGCCGGCCGAGCCGTTCGTGATGCCTTCCATGGCGCTGAGCTTTTCGCAGAACACCGTCGCGTAGAACCACGGCAGCGTCTCTACCGGAAAGTCCTGTGTATCGGGATCGGCCAATCGCTGCTCTCCAGCGCCGTCGACTCGAAAAAAACCCTTCAAATCGCCGGTGACGCGCTCGTACTGTCCCTGCGTGGTCTCAGTCACCGCCATATAGAAGGCCCGGGTGAGGCGCACGCGATGGGCCGGATAGGAGCTTTGAACCAGGGCGAGGATTGACGGTTCAGTGTTCTCGGGCGTAAAGGGCGCCAACCATTCGGCCACTTCGGCATCGGGTATTCCCCGCGTGTACTCGCCGGGTGGAATGAGGGCGAATGCCATGCCGATGGAATTGGTCCATTCGACGGGCACGCCGAGGTGCTTCGCCCAGCGTTCCTGGTGCTCGCGAGCCCCAGCGGCGTCGAACGGCACGACCGCGATGGGGATCCCGTCGATCGGCGTGCCCGGCGGCGGCGCGTGATCCGCGGTCGCCGATCGATGCCACAGGTACGCCCCCAGCGCGGCCGCGATCAGGACGGCCGCAACGGTTCCGATCACGAGGGCACGCCGCCGCGGCGTGCGGACGATGTGCTCGATGTCGCGGCGAAGCTCGTCGGCGCGCCGGTATCGCTCGTCCGGCGACTCGCGGAGCGCCCGCTCCACGACACGGTCCACGCGCGGGTCGACGGCGGCTTTGCGGGACGGCGGCGAATAATTCACCGCCGGCGGCGCGCCGCACAGCATCTCGTAGAGCAGAACACCCGTGGCGTAGATGTCCACCCGATGATCCACATCCAAGGAACCGCTCATCTGCTCGGGCGCCATGTATTGCGGCGTGCCAACGCGAAGGTTGATTTCGGTCAGGGTGAATCGGTCCAGGCGGCTGTCCTGGGATAGCTTGACGAGGCCGAAGTCGAGCAGCTTGACGGTCCCGTCCGGCAACACAAGGATGTTCTCCGGCTTGATGTCGCGATGGATGATTCCCAAGTCATGGGCCCGTTGCAGCGCGCCGCAAAGGAGGGAGGTAAGCCGCAACGCCTCGGCCGGTTCGAGCGGCGGGTTGCGGATCGATTCGCGGAGCGGCTTCCCCTCAACGTATTCCATCAGGATATACAGGTATGGACCGCGTTGACCCATGTCATACACGTCCACGATGTTGGGATGGCTGAGTTGAGCCAGCGCCTGGGCCTCGCGAAAAAACCGCTCCACGAACTCGGGATCGGCCGCGCGTTCAGGCGGCAGCACCTTCATCGCCGCCATGCGGTTGAGCCGTGTCTGGCGAACTTTGTAAACGGCCCCCATTCCGCCACGTCCGAGCAGGTCGACAAACTCGAAGTCCGGCATGAGGGCGGCGAGTCGTTCCGGGTCGGGAGCCGTGAACGGGGGCGCGCACACCCGCTCGACCGTGCCGACGTCCACCGCCAGTTGAAACAGGCAATTCGGACACTCGGCGGATCCGCCCTCCAACGGGGCGCCGCAGGTGCGGCACGTCGGCGCGATTTGCATGGTCGTGGCCATCAGGCGTCGTATACCCCGTAGCGATAAGACCGTCCCAGAAGACTTATTACAGGGAAATTCATTCGGAACTTCCGGATAGCGCGGTCCGAAGCCGGGCGATTTCGTCGTCGATCTCGTCCGTCGAGACCAGCGTGTGGCCGATCTGTTCGCGAAGAACCTCGCCGAACCGCCGGCGGACGCGATGCGCCGCGACATTGACGGCCCCCTCGGTCATACCCAGTTCAGCGGCGATATCTTTCATCGGAGTATCGGACCGGCCCGAAATGACGGGGCGTAATTGGCGGATGAGCGCGGACTTTCCGCCCTCCGTGAATTCCGCCTCAACGCGCTGCCACGTCAGGTCAAGCTGCGTCAAAGCCCAAGCCCGATCAAACGCCCGGTCCGGGCTCTCGTGATCCAGGTTCGAAAGGGATTGTTCGACTCGCTCGATGTCCAGGGAGCGGAGTTTTCCTTGGGGAGAGCGCTTCTGTCGGGTCTGGTCGCGGTGCTGACGATTCAGGAATTGCCGCAGGGCGGACAGGAGAAACGTCCGGAAGCGTCCGCGATCGGCATCGGCACGGGCGAAGACGTCGTTCTCGACGACGTGAATGAGGAACTCCTGGACCGTGTCCTCGGCCTCGTGCGCTGAATGGCCAAACCTTCGCGAATAGAAGTAGAGCGGGCGCCAGTATTGCTCGCACAGCGCCGCCGTCGCCTGGCGTGCGGTGTTGCCCGGCTCGCGCGTGTGCGCAATGAGCGACCAGGATGTCGTGACGAATTCCGCGCTCATTCGACGAATGCACAGCCGTGCGCGAGCCAACCGAAACGGGCGCACGCCGAGCATGACCCGGCCCCGGCCGCATACGGGCAAGCATACTCCATCTCATCCACCGCCCCGCAGCCCCATTCGGCCGTGGCCACGCCGCTGTCACTCGGTTGGCGGTCGTTGAACCTGGCTTTGCCCTTGCTGCGGGAGTGATTCCCGATTGTACCGAGCTGGTCTGTGCGGGGGCAACGTAATTCTTCCTACGGAACTGGCGAAAAAAAGCGGGCACGGGACCGGATTTCCCGGCTCCCGCGCCCGCGCGAATGCGTTCAGGCCTGTTGAGGCTTCCTGAAGCACGCCCACTACGGACAGGCGTACTCCTTCTCCTCCACCGCCCCGCAGCCCCACTCGGCGGTGGCCACGCCGCTGTCACCCGGTGCGCGGTTGTTGAACTTGGCTTTGCCCTTGCCTCGGGAGTTGATCGTGCCGTCCTTCGAGGCGCCGTCGCTGGAGAGTGTTACAACGAACGTGTCGTTGGGACGGCCGCCGGTGAGCGTGACCTTGAGCTGGTTCGCGCCGTTACGCTCGCGGCATCGGGCCTTCCTCATCTTCTCATCGTCGGTGCAGCCTTCATCGGCCGCGGCGGCGCCGGGCCAGAATCCGCCGGTCAACTCGAAACTCCCGCCGGTCATCGGCGTCGCCGGACCGGCGTCCGCCTGTCCTATGGTGCCCGACAATTCAAACCCATCGCCTCCGCCGATTCCTCCACCGCCATCGATGGTGAACCAGAAGATTGCGTAGTCTTGAGCCTCAGCCGTGCCGACGAAGAGGCCGAGCAAGCTGATCATCAATGCCAGACGTGCTGTTCGCTTCATCATCCTAAGCCTTATTGTTTGTGAACGTGTTGGATCAACTCGCCGCTCCTCTCGCTCATCATGACGTCTCAAGGCTCGCCGCGCACGATGGATCTCTCCAGCGGTTCGCAATACGCTTCCGGATTGAGATACCGGCCCCGCTGGTCAGCAGGTTTGTCTTCCTCCACGATGACGCGGTTCTGCTCGGCCCAGGGATCCTGTCGGATTCCGGTGATCTGCCACGAGACCTCGACGCCGCCGCGGTCCGTCTTGATTCCGAAGACGTTGTTCTGAACTTTGCGGAAGACGCGCGCCTGGGCGAAATCGTCCGTATCGACGACCGTGAGCTGATAGCGGAAGTCGCGGTTCAGCGCTTCGAAGTACGCGGGCAACTCGACCCAGGCTTCGCCGTCAGCGTTGGTCACGACATTGCCGTTGTAGACGTTCATCATGTCCGGGCTTTCGACAAAGGAATGCGAAAGTGTCTTGTTTTCAGGGTCGAGCGGGTGGTCGATCCGGAACGTACCGCCGGTCTTCGTCAACATGCCGTTGATCTGCACGTTTCCGTGGAACGTCCCGGCGAAGTCGTTCACCGTGTCTTCGACAATCGCGAAGATCGCGTGGCCAACGGGGATCTCAGGATCATCTGGAAGTTCCGCCTGCACGGCGTAGAGCTTACCCGTGGCTCGCACGCCGATGCCGCCGTCGCCGTGGATAGCCACTCCAGGCGCCTCGCCGCGAACGCCGACGCTGCCGCCGAAGCCGAGGCCGACGCCTTCGACGCCGACTTCGGATCCGCTTCCGCTCACGCCCGTCGGGCCGAAGCCGAACACGCCGTAGGTCTCGCCGTCGCCGGAGAGGCCGACGTCGCCGGTGGCATGCACGCCGGTGCTGTTCTCGCCAAGACTTCCCTGGACATAGATGCCGACGGCGTCGTCGCCGCCGGTATCTACGCGAATCGCCGGAAAACCGTCGCCGCCGCTGGCCGTGATCGCGCTGCCGGAAAACTCACCAAGGAGTCCGCGAACGTTCAGTCGGCCCGTTTGAATGAGCGCATCCGAGATGAGGTCGATGCCAAGATGCACGGCCGGGGCGGGATCGAGTCCGGTCGGCGTCACCATCATCCCCCGGTCCCCATACACGAACAGCGAGACCTGGCCCTCGGACGGCGCGAACATTCCGGAACCGGGCGAGTTCTCGAAAGCATAGCCCACATTCACACTCTGAGGATCGCCATCCGGCGCCCCTCCCAGCGCGCGCACGCCGCCGCTGACTTCGAGTTTCGAGCCTGGATCGGCGACGCCGATGCCGACGTTTCCGGGGTTCAGGTTGCGAATGTCATCGTCGACCGCCGTCCACAAGCCGTCGCCCCCACCGCCGCCGCCCGCCGTGTACTGCGTCGTGCCGTCCGGAAAGCGGATGCCGCCGAGTGTCTCAATTATGCCGTTAACCGTGAGTCTTTGACCCGGCGTCGTCGTACCGATGCCGATGTTGCCGCCCGGCTGAATGAACAGGTCCGGACCGCCGACGTCATCGCCGTAGAAGCGCAGGTCGTTCCAGCCGATGATCTGATCGACGTTTGTAATCGAGGCGTCGTCCGAGAGTTCGATGTCGCCGGACCCTGGCAGAATCGTCAGGCGACGGGCGATCCCCGGTTCCTCAACGTAGAACTCATTGCTCGGCGTCTTGCCGACCTCCCACTTGGCGGCGCCGCGGTCCATCAACTCCAGACCCGAGTACCGCGCACCCGTGCCGCCGGAGTCAATCTGAATCCAGGCGTTTTCATTCAGTGACGGCTGGCTCTTGACCACGAGATGGCGGTTCGGATTGGTAGTCCCGATGCCCACGTACCCGGTGCCCGGTTCGATCATGAAGCGCCGCGCAACGCCTGGTTCCTCCACATAGAACTCGTTACCGGACGTCTTGCCGACTTCCCACTTCACCACGCCGCGGTCCAGCAACTCAAACGTTGAGTACTGCGTTGACGTTCCACCCGAGTCGATCTGAACGTAGGTGCTTTCGTTGCGGGACACCGGACTCTTCACAACCAGGTGGCGGTCGGGGTTCACCGTTCCGATGCCGACGTTACCCCCATTCTCGATCACAAGGCGCCGGGCCGAACCAAACTCGTCAACGTAAAAGTAGTTTTCAGTGGCATCGTAGGCGAGATCCCAGTTCTTGTTGTCGGCGTTGTTCCGAATCCGCAGAGCGCCGTCGTCTATCTGGAGCTTCGCGCCCGGCGTAGTCGCTCCAATCCCCACGTTGCCGCCCGCGTACGTGAGGCTCATCCCGGCCCCTGTGACCCAGGGCCCGAGAGCGTAAGACGCTTGTGGAGCGGAGGTTACCGCCTGGCGCGGGGTGATGGGCGAGCCCTCGACGACAATGTCGAGCCAGCGTGCCCCGTCGGAGAACGCACCAAAGTCCAACCCGACGGTGAACAACCCTTCCGCTACATCCACCGGCGCCGGATTGCCTCCCTGTCCATCGAACGTGAGCGTAGGCCCGACTTGGTTACCATCGCTTGCGGCGTCGAACAGGCGGAACTCCATCACGTGCGGGCCCTCAGCGGGGACACCGTTGCTCTTGAGTTGTCCCTGGTACGTAAACTCGTGTCCCAGGACCACCAACGGCGCGGCTAAGTTTAGATAGAACGGTACCGCCACAACTACCAGTGCGCGCATGTTTCCCCAGCCTTTCCCCTATACCGAGATCATTCTTGAAAGTCCCCGACCCAAAAGCCGGGGCATCCTAGCAAAACGGCTTGGCGCATTCAAATACAAGAATGTCGTCGCGGCGCTCCCGCGAGGAACCAGCAGAGGCAACCCGGAAGAGTTGCATCTGCAGATTGGCTTCGGAACTCAAACGCGCGTGGGCGGATCAGCCGCAACGCCGGCCAACTCGTCCTCCCACTCGCCTGCCTCTCGCCCGTCAACGCTCGCCGCAAGTTCACCGAGAACGCCCAAACCTCGCGCTTGCGCCCGCTAGCTTGACGATTCCTCGGCAGCCGCCTCGATGCTCCGTTCGATATCCCGGAGAATCCCGATCGAGCGTTCATTCCCCGAAAGATGCTCGAGGAAGTACTGCAGCGCCGGGCGATAGTGTACCGTCTCAGAACTACCGCACCTCTCCGAGCCGCGACCGTGAGGGAGCGGATCCTCACCCACGCCGCTCAGAACCGCTTCCTGAAGGGCGCGGCTCGGTTGGGTATGAGGCATTATTTCTAAGGCACTACACCAGGCGTTCCCGCCCCGCAACCTCACTCCGCCGTTGCCACGCCACTGTCGCCCGCCGGGCGGTTGTTGAACTTGGCCTTGCCCTTGCCGCGTGGCGTGATTCCCGATTGTACCGCACTGGTCTGTGCGGGGGCAACGTAATTCTGCCTGCGGAATTGGAGAGAAAAAAGCGGGCGCGGGACCGGAATTCCCGGTTCCCGCGCCCGCGCGAATGCGTTCAGGCCTGTTAAGGATTCGTGAAGGACGCCGCCCTAAGGACAAACGTAGTCCTTCTCATCTACCGCCCCGCAGCCCCATTTGGCCGATGCCACACCGCTGTCGCCCGGCGGGCGGTTATTGAACTTGGCTTTGCCCTTGCCGCGGGAGTTGATGGTTCCGCACGGGTTTGTCCCGTACGCGAGTGTCACGGAGAGGACATCGTCCTCGCGCCCGCGCGCCAGGCGGAGCCGGCGTCGCACCAAACCGCAACGCTGTTCGCATCTACCTCTGGAAACCCGCTCGCCGCCGCCGCGGTAGCGCCTTAGCGCGAACATATGCTACGATCTCGCCGCAAGGGCGATAAAGCCCGCGCCGGGATTCGCGACGTCGAGCCAGCTCGCCGCGTGGTTCCACGCAACGATCGATCCATCGCGCATCAGCCCAACGCTGTGCCTTTATTCCCCAGCGCCGCCGCCCCAATCTACAACGGGATCAAGGCCTCTTCCACCGCACCACGCCCGGTCCGGCATCCTGACCTCCTGCCGAATAGATGGTTCCGCCGACATAAAGCGCAGAACCCGATCCGTCATCGAATTCCGTAAGCGCCCTTACGACGCCGATGACACCCCTCTCGAATTCCGTCAGCCTGCTTCCATCCCACTTGGCCAGATTCTTGGCACTCGAGTCCCCGACATGACGGAAATCACCTCCAATGAAAAGCGCGGGACCATCGCCGTCGTCAAAGACTTTCATCGAGTAGACGTTGCCATCCGGATCGCCGTTCCCTGTCACTGGAACCCACGCCTCACCCGTCCATTTTGCCAGATGTGCGCGTTCGGGCTGATCCAGAATGATGATTGCACCACCTGCATAAAGCGCCGGGCCGGCGCCGTCATCAAAGGTCGCCAGCGAATAGACCGTTCCGCTCAAGCCTGGCAACGCCGACCATTCTTCGCCATTCCAAGCCGCCACGGACCGCGCTTCGACACCGCCGATTCGTACGAACGCACCTCCCGCGCATAGCAGGCGCTCACCGTTCCGCTCGAACTCGGCCATCGCGTAGATACGTCCGTCCAAGGGCCCGAGGTCGCTCCACCGATCCGACAACGTACGTCTGGCCAAGATGAACGAGCCGCCTGCGAAGAGCTGTTCGTGCCCACCGACGTTCCCAACGGCAAGGCAGTACACTTCCTCCCGGATATTCCTCACTCCTCTCCACGTTGACTGATCCCACCTGGCGAGATTGTGGAACGATGTAACTGAGTTGATGCGCGAAAAGTCGCCACCCACAATGAGTCGCTCGCCCTCTCCGAAATCAAATGACGCCAAGCCCCTAAGATCTCGCGGACGTCCGTGTTGCGGGCCATCCGCAAGTCCGATCCTCTCCCACGATGAACCGGTCCATTGCGCGATAGAGGCATGACGCCCCGTGCGCCGCGTTGGCCGCATGAAATGCCCCGATGCGTACAGCCGTTTCTGGTTCCCGTCGTCTGAAACCGCAAACGCCTGCACGCGCTTCGATAACCCGGCAATGGTCTCCCATTGGTCGGCCGATGCGCTACTCCCGACCGTCAATGCTGAGCAAACATACAACACCCCCCATCCGGGACCAGGTGTGACCACCCCCTTCGAGCCGACGCGGAACCTCGCCGCGACTATCCCAAAACCCTGGATCATCATTGCTCGCCCTCCTTTTTTAAAGCGAATCGCCGCTCCGGCGCATCGCCAGAAACCACAAGAACCACTGGCAGCGTGCCAGGAATCCGACAGAAGGAATGCATGGAACGAAGCTCATCGCTCGCGTGGCGCCCGCCGGCATCACGACCTACGGACACGCATACTCCTTCTCATCCACCGCTCCGCAGCCCCACTGTGCCGATGCCACGCCGCTGTCACCCGCCGGCCGGTTGTTGAACTTGGCTTTGCCCTTGCCGCGGGAGTTGATCGTGCCGGATTGATCCGAGCCGCCGTCGTCTCAACAGTCGCGGCTCAGATCGCAAACCCGCACGATGTGTGACTGAGGCGTTTGGTTCTTGTATTTGACCTTCGCCTTGCCGTCCTCGTTCGTCGTCCGCGCCCTGGCGTTGCCGCCGTCCAAGGTGAAGATCACCTCGGTGTTCGCCACCGCGTTCTTCAGTGTACCGATCACGGTCATGCCGTCATCACGGCACTTGACCGAGAGGCGTGCATCCGGGCCGCAATCCGGTTCGCCGGCGAAAGGGTTACGTGCGATCGCCACGTTTCCGTTGAACTGTCCATAGCCCACCCACAGATCGTCCGGCGAGAACTCAACGCCGAAAATACCCTTGACGCTCTCATCGTACCTTCGCAACAGCGCCCCGTCCGACGCGCGCCACAGACTGAGCGTGTCGTTGATATGACTTCCGCCGGCCAGGATTCCTCCGTCCGATGTAAAGGAGAGCGCCGTCGCCCATCCGTCCAGGGAGTGAACAAGCGAACCATCCGACACCCGCCACAGCTTGGTCGTCCCGTCCGCGCTTCCTGAGGCCAGGAGGGCACCGTCGGGCGAAAACGCGACGGATGACAGGTAGTCGTCGTGATCCATCGCGCGAACCATCATGCCATCCGAGACGCGCCACAGTTTGACTTGCCGATCTCCGCCGAACGCGGCGCCCGAAGCCAGCCATTGGCCATCCGGCGAAAAGGCCAGGTCACCCACGATATCCGAGTCGAGCGTGTGCATCACGACACCGTCCGAGATGCGCCACAGAATGACCATGTCGGCGACGCCGCCATAGGCCGAGGCTACGGTTTGACCATCCGGCGAGATGGCGACGGTCCAGAGAAAATCGCCGGGGCCATCCACCATACGGATCAGCGAACCGTCGGACACGTTCCACAGCCCGACCGCGTCGTCATCTGCGCCGGAAGCCAAGACGTCTCCCTCCGACCAGAATCGGAGCGCCTCCACGTAACGAGAGTGGCCCGTCAGAGTATGGAGCAAGGAACCATCCGAGACCCGCCGCAACTGAATCGATTCGTCGTCACTTCCTGAGGCCAACAGCGCGCCGTCCGGAGAGAACGCCACGGCGCGCACCCAGTCTTCGTGGGCTTCGGCCCTCCAGACGATGTCGGGCCTGCCCTGCGCCCAAACGGGCTTGCACAAGGCGCCAACGCCTGCGGTCCCGAAGGCGGCGGAAAGCCCCAGCCATGAGCGACGGTTCTGCTTGAATGTGGGCAAAATCATGGAAGAACTCCTTCTGAAGAACCCAGGCGTGCCCCAGTACGTGGACCCGCCATCATACCCGTCTACACCTCACCTCGTCGCAAGAAACATCTACGCCTTGGGTCGCGTTGTTGCGTCATTAGCGCAGAGGGTCGCTGAAAAGCCGCTCGCTCTGCGTTCGCCATACGCTGTTCTCCGTTCTTTGCTCCCCGCTGCCCGTTCTCCGGCGAGGCCGCCGAACGCGCCTCGTACCCTCGGCACCGGCCCCGACTTTCGGAGCTCCAACCTGCGGCGGCTTACGGGCACTCATACTCCTTTTCCTCCGCCGCCCCGCAACCCCACTCGGCCGATGCCACGCCGCTGTCACCCGCCGGGCGGTTGTTGAACTTGGCTTTGCCCTTGCCGCGGGAGTTGATCGTGCCGGACTTGTCCGTCCCATCGGTCAACGTCACGGTGAACGCGTCGCCTTCCAAGCCGTCCACGAGCAGGATCCTGAGTTGGTTGAACCCGTTGCGATCCTTGCAGGAGGCTTTCCTGATCCGTTCAATGTTGGAACAGCTCACCACGTATTCCCAGGTTTCGCCGTACTCATTAAGACCTCTGCCGCCGAACAGCATGACGCGCTCGCGAGCGCTGTCGTAGATCATGGCGTGCGCGCGTCGACCCGCACGCCCTCGCGCAACCTGCTCCCTCCACGTCGCCCCGTCCCACTCCCAGGTGTCGTCATGCCCATCGCCGCCTCCGTACAGCACGACCTTCTCTCGACGGAAGTCATAAGCCATGGCGCTGTATCCGCGTGGGCTCGGCCCGGACGTGGCGGCCTGCTGCCAGCTCCTGCCGTCCCATTCCCAGGTGTCACCAAAAAAAGTGTTGTTCCGGAATTCGCCTCCGAACAGGACGGTGATCCCGCGCGTGCTGTCGTAGGCCATGGCATGGTTGTGACGCTCGTCGGGACCCGATGCGGCTGTTCGATCCCAAGCGGATCCGTCCCACTCCCAGGTGTCGTTGCGAGGATGCCCGTCATCCCCTCCGAACAACACGACGCGCTGACGTGCGCTGTCGTAGATCATGGTGTGGCCATGACGGGGAGTGGGTCCAGAGGTCGATCGCAACGTCCACGCACCCCCATCCCACTCCCACGTTTCGCCGTTGTCCGAGCCGTCCCACCCTCCGAAGAGCACCACCCGGTCGCGCAGGCTGTCATAGGCCATGGCATGCTCGCTGCGAGGACTCGGCCCCGATGCGCTCTCCAAATTCCAATCTGCGCCGTCCCAGCCCCAAGTCTCGCCATTGAGCGAATGATTTTCGCCGCCGAAGAGCAGCGCGCGCCCGCGCAGGCTGTCGTAGGCCATGGCGTGGCTGTGACGCGGGCTGGGCCCGAAGTCGGCGCGCAGATCCCACGCCGATCCATCCCATTCCCACGTTTCACCGTAAGACCTTGAACCGTCCCCGCCTCCGAACAGCACCACGCGCTGGCGGGTCATGTCGTATGCCATGACGTGACCTGAGCGCGGGCTGGGGTCAGAGGTGGTCCGTAGGATCCAGGAACTTCCATCCCACTCCCACGTCTCCTCGTCGTAGTCGGGGTCTCTGCCCCCGAAGAGAACCACCCGCGCGCGGGCATCGTCGTACGCCATCGCGTGATGGATGCGTGGGCTTGGTCCGGTCGTTGCACGAAGCGCCCACGCGCTCCCGTCCCATTCCCAGGTGTCTCCATTCAGACCCTCTTCGTCGTCGCCCCCGAAGAGAACCACCCGCTCGCGGGCGGTGTCGAAAGCCATGGCGAAGTATTTTCGAGGGCTGGGGCCGGTTGAAGCTCGAAGCGACCAGGTGCTCCCGTCCCATTCCCAGGTGTCGCCGCGGTCCCCGTGAAAGGAACCGCCGAAGAGGACCAGTCGTCCGCGAGCGCTGTCGTAGGCCATGGCATGACCGCGCAGCGCGGGTCCGGCCGTCGAGCGCAGTGCCCAGGCGATGCCGTCCCACTCCCAAGTCTCAGAACTGATCTCCCCGTCGTAACCGCCATGCAGCACGACGCGCTGGCGAGCACTGTCGTAGGCCATGGCGTGGTCATAACGGCCGCTTGGTCCGCTTGTCGCACGTCGCTCCCAATTCTGACCATCCCACTCCCAGGTATTCGGATCGACTCCCCCACTCCCGAAAAGGACGAGGCGCTGCCGCGCACTGTCGTAGGCCATCGCCGAGTACCGGCGAGGAGTCGGGTCAGGCGTGACATCGAGCCACTCCGGTGGGTTGGCGCGGGCATGAAGCGCACAAGAAGTCAGGACGAACGGAAACGCAGCCAACACACTGATGCGTGGGCGCGGCATGACATCTCCTCCAACGGGCCAGGTCAAGACCGGAATACTACCGTAGAGTCGTAGACCAGCTTACCGCAATCGAACCGGCATCTCAAGGAAAACCCTGAGGATCGCCGCGTGCATGGGCCCGAGCGGCCAACCTTGCACATTGGATGCCGCCGCAATTCCCGGGTGGACGACGTGAAGGTCAAGCACAGACCGAAAACCGATCCTGCCCTCGCAAAACAGGAGTACTGAAGCTACGGGCAGGCGTACTCCTTCTCATCCCCCGCCCCGCAGCCCCACTCGGCTGTCGCCACGCCGCTGTCACCCGCCGGGCGGTTGTTGAACTTCGCTTTGCCCTTGCCGCGGGCGTTGATCGTGCCGGACTTCTCGGCGCCGTCGCTGGAGAGCGTGACGGTGAACGTGTCGCCCGGGCGACCGCCGGCGAGGATGATTTTCACCTGGTTTTCGCCGCCGCGGTCGCGGCAGGACGCCTTCTTGACGCGCTCCTCACCCGTACAGGCATAAGGCGCCAGGGCGATGTCATTGCCTCCCGTCAGTGAGTTCGTCGAGCTGTCGGCGCGGTAGAAGATGCGCCACTCATCAAACCCGCCCAGGCCGGCAAGCGCCGCGACCGCGGTTCCGGCGTCGCCGTTGTCAGGCAGTCCCAGGAAAGTGCCGGCGGTATTGCCGCCGCTGGAGGCTTCGACGATGAACAGCTTGTCCGTGCTTAAGAACGTTCCCGAAAGCTGCGTGAACTCCAGGTATGTCGCCTGATCGCCCAAGTCGAGCGTCCCGCCCACGATGCGGAGCTGGTCGTGGCCCGTCCCCGCGCCCGGCCCGGTGATTTCAAGCTGAACCACTCCGAAGTCGCTGACCACGCCGCCCGTGCATGTCAGCATTCCGACACTCGCGCCGGGCAGAAGCAAGCCTTGAAGCTGGACGCTCCCGTGAACCGTGCCGGTTCCCGAGAGCATGCCGCCGGGACCGACGGAGGTCGGGCCCGCGATGCTGCCGAGAACCTTCAACTCGCCCTCATCGACGACCGTCCCGCCGGTGTAGGTGTTCGCACCGGCAAGCGAAAACGTGCCGGTTCCCAGCTTGACCAAACCGCCCGATCCGTCGATCGCGCCGGCATAGCTGGTGTCAACGTTTTGTTGCACGGTGAGGAATGCGGCGCCCAGCGAGACGGCGCCGCCGGAACCTGAGAGCGACGATGTCGTCAAAGCATGGTTGTTAAGCACAAGCGTTCCGCCGTTGACGGCATATGCCGTGTTGCTGGGCAGCGCGCCGGGGTTCGAACCGACCAGCACTCCCCCGAACACGGTTGTCCCGCCGGTGTACGTGTTGGCGTTCGTCAGGACCAGCGTTCCCGTTCCGCTCTTGTTCAGTTCACCGGCGCCAGAGATCGAGCCTGACAGTGTGGCCTGGAAGCCGTTGGTGTCCACGGTGGACTGCGGGCCGGTGAGTGTCACGTCGACGCTCGTGCTGAAATTGCTCGACGTGACCTGAAGGGTTCCGCCGTTGAGGTTGAAATGTGAGACGCCGGTGGTGTGCCGCTGAATGCCGTCCGTGCCGTTGACCTGCACCGTGCCGCCGGCGTTGAGGTTGAGCGTGCCCTCCGCCTGAACCCACCCGAGGGTCAGCTTCGCGCCGGCGCCCATGGTCAGGACGCCGCTCGACTCCACGTTCAACGTGCCGATGCCGCCGGCGCCGATGCCGGTCAGGTTGTCGCCGACGGTGAAGAAGGTGTTGGCGGTAAATGTCGAGCCGTCGCGGATGGTCAGCGTGCTGCTGCCGTCCGTGCCCGAGTCGCCGACGTGTACGCCCACGACCTGCATGGATGAAGTTCCCAGGCTCAACTCGCCCTGGTTGACGGTGATGATCCCGTTGTAGGTGTGGTTACTGAGCGGAAGCGCGAGATGGCCGGAGCCGATCTTGTTGAGCGCCCCTGATCCGGAGAGGGCGCCAAACTGCCCGAGAGTCCCCGTGACGTCGAACGTGCCCCCGCCGCCGTTGATCGCGGTCGGGCGCGACATGTTGAACGTCGCGGTCGTGCGCAGCGCGCCACCGTCGAAGGACAACCCCCCGCCGGCCGCACCCAGGCTGGAATCGCCGCCGACGGAAAGCGTTCCGCCGTTCATCTGCGTGCCGCCGCTATGCGTGTTTACTCCCGAGAGTGCCAACGTACCGTCGCCGTGCTTGCGCAACGCGCCGGTTCCGGAGATGGCGCCCGCGTAACTCGTATTGGCCGATTGGTTCACCGTTAACATCCCGCTCCCGATCACGACGGATCCGCCCGTGCCGGCAAGTGACGAGGCCGTGAAGGGGAAGTTGTTGGCTTGGAGCGAGCCGGCATTGACGGTGTAGGCGACGTTGGGGAAGGCCGACGCCTGGCCTGCGACGACGGCGCCCGCGTTCACTTCGATTCCGCCGGTCATCGTGTTGCTGCTGGTGTTGATCACCAGCGTACCCGCGCCGTTGTGATGCAACACGCCCACGCCGGACAGTCCGCCCGCGTGCGTCAGTTGCTGGCCGGAAGGAACATCGATCGTTCCGCCTGACGAGCTGATCACGGAATTGCGCGTCATGGTGAAACTTGACGGCGTGCGCAGCGTCCCGCCGTCAAAGGTCAGCGTTCCGCTGGCGTTGCCGAGGTTCTCATCGGAGCTCACGGAAAGCACGCCCGCCTCAATCCACGTACCGCCGGTGTAACTGTTGCTACCTGAGAGCGTGAGCGTGCCCGGGAGTCCCTTGGTTAATGTGCCGGCGCCGCGAATCGAGCCGCCGTAGGTGCAGTCCGAAGAATTGTCGACGGTCAGACCCGCGCCGCCCAGTTCGATCTTTCCACCCGCGCCGGTCAATTCGGTCATGGTCAGGTCGAACCCGCCAAGCTCCAGCGAACCCCCGTCCACGCGATAGGGCGTGGCGTCCGGGAAAGCGCCGCCCACATTGGCGAGAAGGGCGCCCTCCTGGACGGCTGCGCCGCCTTGAAATGTATTGGCGGCGCTGAGAACGAGCTGTCCCGCGCCGATCTTCGTTAACCGTCCGACGCCGTCGATCGTGACCGGAATGTCGACCTCGTAACCATTGGTGTGAACGAGGGCGCCGCCCGAGAGGATGGTGACGTCGCCGGGTTCAAAACCTTGGAACAGGTAGACGCCGTCCGTTTGGGCGAGAAACTCGCCGCCGTCGAAGTTGACGCTGCCCGAACCGTTGCCCTCCGCAACAGTCGTCGTATCGAGCACCCCGGCGCCGGACTCCGTTCCGTTGATGTTCAGCGTCCCGACGCCCCCAACCTCCTGGCCAACGTAGACCACTACGCCGGAGGTGAGGACTCCGCGATCACTGATCGTCAGCGTTCCTGTGCCTTCGCTCCCAACCGCCACGCCCCCGCCGGCGGTGAACGAACTGCCCAATCCATCCACGTTTACCGTTCCGGTTGAGCCCGCAAGCTCACCAATGAATAGCGGGCCTGGAACGTCGACGATCCCACGATCAAGCACCTCGACATGGCCAGCAGCCTGCTCGTAGCCGACGTGCATGCTCGTTGCGGTCAGGAGCGACCCGTGATCCGTGACCGTCAGCGTCCCGTCGCCTCCCGATCGGACGCCGATGGCTGTCGATTGCAACGTTGCGGTGGCGCCCTGTTCGATGCGGAGGCTGCCCTCCCCGTGGTTACCCACCTAGATCTGGTGGGATGCTGAAAGCGACAGAGTGCTGTCGAGGCCGGAGATGGTGACCTCTCCGCTCGAGCCCTCGTCGTCGGCGATGCTGAGGATTTCGGTGACCGACAGTGCGCCGCCGCCGGAAACTGACACGCCCCCGTGACCCGCGTTTCCGACGATGAAGAAGTTGTCGTTGGTCCACGACGAGCTGGGGCCCGTAATGTTCACGCTGCCCGCCCCGCCGTCCACCCCCAGGACTGTTGCGCGCACGCAGTGAAACTCCGCCCCAGATAGGTTGAACGCGCCCGTCGATCCTTCGACGCTTCCTATCTCAAGGAGTACATTGGGGTCTGTTAGGATAAGCGTGCCGCTATCCTCGAGGTTGACCACTCCCGCGCCGCCGGCGTATTTTCCGATGAAGACCTCATCGTAGGCGCTCACGTAGGAGTCTTCGCCCGTGATCGTGAGGGAACCGTAGTCGCCTACGCCGACATTGAGATCCGGGCTATTGATGGCGCCCCCATCCGCCACCGTGACCGAACCGCTCGCGCTCGTGCCGATGAGCAGTTCCCCGTTGACATTGAAGTGAACCTGGCTTCCGACGCCGGTGACGGTCAACTCCGCCGGCGAGTTGCGCCCGACGCTCAGCGTGCTGAAGAAGTCGATGAGCGTCAGCACCCCGGCGTTTTCGACAATCAGCCGGTGATTCTCCCATGTGATTGGCGCGCCGACCCTGACAATCCCAGCGCTCGCCCCGTTGCCCGAAATGTGGACCGTTCCGGCGTTTCCGATCTCAACCGTTCCGGAAGTCGGCACGCTGCCCGTATCCCAGTTGGTTCCGATAAACCAGGAGCTGTCGCCAGCGATCCAGTTCGCGGTCTGGGCTTGGACGACGCTTCCTCCGGCCAAGGCAGCGAGAATCGCCGCCCAACAACCGGCGCGTGCAAATCGAAAGAACCTAACTTTGGAACAAATCGCTCGAACGAAAGCGGCGACGTGCATGGAATCCCCCTCGTGACAATCAAGAAAATGAGACGCAGTGCAACCATTTCGAACCGCTGAAGCGATAGAGGTCGCCTCAGGCGGCGAATAGGATATTGATCTCCCCCGCCAGGTTCAAGAGGAATCCCTATGCCACGCTCAGGAGATTCCCAGGGCAACCGCATTCTAACTTTTGAGCCGATCTTAACGGGTACCGCGGATCGGGAGATCCGCGATTCCGGCATGCGGAGGCCGATCCCTTGGACAACCGACGTTCGCTCGGAAGCCCGAAATCCTGGAATGCGGTTGCCCTGGGGAGATTCCTCAGCAGCCTGTTGAAGGGCTCTCGATTGGCTTTGGTGATACCGGTTTTTTCCCGGCGAAATTCGCCTCCCAGGAGGGAGGCGTTACCCTTTTTCAACGGCCTGGTAACTCGACTTTCGCCTTTTTTCAGAGGGGGATTTCGTGAATCGCCGGGAAAAACGCGAGCGTTGAGGTTTCGCCACCTTCCGCCGCCATGCCGGGTGTTGCAAAACCCCGGACCGTCGTTTTGATGTCCTCGATCCTCCAAGGATCTCCTCGCCCTCGAAAACGGCGAAAGTCGAGATTAAGGATTCGTGAAGAACGCCGTGCTACGGGCTTCTTCTCCCCCGCCCCGCAGCCCCACTCGGCGGTGGCCACGCCGCTGTCGCCCGGCGGGCGGTTGTTGAACTTGGCCTTGCCCTTGCCGCGGGAGTTGATCGTGCCGTCCTTCGAGGCGCCATCACTGGAGAGCGAAACGGAAAAAGCGTCACCTTCGAGGCCGCCCGTAAGGCGGACGGTTAGGTGATTCTGCCCGTTGCGCTCCTTGCAGAGCGCCTCCCTGATCCATCCGCAGTTGGCCTCGCACTCGTCAGGAACGCCGTTGCCGTTGAGGTCCGACGAGTAGCGCCCATGAATATCAACGCCGTCGGGCGTGCCATTGCAGTTGCAGTCAGTCTCCCATTCCCAGGTTCCATCCTCAGCCCATGAAAAGGGTCCGCCAAACAAGACGGTCGCGCTGCGACGCACGTCGTACGTCATGGCGTGATTATTCCGCTGTGACGGGCCGGTCGTGTCGGTCACCGTCCAGGACCGTCCATCCCACTCCCACATGTCGCGGCTAAATGGCTCACCTTGCCCGCCGAAGAGCATCGTTACGCCGCGCTGCGAGTCGTAAGCCATGGCATGACCCGTGCGCGGTTCGGGTCCGTTCGACGACACCTGAGTCCATGCGACACCATCCCACTCCCACGTGTCGCCGAATCGATCCGTCCCGTCCCAACCGCCGAACAAGACGCAAACGCCGCGCTTGCTGTCGTAGGCCATCGCGGGGGAGGATCGCGCGGACGGACCCGTTGTCGAGGCCTCCATCCAGGAAACGCCATCCCACTCCCATGTATCGCCGAACCGAGTCGATGGCCCGAACCCGCCGAAGAGTACGGTGATGCCGCGGTGCGTGTCATACGCCATGGCGTGACTTACGCGCGGTTCGGGCCCGGTAGTCGAGACCTGAGTCCATGCGACGCCGTCCCACTCCCACGTATCACCCAGACGATAGTACGTATGGTAGGTTCCGCCAAAGACGACACTGACGCCGCGCCGAGAATCGTAGGCCATCGCATGGGCGAATCGCCGTCCCGGTCCCGTCGTAGCTGCGAGCGACCACGACTGGCCGTCCCACTCCCAGGTGTCGTCAAAAACTCCTCCATCGATGCCGCCGAAGAGCACGGTTTTCCCCCGCCGGCTATCATACACCATCGCGTGGTCCTGCCGCGGCGACGGCGCGGGTACAACGAAGTGCGCCCAAACATGGCCGTCCCACTCCCAGACTTCGCCATCGAGCAAGTTGCCATGGAGCACCGTGACGCCGCGGCGGGAGTCATAGGTCATTGGATAGCCGCTCGAAGGCGAATTTCCGCGCTTGGCCCGCCGCATCCACGCGCGCCCGTCCCACTCCCAGGTGTCTCGAACCTAGCTTTCATCGTAGCTGTAACCGCCGTAGAGCACGGTGACGCCGCGACTCACGTCGTACGCCATCGCGGCGTCTGTCCGCGACGACGGGCCGGTTACGGAAACACGCCTCCACGACGCGCCGTCCCACGCCCAGGTGTCGCCCTTGTAATCAGGGTAGTATCCGCCGCCAAAAAGCACCGTCACGCCGCGCCGTGCGTCATACGCCATGGCATGGTTGGAACGGGGAGAGGGACCGGTCGCCGCCACAAGCTTCCATGCATGACCATCCCACTCCCACGTTTCGCCGCTGTCGGCGCTGTCGTGCCCGCCAAAGAGCACGGTAACGCCGCGAACCGCGTCATAGGCCATCGCGTGCTCGCGACGCGGCGAGGGGCCGGTCGTAGCCACGAGCTTCCATGCAAAGCCATTCCATTCCCATGTTTCCCCGTTTGTCGATCCATCCCATCCGCCGAAAAGCACGGCGACGCCGCGCCTCGCGTCGTAGGCCATCGCATGTTCGATCCGCGGCGTGGGTCCGGTGGTTGAGACCAGATTCCATGCCGCGCCATCCCACTCCCAGGTCCAACCGCCCAGAGCATCGCCCGAACCGCCAAAGAGCACCGCGGCGCCTCGCATCGAGTCATAGACCATCGCATGGCTACCGCGATTCTCCGGCATGGGAGATGTCCACACGCGGCAGTCCTGAGCCTGAACTGCCGGTACCGCTGTCATGACCTGAAACACGAAAACCGCGAGCTTCCTTCTCGACCTCAGCGCCATCGTAATCCTCCTCGATTGATTGCGGGCGTGCTCCTGCGGAAAGCATTCTTCCCGTCCAGCGATCGAACGTTGGAGGCAGCCCAAGCCGGGGTGCCGTTGTCGCGGGTCGGATACGGCGCACAAGACGGCGCAGCCCACATCCGTGCGCCAAGTGCGTGACGCGACTCCGAATCAGAGGCCTGCAGTATCTTTCTTACGTCCCGCGTGCGCGTCTCAACAAGCGCGCCAGGACTTGATCATACACCTCGATCGGGCGCCCCAAGCGATCCGATGGGACGTCGGCCGCTCCTGACGACCGGCGCTATTCTGCTCGCGGACCAAGTGTCCCATTCCGACGGTAGGGAACCTCGTGCCTTTCTGGAGTGGTTGGAGTGAAGGCCAAGGACATCGAAGCAGGGTGCGATCGTGGCTTGCACCGACGCATCTAGCCCCAAATCAAGCGTAAACAGAAGCCCGCTTTCCAGCGAACGGCGGCCGCGGCGGCGGCGCGCGGCGTGATCGCTGCGATCTCGCGGGGTCGTTTGATGGTCGGTCAGTTGTGGTTTGCGGCATTCACACCTCGACCGCGTTCTCACAAAGGCCCCTGCC
>JAJVHU010000055.1 GCA_022072505.1 Phycisphaerae bacterium
AGGTCGATTGTAGGGTCTTCAGGCACTTGGCTTCTAAATCCATCCCAATCCGTGCGGTTAATGGAGCGAGATCTGGCGTACTCATACAAATGCGCCCCGTCCACATACTCCATCGGATCCCTCTGCAGCCAGCGTCCCTCCAGCGGGCTGTAGTGCCTTGCGCGGTTGTGCTGGAGTTGCTGGTTGGCGACGGGCGTCGCGTCCGCTTCCGGGAGGGTTTCGAGCATGTACAGCCGTCGGCCGGTGAAGTGGAAGGGGTTGCCGAGGGACGAGGCGAAGCGTTCGGCGACCGCCCCGCCGCTGTTCTTGATCGTGTTGAAGAGGCCCGCGTCGGTGAGGTCGGTGTCGCCGTCCATGTCGAGGTCGGTCGAGGGATCGGGCGTGGGCGTGCCGGGGGCGCCGAGGCCCATGGCGGTGGTGAACGTGGTCTGGTCGGTCGCGTCCACGTCGCCGTCGCGGTCGAAGTCGCCCGGCGAGTAATCCCAGAGGCGCACCTTCCCATAGCCGTCGTAGACAGCGGCCTCGGCGAGCGCCCCGTTCTTTTCCACCAGGCCCGTCACCGTGAACAACTCCTGCAACAGATAGTAGAACGTCTCCGCCTCATCGGCCTCGCCCTCGATCAGCGCCACGCGCTCGTCCACGTACTGCGTCCCGTTGACGAACCGGCGTGCCAGCGTCCCGTCACTATGGTAATCCGCGATCTCGGCCTGCCCGTCATGGTAGAACCGCAGGTCCGCCGTCTGCGAGTCGCTCGTGCCGTCAAACCGCGTCCAGGCCGTGATCTTCCGGCCCAGAGCGTCATAGGCGAAGGTCGCCAGGGGCGTCGCGCCCACGCCGGCCTCCTCGAACGCGACGCCCAGCAGCCGGTTGTCGCAGTCATACGTGTACTGGTACGAATCCCCATCGCCATTGACGACCTGCTTCGACAGGTTCCCCGCCACGCCCCTCGCTCGCACATCGAGACAACAGTGCAATACTATGGCAAGGTTGCTAAGCAGTCACGTAATCCTCCCTAGCCCATAAACTGGATCCTCTGGCTTTTCAGATAGAATGCCCTTAAAATAATTAGAAGCCCAAAGGAAGCACCAATCAGACAATAAGGCAAACGATGCAGCACGCCGAGGTACATGGGCCGATCGCACGTAGGAATCTTGTGGTCAACGACACCACCGAGCACATCGAGGTAAACTATCCAGTCATCTCCGCTACCATATTCGTCATGTCCATTGGCCCCGAAACTTCTTACTTCAACATTAACATTACTGGCGGCACTCCGAGACAGCTTTAACGGCCTATTCCATGCATCCATCAAATTCAAACTTGCAAAGAATGAGTCAGGAGGTAGGTTGTTCTCTCGAAAGTATTCTACGGGTTCTCCTACATGGTCTGGCATGGCACGCGCCCCATACTCCATTAGGCAAGATCGAATAACAGCAATGCTCTTCGTGTTATTCCGATACAATTTCTTCGGGAACGAATCGTACTGCCATTGAACAATCTCGCCAATTAGCCACAGCGAACCAATTACGGCTAACGTAATCAAGACGGCCCGACCAATATGATTGCCTGGCAGAAGCATCGCTATTTTAATCAAGAGTCGAAGGCGGAAGCCAATGAAAATTACACATGCGCTGAACAAACGTTGTACTTGGGCCATTTGTAAACTCTTGTCCCTCGCCTAACGTTTTTCCTCGCCTTGGATTAGTCGAACCCGAGTCGCTTTCGCCACCCAACCAGCGCGTCCACGCAACCAGCCCGGTTTTCATAAAGCCAGTTGGATCCCATACGTATGAATGCCCCCATGTAACGCATGCAAACACGGCACCGCATTCTTTGCTCTTGTGGTCTACACAAACTGCACATGTTTCGAACTCTTGGCGAAAATACCTAAGCTTAAAATCGTAGTTGATTCCTGGCGTATCACAGATACGACACTTATTCCCTTTGCAGGGGCCGCCGTTTCCGGCCAGTCCGCCATCATCATTATAGTCATCATCATAACCTGGATTTGGACCCCACCATTCCGGACCATCAACGCCACAGAAGTCTACGTCCCATATAAGAGTCCGAGTTTGTACTTCTCTGACAATTTGTACAAGCCTGACAGCTTTGCATGGGCACGTCGCTGATCTCCATGCAGCTCTATTTGGTACCCAATGAATCACTGCGTCAGAAGAAGTGGGAGAGTAATCACCACCTGCAGGACTCAAAGTAGCCGTTAAATGGCCTCTTCCAGATATGAACTGTCCGCAGTTGGCTGACGCGTTATTGCACCACAAGCCTGGACTATTGGTTGGTGGTAATGCTGCTTTCCCACTAGGATCAGTCGTCCCTACAGGCTTGGATCGTGCATACTCATACAAATGCGCCCCGTCCACATACTGCAACGGATCCCTCTGCAACCACCTTCCCTCAAGCGGGCTGTAGTGCCGGGCGCGGTTGTGTTGGAGTTGCTGGTTGGCGACGGGGGTGGCGTCTGCTTCGGGCAGCGTCTCCAGCATGTAGAGGCGTCTACCCGTGAAAAAGAACGGATTGCCCAGCGACGAGGCGAAGCGTTCGGCGACCGCGCCGCCCGCGTTTTTGATGGTGTTGAAGAGGCCCGCGTCGGTGAGGTCGGTGTCGCCGTCCATGTCGAGGTCGGTCGAGGGGTCGGGGGTGGGCGTGCCGGGGGCGCCGAGGCCCATCGCGGTGGTGAACGTGGTCTGGTCGGTCGCGTCCACGTCGCCGTCGCGGTCGAAGTCGCCGGGGCTGTAATCCCAGAGGCGCACCTTGCCGTAGCCGTCGTAGACATCGGCCTCGGCGAGCGCCCCGTTCTTTTCCACCAGGCCCGTCACGGTGAACAACTCCTGCAACAGATAGTAGAACGTGTCCGCCTCACCGGCCTCGCCCTCGATCAGGGCCACGCGCTCGTCAATATACTGCGTCCCGTTGACGAACCGCCGTGCCAGCGTCCCGTCACTATGGTAATCGGCAAGCTCCACCTGCCCGTCATGGTAGAACCGCAGGTCGGCGGTCTGCGAATCCCCGCCGCCGCCGGTGACATCATACTGCGTCCACGCGGTGATCTTGCGCCCCAGGGCGTCATACGCGAACGTCGCCAGGGGCGTCGCGCCCACGCCCGCTTCATCGAACGTGACGCCCAGCAGCCGGTTGTCGCAGTCATACGCGTACACATAGGCGTCACCATCGCCGTTGACCGTCTGCTTCGACAGATTCCCCGCCGCGTCATGCGTCACCGCGAACGTCGCCACCGACGCATACTCATTGGCGACGTTGTTCGCATACGTCCGCGTCGTCGCGTTCCGCTGATCCGTGTACGTCACGCGGTTGCCCAGCGAATCATAGACGTAAATCTCGTCGCCCGTCGTGGCCGACATATTGTAGTCCACCTTCGTCAGCCGATGCAAGCCGTCATGCTGGTAGGCGTCGATGTTCTGAATCTTGTGAAACCCCTCGGCGTTCCCGCCCGTCCCGCGATGCCCCGCATTCGACAGCCGGTTCCCCGCGGCATCGAACGTGTACGTGAACCGCGCCAACTCATCATGGTCGCCCCCCGCCGCAGCGCCCCACCGCGTCGCATTCGTCACCTTCGTCACGAACCGCTGGTCGTCATACTCGGGGCGGTGGTGCAAGCGCTTTGAAGTACAAGCCATGCTCACCGCGCAACACGAATACTGTGCAATACATCACTTCTGTATTCAATAATGATTCCCTTGGTAGAGTAGCTTACATCAAGCGTATCTGGCCACTCGTAGCTCTTGATGTCACCCTTTCCCAAGATAAGCTCCACCGTCGGTTCGCGCATGCCTTGCAACACACTTCCCATGATGTACGCGGTAAGGCGACGATTCATCAAAACAGTACAAACTAGCATCACCAGCCCGATTATGAAGGCAAATCGCCATTCCACAAACCTAGATTTCTTAGAATGGTTGCTTGTTTCCATCGGGCTTCTCGGATGTACCTTCAAACACTGACCCTCCTTTACCGTCGGAGCAGAAAGCGTAACGAACGATTGTAGCTGGACCTTTACATGACACTTTGCCAAGGTCGGGCTTCTCTATCTTTTCAAACACACTTGATATTTGCTTCCCATCATACAAGCCACAACAGATTTTCATTTGTACCGACACGCACACTCTAGAGTATTGCGTGGTATCAAATGGGTCAATAGTATGGACATGAAAGTCTGGTTTGGCTTCGCACTTCTCGATTTTGAACACTTCTACAAATTGCTGCGCGAGTCGTTTGTTCTTGTCCTCTGATCCATCTAGCTTGTACCATCGGTCATAACGTGTAACAGTTTGGATAAAGTCATGGCCGCATGAGCAACAGCGAAGCTTATTCCACCACATCATGCCACATTTGTACCCGCTTCCCGATTTGAAACAGTTTGTAAGGTGTGTTTTCTTGGCATCATCTCCCTCCGGCCATTTGTCCAAGTTAAGCACATCTTTCAAAAGCTTTTCGAACCATTCTCGAAACTTGGGATCATTCTTGTAATCATTGTCAAGGTCTCCGCTGGTTATGGGATTGAGGTCGATTGTAGGGTCTTCAGGCACTTGGCTTCTAAATCCATCCCAATCCGTGCGGTTAATGGAGCGAGATCTGGCGTACTCATACAAATGCGCCCCGTCCACATACTCCATCGGATCCCTCTGCAACCACCGTCCCTCCAGCGGGCTGTAGTGCCGCGCGCGGTTGTGTTGGAGCTGCTGGTTGGCGACGGGGGTGGCGTCCGCTTCGGGGAGGGTTTCGAGCATGTACAGCCGCCGGCCGGTGAAGTGGAAGGGGTTGCCGAGGCTGCTGACGAAGCGTTCGGCCACCGCGCCGCCGCTGTTCTTGATCGTGTTGAAGAGGCCCGCGTCGGTGAGGTCGGTGTCGCCGTCCATGTCGAGGTCGGTCGAGGGATCGGGCGTGGGCGTGCCGGGGGCGCCGAGGCCCATCGCGGTGGTGAACGTGGTCTGGTCGGTCGCATCCACGTCGCCGTCGCGGTCGAAATCGCCCGGCGAGTAATCCCAGAGGCGCACCTTCCCATAGCCGTCGTAGACAGCGGCCTCGGCCAGCGCCCCGTTCTTCTCGACCAGGCCCGTCACCGTGAACAACTCCTGCAACAGATAGTAGAACGTGTCCGCCTCACCGGCCTCGCCCTCGATCAGGGCCACGCGCTCGTCCACATACTGCGTGCCGTTGACGAACCGCCGTGCCAGCGTCCCGTCACTATGGTAATCCGCGATCTCCAACTGCCCGTTATGGTAGAACCGCAGGTCCGCCGTCTGCGAATCCCCGCCGCCGCCGGCGACATCATACTGCGTCCACGCGGTGATCTTCCGGCCCAGGGCCCAAGTACAATAACCGGGAGCACTTTGAGATATGCCTATTTGATCAGTCAGAATATAGCGCATCCAAGGTCTTACGGCCATCACGGCGTTGAGTCTTCGACGCCGACGGCAGCGAGCGCTCGCGAGCGAGCATACCCATAGTAGTAGCCCTTTTGAAATCCTTTTTGCCACTCTACTTTCCATGCAACATATTCGTGCGGTACAGAGGGAGCAGTTTCCCCGGCTTCTCTTTGAAGGCTGCGAGATTTATCGCGCCCGCCCTCAATGAGTCCCAGTGCAAAAGCCGATTGATAGGCAGATGCTTCTTTGACGATCTCCGGGTGATCTTTGCAAAAGGACAGAATCTGCTCTTCACGTACCTCGACGCCGACGAGCGTCTTTCCTTGGTTGAAGATGAGGCGATGCCAATATTCTCCCTTGCACTCGAATCGCTCGAGTTCAATCGGGGAATACGAACTCGTCAAACCCATGAAGTACGTGCCGGGGCTATCGTCTGCCCAATCGATCGGTCGCGAATGGCACCCCATACATGAATAGTACAGAAGTGCACTAGAGATTGCGACGATATATCGAGATCCGCAAGTTGCGACTAGAAACATTCGCGATATCCATCCTTCTATGTTTACCATTACCTCGTGAGATCTGACTCCGGACGCGAACAATCACTACAGCAGTATTTAAATGGCGCCAATGGATCGACGTAGATAAGCGGACCCCGTTTTAGACAACACTTACTCATTGCATCTTTTGCGAAGTCTCGACAGTTGTATTGGCAGCGACCTTTCAGGCAGAAAGGGGGCCGGTGCTCACCGGGCTTTTCGTACGCCTGCAAGCAGTTCTTGATGTCAGAGCAGGATGCCTCTGAGCACGGTTTTCCTACGCTATTGGGATCGCTTGAATAGAGGGTTCCCGTGTCCATTTTTACAACCGACCAAATATTGTTGACATACTCCTTTTGGCATTTATGATCTTCATCTTCGATGTAGTCAGGCGGGCAGTCAGCCGATCCGCCGTCCCAATCGACCCACGTGTGACCCCATTGACCCCCGTTCGAGCCGCCGATAAGGCAAATCGGGGTTTGCTTGATCGTGATTCCACAGCCTTCACCCGCGGCGGCCGGAACTTCTCCTTTAGACGCTTCAGAGTCGTCCGAGGGCGGCGAGGGTTGGCTCGGAGGGGGCGGCAGAGGTGGTGCCGCAGCACCACCGGACGCATCTACCCACTGCGACGGAGCACTCAGAACGTACTCGTACGAATTGAAATCGAGTCTTTTTCGATGCGGATCCCTCTGCAGCCAGCGTCCCTCCAGCGGGCTGTAGTGCCTTGCGCGGTTGTGCTGGAGTTGCTGGTTGGCGACGGGGGTGGCGTCCGCTTCGGGGAGGGTTTCGAGCATGTAGAGGCGTCGGCCGGTGAAGTGGAACGGGTTGCCGAGGGAGCTGACGAAGCGCTCGGCGACGGCGCCGCCCGCGTTTTTGATCGTGTTGAAGAGGCCCGCGTCCGTCAAATCCGTGTCGCCGTCCATGTCGAGGTCGGTCGAGGGGTCGGGCGTGGGCGTGCCGGGGGCGCCGAGGCCCATCGCGGTGGTGAACGTGGTCTGGTCGGTCGCGTCCACGTCGCCGTCGCGGTCGAAGTCGCCCGGCGAGTAATCCCAGAGGCGGACCTTCCCATAGCCGTCGTAGACAGCGGCCTCGGCCAGCGCCCCGTTCTTCTCGACCAGGCCCGTCACGGTGAACAACTCCTGCAACAGATAGTAGAACGTGTCCGCCTCACCGGCCTCGCCCTCGATCAGGGCCACGCGCTCGTCCACGTACTGCGTGCCGTTGACGAACCGCCGTGCCAGCGTCCCGTCACTATGGTAATCCGCGATCTCCGCCTGCCCGTCATACTCGCGCCGGTAGTGCAGGATGAGTTTTCCAGGGTTCACGCGGCAGCGACTCTTTATTCCATGTGCTGCTTAGGCGTCATGGGAAACCCACAGCTTTACAAGTTGCTACTTCGTTTACCTATTTCACCAAACTTCGACAGGGCACAAACTCTGATCTGTGTTCAGCCCACCAAATTTCGGCAGTGTGAACGTCCAAAAAGGATTCACCTGTAAGCCTGCAAAGGCTTCTTAAAGCAATGCGACGAACCTCAGCGTTGCCGTCAGAAAGAGCATTAGCGACACACGACACTTGGCACACGTTGCCGAACCAGCCAAGCGAATATAGCGCTTCTGCTCTATATTTGCTTGTAACTAATGGCTCCAATTCGTGAACAAATCTCTCAATGCCTATTTCAGCGGTGACGTGTTCTACCTCTACTGGCGATGGAGGGCCAAGATTCTCTCTATTATTCTGGAGCATTTTCCACGCCGTCTTTACGGATCCCGTTGCTCCTTGAGAAACACAACCGCAAACGAGCATTAGGGAAAGCATGGTTAAGGTGACTTTAATGGGTTGCGCATTGACCAACCTTAAAAAGACTTGCAACAATCGCAACATAGCAAACTCCTTTGCGGTAAACTAATAATCAACTCGAAGCCTACTCTTGCTTTCCAATAGAACCCCTGCCTACCGCTTTTCAGTCTCGGGCGTTTTGGGATCGCCGACAAAAGTGTCACTTGGACCAACGTCAAAAGCTCGGTCAGGAATAAAGTTCTGGATTAGACAGCACTGGGATAGTGCGGTTGCTGTAAAGTATCGACAATTCATGTATCCCTCAGGTGGAGCGAGAACACCTAGTCCTTTCTCCGAGTATCTGCAGGGCGCGGCGACGTTCTCCGCTGCTTGCAGGCAGGATCTTATGTCATCACAAGTTGCACAAATGCAGCTTTTTCCGATAGCCGGTCCGGCTTGAATCGACGAGAGCAGATTCTTAGTCGTCCCCCAAATCCATTCGCTCTTTTCCCAGCGACCTTGTCCTACCCCTTTGTCTTCGAAGTCGCCATCCTGAAAACCCTGTGGGTAATCATAAATGTTTCCAAAGCCGCCGCAGTCTATCCACGTATGGCCTATAAACTCCTCATACGATGTGTTTCCGATTTCAGGATGTTTTGCATCTCCAACTTTAAACCACTTGATTTCTTGGCGGTGGACTCGACAACCACATGGATTGAATAACCCGGGCTTCGGCGGCGGCGGTGTCGGCTTCGAAGGAGGCTGAGGAACGACGAGCGGTGGAATGGGATGCGCCGCGGCTTCACCATTCCAGTCGATCCACTTCGAAGGGTTGCTCTCAACATACTGGTAGACGGACGACTGTGATGAGTCCACTATGTCCCTCTGCAACCACCTTCCCTCCAGCGGGCTGTAATGTCGCGCGCGGTTGTGTTGGAGTTGTTGGTTGGCGACGGGCGTCGCGTCTGCTTCGGGCAGCGTCTCCAGCATGTAGAGCCGCCGGCCGGTGAAGTGGAAGGGGTTGCCGAGGCTGCTGACGAAGCGCTCGGCCACCGCGCCGCCCGCGTTTTTGATGGTGTTGAAGAGGCCCGCGTCGGTGAGGTCGGTGTCGCCGTCGTAGTCCAAGTCGGTGGAGGGGTCGGGCGTGGGCGTGCCGGGGGCGCCGAGGCCCATGGCGGTGGTGAACGTGGTCTGGTCGGTCGCGTCCACGTCGCCGTCGCGGTCGAAGTCGCCGGGGCTGTAATCCCAGAGGCGCACCTTGCCGTAGCCGTCGTAGACATCGGCCTCGGCGAGCGCCCCGTTCTTTTCCACCAGGCCCGTCACGGTGAACAACTCCTGCAACAGATAGTAGAACGTGTCCGCCTCACCGGCCTCGCCCTCGATCAGGGCCACGCGCTCGTCAATATACTGCGTCCCGTTGACGAACCGCCGTGCCAGCGTCCCGTCACTATGGTAATCGGCAAGCTCCACCTGCCCGTCATGGTAGAACCGCAGGTCGGCGGTCTGCGAATCCCCGCCGCCGGCGACATCATACTGCGTCCACGCGGTGATCTTGCGGCCCAGGGCGTCATAGGCGAACGTCGCCAGGGGCGTCGCGCCCACGCCGGCTTCCTCGAACGTGACGCCCAGCAGCCGGTTGTCGCAGTCATACGTGTACACATACGCGTCACCATCGCCGTTGACCGTCTGCTTCGACAGATTCCCCGCCGCGTCATGCGTCACCGCGAACGTCGCCACCGACGCATACTCATTGGCGACGTTGTTCGCATACGCCCGCGTCGTCGCGTTCCGCTGATCCGTGTACGTCACGCGGTTGCCCAGCGAATCGTAGACGTAAATCTCGTCGCCCGTCGTGGCCGCCATATTGTAGTCCACCTTCGTCAGCCGATGCAAGCCGTCATGGAAGTAATTGTCGATGTTCTGGATCTTGTGAAAACCCTCGGCGTTGCCGCCCGTCCCGCGATGCCCCGCATTCGACAGCCGGTTCCCCGCGGCATCGAACGTGTACGCGAACCGCGCCAACTCATCATGATCGCTCCCCGCCCCGGCGCCCCACCGCGTCGCGTTCGTCACCTTCGTCACGAACCGCTGGTCGTCATACTCGGGCCGGTAGTGCAGGAAGAGATCCTTCGTGGCGTAGGCGGACTCATACTTGTACCGCGTCTGCACGCTCCGCTTCGTCAGGAAGCGGCCCTGGTATTCGTAGACGGCGAAGTCCTGGAACGAGGTCGGCGAAGCTATCCATGTCAGTTATCTTTGTAATGGAGTAGTTAAGTTCGGCTTGCCAATCAGTCTTTGTTGGCCGGAGCTTCCTGATGCAGAAAATGAGAACGATATGCCTCAATAACCCTCAAGTCTCCATCTGCATACTCGCCACCACACCACCAGGGTCGTTTGATCAAGGATATTCTGCTGCCAGATCGCAAGTCTATCAGGCACTTACGCTGGTCGATAGACGCTAGATTTACGCCCCAGTTCACATCAATCGCTTCCAAGTAGCGCAAGAGCGCCGGAGGGTATTCCTCCATACTGAGAACGGTCTCGCCGTTCTCAAAGGCAAGCAGGCCATGCCTTTCGAGATCCGTGATCCCCGTTGGCATCTCTCCAGTTTCCCGAACGAACGCCTCAATGGCAACGGAGAGGTAGTACCCCGTCCTAGGAACGAGCTGAACCCGCGGCTTCCAATAGACGAAAAACAACAGACCGCCAACGACCAACAGCGAGACCCCAACAACCCAACGTGCCCAATGCAACCTTCTGCGTTCGCTCGAATCAGCTCGCGCTTCATTACTCATGGTCGAAACGTTCTCTCCACCGGCGAAGAAGTTCCCTCACCGCCCAATGGCAATCTTGAATGAAACCGTAGCCAGGCCTTTCGTCTTCCATTTTCTGCGCTTCGTCGACGAGCGATTGAACTTCACTGCAGTGCAGAATGAAGCTCGATACGATGGTCGGATATTGTTGTTCAGTTGGCGTTGTGTGATATGGGAGCGAACGAATATTGCATTGCGGATGGTCAAAAGCCCATTTTCGGCCATCCGAACAATCAATCAACAGAATAATGTGGAATGGCCAGTACCCCTGAATGCCAGGCCCGCGCCGTAATGTGACCGTACAAAAGCAGCATGGTCCCCACCATGCGCGTATAGGGGTTCTTGTAATCTGTTCCCAAGGGCTGTTCTTGGTGGGACATCTTTGACAGCAGCGCAAGGGTGAGCGAGCGCCTACTGGGCAATTCTCCGTGGCGTAACTTACAGAGACATCCTTGCTTCCCGTGCCACCCATTCCGACGCCGGTTCGAATAGTTGTAGTGCGATACTTGCAGCAGGCAACGAATGGCAGTGCATACATCCCATCTGGGTCTGAGTGTTTCGATGGAGAGTTACCCCCATACACGAATAGGCCGGCCCCATCCACGTACTCCATCGGATCCCTCTGCAACCACCTTCCCTCCAACGGCGAGTAATGTCGCGCGCGGTTGTGCTGGAGTTGCTGGTTGGCGACGGGGGTGGCGTCCGCTTCCGGGAGCGTCTCCAGCATGTACAGGCGTCGGCCGGTGAAGTGGAAGGGGTTGCCGAGGCTGCTGACGAAGCGTTCGGCGACGGCGCCGCCCGCGTTTTTGATCGTGGTGAACAGGCCCGCGTCCGTCAAATCCGTGTCGCCGTCCATGTCGAGGTCGGTCGACGGGTCGGGCGTGGGCGTGCCGGGGGCGCCGAGGCCCATCGCGGTGGTGAAGGTGGTCTGGTCCGTCGCGTCCACGTCGCCGTCGCGGTCGAAATCTCCCGGCGAGTAGTCCCAGAGGCGCGCCTTGCCGTAGCCGTCGTAGACATCGGCCTCGGCCAGCGCCCCGTTCTTCTCCACCAGACCGGTCACCGTATACAGCTCCTGCAGCAGGTAGTAGAACGTGTCGGCCTCATCGGCCTCGCCCTCGATCAGGGCCACGCGCTCGTCAAGGTACTGCGTCCCGTTGACGAACCGCCGTGCCAGCGTGCCGTCACTATGGTAATCGGCAAGCTCGGCCTGCCCGTCGTGATAGAACCGCAGGTCCGCCGTCTGCGAATCCCCGCCGCCGCCGGCGACATCGTACTGCGTCCACGCGGTGATCTTGCGCCCCAGGGCGTCATACGCGAACGTCGCCAGGGCCGTCGCGCCCACGCCCACTTCATCGAACGCGACGCCCAGCAGCCGGTTGTCGCAGTCATACGTGTACACATACGCGTCACCATCGCCGTTGACCGTCTGCTTCGACAGATTCCCCGCCGCGTCATGCGTCACCGCGAACGTCGCCACCGACGCATACTCATTGGCGACGTTGTTCGCATACGCCCGCGTCGTCGCGTTCCGCTGATCCGTGTACGTCACGCGGTTGCCCAGCGAATCGTAGACGTAAATCTCGTCGCCCGTCGTGGCTGACATATTGTAGTCCACCTTCGTCAGGCGATGCAAGCCGTCGTGGAAGTAATTGTCGATTGTTTGGATCTTGCTGAAGCCCTCGGCATTCCCGCCCGTCCCGCGATGCCCCGCATTCGACAGCCGGTTCCCCTGTTATTAATCCGGTCATCAAATTGTTGGCGCTCCGGCGATAAGAATGGCTTGCTTTCTTCGTCGTTTCGTGTTTGCATAGCCTGATCCGATCTAAAGCATTAGATACCCGGAATAATAATGCCGACCGCGTAGAAGTGAGAGTTCGTGGCCATGCCGACGACGATTCTTATACAACCTATAGTATAACCATAGGTCGTAAAGATTATGTGCTTGGGCCCAAACCACGCACTAAATGAAACTCTCGCTCACGCCACACGATCAGAACTCCTAGCACAAGCGGAGCAACTGCTGTGCCCATGACGATGACAGTGACGAGTCCAGAGGAATATGCCCGTGCTGGCGCGAATCCGGAACAAATCACGAATTGCATGCTAAAGATAACGAGGGCAACTAGCGTCTGTCCAACTCCAAAAGTAATCTTAATGCCTATCCTTTTAATGCAGACACACATAACCATCAAGAACGCCAAGATTAGATACAATATAGCCAATACAGGATAGGCGACTGCTACATTCTTGTTCACATATGGAAATGGTGTTAGTCTTCTAATCCTGATCGGATTTATGAGTTCCGATTGCGGAACACCATTGCCCATCACGTAGCCGTGTTCGATATTAAGTGCAATAGGTAAGATAGAGCAAAGAGTATTGATAGTGTGCGCACTGGAAGGATCATCATCTAGTTGTGTACGTAATTCGGATGTTAAGCTGGCGACGTCGACTTTGCATGTTCTGAAAGCATAACTTGGGGACATTACAAGGTTCAATTTACCTTCATGTTCACGTTTATGAACCGCAATTCTTACCTCGCCCTTCAGTCTTCCAAGGACCGCTTTTCTATTCCATTCGATTGAATCAATTTTGGCCATATCGACTTCGGGGCGTAAGGCATCAAGTGAATCTGATCCACTTACTGCAAGGTTCAACTCGAATCCGTACTTTTGGATTGGGGCATCGACAATCAAAGCACACAAACCATAGACGGCGACCGCAATGCCTACTAATAGATTGATCTTCAGAACAATCCGACGAGGTAACAGCGAAAGGCATTTATTATTCATCTGGCTTCTGCTCGCGGACACGGCACATTGCCGTAGTCGTGTGCCCACGAGCCACAATTGTATCCAAGAAGGTCATAATCTTGGCGGTAATTCTGGCCTGAGCATTTCTCAGTCTTTTCGTCCGGACACACCAACACTTGGCTACAGGTGCCGGTAGTAAGAGCTTCGGCACTCACCAAGGTCTTACCATTTGGGTTTTGCCAGAAGTTTCGGCAGTTAATCCCGTTTGGCGCGTCACAGCAAATGTATGTATGCTTGGCGCCACAAGCATTAGCCGGCCTGAGAGCTGGATGCTCTGTTGGCCGAGTACATACCCATATTGGTACTTTTGGTTGGCCATGGCAAGGCTCATCACAAGGCCCGGAATGCCTGAAGTGCCACATACTAAATGAAGTATAACCCCAACCAGATTCCCTCTTTGCCGGCTCGATCTCTTTGCACGCCTGAGCTTTTGTCCTTCCAGGAGGAGTAGAGATAGTTTTCTCCTCAATCACCTTCGCACCATCAGCGCCGCATCCTGGGTCTCCCCAATACGTTGTGGTTCGTTTAAGTTCACAGCAAATGTCGCAGCTGGATTTACTAACTGCGACTGCAGCCAAGCCAGCAGGATCTGCGAAAAACAATGGGCCGGCGCGCGAGTACTCATAGAGATTTAGACCGTCGATGTAGTCTGGAGGTTGGTTATGCGCAATGAATCGAATCGGTCCTTGACTACGGCTCAACTGGATTCTGTCAACCGGTGTAACTAGACCAATGAGATCCCTCTGCAACCAGCGTCCCTCCAGCGGGCTGTAGTGTCGCGCGCGGTTGTGCTGGAGTTGTTGGTTGGCGACGGGGGTGGCGTCTGCTTCGGGGAGGGTTTCGAGCATGTACAGCCGGCGGCCGGTGAAGTGGAAGGGGTTGCCCAGCGACGAGACGAAGCGTTCGGCCACCGCGCCGCCCGCGTTTTTGATGGTGTTGAAGAGGCCCGCGTCGGTGAGGTCGGTGTCGCCGTCCATGTCGAGGTCGGTCGAGGGGTCGGGGGTGGGCGTGCCGGGGGCGCCGAGGCCCATGGCGGTGGTGAACGTGGTCTGGTCGGTCGCGTCCACGTCGCCGTCGCGGTCGAAGTCGCCGGGGCTGTAATCCCAGAGGCGCACCTTCCCATAGCCGTCGTAGACAGCGGCCTCGGCCAGCGCCCCGTTCTTCTCGACCAGGCCCGTCACCGTGAACAACTCCTGCAACAGATAGTAGAACGTGTCCGCCTCACCGGCCTCGCCCTCGATCAGGGCCACGCGCTCGTCCACGTACTGCGTGCCGTTGACGAACCGCTGTGCCAGCGTCCCGTCACTATGGTAATCCGCGATCTCCACCTGCCCGTCATGGTAGAACCGCTAGTTCGCCGGGCAGTACAATCGCTCCGTCAAGCAGGCTATACTCACCCAATGCTTACGGCCACTGCACTATTGGAACGAACCCGCTTAACCCCATCATTCGATCTTCCAGGGCAACGCAATACCGAGCCCCTCGCTCCAGTACAAGAAAAGAGTTCATACTCGATTCTAGTTGAATCTTTATCCGATCACCTGGTCTAGCCGTAAGCTTCTGCTTATCTGTTTCAATAACCACCGGCACATCAAGAAACACCACCATTGACGCATTCTTTTCGGAAAGCGATAGACCAACCTCGACAAAGGACGTACTCCCGTCCTCGGAGGTACCAATTATGTGCAAACATAACGGCTCGCGGTTTCCATTGAGACCCTCAATTCTTAGGTGATGGCCATTCCCAATATCATATACAAACGCAAAAAGCAATATAGGCGGGTGATGTGAAAGCTCTTTGCTCTCATAGAACTGTTTTGCTACTTGATAATTCGCTGATGCTATCGTGTGTGTCGAAAACGAGAACTCCTTAACTCGACTACCATTCTCAGTCAGAAACTCTCCTGCAGACTCCCACAAATAATCTTCGTTTCCGAATACTCCCCCAATACCCTTTGCTTTTTCAGGCAAAGGTTGAATGGCGGCTTTGTCGCTACTAGAACGATCGCAGACGCAATTGGCTAATATTGAAAGTGAGATTGCTGCGACAGAGACAAATCTCCAAACTGCTAATTGACACGACGGATGCAGCTTGGCCGGTATCATCTGATCTCCCTCTTGGTGCGTTGAATCCGATGACGTCAATCGCTACGGACATTTTTTCTTGGAATTGCAATTCTGCTGCGCAATCGCCTCGTCTCTATTCAGACAACCTGTTATTAGTTGTTGCGCCAAATCATCAGGCATCCCATGAAAACCAGATCCCGGTGGTTGAACGCCGCCCAACCCGTCTAATACGAGTGAGCACTTTAACCAATCCGTCCATCCTCCAGCAGATTTCCATATTGGCAGCCACCCACACCCACATACTTTGCACTTATAGCGATAACATACAGAAAACTGGTTGCCCTTCTTGAGCGAAGTCAACAGGTCGGCACACGCTATTGTCGCATCCCCCGGACCAGGTGTTGGTGACGGAATCAATCCTCCAGGCAGTGGGAACTGAGGATCGACAGGTTTCGCGAATCGACAGGCGGCGAGGGCTTCGGCCAAGCTCAACCACACGGCGAGATCGAAATCGTCTCCCTTGCAAGAGTAGCCAACAACCACCTTATGCTCAACCATATAGCAAGACGCGCCCCGAGGCGAGCACAATCCATATGGATCCAATTGTGATATTGGAGACGATAAGCAATATAGCAAAGGATTCATCCCGTCAAGTGTCCACAGCGCGTAATCTGTTGCCGATATGGGATCCTCAGGGCGATTTCTCAGCAAAGCGACTTTAGAGAGAGCAAGTGCCGCTCGCAGGTTTGGCCACTTGGTAGCTGGTGTTGCATGCATTCCTTGCGTGTCTAATGGGTGGCGACCAGACGCAATAAGCCATGATGAGCTGAACTCGACGAGTGGATCCCTCTGCAGCCACCTTCCCTCCAGCGGGCTGTAGTGCCGGGCGCGGTTGTGTTGGAGCTGCTGGTTGGCGACGGGGGTGGCGTCCGCTTCGGGGAGGGTTTCGAGCATGTACAGCCGTCGGCCGGTGAAGTGGAAGGGATTGCCCAGCGACGAGGTGTAGCGTTCGGCCACCGCCCCGCCGCTGTTCTTGATCGTGTTGAAGAGGCCCGCGTCGGTGAGGTCGGTGTCGCCGTCCATGTCGAGGTCGGTGGAGGGGTCGGGCGTGGGCGTGCCGGGGGCGCCGAGGCCCATCGCGGTGGTGAACGTGGTCTGGTCGGTCGCGTCCACGTCGCCGTCGCGGTCAAAATCGCCCGGCGAGTAGTCCCAGAGGCGCACCTTGCCATAGCCGTCATACACGTCGGCCTCGGCCAGCGCCCCGTTCTTCTCCACCAGCCCCGTCACCGTGAACAGCTCCTGCAACAGATAGTAGAACGTCTCCGCCTCATCGGCCTCGCCCTCGATGAGCGCCACGCGCTCGTCAATATACTGCGTCCCGTTGACGAACCGGCGTGCCAGCGTCCCGTCACTATGGTAATCCGCGATCTCCACCTGCCCGTCATGGTAGAACCGCAGGTCCGCCGTCTGCGAGTCGCCCGTGCCGTCAAACCGCGTCCAGGCCGTGATCTTCCGGCCCAGAGCGTCATAGGCGAAGGTCGCCAGGGGCGTCGCGCCCACGCCGGCCTCCTCGAACGCGACGCCCAGCAGCCGGTTGTCGCAGTCATACGTGTACTGGTACGAATCCCCATCGCCATTGACGACCTGCTTCGACAGGTTCCCCGCCGCGTCATGCGTCACCGCGAACGCCGCCACCGACGTGTACTCATTGGCGACGTTGTTCGCATACGTCCGCGTCGTCGCGTTCCGCTGATCCGTGTACGTCACGCGGTTGCCCAGCGAATCATACACGTAAATCTCGTCGCCCGTCGTGGCTGACATATTGTAGTCCACCTTGGTCAGGCGATGCAAGCCGTCGTGCTGGTAGGCGTCGATGTTCTGGATCTTGCTGAAGCCCTCGGCGTTCCCGCCCGACCCGCGATGCCCCGCGTTCGACAGCCGGTTCCCCGCGGCATCGAAGGCGTAATCGAACCGCGCCAACTCATCATGGTCGCCCCCCGCCCCGACGCCCCACCGCGTGGCGTTCGTCACCTTCGTCACGAACCGCTGGCCGTCATACTCGGGCCGGTAGTGCAGGAAGAGATCCTTCGTGGCATAGGTGGACTCATACCGATACCGCGTCTGCACGCTCCGCTTCGTCAGAAAGCGGCCCTGGTATTCGTAATCCACGAGGTTCTGCAGGCCGGTCGGAGCCCCGCCCGCGGTCGTGTACCTGGCCTGGATGTTCGTGTTCTGCGAGAGATCATCGTAATCGTAGGCCAGCATCAGCGAGTTGACACCCCCGGCCTCGAAGTCCAGCGTCAGACGATTCCCCGCCTGGTCGTAATCGTAGGCCAGCGTCTTGGCCGCGCCCTCCAGCAGCGCCTGCGCCTCCTGCGTCAGGCGGCTGAGGCCGTCGTAGGCGAAGGTCGTCCCGGATAGGGCGTCGTCGTTGCCGCTCGTGCCCTTCTTCGCGGAAAGCATCCGCCCGGCGCCGTCGTAGGCGTAGCGCTCGTAGGTGGCGCCGTCGTCCTTCTGCGTCAGCAGGCCGCGCTTGTCGTAGGCGTAAGTCACGGTGAAGACGTTATCGGGCGTCTGACGCTGCGTCATGCGCCCGGCGAGGTCGTAGGCGTAGCGAACGGTGTCGTTGGCGCCGGTGGTGTCGGGGTACTTGATCTTGGTCCGCCGTCCGGCCAGGTCGTACTCGTAGACGGTCTCCTGATCCTCGTTGTCGTCGTCGTCATGGGCGGTCAGCTTCTTGAGCCAGCCGATGCGTTCGTAAACAAACGCGGTTTCGCGCGCCAGGCCGCCGTTGTCCTCGATGATGCTGTCCTGCCGCCCCAGGCCGTTGTAGGTGTACACGGTCTCCTGGCCTTCGGGATCCGTCGCGCTGATGCGGCGATCGACGCCGTCGTAGTCGTAGGTCCACACACGGTTGGCGGATCCCACCCAGGTTTCCTGGGTCAATCGGACCAGCCCGTCGTAGTCGAGGTTGATCGTGCGCGTGCCCATCACGTCGTAGACGTACCGTTGGGTGACGGTCCCGGTCGCGTTGTAAAGATTCTGAACGTAGCCGCCGATCGGGTCGGTGGTGCGCGTCAGCCATCCGTTCACGTCGTACGCGGAGACGGTGCGCAGGGGATCGCTGCTGTTGGCGTTGTACGTCGTCTGCGTCAGCATGCGCCCGTCCGCGTCGTAGACGTAATCGGCCGTTCGATCGACCGCGGCGTCCGGATTGCCCGTGTTCGTCGGGTCCAGGAGCGCCGCCTCCTTGGTCAGCCGGGAGACATTGTCGTAAAACCACCGGCGCCGGGCAAGGGCCGTCCCGCCGCTGCTCTTGGCCACCTCCAGATACTGAAGGCTGCGCGAGTTGTAGCTGATTTCCCGGTAATGGCCTTCCGGGTCCGTGATCTTCGTGGCCCGGTTGAGGCCGTCGTACTCGGTGAGCGTGTCCGCGTAGACGCCCGACACAAGAAGAAGACGCTGCTTCGTGACGTTGCCGCTGTCGTCGTATTCGTACAAGGTCTTGCCGCCCGCCGCGTCGCCGGTCTCGGTGCGTCGATTCAGGGCGTCGTAGACATAGGTCGTGACGATGTCGCCGGTCTGACTCGCCGTCAGAGTGCTGTTGTTCCCGCCCTTCTGAATGAGTTTGGACAACCGCCCGGCGACGTCATACGCGTAAAGCGTAATATGATCGTTCTGATCGCTCTCCGTAAGGTTGGCGTTGGCGTCGCGCCGGATCAGCGTCTGCCGGCCGAGTTCATCATACCGGTACGACGTCACGGAATGCGTAGGCCCGCCGCCCGAATCGAACGTGTACTCGCGCTGAAGCTGCATCTTGGTGTCGTACTCGTACACCGTGACCTGATCGGCATCGGCGCACGCCGTCGTCGCGCCTGCCGCCGGAAGCAGGAACGCCAGACCGAGGAAGATCCGGTGGTACGCTGTGCGATTCATGGCTACGCATCCTCTCTGATAAAGGCGAATCAAGGTCGAAATCCCATCGTCCGACTGAAACGGATCGTCTGCGCGCGTGGCTAAGTGGAACCGCGGAATCCTTGACCCGAGCCGCGTGGCTTCAGCCCGCGCGATGCCTCGCGCGGAGTAAACCCCGCGACTCAGCGCGGGTCATTCATTCTGCGTTCCTACATAGTTCGTCTCGGGGGGAGCCGCCCCCCCCACGGATCGGGCTGCGGCCGAGGGTCGCGCCGCCGACGTGGCTGGAACGGCCGCGCGCAGCGTCCAGAGGGAGGGCAGGGCGCGCCGCAACGCATCCACGAGGGCCGGGACGACTTCCCGAACACGCGGACCGACCCGCGCCAGGAACGGCCGCCATCCCCGCGCCGCCGCATGCCGGGCATCGTTGAACGCGTCGGATTCCGAGGCCAGAATGCCGGGCAGGCGGGTGTTGACCTGTTCCACGTATGCGGCAAGCTCCGCAAATTGCTCGGTCGTCAGGATTTGCTCGACGGAGGCGCGATGCTCGTCCCATGCCTTCGCCACCAAGGCGCTCCGTCGTCTCGTGCTCCCGTTCAACGTCCAGAAGTCGCGCTCGGCCTGCGCCTCCCAAAGAAGGCTTCTTTGCTCCGGGCTCAACGCCAGAAGTCGAAGCGGCGACTCCAGAATGATATTCGCCTGCGCGTTCTCAAGCGCCGTCTGGTCGTTTTGGTCAAAAAGTTGCTCATCCCCCTGAAACCACTCTCCTTGGTTCGCCGAAAGCATCGCAACCGCCTGTTCGACCCCGGCGCGCACCACGTCGTAGTCCTCTTGCACGTGGATCGCCCCGCACGCCGCCCGGGCCGCCAAACATTGGTTCACGAGGGGATCAAGAAGCTCCTTGCGCAGAACCGCATCGTCCATCGCACCAAGCGCCAGGTTGTACGCGTCGAGCGGAGCCACCCCCAGCGCCGCAAGCGTGATCGGATCCAGACTCATGACCTCGCGAACCTGGGACGCATACGTGGCTTCCGGTTCGGGTTCATTCTGGCCCAACGCAAGACCGGCCGATCCGACCAAGGCGATGATCACCCTGACGAGCGGGGCCGGTCGATTCAGTTGCCGTCTGTTTCGCCTCTCCACAATCATGGCTGCCCTCCTCAGTGAATCCCCGGACTCAGTTTCGCTGCTCCGTCGCTTCCGATGCGTCCCGGCCCGACGACGGGGGTCCGTTCCCTTTTTCGGATTGGTAGCTCTCGAATCCGCGGGCGAACGCCGCCGCGCGAAGCCCTCGTTCGGAGCCTCCCGACGCCGCAAACACGCCCGGGTAGCGGTCTGCCATCCTCACCCACAGCGACTCTTGGACGTAGGTTCCGTAACCCAGCGCCGCAACCAGCCACCCCGTCCGTTCATCGACTCGCTCCACCTCACGCAACTTCAAGGCGCGATCGATGCCCGTCCCGCGAACCGTCATAACCGGCGCCGCCTCCAGCTTTTCCATGTACAATGCCGCCGCTCTCGCCAGCAGGGCCGCGGCCTCGTCCTCGCCGAGTCGGCTGAACAACGAAACATCCACCCGGACCAGCCCGGTTCGATCAACCTCAACGCCGGCGTTGGCCGGTCCGAATACCGCAACCAGATGAACTCGTGCGGCCGCGTTCACCCGGTCCTGAAGGCTGTTCAGACGGTCAATCAAGGCTTCAGGCGACAAGGCGGCGCCAGGACGGTCCTCGGAATCGCGCCGCTCAAAACCCGTCGTTACCCCTCCCGTCTCAGACTTCCGCATCTCTGACGCCGAATCCCCTGACCCCGCAGCCTCGGACGAACGGCTCGCGTAGGCGAACCGTGCGACGTCGCTTTCTCCGAGCCACAACGCGGCCCATCGCGTCATCCCGATCGCAACCACGACCGCGCCGACTCCAGCCAAGACGACGGGGAGCTTTCGTCCGACGATCGACCATCGGCCAAATCCCTTCGTTGACGGATTGCCAGTCCTCGCTCCGGTCATATCGTCCTCCGTCCCCGGCCGATCGCGCGCGGCGGTCACGCCCCGGAACGCGTCATCTTGGTCCGCCGATCGTAGAGATCGTATTCATACGTCACGACGATGCCGTTAGGATCCGTTTGCCGGGTCAGGTTGCTGTTGCCGTCGTACTCGAACGTCGTCGTCAACTCCCGTCCGCCCGTCGCGCCGACGATCTGGGTCGACTCCCGTCCGCGCCCGTCGTAGATCATCCGTGTAAAGATGCCGCCCGGCGTGGTGGTCTTGACGACTCGATCCTGATGGTCGTACTCATAACTCGTCGTCAGGTTGAGCCCCCCTTGGTCGTCGATCATCGCCGTGCGCCGCCCGAAGGGATCGTACAGATGACCCGTCTTGATGGAGTTCGAAGAATCAGGCGAAAAGGAGGCCGGGCTTGCGATGGGGCCATCCTGTTTAGCCGTGTACGCCGCGGTCACGTGCCCATGCGAATCATACTCGTACACGCGCAGCGCCGGGGCGCTCGACGAACCGATGTCCAGGGTGTACTCTCGTTCCAGCGCGCCGCTCGACGTGTGCTTCCAGACCGACGTGACCCCGCGCGGATCGGTCGCGATGGACAGCCGGTTGGCGGAGTCGTAGACATAGTCCGTCGCAAGCGCCAACCCCGTGTTGTCCTCAATCTGCCGCGTGACGTTGCCGTAGTCGTCGTATTCGCGCCTGCGTGTCACGGTCCCGGCGGGCGTCGCCACGATTTCGTCCTCAAGCTGCCAGTTATTATTGTAGACGTATTCGCGAGTTTGCTGCACGCTCCCTAGATCGACCGTCGTCACCAACGACTCGACAACTTTGGTGAGCATTCCGATGCCTGCCAGTCCGAAGCCATAGTCATACTCGTAGTACGTAACTTGGCCGCGAACGTCAGTCTCCCAGACAACTCTTGGATTCTGGTCAACAATATCGTAGTCGTACTGCGCCAACGTGATCTCACTCGCGCCGTTGTAAATGGCCTCGACCACAATCTGTCCGTCATCGTTTCCCGAGGTTGCGATATACTTTCGCCTGGTGTTCCCCCGCGGAAGCGCCGCATCCAGCCGGGTCAGGTCGCTGCCATTCATGTACTCCAAGTAGGAATAGGAATCCCCGCTGCCTGACAGGTCTGGGTTGATGTCAGAGTAAAGCCGTCGTTTCGTCACATCATCAAAGCCGTCGGCGCTTTCCTCCACCTCCACTTCCTTGTTGCTGTTGCTTTGATGCCGATAGTGCGTAACCTTGTGATTAGACTCATCGTAGGCGGCCGTGAATACGAGTTCTTCGGAACCGCCATCGAGCTGTCGAAAAACTTTCGTCAATTCGTTCGGATTGTCGTCGTCAACATCCTGATATCTCAGGCCACGGATGATGTTGTCCTGATCGTCAAGCACGCTGGTCAGTCGCCCGAACTCATCGTATTGATAATCGTAAGCGGGGCACGAGGCGCAGTTCGTCTCTACATGTGTTAGCAACGCATAATTGCGTGTTAGATCATTCCCACCTTCCCAATCTACAATCACCTCCTGATACAAATAATCGGTATAGATGATCCGTCCGTCACTTTGGTTAACTCGTGACAGCAGTCCAGTAGTTCCATCGTAGATGAAATCAATCGACAACGCGTTATTCGCGACGCTTTTCCATTTTTCCGGAACATATCGTCCTTGGACAACCTGCCCCGATCCCTCCACCAAAGAATCCCGGCTTCCGTCCTCGTTGACGCGCTTAAGCCACCGCAAAGGGAGCCTCGTGCCTATCCAGCCTTCTTCATCCACCCACTGCGAACCCGTCCTCGTATCGGAGAACACGTACTCCAGATTGCTTCCCTGCAATATCGCCCCAGCATTATAGGTGTAAACGTTTCCCCCTTCTCCGACGATGCTATCATAAGTGGACGCAACTAGCCGCTCGTCATATTCATAGTCACGGAACGCTCCGCCACCCGGAATCGTAAAGTAATTGACAACTCCGCCGCCTCCACCCGGACCTGACGCTTCAAGAAGCTCAAAACCAACAACTGCAGACACGCCACCGTCATCACCTACCAGACTGGGTGTGAACCGCACAGCACCTGCTGCTGCTGCCGGAGGGTCTGTTGGACTCGCGCAGTGGTCGCTAGTCCCACAACCACCACCACAGTTCTGTTCACCTGTGACTCGCAATACAATCGTGATGGATGGGGTGTCTAACGTGTTCATGCAGCTTGCCGAAAACTCCCCAAAGTGCAATGTAACCTTCTCCTTTGAGCCGGCAGGCAAACTCCGTGCCGCATCCGTGATGCTTGCGCCGCCACCTGTCGCATAGATGTATGGGTTCTGGGGATCATTCGTGGGCGAAGCAGCTCCGTAGGGAGCAAGCGATTTACAACAGTTTGTGCATACGCCGCACGGCTCTGTTTCAGCCACAACCTCGTACCAGACCGATGGTAAGGTGTCACATGAGTTCTCTGGGATCGTAATCCTATATTTTGTTTTCCCGAGCACTCCAGGAGAAGGCCAGGATACTCGAGTGCAGTTGTCGTTACCGTCATAGGCGTACGCGAAGTAGTTCGGCATTGGTATACTGTGTTTCGAGCAAGAAGGGCCTGGCGGGTCAGGAGAACCCGCCCACGTTACTGTAACCACGTTGCAGCATTGAGATAGAAGTAGGGGATCGGACTCCACCGCGGGAGATGAGAACGCCGGCAGGCTTGCAGGGGCTTTGTGGCTGCTACCACCATTGACTGCGCTGTTGAATTCTGGTTGCGCGTTGTCATCGGACAAAACAACCTTTGCGTTGGCTGTTCGCAAGACAAGTGCAAGCAGAACGGTTAATGAACATCGGACGACTAGGCTAACGACCGTCCTCATGATACGGGCTCCTTTGCAAAACCGGAGTTGACGCCTTTGCGCCGGATGGTCAATAGTGTTGTGGATTGCTCGGGGTATCGCCAGCTTCGGACGCCAGCGATCATCGGACCCGACATTTCTATTGTGTGTTGTCGGTATAATTCTATCTCTCGAACCACCGAGTCAACACTGATTCCCGCCATACACGCAAACGGCGTCGGGTGCTTACACGTGAGCGCCTTCCTCGACACTCGGAAGCAGGGCGTGCAGTTCAGATGGCATGACACTGCCGTTCCTCCGCCGCTGCACGGTCCGATTTCCAGCGGGTCGGTCGGTCCGACGAGCAGGATCGTCGGCACGTCCAGGGCGACGGCGATGTGTCCCGGCGCGGAGTCGTTGCCGACGAAGGCGCGGCATCGTTGGATGACCGCGGCCGTGTGGCGGATGGAGGGCGTCTCGACGATGCGCGCCGCCGGGCAGGCGTTGCGGATGGCTTCGTTGATCGGTCGATCCATGGCGCTGCCGAACAGCAGCGGCGTCCATCCGTATTGTTCGCGGACCCGGTTGCACAGCTCCGCGAACCGTTCGGCCGGCCAGCGCTTGCCATGAAGGTTCTTGTAACCGCTCGACCCGGCGTGAATCCCGAGGAAACTCCCATCGCCCGCCCCCAGCAGCGCGTCGGCGTATTCGTGATAGCGAAGGCCGAGCGGTCCAAGGCGGGAGTCGGTCGGCCCGAGCCGCGAGTCGATCGGTCCGCGTTCGCTTTCGGGCGCGACAAGACGCAGCAACTTGAGGTTCTCCTCGATGTTGTGCGTGCCGAGCGTTTGCGCGACGCGATCGGTCAGCAGGAAGCGCAGATAGCCCCAGCGCGACCCGCGCAGGTAATCATGTCCGATGCGCCGCCGGACCCCGAGAAGGAAATGCATGAGGTTGTACTCGAAGCGGTTGGCGGGGTAAGCCTGGATGCCCAGGTCGAACCTTTCGCGTCGCAGTCGCCGAACGACGTGAAAGCTGCGGCGCCAGGGTTCGTTCTGAAAATGATGCTGAACGATGACGTTGAAAACCCCCAAGTCTTCGATCAACTCGGCGGCCTGCGGCCACATCACCAGCGCCGTAAGATGGGCGTCCGGACGCATCTGCCTCAGCCGCCGCATCATGGCGAACGCCATGACCGTGTCCCCGATGCCTCCGAGGGCGAGAACAAGGATGCGCTCTGGTCGGGATGGGCACGGGTGTGGCGCTGGTGCGGCGCGGTTCCGGACGAGTTGCTTCCTGCCTCGAAGCGCGACGCGAATCAGGTCGGCCGCGCCGCGGACGAGTTCCCGTACCCGCATCTTCGATCGCCCCTGCCGACGATCCACAAAAAGGATGGGCACTTCGCAGACCCGCGCCCCAAGCTGTTCGGCCCGATGGACCATTTCGGGCTGAAAGGCGAACCCCTCGCACGGGCGGTCCGGTCGCCGCAGGATCGATTCAAGGACGTCGCGCCGCCAGCACCGAAAGCCGGACGTGCCGTCCCGCGGTTTCAGGCCCAGAAGCGTCCGCGCGTATCGGTTCGCGGTGCGGGAGAGCACTTTGCGGCGCAGCGGCCAGCCCATGACGGCTCCGCGTTCGCAGTATCGCGATCCGATCACGAGGTCGTGCGATTCCGCCGCGGCCAACAGAGACGGAATCGCCCGTGGATCATGCGAAAAGTCCGCATCCATCTGGACGACGTACTCGTAGCCGCGCCCCAGCGCCCACCGGAAGCCCTGCACATAGGCGGACCCCAGCCCCGCCCGTTCTGCGCGGTGCAGGACGGTGATGCGGGCGTTCAACTCCGCCAACGCATCCGCGAGCTTTCCCGTGCCGTCCGGGGAATCATCGTCCACGACCAGCACATCCGCGTCCGTCGCTTCCAGGATTACAGCGAGCAGGCGAAGGAGGTTGTCGCCCTCGTTGTAGGTCGGCACAACGACCAGAACCCGTTCGGCAGCATGGAGGCGCAGCGGTAGGACAACCCGTTCCGCAGGCGAAGCGGCAAGAGCGGTCATCGGACTTCCCTTCGAGTCGGCAAGTCGCCGACATCGGCCCGCGCCTTATTCGGAAAGACGCCCTTCGTCCGATGGTCACCGATGCTGAAATCTGAACGATCCGCGACGTGGCGCAGACCGCTCATGCGATGGGCGGGAGGTTACCGGGCAACTGTGGGAATGATACCGCGAGGATTCGGCCTGTCAAGCCCTCGGGAGAAAAAAAGCAGAATTTCTTCCTACTCCCGACACGATATTGACTTATGGCCTGCATCCGTCGCACTTCGGAGTAAGAAACCCCGACCTTGCCAGACGTTTCAGGCGGCGGTGATGAGATCCGCGTCGTCAAGCCGACTCTGATCGTATCCGGCGGGGCGACGTTGATCCGGTCCGCGCGTCCAGCCCCATCATGGCGGGAAGCCGCCGCCGGGTTGAAGGCCAACGCACACGTGAAACAGAAAAAACCTTGACACGGCCGCCGGGCAATTCCTATGATGGGGGAAGCCCAGTAACGGCCGCACGAAACCGAGGGTTTGAGGCATGACGCCTTCAGAATCGGTGCTGAGCGGCTCGCCCTGTACGCCGAGCGCGTCCCCGCGCCCGTCGACGCAGAGTCTCTCTCCTTTCATGGTCGCGTGTCAGCCTTGCCGCTCGGCGGTTTTCTGTCGATCTCTCTCGATTTCCCTTCGTACTCTCAAGGAGGCGGGAAGGATGTGCCCGCGTGAGTGTAATGGTCCCGACGCTGGAAGCGTGCGGGTCGTTACTGGGCAACTCCGCGGGCACATTCCACCTGCCTTCCGACAAGCGCACGTGTACGCGAACCCACGGGCCGGTGCTTATATCGTCCGTACCGCTCCTGGCGGGTGAGGAATTTTAGTCCGAATTCGACCATGATTCCAGTGACTCCATCATCGACGCATGAAGAACCCGCCCAAGGCCTGGGAAAACCCCGTGCGGACCGGATGCGGATCGTCAATAGGCTTTCACGGCGGGTGACGGGCTTCTGGTCCACCGATCCGGACCCTATCCTGATGGTCGCGGTAATTCTCATCGCCCTAACGGTTTACGTAGCGACCGCCGCTCCCACGGTGACTTCCGAAGACAGCGGAGAACTCATCGCCGCCGCCTACTGTTTCGGCGTTCCTCACCCTCCAGGGTATCCCTTATGGACGCTCCTGTGCGGCATCTTCCTTCGCATCTTTCCCGCAGGCAGCGTGGGGTGGCGGGCCAACGTGTTTTCCGGCATCTGCGCCGCACTGGCCGCGGGGATCCTTTTCCGAAGCATCCGCCTCGTCAGCATCGGACGTTCCACCGCGGCCGGCGCCGCGTTGACGATGGCCTTCGGGGCGGTTCTGTGGTCTCAGAGCGTCATCGCCGAGGTGTACACGCTGCACGCCTTGCTGGTAACTTTGCTCGTCTGGTGTGTATTGAAGTGGCGACAGACGAACCGGACAGGGTTCCTGGCTGCGGCGGCGGGCGTGACTGGACTGGGGTTGTCCAATCACCACCTGATGGCTTTCACTTCGCTCGGTGTGGCGGCTTGGATCCTGCTCATCCGTCCCCAACTGCTGCTGGACTGGCGAACGGCGCTGCGTTCCACGTTGCTGTTCATGGCGGGTCTGCTCCCCTATGCGTATCTCCCGCTGCGGGCATCCGCTGATCCTCCCGTCAACTGGGGCGAGCCGAAGAGCTGGCAGGCGTTGGCGGACCACGTGTCTCGCCGGCAATACCGCGCCCGCCCGGACGCCGACCATCCGACTCCCTCGAAATCCTTGGGCGAATATCGACGGGAGCTGCAAGTGATCGGTGCGTACGTATTGCGGGAACTCACGCCGTGGGCGCTGCCTGTCGTCCTTGTCGGCGCCGGGGTGTTGATGGTGCGCAACCGCTCTGTTGCGCTTCTGTGGGCCGTGTTGACCCTGTCGCATGTGCTTCTTTTTCTTCGGTTGCACGGCATAGGCCCGGACCGGGCAGGCATCTGGTCTTCGAAAGTCTTCTTTGTCCAGCAGTACATCGTCATGGGGTTGCCTTTAGGCGCTGGCCTGGATGCACTGGTGCGCACTACTGCCGGATGGTTTACGGAAGCATCTCCTGGTTCACGGCGATGGTGGACCTCACGGTTCGTCCGGTTGTTGCCGGGCTGCTTCTGTCTCTTTCCCCTCGTGTCGTTCTGGAAAGAGAACAACTTCCGCAACTACTGGTACGCCGGCGATCATGCGCGGAACCTGCTGGCGTCCGCGCTGCCTAACGCCCTGATCTTCCCCTCGGGAGATCACAACACGTTCCCGATGATCTACCTGACTGCGGTCGAGGGGGTTCGGACCGATGTGACGATTGCGGACAAATACGGATACATCGATCCTGCCTTGTATCGCGACATGCCCGGTTTTGAAGGTCGCAAGCCGCGCTGCCTTCAGGAAAGAGAGCAAATCGAGGAATGGATCGTACGCCACGCTCGACGGCCGGTTTACTACACAGTCAAGAAGGACTCGCCTGTAACGAACGCACGGCTGCACCCTGTGGGCCTTCTGTATCACTTGTTGCCCGAGGGCAAGCCGTTTGATCCGGATTCCGCGTGGGACCACATTCACTATCGCAATCTGGACCTCGGAGGCGGAGCCCCGCGCGACTTTGGCGCAGACAACATTCTGGCGGACCACGAGTTTTTCCGCGGATTGAACGCCCTGCGGCTCGGTCGCAGCGAGGATGCCCGATCGGCGTTCGCCCGCTGCGTCGATTACGGTTGGGGCGTCAAAGAGATCGCCAACAATGTCGGGAGTGCTCTGGCGGAGGCCGGACAGGTGAGTGAAGCAGTGTCGTACTTCAAAATAGCGAGCACAATCGACCCTGAGTACACGACCGCATGGTGGAACCTCGCCCGGATTCAAAAGGCCCTCGGCGACTATCCCGGGGCCCGTGAAGCGTTTGTGCGCCTTGCGGAACTGACCCCCGCGGACTTCCGGGTGCATGGAGAACTCGGGTTCCTCACGTTGCTGACCGGAGGAGACCGCCGCATCGCACGCGGGTGCTTCGAGGCGTCGCTGAGGCTCCACCCGGACCAGCCGCAGATTCTGAAGGCGCTCGACAATAGTTCCGCTGATGATTCTCCGGCGTCTCCCGAACACTCCGCCCGCGGCCACAAACCTCCACCCTATGCGGACTGCGGCCCGTCCCCTAAAGGCGCTCCTCCGATCGAGAACGGGATCTTCGACCAAACGTTAGGATTCACGGAACACCGTTGGGATTTTGGCGAGGTCGAACCGGGTCAATGGTGCATCCATCATTTCGCCTTCAGGCGCGACGCGCGCGAACCGCTTGCCATCGCCGACGTTCAACCCAGTTGTACGTGCCTATCGGCGAGCGTCGTCTCGGCCTGCGACACCTGCGGAACGGGCGGCTGCATTCAGGCTAGTCTCTCGGTCCCATTCCGCCCCGGACGACGACTGGAGCAAAGCCTGCTTGTAAAGACGGAATGCCCTGTTCAATCGCTCATCCGACTGGACCTCACCGCGACGATCCGCGAAGAGTTCGTCCTGCAGCCGTCCAGCGTTCCTCTCGATGGCCCCCGACCCGTCAAGCCCGTTCACGCCAGCGTCACGATCAGAAGAATGCATGGCGATCCGTTTCGAATCCTGGAGGTTTCCTCAGGTTGCGCGGGCCTCAGCGTGGAGTCCTCTCCCCTGGAAGCCAGCGGCCACGTCGTGGACCTGATTCTCGACCCTGACGCATTCCCGGACACGTTTCACGAGTCGGTTCGAATCCACACCAGTGTCGCCTGGGCGGAACCCGTGGTCATCGGCATCGAAGGGCGGTGGAACCCCCAGGGCGACGCGCCGCGCGCTTTGACGAACGACAACCGGTCCGGTCAGCCCGACCGAAGCCAAGCCGTTGAAATCCGTTCAGGAATCACCCCTTGAAAGGACGGGAACCCAACATGCTAAATACCTCGGGCATGTTCCCACCGATCTCCGAGCAGCGCCGGGATGGTACGGGGGCGCGGGTCTTCACGGCATCGGCCCCTCGCCCGGAACTCGTCGGCAAACGTATCGCCTTTGTTCGCTGTGACGTCTGGACGCGCGGGTCCGACCAGATGGCGGACATTCTCGTGCAGCGCCTTCAGACGGCGGGCGCCGAACCTTTTGTCTACTATCCGCCTCGCCGTATGCGATCCCGCTTCAACCTCACGGAGAGGCGTTACCTTCCTCTCCCAGGCAAAAGCCTGATCGGCGCCATGGCATCGCTTTTCAGCCGTTCATGGCGGCAGTGGGATTATCTGATCGCCGACTACCTTCCGCTGCTCTGCGCTCTGATCGCGCGACACCGGGATCGTCTCATTTATTTCGCCCAGAACGACGATAGCGAATACTACCGCCACCCGCTCCTCCGACGGGTCTCCCAATCGCTTTACCGAGGCGTCGTACGCCGCAGCCGCGTTCCAGTCCTGTGTACCTCGCGTCAATTGGCCGTCCGGCTTTCCACCCGATACGGTTTGACGCCATCCTTGATCCGAGAAGGTGAATGGGCGCGTCTTGCGGCGATTCAGTCCGTCAAGGCCGATGACTCCGCCGTGCCGGTGCGGACCCGGCGCTACGTTGTACTTGGGATCGTCGGAAGGTCATACGCCAAGGGCGCCGATCTCCTGCAAGACGTCTGCCATCGTCTCGCCGCCGTATTCCCAGGGCACTTGGAAATCTGGCTGACCGGCCAGGACTTGTCCATCCGCATCCCCGGCGCTCGCGTCGTCCAAACCGGAACCGTGACGCTGGCCCAGATGAAAGCGCTCTATCGTCGGGCGGATGTGTTCCTCTTCACAAGCCGTTTCGAGAACTTTCCGTCACCGCCGTTTGAAGGGATGGCCTGTCATTGCCCCGTCGTCACCACGCCGGTAGCGGATTACCTCGAAGACGGCATCAACGCCCTTGTAGCCCGAAACGGGACCGCATCCGAACTGGCGAAACTCGCCGTGCGCGTCCTGACCGATCCGACCCTCCGCCGGCAACTCTGCAACCAGGCCCGCGCGACGGTCGGGGCCGCCAGGATTCGCGCCGCATGGGCGACGCTCGCTGACGATTTCTTGGTTGCGTCGAGCCGTGAGGGAAGCGGCTGCGCAAAACCGTTGCTGTCACAGGAGATTCGCTCCGCATCATCCCCAACCAAACGCCGTGGCGGCACGAGTTCACCGATGACTTCTCCGGCATCTAACTGCAACGTGCGACGGCGCTCAATCTGGCCATCCATCTTCTCGCCTCGCCCCTAATTGTGTGATCTATGCGCACTTCTTGCCGAAGCGAACTCTTAATCCTCTTCCTCTCCGCACTGCTCGTCCGCATTATCGCGGCAGGGTTCCTTGCCAACGTGAACCCCCAGCGCCTTGAATATCAGCGCGATCATGAAGGGGAATATCTCGGCAGCGCCATGCTGGCCGAACGCGCCTTCCCCAACCCCTATCTGTGCGACCGTCACTTTCCGTCTGCATGGCGCAGCCCGGCCCACCCTGCTTTGTTAATGGGGGCGCTCTGGATTGCCCGCGGATCCGAGCCCGCGTTCTTGCTATCGATCCAGCTCCTGTATTCCGTCGTGTCGGCGTTGACGGTTCTCGGTGTACGCCGTCTTTCGGCTCAGATTTTTGGTGGCCGTGCAGGCCGCCATGCCGGATGGATCTATATGCTTTACCCTCCGAGCATCTACTATGCAATCCGATCAACCTCGGACGCAGCCTTGATAGCGGCGCTGGTCGTCTGGACCCCCCTTCTGGTCAGGAGCGCTTCCGAAAGCCGTTCCGGAGTTCGTCCCGTTCTGGTTGGCGCATTCATTGGATTTGCAGCGCTCGTCAACCCGATCACGATCGCTGTTGCTCTTCCGTTGCTTGGGTGGCAGACCTGGTTGGCGCGGGATATCGGCATGCGAGGCGTCCTCAATACCGCTCTAACCGGGGCCGTTGCGGTTACGTGTGTTCTGCCATGGCTGATTCGAAATCGGATAATGTTTGATGAATGGATCTTCATTCGAGGAAACTTCGGGACGGAGCTCATGGCGGGAAATCGTGGCAATGGACATGCTTATGTTGGCCCAGACTGTTTCTACCTCAACGAACCTGCTGAACGCGCTTTACTGGAAGGTCTTGGCGAACCCGCGTACAATCGCCATTGTTACGGTCGCGCGATTGAGTGGATATGTGCCGATCAAGGGCGGTTCCAGAGGTTGTGCGGTCGTCGGATTCTTGTGTTCTGGACGAAGGAGGTTTTCTGGGGTCGGTTCGCTGCAGCGTCTTCCGTTCTCGTTGGCGTTCCATTGGCACTGGGCGCCGTTGGGCTCCTGCTTGGCCGACGATTGGGAAACAGCGCCTATCAAGCCATTCTTCCCGTTCTCACCTATCCTCTTGTATACTACATCACTCATGCACAGGCACGCTACCGCTTCCCCATTGATGCGTTGTTGATGACAGGAATTCCGATTGTGGTTGTCTCAGTGGCAACCCTCGGAAGAAAGGCGCTTGCCAAGAACTTCTTGCGATCGTCCGTTTCACGATCTCGCAACAGATGTGAACGGAACGAAATAGATGTTTGCTGAGTGAGCGGCCGACCCCCAAAGGTTAAGTCCTCAATGTGATTTGGCTATCGAGGCGCTTTAGCATGCGAAAGACAACACACATAGTGCCGGCACGCATTCGCGGATTATTGCATTCGAGATATGCGGCGTGTGTCCGACATCTATGGGGAAGCGGAGTTGGAAGATTCACTCTGGTTCGATTCGTTCATAACTCCATCATGCGCCTGATCACGCCGCAATGGGTGCGCGTAAATGGGCAATGGATCAATACCGGACGATTCGATTCAATCATGTTAAGCATCAAAGACCCATTCTACTCCGAAAGATGTTGGCTTGACCAACAACTCTCGCCGGGTGACGCGGTGCTTGATATCGGCGCCAATGTCGGATATTTCACGGCAAGTTTTGCGCATCGGGTCGGTCCCGAAGGCAAAGTATTCGCATTTGAACCTGAGCCCGAGAACTACGCCCTGTTGTGTTCGACGATCGAAAGAAACGGCCATGGGAACGTATGCACTGTCCAGAGCGCCGTCGGCGAGCGCAGCTCAAAAGTATACCTGGAGCGGGATGGGCTTTCCGCCGAGACGCCATTCGTCACGTCTTCACCGACAGAGGACGCCGTTCGCGTTACGCAGACCAGCATCGATGATTTCTTTGATGTCCTTCCTCAAAGACTGAGTTTAGTGAAAATTGATGTTGAGGGTCGGGAGCTCCACGTATTGCGCGGCATGAAACGCCTGCTCGCCACTTGCCCAAGGGTTCGTCTTTTTATCGAGTTTGCTCCAAAGCTGCTGAAACGGGCGGGCACGGACCCGCGCGTTTTGTTTGGTTTCTTGGCAGATAATCATTTCTCCATATTTGAATTCGTCGCGGATTGCGGGACGGTGTTCAAAGTGCAAATCGAGGATCTGCTCAAACGATATCCTCACAACTCGGATGGTTATACGAATCTCTGGTGCAGGAAGGCTCCAACATGAGTTTGGTGCTTGGTTCGGAAGTTGCTCCGATTGGGTCTGTACACCATAGTCTGCGTATGCCGTTTCCTCCTGGTTGTGTGGCCTCAAGCGATGCCTCCATTCACAGAAACCGCGGGAATATCGCGCGCCAGCCTTGTTTTGCGGAACGTGATACGGTTGGCCAAGTGGATTGTCCGGCCGTTTCCGAGATGAGTGATGGCGCGTTTCATGGACGATAGGCCGGGACTCAGCCCGCTGACGCTCGAGTTCGCAGCGTTACTATCCGCAGGCCGGAGTCAGTAGAACCTATCCCAAAACCTCTTTTAACAATAGAAACGCGCAGCCCAGGTGAACAAAGCCACGAAACAACTCCGTCGATTTTTCCCATCGGATGCAGAGTCGCCTCAGGTTTTGAAGCCAGCCGA
>JAJVHU010000021.1 GCA_022072505.1 Phycisphaerae bacterium
CAGACGCCCCCGACGACACACCAGACCCCGACCACGCCCTCGCGCCCGGGACAAGCTCCCAGCCCGACGCCTCAGCGCCAAGGACGACGCCCGCGACGGGGATCGACCGCCAGGCCCGCTTCATGCGAACCCTCCCTCCGGAGGCAAGAAGCCTCTCTGGTGCGGAAGCCCGAAGCCTCCTCATCGCTGAGATCGAAGGCCGACGGCCCCTCCTCGCAACGGAAATCCGCAACAAGAAGGCCCGCAGCCCCGCACCCGTGTCGAGCCGACCCCCTCAGACCTGCTCGGTACGCGTCAAAGGGTCAGCCTACCAAGCCCCCCCCCCCCCCCGATGTCAAGAGATTTTTTGGAGGCGCGCCTGTTTTTTCGCGCCCCCCAAGCCGCCGGCTCCTGACCCCCAAACTCCAACCCCTGACCCCTCACACGCGGTCTCAAACCCGCATGAAAGCCCGGCCCCGACTCTCCACCTGACTCCGGTGCTCCGCGGCGCGCGGCGCTCCTCGATCCACCTCGAAGGCGTCACGGCGCGCGGCGTTTCTCGACCCCAACGGGGTCGCGTCCTCCAGCCCAGGGTGGGTCGCCGCAGGCGACCTACCCTGGGAAACCGAGAACGCTCGATCCTCAACCCCGGCGATGTGACAATTGTCAAGAAGGTAGGGGTTGCACCACGCGATCCACCCAGGTTGGTTCGACCCCTTCGGGGTCGCGTTTTGATCCCGCACGCCACCGTGGGTTTCACCCACGGCTATCCACGTAATTCCCCTTCGGGGAATATGACACCAACGACCGCGGGGGAACATGACGTCTGACGGCCCGGGAACATGACGTCTGACCGTTGTGGAATATGACGTCTGATCGCCGGGGATTACGACGCCGATCCCCGAAGGGGATCAACATGAATAGCCGTGGGCGCAGCCCACGGAAGACGAAGGCAAGCGCACCCAACCCCGAAGGGGTTGTGCCGCTCGGCGCAACCGTTTCATCTGGCGCAACCCCTTCAACCCATCGCAATCCTTTCAACCCGCCGCAACCGTTTCATCTGGCGCAACCCCTTCGACCCGGCGCAACCGTTTCATCTGGCGCAACTCCTTCAACCCATCGCAACCGTTTCATCTGGTGCAACTCCTTCAACCCGGCGCAACCGTTTCATCTGGCGCAACCCCTTCAACTCGGTGCAACCGTTTCATCTGGTGCAACCCGTTCGACCCGGCGCAACCGTTTCGTCTGGCGCAACTCCTTCAACCCATCGCAATCCTTTCAACCCGCCGCAACCCCTTCAACCCAGCGCAACCCCTTCAACCCGGCGCAACCGTTTCATCTGGCGCAACCCCTTCAACTCGGTGCAACCGTTTCATCTGGTGCAACCCGTTCGACCCGGCGCAACCCCGTTGAGCCTGGGAATTTTTCCAGCCGACGCCTCACGAACGCGCGTCTTTCGGGTCACGGACCCGCCTTTCAGTCTCGGATTTGGTGTTTGATGCGGAGGGCTTCCCAAAAATTCCCAGGCTCGTTGGGGTTGGTCGAGGGGTGGATCGCCGCGAACCCAAGGTAGGCCGCCTTCGGCGTCCAACCCTGGGCTGGAGGCCGCAATCCCTTCGGGATTGTGACCAACGCATCCGAGAACCCTGCGCCTCCTTCGGAATTGAAACAAAACAACGGACGTTCGCGCGTGTTCGTCGGGATTGAGGCGAATGCGCCCGACGATCCTGCGGGACCGTCGGCGAAGCGTGTTGACCGGAGTCAGGCGAAGCGTGTTGCACCGGAGTCCGATGGAGATTCGGGTCGCACCAACTCATAAGTTCATGCGATTCCAACACCCCGCAACCGGAGCCAGAGGGAGACTCAAGGTCGCCGGAACCCGCCTACCCCTGCGCTGAGGCGCCGGCGCTGCGGGCGGGGACGACGACCATCGTCATGCGCCGGCCCTCGGCGGTGGGCGGTCGGATGACTTTTCCCTTCTCCCCCAGCGCCGCGATGATTTCCTTGAATTTGCCGAGGGCGAACTCCATGTTGAAGCGTTCGCGCCCCTTGAAGAGCATCGTGAACTGGACCTTGTGCCCCTTTTCGAGGAATTCGAGGGCGTGACCGACCTTGATCATGCGGTCATGATCGTCGGTCTTCGGGCGCAGGCGAACCTCTTTGAGATCCACCTTGGCGGCGTGGGACTGTTTCTGCTTCTTTTTCTGGGTGTACTTGAACTTGCCGTAATCCATGATGCGGCAGACCGGGGGCGTCTCCGTCGGGGACACCTCGACAAGATCAAGCCCGGCGGTTCGCGCCAGGTTCAGGGCTTCGGACGTCGGGAGGATGCCAAGCTGATTGTTCTCCTGGTCGATGACCCGAACCGGAGAAATGCGAATCTGCTCGTTCAAACGCAGCGCCTTAACGATGACCGGACTCCTTTACTGCAAGACTCTGAACCTATCCGGGGCCGCGCGGGTCGCAGCCGCGTTCCCCCCCCCCGAGACATTATAACGATCAACGCGGAACAGGAAACGCCGAGCGAGGGTCCACACCCGGGACGAACCGGCGACCTTAGTAAGCTTTTATCCTTCCGCAAGCCCCCGCGTCTGCACTTCCTTTCGGCAGGCGTCGAGGAACGCCTCCAGCGGGCGGTTCCCCAGCGTCCGGCCGTCCCGGTCGTTGACGTTGACCTCGCCCTTCGCGGCCTCGCTCTCGCCCACGACGAGGATGTAATTGACCTTGTCCTGACGGTGGCGATGCTTCTTCGGACCGATCTTCTCGCTGGACACGTCCAGCACCGCCCGAAGCCCCGCCGACCTGAGGCGATCGAACACCGTCCGGGCGTAGGCTTCGCTCTTTTCGCTGACCGTGACGACGGCGACCTGCACCGGCGACAGCCACAGCGGAAACGCGCCGGCAAAATGCTCGATCAGAATCCCCGTGAACCGCTCCAGGCTTCCGAAAGGCGCGCGGTGAATCACGACCGGGCGGTGAGGCCGGTTGTCCGAACCGACGTAGGTCAGGTTGAACCGGCTCGCCATGTTGTAGTCCACCTGCACCGTGCCGAGCTGCCACTGCCGCCCGATGCAGTCCTTGACGACGAAGTCGATCTTCGGTCCGTAGAACGCGGCCTCGCCGACTTCCTCGGTCGCCGACATGCCGCTCGCCGCGACGGCTTGGCGGACCGCCTCCTCGGAGCGCGCCCACCCCTGCGGATTGTCGATGAATTTCGGATCGCCGGGATCGTGCAGTCCGATGCGGACGCGGTAATCCTTCAAGCCGAGCAGTTCGAGCACGTAGCGGGTCAGCGAGACGCACTTCGCCAGCTCGTCGGGCAACTGATCCTCGGTGCAGAACAGGTGGGCGTCGTCCTGGGTGAAGCCGCGGACGCGCGTCAGGCCTGAAAGCTCGCCCGACTGCTCATACCGGTAGACGGTTCCGAACTCCGCGAGGCGGACCGGAAGGTCTTTGTAGCTGCGCGGTTCGCTGGCGTAGATGCGGGCGTGATGCGGGCAGTTCATCGGTTTGAGCAGGAAGCCGTCCGAATGCTGGAGCAGGTCGCGGATCAACTGAAGATTGCGAGGCGCGTCGGCCGGATCGGAGCTGAGGCGGTGTCCGTCGGGTTTTCCGGCGGCGCCGGTCAACTCCGCGTGGCGCGAGGGGTCGGCGATCCGCAATTCGTCGAGCAGGCGCGCGACCCTCCCGCCGAGCGGATCGAGCGACTTCGCCTTGTCGGCCTCGTAAAGCGAGATCCAGATTTCATTGAGGATGCGGGCTGCGTCCGTCTCGTAAAGCGGGGGGAACTGCGCGTCCCGGTAATACGGAAAATGCCCGCTCATCCGGTACAGTTCGAGGCGCCCGATGTGCGGGGTGAACACCGGGTCGTACCCCTGCTCGCGGAGCTTGCCGCGCAGGTGCTCCTCGAGCACGAGGCGGACGGTCGCGCCTTTCGGTTTCCAGAGGATCAGGCCGCTGCCGGCGAGGGGGTCGATCGTGAACAGGCCCAGCTCCTGTCCGAGGACGCGGTGGTCGCGGGCTTTCGCCTGCTCGAGCTGGTCGAGGTAGGCGGAAAGGGAGGCCTTCTTGAAGAACGCGGTCCCGTAGATGCGCTGCAGGCGCTGATCGTTGACGTCGCCGCGGTAATGCGACCCGCTGACCTGGCGGACTTTGAACGCTCCGATGACGCCGGTGGAGGGGACGTGCGGACCACGGCACAAGTCCTCGAAGTCCTGGCCGAGGCGCTCGCCGGTGACGTAAAAACTCAGGACGTCTCCCTCGGCGCGCTCGGCGTTGTCGATCTTGTACCGGTTGCCCTCGCGGGCGAGCTTCGGCATCGCGTCCGTGCGCGACATTTCGACGCGGGTGAACCGCCGATCCTCCTTGATGATCCGGGCCATCTCGGACTCGATCCGCTCGAAGTCCTCGGGCGTGATCGACCGGGGCAGATCCAGGTCGTAGTAGAAGCCGTCCTCGACCGGCGGTCCGTAAACGAGCTTCGTCTCGGGGAAGAGCGCGCAGACGGCTTCGGCCATCACGTGGGCCGTGCTGTGACGGAGAACAAAAAGGGCGTCCGGGTCGTCGTCGGACTTCGTGAGAATCTTGATCGCGCCGTTCCCCGGGAGGGGTCGGCGGAGGTCGAGGATTTCGGATCGCCCGTCGCGGGTGAACTTGCCGGCGATGGCGGCGCGCGCCAGCCCCGCGCCGATCTTCGCGGCGACGTCGGCCGTGCTTGATCCCGGTGGAAGCTCCAGACCGGTCCCGTCCGGAAGCGTGATGTGCAAGACGGTGCTCATCAGGTGGGGGCAATATAACGGGACGGGTCGGCGATCCCAAGTGGGAGCGGGCTTGATGGGTTGAAAGAGCGGGGGGCGGCTTGTCGAGGCGGGGCGCGGGTGTTATATTCCTCGGACGGTCGCCCCGACGGCGCGATCTTTCAGGAGCGGCATGGCGAAATCGGCTGATGTAATCGAACTGGAAGGCACGGTGGTGCAGGCGCTGCCCAACGCGATGTTCCAGGTGCAGGTCGTCGTGGGGGACGACACGCACCGCGTGCTTTGCACGATATCCGGGAAGATGCGGAAGAACTACATCCGCATCCTTCCGGGTGACCGGGTGCTGATCGAAATCTCGCCTTACGACCTGAACCGCGGACGGATCACGTACCGCCGCTGACGTGCTCGTGCGTCGGACGGGCGCGGTTCGATTCCGCCACCGCAATTCCCCCCCCGAAGACCCTTCAGGAGCCGTCCCGGCATCGGTGCGTCGTCTGTTTTAAGCCGCCGGAGGCCGCCGGTTCGCCGCGCCGTGCAAGAGGCGCGCGATCGATCGCGCCGGGTTCGACGGGATGTTGTCCGGCGGCGATCCCGGTAAAAACAACGGACGGAAGGCACCGCCGTGGCGGGTAGCGCCTTCCGTCGTCGTTTCGGTACTGAGGACCGAATCTGCTTCGCGTGCGGTCGGTTCAAGCCGTGGCGCGGACCGTCAAACCGAATCCGCCGTGCGAAGCGCCTCGAAGAGGCTTCAATTTGAAGCGGCCTTCACTGACTTCGACCGATGCACCACCGGTCGATGCCGCAAGCACGTCACCGTGCCTAGCGCTTCTTCGAAGCTTTCTTCTTTCCAGCCTTCTTGGTCGCCTTCTTGGCGGCCTTGCGCTTCTTCGCCATCTCAATCACCTCCTTTCCACGTTTCAGAATACCCTTCGGGTCCGACTTGTCAAAAGAAATTTTTCCTCAAGTTCGGACCGATGCCTCCTGATATCGGCAGCCGACCCTCCGACGCATGAGCCGATCCGCGCGCCGCGACGCCGCCGATCGGCGCGCGCCGATCGCGCCGTCGCGTCTCGCCGCGTCGCCGCGCGCTGCGAGTGCCACGATGATGACGCTTGCGCCGCGCGCGACGGCGCCGCGCCGCGCCGCGTCCGCGGTCGTCGCCGGCGGCGCCGAATACCGCTTGTTTTCAGGCGTTTTCACATGCATTGGTTTCGGGCCGCCGCGCATCCGTCTCGCGGATCCACGTGACGACGTCGCGCAGGAAAGGTTCGGGGTCGGCTTCGAATTCGAGGCTGTGCCGCGCCGCGTCGTAGCGCGTGACGCGCGTTCCGGACCAGCTCAGATCTCGGATGAATCCCTCGGTCCGTGCGTTGTCGATGATCCGCTCCTGACCGGCGAGGAGGAGATGCACGGGCGTCGGGGGGCACGACTCCAGCCGCGCGCAGGTCCGGTCCAGGCGCCGCGACGCCAGGTAGAAGGCGGCCGTCGCCTGGCGCAGCGTGAGCGGGTCCGCGTCGATGAAGCGCTGCTTCGGGGGATGGGCGGTGAACATCGCCGCGTCGTTGAGCGGAATGTCGAAGCGGCGGCACGGGTCGGTCACCATCGCGACCCCGATCCGGAACTTTTCGGCCGGCGTGACGCCGACGAGGGGGAACAATCCCGGCGTGACCAGCGTCAGCCCCTGCACTCCGGCGCCGTCCGTCACGTACGCCGCGACCGCGAGCTTCCCGCCCCAACTGACGCCGAGAAGATGATGTCCGTCCCGCCCGCTCCGCTCCCGGAGGGCGTCGCGGGCCGCGGACACGTCGGAGAGCAGTTGCTCCGGCGACGCCGCATGACCCCGGTCCCGCGCGTTGCGTCCGCTGCCCCGCCGATCCGGCTGAAGCACCGCGTAACCCGCGTCCCGCAGGCGCTGCGCGGACGCCTCGTACCACCCGCAATGAGACTGGATGCCGTGAAGGTACAGCACGGCGCCGACGGGTTTCCGCGGGAACCAGAACCGCGCGTAGGCCTCGTATCCGTCGGAGAGCGTCAGGCTGATCTCCTCGAAGTCGCCCACGCCGGTTATGCTAGCCGCCGCGCGTCCGCGGCTCCACCCCCGCCGGCGCTTGCGCAAGGGAGGACCGTCGTGCCGAAGCTGAGCTTTCCCGTCGAGATCACCCGCGCGCTGCTTCCGCTGCTCGAAGCGGATCGCCGGTTAGGCGTGGCGGCGTGGCCGATCGCGGCGGCGTCTTCGACCGCACGCGTCCGCGGATCCGCGCCTCCGCCGGGCGGCGCCGCGCCGGTCGAGATCGAAGGCGACGTGGTTGAACGTCTGCGCGTGCTCAGCGAGGACGTCGCCGGATGCACGAAGTGCGGACTGTCGGCGACGCGCACGCGCACCGTCTTCGGACAGGGGAACCCGCATGCCCGCCTCGTGTTCGTCGGAGAGGCGCCGGGGTTCGACGAGGACCGTCAGGGGCTGGCGTTCGTGGGCAAAGCGGGGCAGCTCCTGACGAAAATGATCGAGGCGATGGGCACGACGCGCGAGGACGTGTTCATCTGCAACGTTCTGAAGTGCCGTCCGCCGAACAACCGGACGCCCGCGCCGGACGAGATTGCGTCGTGCCGCCCGTATCTGCGGCAGCAGCTTGCGTGGATTCATCCGGAGGTGATCGTCGCCCTGGGCGCGCCGGCGTCGCAGACGCTGCTGTCGACCGCGGAGAGCATCGGCCGGCTTCGCGGACGGTTTCACGAGTACTTCCTGTCCGGCGTGCAGGGCGAGGGGGCGTCCGTGGCGCTGATGCCGACGTATCACCCCGCGTACCTGCTGCGAAATCCTGCGGACAAGATCAAGGCGTGGGAGGATCTCAAGCAGGTGATGAGCCGCCTCGGGTTGCAACGTCCGGGCGTGTCCTGATGGGGGCTCTGACCGGCGATGCGCGTTCAAATCCCGGATCCTGACGCTTCCGGAGTCCTTCGTCCGACCGCCCCGGCGGGCTAGAATAAAGCGTGGCGAGCCGGAACGCCACGTCCTTGTCGGCAGGCGGCTTCCGGCGGGGACGGCGCAGGCGCCGGAACGCGATCATGAAGGCTTGAGGATGTCCGGATTTCCTGAGGGAGAGTTGACGCGGTTGCTGCGCGCGGCCGAATCCGGCGACGCGGCGGCGTCGGGCCGGGCGTTCGAGCTGGTGTATCAGGAGCTACGTCGGATTGCGGGCGCGCAGATGTCCCGGACGCCGCCGGGTCAGACCCTGGAACCCACCGCGCTGGTGCATGAGACATATCTTCGTCTGATGGGTCGGGACGATCCCCGGCGGAGTACGGACAGGCGGCACTTCTTCGCCGCGGCTGCTCAGGCGATGCGCGACATCGTCATCGAAAGCGTGCGGCGGAAGGGGCGGCTGAAGCGCGGCGGCGGGTGGCGCCGGTTGGACGTTGACGAGGTGGAGGCGGCCGGGCGCGTCGCGGAGGCGTCGGGCGGCGATCTGATTGCGCTGGATGAAGCGATTTCGGAGCTGGCCCGCGCCGAACCTCGTTGCGCGGAGGTGGTCCGCCTGCGGTACTGGACGGGTCTGAAGATGGACGAGATCGCCGAGGTGCTGGCGTTGTCGGTTCCGACGGTCGAGCGGGACTGGCGTTTCGCCCGGACCTACCTTTTTGCGCGGTTAACCGAGGAATCCTGAGTCGTCTTTGCGGGAGGCCCCGATCTTGTCGGAATCGTCGATCCAGCAAGCGCGTCTCGTGTTCGACGCGGTGGTCGAGCTTCCCGCGCCGCAGCGCTCCGGGGCGATCGAGCGTCTCGGGGAGTCGGACGCGAACGCCCGGATCATTGTCGAGCGCATGCTGGCGGCGCATGATCGCGGGCTGGGGCGCTTTCTGGAGGCCTCGACGCCGTGGGCGGCGCATCTCGGAGACGACGGCGCCGAGGCGGCGGCGCCTCCGTCGCGGATCGGTTCGTACCAGATCGTGCGCGTGCTGGGCGAAGGCGGGATGGGCGTCGTGTACGAGGCCCGTCAGGAACGCCCCGCCCGCGTCGTCGCGCTGAAGGTGATCCGGTCGGAGTTTCCCGCGCCGGACGCCCTGCGTCGCTTCGAGTTTGAAAGCGAAGTGTTGGCGCGATTGCAACATCCGGGCATCGCCCACGTGTACGAGGCCGGTCTGGCGGAGGTGGATGCGGGAAAAGGGCGTCATCCGAGGCTGCCCTTCTTCGCGATGGAGCTGATCCGCGGGCGCACGCTCACCGATCACGTGCGCGTGGAAGGGACGAACGTGATCGGCCGCATCGACCTGCTCATCTCGATCTGCGACGCGGTCCGCCACGCACACCAGCGGGGCGTCATTCATCGCGATCTGAAACCGGCGAACGTCCTCGTGGATGAGAACGGCCGACCGAAGATCCTGGATTTCGGGATTGCACGGATCGTCGATCCGGACGGCGAGGCGGCGACGACGCGCGCGGAGACCGGGCAGGTTCTCGGAACGCCGGCGTACATGAGCCCGGAGCAGATCGTCGGACCCCAGCGCGACGTGGACACGCGTGCGGACGTGTACGCCCTCGGCGTCATCTTGTACGAGTTGCTGACCGGTCGTCCGCCGCACGACGTGAAGGGCGTCGGGCTTGCGGAGGCGGCGCGCCGGATTCGCGACGAGGATCCGCCGCGTCCCGGGTCGCTGGCGCCCGGGATCGCGCGCGATCTCGAGGCGATCGTGCTTCGGGCGATCGAGAAGGACCGGTCCCGGCGTTACGGGTCGGCGGCGGAACTCAGCGACGATCTTCAGCGTTTCCTCAATCATGAACCTGTCGCCGCGCAAGCGCCCGGCGGGTGGTATCTGCTGCGCAAGGCGATGCGGCGGCATCGCGCGGCCACGGCGCTCGCCGCCGGGCTGACGGTCATCGTGATCGTTTCCGCCGCGGCGCTCGCCCTGATGTACCGCGAGCAGTCCCGCCAGCGCAGCCGGGCGCAGAGTGAGGCGCAGAAGGCGCAGGACGTCGTGGCGACGCTTCAGGCGATGCTTGGCGCGGCCAACCCCGAGAGCGGGCGCGGGCGCGATTACACCGTGGTGCAGATGCTGGACGACTTCGCGGCGGACGGACGACGCCTCTGGACCGGGCGACCGGATACGGAGGCGACCGTCCGGCAGACGATGGGCGCGGCCTACCGCGGACTCGCCGAGTTCGACAAGGCGGATGAGCATCTGCGGGCCGCGCTGGATCTGCGCAAGGCGGAGTTCGGGGAGGAGCATTCGTCGGTGGCGGAGGCGTTGGTGGAGTTGTCGCGTCTGCGTCACCTCCAGGCGCGTTATGACGAGGCGGACGGGTTGGCGCGTCGCGCGTTGGATATGCGCCGCCGGTTGCTTGGAGAGTCGCACCGGGATGTGGCGGCGAGCCTCGATCAGGTGGCGTCCAACCTTCAGGCGCAGGGTCGGTATGCCGACGCGGAGCCGGTCTATCATCAGGCTCTTGCGATGCGGCGCGAGTTGCTCGGACCGGAGCACCCTGACGTCGCCGGCACGTTGAACAACCTCGGGCTGGTCGCCCAGCATCGTGGCGATCCGGACGCGGCCGAGACGTACTACGCCGAGGCGCTGCGCATCCGTGCGGCCGCCCTGGGACCGCTGCACCCGGATGTCGCAGAGTCACATTTCAATCTCGGCTCGCTTCATCACGCGCGCGGAAACCTGACCGAGGCGGAGCGCCTTTATCAGTCCGCCGTGGACGTCAACGCGAGCGTGTTCGGTCCGGATCACGTCGAAGTGGCGTGGAATCTGACGGGTCTGGGGTCCGTGCAGCGATCGCTGTGCCGCTTCGAGGAAGCTGAGCGGACGTACCGGCGGGTCATCGGCATCTGGGAGAAGAGTTCGGGCCGGACGCACCCGGCGCTCGCGGTCGCGCTGGGCAATCTGGGGAACGTGCTTGTCGACCTCGGCAGATTCACCGAAGCAGAGGCCCTGAACCGCGAGGCGCTTCAGATTCAACAACGACAGTTTCCCGAGGGTCATCCCGGCGAGGCCAACTACCGCGCCAACCTCGGCAGCGCGCTGCGGGGGCAGGGGCGGTTCGAGGAGGCGGAGGCCGAACTCAACAGGGCGCACGCGATCATCGCCGAGCATCATCCCCCGGAGCATCCGCGTTTTTCGACGCTTTACGGCTCGATGGCGCGGTTGGCGCGGGACCGCGGGGATCTGGTCACGGCGGAATCGTATTACGGGCAAGTTGTGCCACGCTTTGCAAAGGAGCGTGGACCGAACTACCCGACGACGCTTCTTCACCAGGCGGAGTGGGCGGACGTGCTTTCGCGCCTGGACGAGCCGGACCGCGCCCTGGCGCTGGCGTCCGACGCCGACGCGCGGGCACGGGCGTCTCTGTCGGATCGGCATCTGGTCCGCGGCGACACCACGCTGGCGCTGGGTCTGGTTCTGTTTCGGAGCGGCGACGACCGTGATCTTGCGCAAGCGGTCGCCCTGCTTGAGGAATCCCTGTCCGTCCGGGAGGCGGCGTTTCCCGCCGGGCACTGGCGGATCGGAGAGTCGGCGCACGCGCTCGGACGCGCGCTCGCCCGGACCGGCGCGCGGGATGCGGCGCAGGTGCAACTGGAGAAAGCGGCGACGATCCTCGAGGGCGCGCTCGGGCCGGATCACCCCGAAACCCGGGAGGCGAGGGCGTCCTTGTTCGAGCTTTCGTTCGAGTCCGGCGCGAACTCCGGCGGAACTTGAGCGTCCGAAACCCGGTTGAAGATCTTGCCGCCGCCGGGTAACGTCCGCCGTCCGGCGACCCGGTCCGTCAGGCCGCGCCACCGCCGTCAGGAACATCTCATGTCAAGACGCACCGTCATCGCCGGCAACTGGAAGATGCATAAGACGCTGGGGGAGGCACGAGAGCTGGTTAGCGGGCTGCGCCAACGTCTCGAGGCGCTCGGGTCTCCGGCCGACCGGATCGACGTGCTGATCTTCCCTCCGGCGACGCTTCTGTTTCCGATGGCGAAGGCGATCGCGGGATCACGTATCCTGATGGGAGCGCAGAACGCACATGACGCCGCGCAGGGCGCCTTCACGGGCGAGACATCGATGCGGCACGTCGCCGACACCGGGTGTGCGCACGTGCTCGTCGGACACAGCGAGCGGCGTCACGTCTTCGGGGAGAGCGCGGAGTTCCTCGCCCGGAAGGTCGTCAGCGGCTTGGCGGCGGGACTTACCGTCGTGTATTGTGTGGGCGAGACGCTTGCGGAGCGAGAGGCGGGCCGGACGGAAGCGGTCGTCGGGCGGCACCTGGATGAGGGGTTGTCGGCCGATCTGGATTTCAGCCGGATCATCCTTGCGTATGAACCGGTGTGGGCGATCGGAACGGGGCGGACCGCGACCCCGCAGCAGGCGCAGGACGTACATCAGTTCATCCGCAGCCACCTGTCGAAGCGGTTCGGCGGACCGGTTTCCGACGGGATGCGTGTTTTGTACGGCGGAAGCGTCAAGCCCGACAACGCGGCAGGGCTGCTGGAGCAGAGGGATATCGACGGTCTGCTTGTCGGCGGGGCGTGCTTGTCGGCGGAGGATTTCGCCGCTATCATCGGGTCCGCCGTGAACCGGGCGCGGCAGATTTTGTCGTAACGTTATAATCTGCAAAAACTTACGTCGGAAGCGGAAGTTACGGATCGCGCCTGGCGGGCTCAGGATATTCGCACATGGGTTGGGGACAGTGGTCGCTGGCGATGGCGCTGACGGCAGTCTGCGTCCTGATGATCATCGTGATTCTGCTGCAGCGCGGGCGCGGCGGCGGGCTGGTCGGCGTGTTCGGCGGGGGCGGGGCGGGCAGCGCGTTCGGCGCGAAGACCGGCGACGTCTTCACCTGGATCACCGTGGCGCTGGCGGGGCTTTTTATTTTCATCGGCAGCGTCGGCAACTGCGTGATGGAGCCGAAGATTCCGACGGACGACGGCGCGGCGCTGACGGAAGACGGCGGTCTGACCGAAGAAGACATCAACGCGGATCTTCCGCCGCCGGCGACGCCGCCTTCTCAGGGCACGACAACCTCCCCGCCCGCGCCGGGAGCGTCCGCCCCTTCAACCCCTCCGGCGGAATCCGGTGACACGGCGAAGCCCACCGCGCCGTCGAATGCCGGGGCGGAAGGTGAAAACAAACCGGTCGCGCCGCCGGAAGGCGGCGGCGCCGATCCGAGTCCGCCTGGCGCCGGCGAATCCGACCAGAGCGCGGGCGGCGCCGAAGGTGGTCCGGGTTCTGCGTGACGGCGCGATGATTGTGTCAATGACCGGTTGCGGGGAGGCGGTCCACGCCGAGGACGGCGTCGGGTACTCGCTGGACATCCGCTCGGTCAACAACCGCTTCTTCAAGGCGAGCATCAAGCTTCCCGACTCGCTTCAGTCGCTCGAGGACCGCGTCGAGAAGCTGCTGCGCGAAAGTCTGCGTCGCGGCAGCGTCTACCTTCAGCTTCGCACGCACAACGACGTCGCGGGGGCCGCTGCAACGATCAACCTCGGTGTGCTTCAACGTTACGTCGATCAGCTTGTGCAGGCGGTTTTGCCGGGCGGCGCGCAGGCGCGGCTGGATCTGGGGACGCTCGCCGCGCTTCCGGGCGTCTGCGAGACCGCCGAACCCGACGACGCGCTGATCTCGCGGCGCGCGGCGATCGTCGAACGTTTGACGCGAGAGGCGCTGGCGGCGCTGGTGATGATGCGCGGCGAGGAAGGGCGGGCGCTTTTCCGCGAGCTTACGACGCATTGCGACGCGATCCGCCGCCAGCTTGCGCAGATCCGCTCCCGCGCCGGCGAAGTCATCGTCGAGTATCAGGAGCGACTTCGACAACGGGTGGACCGGTTGCTTGCCGAGAGCCGGATCGAGCTGGACCGGGACACGCTGGCCCGCGAGGTTGCGGTCTACGCCGACCGCTGCGACATCAGCGAGGAGCTTGCCCGGCTGGAGTCGCACCTCGACCAGTTCCTCGACGCCTGCGCGAACGAGGAGCACGTCGGCCGCAAGCTGGATTTCCTGACGCAGGAGATGCTGCGGGAGGCGAACACGATCGGGTCGAAGAGCAACGACGTGTCCGTCCTGCGGGCGACCGTGGAGATCAAAAGCCTGATCGACCGCCTCAAGGAGCAGGTTCAGAATGTCGAGTGACGGGGCGAGTTCCGGGCGCGGGCTGGTCATCATCTCCGGTCCCAGCGGGGTGGGGAAAAGCTCGATCTGCAAGGCGGTTCTCGCGCGACACCCGCGGGCGACGTGGAGCGTGTCGGCGACGACCCGCCCGATCCGTCCGGGTGACGTTGCCGGAGAGAGTTACGAGTTCATCGACGAGGCGGAGTTCGCCCGTCGGCAGGCGGCGGGGGCGTTTCTGGAAACGGCCGCGTACTGCGGTTATCATTACGGCACGCCGCGTCCGGCGGTCGAGCGTGCGCTGGCGCAGGGGCGGATCGTGATCCTGGAGATCGAGATCCAGGGCGCGGTGCAGGTGGCGTCGAAGATGCCGCGGTCGACGCGGATCTTCATCCTGCCCCCCACGGCGGAGTCGCTGCGCCTGCGCCTGGAAGGGCGGAACAGCGAGCGGGCGGAGCAACTGGCGAAGCGGCTTGAGGCGGCGGACGGCGAGATCGCGTTCGCGCGGGACAGCGGCGTGTATCAACATTTCGTCGTCAATGACGACCTTGAGGAAAGCGTGCGGCGGGTGATCGACATCATCGAGGCGGAGTTCGCCCGGTCCTGAACCTCCGCGCGGGAGACGTGACAACGCATGATCGAACTGCTCAAGAGCGACGACATCATCAACAAGTGCGGCGGTCGGTTCAAGCTGACGGCGCTCATCCAGCGCCGGTGGCTGCAACTGCTTCAGGGATCGCGTCCGATGGTCGAGAGCAAGGGGCTGACCCCGCTCGAGGTCGTCGTCCGCGAGATCGCCGAAGGCAAGATCGAGATGGAGCTGGCGACGCAGGACTACGACTATCGCGCCAGCGCCGCCCTGCCCGAGTTCTCCTCGGAAGCGGAATGACGCCGCGCTCCGATCCGCCGCGCGGGAGAGGCCCCGGACGCATCCGATGCCTGACGAGTCATCCAGCCGGGTTCCGACGGGCGCCGGGTCTGCCGCCGACCTGGCGGGGCGCGAGGTGCTCGTCGGCGTCAGCGGCGGGATCGCGGCGTTCAAGACCTGCGCCCTGGTCTCCGCGCTGGTGCAGCGCGGGGCGGGCGTGACCGTGGTAATGACCGGCGCCGCGACGCGCTTCATCGGTCCGCTCACCTTCGAGTCGCTCACCGCCCGCCGCGTCATCCTGGATCTCTGGTCCGCCGAGCAGGACCGCGACTCCCGGCATATTCACGTCACCGAGCGGGCGCACCTTTTCATCATCGCTCCGGCGACCGCCAACGTGATCGGCAAGATGGCGCACGGCATCGCCGATGACGCCCTGACGACGATGGTGCTCGCCGCCGCCGGCCCGCTTCTGCTTGCTCCCGCGATGAACGACCGCATGTGGCGCAACCCGATCGTGCAGCGCAACATCGAGATTCTCCGGACCGCCGGGGGCTCGATCGTCGAGCCTGAAAGCGGCTGGCTCGCCTGCCGCACGATCGGCGAAGGCCGGATGGCGGAACCGCAGACGATCCTTGACGCCGTGATCCGGATGTTGACCGGTTCCGGTCGCCGGTGACGCGAAAGCCGTTTCCGGCATCCAACGGAACGTAAACATGCGCATCCTCATCACGGCAGGTCCGACGCGGGAGCACCTCGACCCTGTCAGGTATCTTTCCAACGCCTCGACGGGCAGGATGGGCGTCGCGCTTGCCGAAGCGGCGATCGCCCGCGGACACGGCGTCGTGCTCGTCTGCGGACCGGTTGAAGCGCCGCTCCCCTCCGGTGCGGAGATCCGGCGCGTCACGTCCGCGCACGAGATGCTCGCCGCCTGTCTCGACGCGTTCCGCGGATGCGACGCGGCGGTGATGGCCGCCGCGGTCTGCGACTACCGCCCCCTCAGCAGACAGGATCGGAAGATGCACCGGAAAGGCGCGGGCCTGACGCTGGAGCTTGCGCCGACCGAGGACATCTGCGCGCGTCTCGGCGCCATCAAAGGCCGGCGGGTGGTCGTCGGGTTCGCGCTCGAAGATGAAAGCGGGGGCGCGAAAGTCCGGGCCGCCGAGAAACGGGCCTCGAAGCATTGCGACGCGATCGTCCTGAATGCCTTATCGAACATCGGGGCGGATGCGGGGCAGTGTGAGATCCTTCTTGAGCAAGGGGGTTGGCAGCCCGCCGCGCACGGCGCGAAGCGGCAACTGGCCGACGAGATCATGACCGTTGTCGAGCGGCTTGCGTCGCGGGAATTCGACCGGAGTTAGATGCTGGTTCAATTCTTTCGGCGGAGGGCGGAATAAGAACGCTTCCTCCTGAGTCTCCGTCTGACTCCTGTGCGCAGCGGCGCGCGACGTTCCTCGACCCGCCTCGAAGGCGGCGCGGCGCGTCGCGTTTCTTCGACCCCAACGGGGTCGCGTCCTCCAGCCCAGGGTGGGTCGCCGCAGGCGACCCACCCTGGGGAACCGAAACCGCTCGATCCTCAACCCCAGCGATGTGACAATTGTCAAGAAGGTAGGAGTTGCACCGCGCGATCCACCCAGGGTGGTTCGACCCCTTCGGGGTCGCGTTTTGATCCCGCACGCCACCGTGGGTTTCACCCACGGCTACCCACGTAATTCCCCTTCGGGGAATACGACGCCAACCGCCGGAGAATATGACGTCTGACCGCCGGGGAATACGACGCCTGACCGCCCGGGAATATGACGCCAACGGCCGAGGAATATGACGTCTGACGGCCCGGGGAACATGACGCCTGACGGCCGGGGAACATGACGCCTGACCGCCGGGGAATACGACGCCGATCCCCGAAGGGGATCAACATGAATAGCCGTGGGCGCAGCCCACGGAAGACGAAGGCAAGCGCACCCAACCCCGAAGGGGTTGTACCGCTCGGCGCAACCGTTTCATCTGGCGCAACTCCTTCAACCCGGCGCAACCGTTTCATCTGGCGCAGCTTCTTCAACCCAGCGCAATCGTTTCAACCCGGCGCAACCGTTTCATCTGGCGCAACCCTTTCAACCCAGCGCAACCCCTTCAACCCATCGCAATCCTTTCAACCCGGCGCAACCGTTTCATCTGGCGCAACTCCTTCAACCCGCCGCAACCGTTTCAATCCGGCGCAACCCCTTCAACCCACTGCAACCCCGTTGGGGTTGGTCGACGCGGGATCGCCGCGAACCCAAGGTAGGCCGCCTTCGGCGTCCAACCTTGGGATGGAGGCCGCAATCCCTTCGGGATTGTGACAAACGGAATTGAAACAAAACAACGAACCTTCGCGCGTGTTCCTCGGACATTCGCGCGCGTTCCTCGGGCGTTCGCGCGTGTTCTTCGAACGCTCGCGCGTGCTCTTCGGGACTGAGCGAATGCCCCCGACGACGCTGCGTCTCGGCGGGTTCCGGAAACGCCTGATGATTCTGATGGTTCTCGGGGTATTCCGAAACTGAACCACGACCCGCGTGCTCTTCGGGATGGAGGCGAATGCGCCCGACGATCCTGCGGGGCCGTCGGCGAAGCGTGTTGGACCGGAGTCAGGCGAAGCGGGATGCACCGGAGCCAGGCGAAGCGTATTGCACCGGAGTCCGGTGGAGATACAGGTGCTTCCTTATCTAGGAGATACAGGTGCTTCCTTATCTAATCTGATATTGCTTCGCAACGTCAGAGGCAGGCGGGCGATGCCCGGTTTCCGGCTGAAGGATGAGGTGAATCGCCCATCTGCGGCAATATTATGAAAATTAGAAGGTTGCGTTTCACATGATGGGGAACAAGACGTTGGGGTGCGGTGCGGCGCTGCGGAAACGGCTACCTGGTCTCGGGCTTTCGCCGAGTCAATTCAGCAGGTATTGCGTTAACGCTTAAAGAATTCGGGCATGATTCGCCGATAGCGGGACTTAAGGGGTTTTTCTGACAAGAGGGAATCAGGAGCCGCGCGGGCCTTGTCCGGCGGTTATCCACAATGTCGTTTTTGCGGGCGGTCGGGTGTTGACGGGACATCGGGTCGGTCTACAATTCGGCTGCATTGGAGTCATCCGCGTGCGGGCCTGTGTCGCGCGCTCGCGGAAGGACGCACCGGCGTGACCGTTGGCGCGAAGTCGCGCGGGTGTAATTGCCAAGTCCGTACATAGGGTCTGTCGACGTTTCGGATGTTTCCGGCGTGAGGGTCGCCTTCGGGCGGCGTCCTCGACGCTGGAGATCGGCGTTCGGCGAGCCGCTTCCGGCGGGGCTGGTTCCTGCTTGCGGGGGTTGCCGATGGAGTTTGGTGTCCTGGGCGAACGCGGCTCGGCGCGGCGTCGGGAACGTCCCGAACGAGGTGACAACGGATCACACCGAGTTTTTCTGGAGGTACAAGGAATGATGGTTCTGAAAAGGAATGCGAAGAACGCGATGAGGTTGCGGCCTCTCGCGGGGACGTTCGCGGCGTTGCTGGCGTTGGCCCTTATCCCGGGCTGCCCGCCACGGACACCGGTGTTCGACGTGGACGTGGATTGCGGCGAGGGCGAGGCGCTCCTCGGCGAAGTCGTCACGGTCGAATACAACACGAACGACACCGACGCCACCGTGACGATCACGGCGGATGGCGGGACGCTGGTGGACAACGGCGTGGATGAGAACGGCGACGGCACCGCGATCCTGACCTCGACGACCGAGGGCACGGTGACGGTGACGGTGACGGGAACGCTGGCCGACGGCACGACGGACACGGAAACGTGCGAAGTCGCGTTCGCGGGCGCGGGCGCGGTGGCCACCGACGACACGGACGGCGATCCGGTTGCGGGCGGCGGCACGATCAACCTCGAGGTGGACGTCGCGGCGCTGGCCGAGGGTGGCGGCGAGGGCGATGACTTCACCGTGGTCTGGTCGGTGAACCCGGCGGCAGCGGGGACGTTCTCGTGCGGCGAGGGCGATCAGGATCCCGAGGACGACAATGACACGGACTGCTTCGCGGTCGGCTTCACGATCGCGGATCCGTGCGTGAACTTCACCATCGCGGTCGTGGTGACGCGGAATTCGGACGGTCGTCGCTTCGGCGCGACCAGCTCGTACACCTGCATCGAGTGCGCGGCCGACGCGGATTGCGATGACGGTCTGTTCTGCACGGGTGTTGAGACCTGCGTGGACGGCGCGTGCGTGGACGGTACGGCCCCGTGCGACGAGGCCGCCGGCGAAACGTGCAACGAGGACGCGGATGCGTGCGAAGGCTCGGCCTGCACCGTCGATGCCGATTGCTCGGACGGTCTGTTCTGCAACGGTAATGAGACGTGCGTGGACGGCGCCTGCGTGGCGGGCACCGCGCCTTGCACCGAGGGCCAGACCTGCGACGACACGGCCGACGAGTGCGTGACGCCGTGCGACGAAGACGCGGACTGCGACAACGGCTTGTTCTGCGACGGGACTGAGACCTGCGTGGACGGCGCCTGTGCCGACGGCACGAGCCCGTGCGCGGACGGCCAGGACTGCGACGAGGACACCGACACCTGCGGTTGCACCGAGGACGCGGACTGCGACGACGGTCTGTTCTGCAACGGAACCGAGACCTGCGACGTGGGCACGGGCGTCTGCGTGGACGGCACCGAGCCGTGCAACGTGGATGAGACCTGCGACGAGGAGAACGATGACTGCATCGCGCCGACCGGCACGACGGTCGAGCTGACCACGGGCGTGGACATCGAGACCACGGGCAGCGGCGATGACTTCTTCGACGGCAGCCTGTTCTTCGAGGGCGGCGTCGGCAACATGACGCTGGGCAACTCGGACGACCTGGACGCCGGCGACGGCGACGGCGACCGACTCTTCGTTCAGACGAAGGGCGCGGTCAACATCGGTCCGGCGGGGCTGCACGGCCTCGAGGAGATCGTGGTCGAGAACACCGACGCGGCCAACGCGGCGACGCTGACGTTGACCAATTCGGACTCGGTCACGCACCTGGAGAGCAACAGCTCGGCCAACGCGGTGACCTTCGCCGCGGCGCAGACGCTGATCGAAACCTTCGCGATGACCAACACCGGCCAGAACATGACCGCGACCCTCAGCGGCACGGGTCTGCTGACCGGCACGGACAACGAGGGCACGCTGACGCTCAGCACGGTCACGGCCGGCGTCTTCACGGCGCAGCCGAGCGCGGCGGGCAGCGGGTACGAGATCTTCAACGTGGTCAGCATGGGCTCGGCCAACACCCTGACGACCTTCAGCCAGGGCAACGGCAACTCGCTGGCGACGATGAACTTCTCCGGCGATCAGAACCTGACGATCACCAACGCGCTGCCGACGACGGTCCTCACGGTGAACGCCACGGAAATGTCGGGTGCGCTGAGCATCCTTCTTCCCGCGGTGAACATCAATGTCACGGGCGGTTCCGGCAATGACACGATCAATAACGCCGGAAACTACTCGACGGCGGACACGCTCAACGGCGGCGACGGCACGGGTGACAAGCTGAGAATCAACTCGGCGGAAGCTGGTGCCGCTAGCAACCAGAGCAACGTCAGCAACTTCGAAATCCTCCAGGTGGCCAACGCGCTGGATCACGACATCGTGATCAGCCGCTTCGGCTCGTCGATCAACCAGATCGACCTGCTGGGCGGGACGAACAGCGCGAAGCAGTTGACGATTCCGGTGAACAGCACGGTTGAGATCGCGACGACCAATACGGCGCACAATCTCACGGTTGTTCCGGCGACGGATACGACCAACGATGCGTTCAACCTGAATCTCAAGGTTTCCACGTTCGGCGGCGCGCTGCTGGCGACGCTGTTCGAGCAGGTCAACATTACCGTCACGACCAATGCCGCGACCATCACGGGCGCGGTGACGTTGAACAACACGGCGGCGACCGAGAAGGTTGTCGTTGCGGGTTCAACGAACCTGACGCTGCAGGGCGCGGTGACGGCGGATCAGTTGGATGCCAGTGCGTTTACGGGGGCGTTGATCATGACCGGTACGCCGGCCGGTGCGATCCAGATCACCGGCGGCTCGGGCAACGACACGCTTCTGGGCAGCGCATCGGCGGACATCCTGACCGGCGGGGCCGGCAATGACATCCTGAACGGTCAGGGCGGCGCGGATACGTTGACCGGCAGCGCCGGCAACGACACGTTCCGCTTCGCCAACGCGGCTGCGGTGGACACGGTCACCGACTGGACGGATGGCAGCGACCTGATCGAGGTGTCCTCGGAAGAGGCGAACTTCGACGCCGGCGCGGGTCTTGCGTCTCGCGGCGGCGCCGCGGGCAGCTTGGCCGTTCTGGCGCAGGGCAGCGTCAACCTGAAGGAAGTCGCGCAGAACTCCTCCGCCTCGGCGGTGGGCACGGCCGACTTCATCAAGCTGACCACGGGCGTGGCGTTCAACACGTCGGATCAGGTGACCTTCAACTCGGCCATCGGCACGGCGACGGTCACGGGTCTGACGGCGACCACCAACATGATGGGCAGCTTCTATGACACGACCAACAGCCGCATGGTGCTGTTCGAAGTGGTGTCGGACAACGGCACGAACACCGTGATCGAGACCGGCGACGTGATCAACGTCATCGCTCGCATCTCGATGACCGCGGCCGACTACACCAACTTCACGACGCAGGACATCTTCACCAGCGACTTCTAAGAGTGGCTGACGGGTGCGGGGCGACCCGCGTCCGATGTGAGGTTGTTAAAGTCTGAGACGGGGTCCGGCGACTTACGAGGTCGCCGGACCCTTTGTTTGTCAGGCATGTCTTGACTGTTGGAGGTGCAAGTCCTCGCGGGCCGTGATGACCGGAACCGCCAGGGCAGGCCGGGGTGTCCGTCGCGAGGCGGAATCTGAAGGGGTGAGGGCGACCAGGACGGAAGCCCGAAGGGTCCGAACCTCGGACTCGACGTGACTAAGCAGACGCAGACCGCAAGCGCCAGGACGAACAGAAATCGGATACAAGGCCGACCGCGTGGGGCTGAAGGCGACCAAGGCGGGAGCCTGAAGGGCGCTGGACGGGGATGCCCGAAAGTCATCCGGACGCGCGTACAGGTAGATCCGGCGAGGCCCGCGGGAGGGACGCATCACCTATCCTGGGTGGTCTCGCGGCGTGGCGACACAACGGAAGCACGGCGAGAAGTCAGCAGCAGAGGCTGTAGTAGAGGAATGCAGTCGGATCACTCGGTTGAGGCCCTCGCCCGAAAGGAGAGACCTGAGTCTCCATCCAACTCCGGTGCGCAGCCTCTTTGAGGATGCGGCGCGTCCTGGCGCTCCGGAGGCGCCTCGGCGCGTGTCCGGGAGGCGCCTCGGGGTGTTGTGCTTCGCAGGAGCATCCCGGAGTCGCCCGGCGATTCATCGCTCATCTCGGTTTACGAAGTCCCGGAGGGACGGCTGAGCGGCGGCGCATCGCGTCAGTCGAGCAGCGACGCATCGCTCCGATCGAGCGGCGGGACGGTCGAGCAGCGGTGCGGCAGGCCTGCGTCCTTGCGAGGTCTCTTTCGTCCCTCCGGGACTTCGTTTCCGCCGCGCGGGCTTCCCCAGCACTGGCGTGCTGGGCTGTTTTCCAGCGCCCCTGCCGGGGCTAAAGACTTCCGGATGATCCTTCGGGGTTGCGACTTCCGGAGGATCCTCCGAGGCACAACATCTTCCGCCGCCCCTTCCCGCAGGATCGCGCCACATCATAAGTTCATGCGATTCCAGCACCCCGCAACCGGAGCCGGATGGAGACTCAGGAAGAGAGAAACGGTAGGACTCGCCGATCCGGGAACGGTTCACTGAAGGGTCGACCTGAATCTCCACCTGACTCCGTTGCAACACGTCTCGCCCGACTCCGGTCAACATGCTTCGCCTGACTTCAGTCAACACATTTCGCCGACGGCCCCGCAGGATCGTCGGCCGCATTCGCCTCAATCCCGACGAACACGCGGGTCGTGGTTCAGTTTCGGAATGTCCTGGGATGGAAGTCCTCGCTGCGCGATGGTCCCCTGAAGCCTGCGAACCGTTTTTCGTCGTGACGCGGACGCGGATGCGGGAAGCGGAGTCGCGGGCGTTGCGGTCGGAATCGCGGCCGTCGTTCGTCGTCGCCTCGACGCAAAAGCACTACGACGCGCCGAGCAGGCGGACGGCGTGACTTTTGATCAGGCACACGACGGCGCTTCCGGGGGCAAGCCGCATCGAGGCCGCGCTGCGACGGCTGACCTCGACGATCAGCAAAGCGCCGATGTCCACCTCGACGATCGCCCGCCGCTCGTGCAGCGTGCAGCGCGTGACGGTTCCCGAAATCTGATTCTGAATCGAAACGGGATGAACCGTGTCACCGGCCAGCGCGACCTCCCAGGGTTGGATCGAAAGGGAGACGCGCTCCCCCGCCGCCGCGCCGCACCGCGGAATCACGAGAAGCCTCTCCTCGTCCTCCGCCTGGCGAAGCCGAACGACACTGACTCCGTCGGTCGGCTCGTGCCGCGCGACCCACGCCGTCAGCACATTCGTGAACCCGCGGTCGTGAACGACGCTCATGACGCGTGCGTCATGCACGAGATCGGCATATCGCCCCTGCCCCACCAGGGCGCCGCGATCCATCGCGAGGAGTTGGTCGGTCAGTTGGAGGATCTCGGAGAGGTCGTGGCTGACGTAAAGCATCGGAATGTCTGAGGCGTCGCGCACGCGCTGGAGATACGGAAGAATCTGCGCCTTAAGACGTTGGTCCAGCGAGGCGAGGGGTTCATCGAAAAGCATGAGGCGAGGGCGGCTCAACAACACGCGCCCCAGCGCCACGCGCTGCCGCTCGCCGCCGGAAAGCGCCGTCACGCGGCGATCCAGGAATGCGCCAAGCTCCAGGAGGTCCACGATCGTTTTGAAATCGCCGTCTTCACGCGCTGCGGCGCGCCCCCGTGCGTAACAGAGGTTTCCTTCGACGGAAAGATGCGGAAAGAGCCGATGCTCCTGAAACACGACGCCGACGCGCCTTCGATGCGCGGGCACGTGGATCCGCCGCGCCGCGTCAAAGAGCACGTCTCCGTTAAGGCGGATCGTGCCCGAGTCAGGCGGAAACAATCCGGCGAGCAGATGCATCAACGTGGTTTTCCCGGCGCCCGAAGGTCCGAAAAGACCCAGAACCCGGGCGCCGGCATGGAATCGCACGTCCAGCGAGAAATCGCCGCGCGTGAATTGCACCGTGACGTCAATCATTCGCCACCGCCCAGCCGCCGCTTCAGCACGCGCGCCGACCCCTCCGATCCCGCCAGCGCCGCCAACGACACCAGGACCGAGAGGATCACCAGGCGCATCGCCGGCGCGTCGCCGCCGGGGGACTGCATGTACGTGAAGATCGCCGAGGGCAGCGTTCGGGTCACGCCCTCGATATTGCCGGCGAACGTGATGGTCGCTCCGAACTCGCCCAGACTGCGCGCGAAACCCAGAACGACGCCCGTCAGGATCCCCGGCGCCGCCAGAGGAAGCGTGATCGTCAGGAACACGCGCAGCGGACCGGCGCCGAGCGTGCGCGCTGCCTGCTCGAGGCGCGGATCGACCAGTTCAATCGCCAGGCGGATCGAGCGCACCAGCAGTGGAAACGCCATCACGGCCGCCGCGATCGCCGCCGCCTTGGTTGTAAACGCGACCTCGATCCCCACGGTGTTCAGCGCCGCGCCGAGATACGACTTCCGCCCCAACAGGCGCAGCAGGACGAACCCCACCACCACCGGCGGCAGAACCAGCGGCAGATGCACCAGCGCGTCGAGAACGAGCTTTCCGCGTATCCGGCTTCGCGCCAGCAACCACGCAATCACGATCCCCGGAGGCAGCATCAGCGCCACCCCCGCGACCGCCACGCGCAGCGAAAGCCCCAGCACCGACCACTCTTCAGCCGTCAGCATCAGTTTCCAGGTCCGACCGGTTCAGCACCGATCCTTTCGAAACCCGCCGCCTCGAAGACCTCGTTCATCTCGCCGGACGCCAGGAAACGAAGGAACTCCGCCGCCGCCGGACCGGCATTCTTGCACCGCGCGACGGGATATCGAATTTTCGCGTGGGTTTCCGGCGGAAACGCGGCGATCACGACGACGCGTTGCGACGCGGGGGCGTCGGTGGCGTACACGATCCCCGCATCCGCCTCGCCCAGCTCCACCAGCCGCAGCGCCGCCCGCACGTCCTGCGCCGGGATGAGTCGCTCTTCCACGCCCTTCCACCAGCCCAGCGACTCCAGCGCCTCTCGTGCATAACGCCCGGCGGGAACATGGGTCGGATCCCCGACGGCGATGCGCTTCACCTGAGGACACTTCGCCGCGAAATCAAAATCGGCGGACATCCGCGCCTCGAACGACTGACCGACGGGCGCGACCAGCACCAGCCGGTTGCCCAGCAGATCGCGCCGCGTCGCCGCTTCGATCATTCCCGCGGCCTCGACGTCGTCCATCCACTTCTCATCCGCGGAGAGGAACACATCCGCCGGCGCGCCGGCCTTGATCTGCCGCGCAAGATTCGACGAGGCATCGAAGCTGAACACCACGTTGGACCCCGACCGCGCCTCAAACCGCGTGCCGGCCTCATGCAGGACATCGGTGGTGCTGGCGGCGGCGAAAACCGTGAGGGTTCCCGTGGCGGCGCGGGTCTTAGGCGCGGCTGGGGCCTGCGCGGCGTTCTGCGGTTGCTTCTGACATCCGCAGGCCGCCACGACGGCGGCGACGATCAAGGAGGCCGCACAGGTTCTCATCAGGAGATTCTCCCGCCTCGCGGTCAATTTCCGAAATCCCGAGGTCCGAGCGGCGATTACCTGCGCTCGATCCGATCCCGCCCTCCCAGATAGGGTCGCAGAGCGTCGGGGACTGTCACCGTCCCGTCCGCATTCTGATACAGCTCCAGGATCGGGATCAGGATGCGCGGCGAGGCGATCACCGTGTTGTTGAGCGTGTGACAGAAGTGATTCTTCTTCGCTCCGTCGCGGTAGCGCAGCTTCAGGCGACGCGCCTGAAACTCGTAGAAGCGCGAGGCGGAGTGCGTCTCGCCGTAACCGCCGCGCGAGGGCATCCACGTTTCGATGTCGAACTTCTGCGCCTGTCCCTGGCCGAGGTCGCCCGTGCAGACGTTGACCACGCGGTAGGGCAGTTTCAGTGCCGTCAGCACATCTTCGGCGTTCTTCAGAATCTCGTGGTGCCAGCGCTTTGACTCTTCGATATCGTTGCGGCAGATCACCACCTGCTCGACTTTCTCGAACAGGTGGATGCGGTACAGGCCGTGCGTGTCCTTCCCCGCGGCGCCGGCCTCGCGCCGGAAGCACGTCGACTGGGCGACGTACTTTTTCGGCAGGTCGCCCTCGGCGAGGATCTCGTCGGAGTGGTAGGCCGTGACCGGAACCTCGGCGGTTCCGACGAGCGACATTCCGTCGCGTTCGCAGAGGTACGCCTGGTCGCGCCCCGCGGGGAAGTACCCCGTTCCGACCATCACGTCCTCGCGCACCAGCACGGGGACCGTCATCGGGACGAACCCGCGGGCGATCATCATGTCCTGGGCGAGGCGGAGCACGGCCTGGTGCAGCAGCGAGCCGTCGCCTTTGAGGATGTAATTGCGGCTGCCGGCGAGCTTGACGCCGCGCTCGACGTCGAGAATGCCCAGCGCCGTGCCGAGCGTGACGTGATCCTTCGGCTCGAAGTCGAACCGCCGCACCTCGCCGACGCGCTTGATCTCGACGTTTTCGGTGTCGTCCCGGCCCGCCGGGACATCGGGGTCCGCCGGTTGCGGCACGGTGAGCATGAGGCGGTCGAACTCCTCCGCGACGGTTTGCTCCTCGTCTTCGAGCGCCTTGATGCGCGGCTTCAGCCCGGTGAGCTCCGCCTGCGTCTTTTCGGCGAACGCTGTAATGTCGGCCTCGGTCTTGCCCGCGGAAAGCGCCTGCTTGTAGGCGGGCGACCTGGGATTGCGGAGCAGGCCCATCAATTCGCCGCCCTCGCGGACCTTGCCGCGCAGGCCGTCGAGTTCGACCTGGATTTCGCGGCGGCGGGCGTCCACGGCGATGAATCGGTCCACGTCGCAGGCGACGCGCTTCGCCGCCGCCGCCTGGCGGATCAGCTCGGGGTTCTCTCGAATGAATTTCGGATCCAGCATAGCCCTGAAGGGATTACCGGATCGCCCGAATCGACGCAAACGGGACGGTTTCCGCCGCCTGCGGGGCCGTAACGGGCGTCAACGCCGCAAACGCCTTGAATAAACCGCGAGGTTCCGAGCGCGATCGCCACGAACGACGCGGTACAATAGGCGGCGCGAACTTCGGACCCCCGCCGAGCGTAGGAATATTGAGGCGTCCGGTTTCCGGAGTCGCACCGCAGTGCAACCGCAAAACGGCGTCACCGCCAGGAGGCCGCAAACGATGAAAGCACCGTACCGATTTCACTTGCCGGACCGGGATCGCAGGGGGAGGACGCCGGCGCTCGCCGCCCTGACCGTCGCCGCGCTCGGGACCATCGTCCGCGCCGATGACGAATGCCTCGTGTGGTCGACGCGAGCGGTATTCACGCGCGAGGACCACGCGATGGCGTATGACTCGGCGCGAGGCGTGACCGTGCTGTTCGGCGGGTACTTCAATCCCTTTGGGGCGCTGGGCGATACCTGGGAGTCCAACGGAGTTGAGTGGCAACCGGCGGCATACAGCGGCCCGTCTCCGGGAGGCCGCCAGGGGCATGCTCTGGGTTACGATCCTGTCCGGCGCGTGACGGTGTTGTTTGGCGGATATGACGGAAGCGCGGATCTCACCGACACCTGGGAATGGGACGGACGCACGTGGATCCGGCGCGCGGTTGATCCTCCCCCCCTGCTGGGCCCCTATGAACTCAGCTACGACGCGGCCGGAGCGCGGCTGCTGCTTGTAGGATTTGCGCTCGGCAAAAATGCCAACTGGGTCACGTGGTCATGGGATGGCCAGGTGTGGCAGCCGGTGACCGAAAGCGGACCCGTGAGGCGCGGCGCATTCTCACTGACGACGTCCAGCGCGCGGAAGTCGGTGCTGTTCTACGGCTATCTTTCTGGTCTGTGGGAATGGAAGGGCGAGCGCTGGACGCAGCTTACCACCGGCGGACCCAACACAGGTTCCAGTCCCGGTCTGGCGTATGACGAGAAGCGCCGGACGCTCGTCAACGTCGGCTCTCCGCGCAACGACGGCGCCGTCGAAACGTGGGAATGGAAAGGGGACGACTGGGGGCGGCGCAACGTCGAGGAGTCGCCGCCCGGGCGTCAGAACACGGCGATGGTTTACGACGCCGCGCACGGCGTCTGCATGCTCTACGGCGGAAACGTAAGAGAGGCATGGGTGGAGCGACCCTGGCTTTGGGACGGCGTGCAATGGCGGAGCATGACTTCGGGGCGACCGGCGGTCATGACCGAACACGCGATGGCGTATGATTCGCTTCGCGGGCGGACGGTCGTCGTCGGACAGAACCGAAACGTGTCGAGCCAAGCCGTGTGGGAGTGGACGGGCGCCGGATGGCAAACCCCTGAGCATGTCGATCCCCCCGCGGTGCGGAATCATGCCATGGCATTTGACCGCCGTCGCGGCGTGACCGTGCTTTACGGCGGGAACAGTTCGATCCTCAACAACTACGTCGGCACCTGGGAGTGGGACGGCAGCGCGTGGACCGAAGTCGAAGGCCTGCCGGGAGACCCGGGATCGCGGTTCCGTTCGGCGATGGTCTACGACTCCTGGCGCGAGGAGATCGTGCTTTTCGGGAGTCCGTCGGGCTTCGGACCCACGGCGCATATCGACGAAACATGGCTTTATGACGGCTCCTCATGGCGGCGCGTGGAGGGGGAGACGCTGGTCGGCCGCCGAATGCCGGAAATGGCGTTCGATTCTCGCCGCGGCGTGGTCGTGATGTTCGGCGGGAACGAGAGCGGTCCGCTCGGCGACACCTGGGAATGGGACGGCGAAATCTGGACGCAGCGGGCGACGACCGGTCCGTCGCCGCGATACCGACATGCGATGGCATACGACAGCAAACGCGGCGTCACTCTCGTGTACGGCGGGACCGGCAGCGGCCGTGAGACGGATGATTTGTGGGCGTGGGACGGCGAAACGTGGAAATTCCTCGGGCGCGGCCCCACCCGCGTTTACAATCACGCGATGGCCTACGACGAAGCCCGCGACGCCCTCCAGTTGTTTGGCGGAGAATCGTACGATTATGACGTCGATCGAATCTCATTGCTGGAGCGTCGCGTGGATTCGGACTGCGACGGATGCGTCGATGGCGATGATCCGTGCGAGCGGATCGGCACGGTGCGGGCGCGCTGCCGTGATGTTCAGGGGCGAAACGTCGTCAAAGCTTCGGCCGTTATCGACCATCTTGCGGGAACGCCCGTCACCTTCGCGCTGGACGACAACGACCTGCGCATGATCCTGGTGGAGGAGCCCGGTCGGCGCCTGCGCGCGAAGTGGCGCAACGTGGACGCGGGTCCGCATGAAGTCTGCATCCTCCAATGCCGAGGCTTGCGGCGCTGCTCGACGGCGGATTGCGAATGAAGCGCCCGGAACCCCTCGTGAAGCAGTCGGACCCGCTCAGGGGACGCCTGTTGATTCGGTCGGCCGCTTTGACCGATGCTAAGAAGTCCTTGGCTAAGCCGATATTCGTCGGATGGGTGGCACGGCCTGGCATACTCGCCAGGCCGTGGCTTATGTTCGTTGTGCTTACATCCGTCCGTCCGGTGAGAGCCAGCACGAAGCATCCTCCGTAGACTCCCCTGGTGTTTGCCTTTTCCGGGTCCATGAGCGGCTCTGACGCAGGCATCCAAGTCCGCTTTACCAGTGGCGAGCCGCCACCCTTCGCTGCTCTCGCGCACCTGATCGTCCGCTACATGGACCCGGACAACTGGATGGCCGCGGAGATCCGTGCCAACGGGAGCGTGCGCCTGGTCAAGTGCCTCGATGGCCGCGAGACCAACGTCGCGTCGGACACGTACACGCCGGCCGGAACGGTCAACGTCAGGATCAAGGCCTCGGGCACGACGTATACCCTCTGGGTGGACGGCACGCAGGAAATCAGCACGACCGATGGCGACATCCCCTGGGGAACCGTCGCGCTTTCGGGCCGCAGCCCCAAGTTCAGCAACGTCAAGGTCGGCTATGACAACAATTCCGACGGCGACATCGCCGACGCCGGCGACGACCTGGTTCTCTCGGAAACCTTCGCCGCGACCGCCTTTACCCTCAACGCCGACCACTCCGACGGCAACAACGACGCCTGGTGCCGGGCCGGAAACTTGATTGACGACGGCCAGTTGCGTTATACTTAGACGCTGTTGCAAGACCACCGGTGGAGACGGGGAAAAGAACGCTTCCTGACGGGCGCGGGTCGGTTTCTCGGGGAACGCTTCCTGACGGGAGCGGCTCGGAAGTGCAACAGCGTCCAGGCGAGTTGGCTCCGGGGGCGACTCCGCACCGTGCGACGTGCCCAACCCTGGCGCTCAGCATCGGTGCGGCTCCGTTTCATCAACCGGTCCTACCATTGTGCGTTGCGTCACGACCGTCGATTGATCCGCCGGGTTAATCCTACCACGCTACGTTTCCGAGGCGTCTCTCGACCCGTTCCGCGTGTTTCCCGGCAAAGGCGCGACTTTCCCGGTCGAGAGTTGTCCCCCCAGCAAGGCGAAACCCCCGGAGCCGCAAAACTCGGCTTGCCGACGCTGAAAACGAGGATTTTACGCAAACCGTCATCGCGTAGCAGTATTAATACCGGCCCGATAATTCGATTCAACAAGTTCTTTCACTTGCTTTGCGAGCTCCGACCTGATATTCAGGAGACGATCCGGATGGGGCATCGCTCGGGTCGGCACTTGAGTGACGCTGGATCCAAGTTTTTTGAGGTCAGAGGAGGAACATGATGTTGAATCGTGGGGGAGTGGCGTTGGTTTTGGGGGCTCTTTGTCTGTGTACGGTTGCGTCGGCGCAGGAGCGTTGCGTCGATCAGTCGCAGCGGGATGAGTCCGTTTACATGAAGAACTTCGGCCAGACCGACTGTGCGCAGTCGTTCCAGCAGGCGTCGGACGGCATCGAAGGCGCGGCCCTGAAGACCCTTGCGGGCATCGGGACGCCGGGCAGCGTGACGATCGAGCTGTGGGACAATCTCCCGAATCAGGGGGGCAACATGCTGGCGACCGGAACCGATCCGGACGTGAATCCCGGCGAGTGGGCGACCTGCGAGTTCGGCGAGTGCGTCTCCGTCACCCCGGGCCGCACCTACTTTCTGCGGTTCCTGAACAGCAACAATGACATGGGCATCACCGGTTGCGTGACGGATTGCTATCCGTTCGGCGACGTCTATGCCAACCCGGGTTATAACCGTTTCCCGGGCTTCGACTACACGTTCGAGACGTTCTGCTGCCAGGGCCCGCCGACGCCGCGGTGCATCTACCAGGTGAGCAAGGTCAAGAACAAGGCCAACGCCTGCGGTCAGGTGTGCGACGCCTGCCCGTACGTCCGCGGCGACCTGGTCTGCACGATCGAGTGCCGTGACGGCAGCGATTGCCCGACTCGTCTGCGTGGTTTCAACGCCTGCCCGAACGGCGGTGCGTGCAAGGTTTCGGCCGACCTGGTCGGCTGCGACATCCCGCCGCAGAACTGCAAGCGTTGTCGGTAAGGGTCGGCGTCACGAGGTTGACGCGCTGACGTAAACGAATGACGGCTCGGATCGCGTGAATACGCGCATCCGAGCCGTTTTTTTGTTTTTTTAATTTTCGGCGACACTGCCCACGTTTTTTTCGATTTCCGTCGTGGCTGGCGGGGTTTTCCTTGTTGAAGAACTCCGATGCTGGTATCATGGATTTCCACTGCCGCGACGTGGGGAGAGGAAACGAAACGTGGTGCCAGGTTCGTTGCCGCCTGAGTCGCGGTTCCGGCTTGACGAAAACGCGCCGATGGAAGGAGAGCAACAGAAATACCGCCAGTTTGAATAAGACGCTGTTTCACAACGGTCGCCCACCGACTGGGCCGGCGGGAACCCTTGTCAGAATTCGCGCGGGCTAAAGCCGCGCGGCTCAGTCTACTACGCGGCTCAGTCTACTACGCGGCTCAGTCTACTACGCGGCTCAGTCTACTACGCGGCTCAGTTTTGAATCAGCATCTAAGCCTAAGTTCGCCGTTGTTTGACGGCGGAGCAAGAAACGGTCGAAGTAACCGTCGCGACGTTGGATTCGCGTTAAATCGATACGGTTCGCAACGGGTGATAACCAGGAGGAGGAGATCATGACGAAAAGACTGATGGTGACGATGGCTGCGGCGGTATGCGTCCTGCCTGCGCTTGCGTCGGGCGCGGATGTCACCAAGTCCGGAACCTATCGTGCGGACCTGATGCCTTACGGCGAGCACGTTCCGGGGGTGCAGCTTCCGATCGTGCTGGGCGAGGGCGAGGAAGGTCCGGCGGGCGACTGCAACGTGCTGATCGTGGCCGCGGCGGACCAGGTGTGGGCGGATGAGGTCCGCAACCAGCTTAACTCGACGGGCCTGCTGGGACCGGTCGACCTTTTTCGACGCGATCAGCGGAACGCCGACGCTGGCGCAGCTCCAGAATTACGACTCGGTGCTGACGTTCACGGACTTCCCTTACGCGGATCCGAACGCGATGGGGAACGTGTTGGCGGATTACGTTGACAGCGGCGGCAACGTCGTTCAGGCGACGTTCTCGTTCATTTCGCCGTGGAACATGGGCGGTCGCTGGGCGAGCGGCGGGTATGCGGCGCTCAATGACGGCGGGTTCGACTGCTGCACGCAGTTGACGCTGGGCACGGTTCATCAGCCGGGTCACCCGGTGATGACGGGCGTGTCGTCGTTCAACGGCGGCAGCTCGAGCTATCGCGCGGCCACGACGGTGGCCTCGGGCGCGATCGCCATCGCGGACTGGAGCAACGGCCAGCCTCTGATCGCCGAGATGCCGGGGTTCAACGGCGCGATCATCGCCCTGAACTTCTACCCGCCGTCGAGCGTGTCGCGCAGCGATTTCTGGGACACGAACACGGACGGCGAGTGGATCATGGCCAACGCGCTGTCGTACGGTTGCGGTCCGCAGGCGCCGCGGTGCATCTACCAGGTGAGCAAGGTCAAGAACAAGGCCAACGCCTGCGGCCAGGTGTGCGACACCTGTCCGTATGTCCGCGGCGACCTGGTCTGCACGATCGAGTGCGG
>JAJVHU010000069.1 GCA_022072505.1 Phycisphaerae bacterium
ATCAAACACCATAACCAGGAACCCAAACCCCTCGTCTGGAAGGCCGACCTCGCGGACATCCTCCCCAAAATCGTCCGAGCACACGAGGCGCTCGTTAAGAGTCAGTAATTGTGGAACATTACACTAGGCACAGACCGGCGCGTGGAGAGTCCGGGGATCCTCAAAAGAATGGAGACGACGGAAACACGACCGGCGAGGCGAAGCCGCGGACGTAAGCCTGATATCAATGGAAGGAGGGACGAAGCAATGATGGAAGTGATAGCTGACAGGGAGTGTGCCGAGGTTTTGATGGATCCGAAGCGAACGGTTGACGAGAAGCTGGAAGCGATCAGGAAGCGGTTCATGGCATGGAAAGCAGTTTCCCGCAGTATGGGCATTCCCGTGCGTCATGCCTGGGATATGACGATGAAGGCCGTATCCGGCACGGTCTCGAAGCGTGAGCAGGGCACTTTCAAGCGTGCCCTCCTGAGCATCAAGGCCCGCGCGTCGGAGCAACGGCGGCAGGATGCGGCAGGATGTGAAGCAGGAAAAAGAATCGATCGCGCGACTTCGCGCCCTCCCACCTGGGACGCGGACCAAAATCAAGGATGGCGATACTGTTGAAGAGGTGATCTTCATTGAGGCCAAGCGTTCGAGGTTCATCGCGGAGTTTCACGACGGGCGGCGTTTCAGCGTTCCGGCGAGCATGCTGGTTGAGATTTTCCAGGCGCCGCCGGCGAGATGAGGGCAGACGACCGTGAGCAGCGGGAGCTGATTCGATGCCTTTCGAGTCGACAGAATCAACCCTGGGTCTTGGAGAAGTTGAAGGACCACGGCCTTCCTATCGTGAAGGTTATGCTTGACGAGCTTCAAGCAGCGATGCTTCGAATCAAGAACGCGCCTGTGGGAACCTCTAAAGGAGCGCTGAGCTTTGCACTTGGGCCCTGTCGGCTGGAAAACCCTAAGGAGAAAACCTTGCTGGAAGCGATTCCTAATGCCGTGGCGCAGCTGGCTCGCGAATTCGGGAAGACCAAGACCGTCGCCCTCGTTCGGCGCTTTGCGAACGAGAGCGTCAGGGAACGCGTACTCAAAGCCTTGGCGAAAAGCACGTCATCGCAAGCCAAATGGTAAAGTAGTCGTGCGCCCGCAATTGTACCAATCGGATGGAGGGTCGAGTCCAATGCTTCTGTCAGAACCGCACCTTCACAGCACATCGACTCGCCCTGCGGTCCAGGCAGAGCTCGCGAGCGTGTTGTCCGCGCATGAACTTCTGATTCCATGCCGCGCTGTAAGAGAATTGCTGGATCTGCATGCCATTGGCCTGGTTGCCTCAGTGTCGATCGTTGTCGGCGAGCGGAGATTGATGGCCAGGCACGTCGTCGCCGGTGCCTTGCATGGTCAGTCCGACCCTTGTCCGAACCCGGAAGACATAATCAGCCGAGACTTGCTCGTTGTAGTTCGCGACGAGCGAAAAGCGCGTATGTGGGGTGGACGTGATTTGGAGGCGTTATCGACACGGCACCTGCGGTTCCGAATCGTGACGGCCGACGCTGATGGAGCTGTTTCCACAGACACAGCAACGCAACCATTGCTAAAGGGTTACTCAAGAACTCGCGATGATGGCGATTGAAGAAGGGGAGGAACAGCATGTCCGAGCAAATCATCGTGAACGTTCTGACGACGGCGGGCGAGTACGGTCGCGGCGTCGAGATGCCCTATGGCGAGGCGCTGCGCCTGGCGGAAGAGAAGGCCTGCGCCTACACGTGCGACGAGTTCCTCCACGAGCTGCGTTCGCTCCAGGCGCCCCTGCGCGATCGGCGCGGCCGTGACGTGACGACCCTGCCGATTCTCGACATGCCGCCGATGCCTCGGGCGTTGTTGTGGTTCATCCAAAGCCACGTGGGGGAAATGCGCAGCCTGGACGCGATCTCGCGGTTCTTCAGGGTTTCTATCACAGGCAAGCATCACCGCCACGCGGACAACCGGATCCAGCAGTGCAAGCAGCGCCTCGGGGGTTACCTGCCCGAAGGTCTGATTACAAAAATGATGCCCCGCAGTCATCAGCGTCTGATTTGTATCCCAAGGGGCGGTTGGTCGTTCTGCTGGATCCGCCGTCCTGATCAAGGGAGCGACCTCCTTCTCGGCGTAACGGCTGACCCGAACTGTAGACCAGCGGATGATTCGTGTGCTGCAACATCTCGATGACGCGGGGATAGCCTTCGCGATAGGCGTCCAGCAGGCGCTCCAGGAAATTCTCCACGGCGCTGGTGCGCGCCTTGGAGGCGATGCCCTTCTTCCTCAAGGGCAGGTGGGGCGCAGAGCCGGTGCAGCATGGAATCTGTTCGGCGCCGTCGCGCAGCGCCTGCCGCTGGAGCACGACGCAGTAATCAGGTCCCTTGGCTTCAAACCATGTTTGGAAGGGCGCATCCGGCGTGGACGGCGGCCCGAGGATCCACGTGTCGACGGCGAGTCGGGCTGCGAGATCCCCGCGGCGCAGGCGGTCGGCTTCCCGGCGCGCGATTGCCGAGAGCGTCCATGCGAGGGCTTCTTCCCTGATTTGAAAGTGCCAGGGCATGTCGGCATAGAGGTAGCTGGGTCGCCTGGGGCACGCCTCCTGCAGCTGCTGCAGGCTCGGCAAAAAACCTTCTCCAAACGCCAGGACGTTCGTGTCGTTCCACACCGTGATATAAGTCATGGGAATTCCAGGTGCGCAAGGTTTATGAATGTTGCGCCGCATCCGCTCAGCAGCGTGTCAGCAGTGCGCCAGCAACGGGCAGAGCGCGCCGGCAGGATGCAGCAACATATCAGCACCCGCGGTCGCGCCATCGGCTCGGGAGGGTGTCTATTGTTGAGGGGCAACGGGCACTTGTTTTACGTGGATGTGTGGGAACTGCCGTGCATATAGGAATGGAAGGCCGATTCATGCTCACGCTTGGGGTTGCGTTCAGCATCTTCATCATCACGTTGACGGCTTTCATTGCCGCTTTTCGCAGAGCCGGGTTGTTCGGCGGCTTTGGAAACGCAGTGGCCGCGTTGGCGGTGGCCATACTCGCGGTCCTGGGCATCGCGGATCTGCACGGGCCTCGCGTCGTCCCCAGCGAACAGGGCAACGGCGTGGTGGTCGAGTTCATTCTGCTGCCGTACGCCGAGCTCGGCCTGACGATCCTCGCGGTGTTTCTGTTCGCGGTTTTGTGGTGGCTCGTCCGAACGATCCGCAAGGGCGAACGACGCGATTCTCGTTCACAGGCCGACAACGAGCCGTGTTCTGAGGCGCCCTTGCGGCCGTGAGACCAGATCCAGTTGGTTTTTTTGGGGAGAACAGTCATGGAATCGAACATGGTGCTGTGGGTGAATGAGGAGCATGAATCAATTCGGCAGGTGGTGGACGTGGCCTCGGGGGAGGTGCGTTCGGAGCGCCTCTCCGCGAGGGAGTTGTGCGAAGCCCTCGGCACGCGCTATCAGCCCATGACCCAGGCGATCAAAGATCTCGTCCTGTTCTCGCGCAAGGGCAGGAACGGCTCTGCGGATGAACCGGTCCGGGTCGGCGACCTGGGTCCGTTCGTCCTGGCGAAGGTCACGTCCGGCGTCGTGGAGAACAAGTTCGTGGCCAGCGATTTCGGCAAACCCATGCGTCTTTCGCCGGATTCGCTGCGCGAGCTGGCGCGGATTTTCGGCGGCGGCAACGCCAGTTCCACGGTCCACCAGCAGCGGGAATAGAGCCCGCGCCGTGTCTGCCCGGACGCACAGCGTCGGCGAGGAGAACCTCATGAATCCCACTCTGCTTCCGACTTCAACGCCCTTCCCGGCTTTCACGGGCAGCGAGCGCGTCATCCTCCAGGGCGAGTGCGCGGCGCTGCCGAACTCAAAAGTCCTGCAAATCCAGAGATGCGCGCACACCTTGGAAGTGGCCGAGGGGCGCTTCCACACGCAGGACGTGCAGCAGTTCATCACCGCGGACTGTTCCTGCATCGTCAAGACCGTCGCGGACATTGTGCCCTGCAGCGGTTGTCAGCGACTGTCCTGCCGTCAGCACGTGTTTTTGTGTCCTCCGTGTGGTCGCCAACTGTGCCTTTCCTGCGGAACACTGGTTGGCGAACAGCGCCTCTGCGCCGCGTGCGCCAAGAAACACCGCAACCGGCTCTTCTGGCGTGGGGTGCTCGGTTTCTTTTTCGAGTTGAGCGATGAAACCTCGACCTGAACCCAACAACTCGAATCCGCGCCAGGCCCCGGGCATGATGCAGCCGCTGGACCTCCTGCAATGGGCGCAGAATCCTCTACTGCGCCTGGCGGATCGGCCGTGGCTGTTAAGAACCGCGGGACAACTCCAGAAATTCCCGGAAGACCCCTATCTCGAGGAGCCGCTCCGCATGGGGGTGGAACAGCAGACGTGGAAGGCGGCTTCAAGCCAGGACGCCTTCTATGCCAACTACCCGCCGCTTCAGGTTGAACTTCCGGGCGATTTGGCCCTGGCGCAGCTGCCGGGCGGCCGGGTGCTGGGGATGAGCGTTGCCGCCCTTTTGCGCAACGCCGCCGTCGTCGGGCCTACGGGGTCGGGCAAGACCTCGATGCTCCTCCTGTTGCTGTCACAGCTGGCTCTGAAAGCCAGGATCCTCGTCATCGATCGCAAACGCGAGCTGCGCCGTCTGGCCGGTGTTCCGCAGTTCGGCCAGCTCTGGACCGTGCTGAGCTGGCGGGAGCTGGCGTTGGCGCTGCTCCAGCCGCCCCCGGGTGTTCCTGTCGAGGTCTGGGCCGCGGAGCTCGTCTCGTTAATCGCACGTTCGTATTCGCTCTACGCCTCGCAGCGGCCGATGCTGGAACTCCTCCTGGAGACGTACAAGGCGCAAGGGGGACAAGCCTGCCTGGAGCATTGGGAGCAACGCGTTCGTTCGTGGATGCCCGGAAAAGGCTACCGCGAAGCGGGCTACAAAGAGGCCATGCTCTGGGTGCTGGTGCAGATGCGTTTGAGCGCCTCGGCGTTTCGCTTCGCACGCTCGAATCTTCTGGAACTGCTGTTCTCTCCTGAAGAAGGCGGCGTGGTCATCGAGTTGGATTCCCTGCCCGTGGAGCACTACGCGTTCTTCGTTTCCTATCTGCTGCGCTGGCTTTACACCTGGAGACTGCATTCCCGCGTCTGCACTCCGAGCGTCGTGTTCTGTCTGGACGACGCCACAATCGCCCTTGAGGAGGCGCGGGATCGAGAGGCTCCGGGCGGCGTCGCGCCGCTGGCGGAGAGCCTGTTCATGGGCCGCGGGCTGGGCATGGGCGTGGTGGCGGTGTCGCACGCCTACTCCACGACCTCGAGTCGGATCCGGCACAACACCGAGTCGCTGATCGTCTGCGGCGCGCAAGGGGATGACCTGCGTTCGCTGGCGACGGCCATGGGCCTGACTCCTGAACAGGCCGGCGCGCTGCGCGTGCTGCAACGCGGGGAAGTCGTGGTCTGTGTGCCTTCGACGTGGCCGGCGGCGGTGAAAGGCGTCTATCCGCTCATCTCCGCGCATGTAAATGACTTCGAGTTGCGCGCGGGCGCGGAAGTGTTCTTAAGCAAGGTCATAGCTGCTGAAGCGGCCAAGGCAACCCCTGACAAGCAAGCCCGGGAGACGCTCACGCCGGACAGGCTGCGTTTGTTGTCGGCCGCGGCGTTCCATCCTCTGTTGAATCTGACGGCGCTGTACCGCGAGGCTTCTCTGGACAGAGCTTCGGGCAAGTCCGTGCTCTCGGCTTTGCATGCCCTGGGTTTCGTAGTGCCGCACCGCGTGTCCAGCGGGAAAAGAGGCGGGCATGGGGTGTTCGTGGAAGTCACGGAGCAAGGCTGGCAGGAGCTCATTGAGAGGGGATTCTCGCGTCCTGACAAGCCTACGAAGGGCGGTTTTCTGCACAACCTGGCGGCGCTGGCGCTGGAGTTCGATGGCCGCAGGCAGGGCTGCAAGGTGCATTTTGAGGCCCAGGTCAATGCGGTGTTCGTGGACGTGCTGTGGCAGTCTCCTGAAGGACGGTTGCAGGCGCATCAAATCGGCCTGAGCAATCCTCGGTATGAGGCGGACAAGTTGCTGCAGTTGTTGCAAGCCAGCGGCGTGGCTTCGGTGGTGCTGATCGCGAAAGACAAGGTCTTCCAGGAGAAGGTGAGCACGTTGCTGAGGGGCAAGCTCTCGGAGGATGAGCCGCGGCTGACGCTGCGCTGTCTGGGAGACGTGCTCAACAGTGAGCGGAGTTGATGGGGTGTTCGGAGGATTTGGGGTGAGAGGGCTCCGCAGAGGAACAGGAAAATGAATGGAGGAGAGATCACGCTGCGCGTGTCAAGGTGTGAAGGTGAAGGTTGTTGCAAGCAAGAAGTGGGCTGGCGCCCGGTCAAGAGGCGGCTTCGCCGCGATGAATGGCGTGGTGGAGGCGTCCGCCGCCCTCCCGTTCGGGAGGCTGTCGGGCGGCTGGGAAAGTAGCGGGTTTTTTTGAGGGTCGTGGGAAGGTGTGGGGTGAGTGTGGGTTCTCGGGGCGAATGAGGTTTTGAGGGAGAGAGAGGTAAATGCCCCCGACATCAACCCGGAAGGAGGGTTTTTTATGTTGTCCGTGGCTGTGGTCGGTTCGTCGGCGCGGGAATGGTGCCGGTATTCCAAGCACGTGTCGCTCCATGACGAATCGAGAATTCTGCGGTGCGTCGTGGCTTCGCCCAAGCTGGCGGTAAACCAGCAAGGCTCGATGCAGAGCGTGTATCGGGATCTGGCGAAGACGTTCACGTCGTCGGCGGTGTCCCTGCAGATGCGCCTGGACAGTTCGCGGCTCGTCCAGGAGGCGCTCAAGCTGTTTTCCGGCATCGACGGCGTGGCCTTGGGATCGTGCGTTGCGGGGTTCTTTACGGACGAAGGCGCGGCGCTGGTCTCCTCGGTGGCGGTCGAAGTCCTTCCACTGAATGCTCCGGCTTTGCGGGAAGGGAGGCTTGGGCGCGAGTCTCTTTCTGAAACAGGAACGATGCGACTCTTCCAGTGGTCCCCACAAGAGCTGCACGCCGCGCTAATCCCTGCGCGCCCCGGCCTGCTCCCCCAGGAGGCCGTCTGCAAGCTCTGCAAGCCCGGGTATACGCGCGAGCACATCGTGGAAAAACTCCGCGCATGGATCCGCAAGCGAATGCCCGACCAGCCAACCCTGGTCCTCGTCTACGGGCAGCCCGCTGTGGGTCAAGACCTTCAGGGCTCGCTCTTTGAGGAATCCTCCCTTCGGCAGAACGGCGAGATGGAGCCGGATCCTCCCCAAGGTCCGTCTGTGCCTGATGTACTTGCCGACCTTCGCACCGAGCTGAGCCGGCTGCCCGGCCATTTGGAGACCGCGGTCCAACGCGCGATGTCTGAGTTCGGCGGCGCGCTTTCCAAGGTGAAGGATTGGCCGGCGGCCGGGCTCTTTCGAGGCCTGGTGGATCGCCTGGAAGTGGCCCAGGCGGACCACGTCGAGCAGCACGTGGTTCTGCCCCTCTGTCGGCGGCTGATGAGCCTTTTCGACATGGCGCGCAAGAAGGCTGAAGAGTCCGACGCTGACGAGTTCGCCCAAGCCGTGACTCAGGACGTGCTCTCACTGCTGGAAGAGCACGACATCACGCCGTTTAGCAACATCGAATCCATGTTCAATCCCCTGACCCAGGAAGCTGTCGAACGCCCGCCCGCGGGGCAGGCGCTGAAGATTCGCAGCGTGCGCTGCGGTTTTCGTCAGGGCCACAAGATCATTCGGCGCGAGAAGGTCGCCTTCTCGCCGGTCACAAGGTCTTTGATGGAGAGCAGGTCATGAACGGCATGGTCATCGGGATCGATTTTGGGACGACGCAGAGCAAGATGGCGCTGCTGGACGAGTTCGGACGCGCCAAGTCCATCCGCAACGCCGAAGGCGACGAGATTACGCCGACGGTGGTGACGTTCGAGGACGGCGAAACGCCGATCGTGGGCATGGAGGCCTACCGTCAGGCGCTGTCGCAGCCGCAGTACACGCTCATGGACTTCAAGCTGAAGCTGGGCAGCGATGAGATCCTGTACCCATCCAAATCCGGAAAAAAGTACACGGCCATCGACCTGACGGCGCTCGTGCTGTCCAAGCTGAAGCGCGACGCCGAAGCGGCGCTGGGCGGATCGGTGAACGCCGCGGTGCTCACCTGCCCGGCGAACTTCCAGGATCACCAGCGCCAGGCGCTGCTGGACGCCGCTCAACGCGCCGGTCTGGAGGTCAAGCGGCTGGTGCCTGAGCCGAGTGCCGCAGCGCTGGCCTACGGCCTGCAACGCGGAAGCGATCAGACCTTCTTCGTCTCCGACCTGGGTGGAGGGACGTTCGACGCCACCGTGGCGCGGATTCAAAACCAGAACCTCGAGGTCCTGGGCACCTCGGGCCTGCCGCAGGTCGGCGGGCGCAACTTCGACCACGCGACCATTCAACATCTCCTCAAGGAGTTCGAGAGCAAGGCCGGCTTCCGCCCGGACGGCAAGCAGGATATGGCCTTCATGGAGGATGTGCGCGAACGCGCCGAGCAGGCCAAGGTGGCCCTGGCATCGCGGGAGAAGACCACGGTCACGCTCGGCGCCAGGGGCAAGTACGCTTCCATCGAGTTGACCCGGGCGACGTTCGAGAAGCTCACCGCTCCGCTCGTCGCGCAGACCGTGGGCACGTGCAACGACCTGCTGACTCTGGTGGGTCTGTCCTGGGAGAAGATCGACAAGCTCATCTTCGTGGGCGGCGGCAGCAAGGCCGTGGGCGTGAAGGAAGCGATGGAGAAGGCTTCGGGGCGGCGCATCAGCCAGGACATCGATCCGCTGCGCGCCGTGGCCTACGGAGCGGCGATTCAGGGCGCCATCGAGGCGGGCGGCTTCGTGCTCGACGGTCGAGCGATTCCGGCGCCGAAGATTCAACTCTCCGACGTTCTGGCCTACGCCGTCGGTTGCATGGTGGATGAACCCAACCTCGGCTTCTCCAACGCGGTGATCGTGCCGCGTCATTCGCGCATCCCCTCGCGGCAGACGCGAACGTTTCGGCTCAAGGATGCGGCGCAGGTCCACGCGGAAATCGTGCTCCTGCAGGGCAACGAAGGCGACCCCGCGGATCAGTGCCTGCGCTTGGGGCAGATGGAGCTCTCGGATCTGCCGGCGGATGCGAGTCTTCCGCCACGCATCGAGATCACCCTGGACTTCGACAAGAACGGCCTCTGCTCCGCCTCGGGCAAGGACACGCTCAGCGGCAAGCAGAACCAGATGAAGATCGACTATTCCAAAGGCGTCAGTCGGATGCATCGCAGCTGATCAGGAAGGGGGTTTCCATGTTGAAGAGAACGTTGACCGGACTCATGACCGCCGTGGCGCCGTTCTTCGATGGTCGCGCGCCTCGAGTGGCGGCACTGGCCAATCCGCCCCAGGTTTGCGCCACGGTGCTGCTCATCGACGGCTCCACGTCGATGGAATCAGATGACTGGCAGCCGACGCGGATGGCGGCCGCCCGGCGCGGGGCGCGGGAATACGCGGCGCTGCGGGAGACGCATTCTCCCGAGGACCGGATCGCCGTGGTGTGCTTCAGCAGCGACGCCCAGGTTCACTGTCCCCTGCTGGAGCTGCGGACGCAATCCGCGGCAGTCAGAAAAGCCGTCGACAGCACCGGCACGGGAGGCAGCACCAGCATCGGCGCGGGCCTCCAGGCCGCCGAGCGCCTGCTGCTCGGCACGGAGCCTCGTTGGTGGGCGAGACTCGTGGGTCCATCGTGCGCAACAGATCAGGTTCCTTCGGGGGTCTTGAAGCGGATCATCATCCTCTCGGACGGCGGTCAGAACACCAAACCGCGTCCCGAGCCGATCGCGGCACGCCTCAAAGCCGCGGGCGTGGTCATCGACTGCGTGGGCATCGGCCTGCAGAAGGAAGTCGATGAAGACCTGCTGCGCAGGCTGGCCTCAACTCCCCAAAGGTATCGGTTCATCGGCGACGCCCAGGAACTCTTCGAGCATTACCGCAAGCTGGCCACGAGCCTGACGCTCTGACCCTACGGAGAACCGCCATGCGCTGGGACAACATCCTGCTGCTGTTCATTCTCGTCCTGGGCATCTGGGCCACGCATCAACTCGTGGTCGTGCTGTCCATTCACGGCGACCATCTGATGGGCCTGTACGAACGGACGTTCAGCCCGCGCGAGCGCCCCATCGTCAAGCTTGAGATGCTGGTGTTGATCATGGTCATCGTCGCCCGGATGCGTTTGGCCGCGCGGCGCCGGCCTCCAACCTGAAAGGTGCATTCATGGGACTGCTTTGGAATCTCTTCTGCGGCGTGTCGCACTTCGGACTCGTGGGTCTGGACGTCCTCGCGTTCTTCCTGACGGCCCGTCTGCTGGCGCTGGGTTCGACCATGAAGGCGGCGCACGCGGTGGACGGCGTCGGCACTCCGTGGGTGGACGCGCTGCTCAACTATGCAGCACGGCGACTGCGCCTGTCGCAGGTCAACAGCAAGCGCGCGCAGGGCGTGCTTGGAGGGCTGCTGCTCCTGACCGTGGGCGTGCTGCGCGGGATTGTCGCCGCATTGGTGCCATGACGCAGGGAGGGGGGGCGCGGACGAACGCATGAGTGAACAGGAACGCTATGGCCGAGCCTGCAAACGCTCCTGTCCTTCCCGACGGCAACGGCGGCTTCGACCCCTGTCCTGAACTGCTGACCGAGGGCGAGGCCGTCCGGTACCTGCGCCTCGATACCACGGGGGTCAGGGATCCCCGCCAGAGCCTGCGGTACTACCGCGAGCGGGGGCTATTGAGAGCCACGAAAGTCGGCCGGTGCCTACGGTATCGAAGAGTCGAGCTTGAACGCCTGCTGGAACGGCTCACCGATTTGCGGAAGCCCTGAACGAAGGCTCGAAGTCGCTTGACGCCGGGGGGATTCGGCGGCGCCATCGGGCGTCCACAAGGCGTCACGACAGGGCCTCGTCAAAAAGCGCCGGCGAATGCCGTATCTCCAAGGCAGAAAGGCAGGTCCGTATGAAGGACAAGGTCAGCATCGTCCACGACAGGCGCAAGAAACAGAAGCCGTGGCTCGTCCGTTACTACGGAGAATCCGACGAGAACGGCAAGGCCAGAAGGTACTGCAAGGCCTTTCGGCTGAAGCGTGAAGCCGAGGAATTCCAAGCGTCCTTGCAGGCGAAGTTCGACCGCGGCGCGACACGCGCGAAACCCCCACCGGTCTCCCTCGGCGCGTTCTGCAGGAAATATCTGGAGCGCCGTCGCAGCGAGTGGCGGGAGAAAACGCGCCTGCACATCGAGGATCTGTGTGAACGCCTCGTGGGGTTCTTCGGCGCCGAGGCTCCGCTCGATCGCATCACCGCGGACAGGGCCTCGGCGTTCTGGACGAGTCAGCGCGTCCTGCGCGGGAAGCGCCAGGGCAAGGAGCTCAGCCGTTACACCCGCAATCGTCTCCTGCGCGACAGCCGCACGCTGTTCAAGTACGCGGAGGCGTGGGGCTTTCTGGCGCGCAATCCGTTCGACGGCGAGAAACTGTTGCGGGTGGGCAAGCATGCCTCGAAAAAGTGGCATTATCTTCAACCTGGAGAATACCGGGCGCTCCTCCGCGCGGCGCCGGATCTTCGCTGGAAAGTCCTCTACGCCTTGGCCTACACTTCGGGGGCACGGTTCGGCGAACTCTTCAATCTCACCGCGGACAGCATCGACCTGGAGCGCAGGCGCTTATTGATCACGAGCCGCGCGGCCGGCGATGATCTGCCGCCCTTTCACGTCAAAGATCACGAAGACCGGGAGATCCCGCTGCCGCGGCACACGCTGCGATTGCTGGCGGGTTGGTTTCGCGTGCGAGACAAGAGATCGCCGCTGATTCTCCTGACGCCGGAGCGTTTCAAGCTCGTGCAGGAGCGTTGGCGCGAGCACAGGCGGAAGGGCAAGCCCTGGCTCAACGACTTCCTCGTCAACAACCTGCTGGTCACGGTCAGGCGACACGCGAAGTGGGCGGGCATCGAACTCCGCGGCATCCTCACACTGCACGCGTTCCGGAAGAGCTTCGCTCAACGCCTCGCGGATTCCGGGCTGCCTATGAATGTGGTGAAGGAACTCATGGGACACGCCAGCATCTCGACCACGGCCGAGTTCTACTCCACGGTGAGCGCGGAACAGGAGCAGCGGGCTGTTGAAGTCTTCTCCACCCTGGGAAAAGCAACGGGATGCAGACTGGCTGCGGACTCGGTGCAGACGGCCAACCGGATGGAAAATGACGCCCAATTGACGCCCGGAGGGGTTCTCAGGCCGAAACGGCACGTCGGTTGGCTTTCAGGGCTGAAAACAAGCCTCGTGACGGCAAGGACTTACGCAAACAGCCACCGGCGGGACTCGAACCCGCAACCTGCGGTTTACAAAACCGCTGCTCTGCCAGTTGAGCTACAGTGGCGACCGCGGCCGGGGGGTTCGGAGGGCGGCTTCGCAGGTCCGTGTCGTGCTTGAACGGTTCGGATGCGCGAAGGCTCGCCGTCGCAGTCATCCGTGCCCGGTCGCTCGGTCTCTGCGCCAACCCAAGCCGGCCGGCCGCCTTCACAGCCGCGGCGCTCGGTCGTCTTCACGATCCCGCGATCGGTCACGGTTCCGCGCTCGGTCACGGCTCCGCGATCGGTCGTCTCGACGCGCCGGGCGATCGGCCGCGACACCGACGTTGCCGGTGCGCGCCTGCCCCGCGCCTGCCCCGCTCGGCATTCTACGATGCGCCTGACGTTCCGCCAAGCGCGCCCAACCGGCGTGCTTCAAACATCCCGTAAGACAGCGTGTCCTGCCGGGGCTACGACACTCGGATGACACTCGGATGACACGCGGATGACACCCGGATGATTCACGGATGACTTCAGGATGACTTCGGATGACGCTCGGGGGGCACTCGGGGGTGCGTCACAACCTTTCGGACGATCATCCGGGGGCGACGACTCTCGGATGATCGTCCGGAGTCACGTCGCTCGGATGATCCTTCGGGACGCGTGAGGGTCGGCTGCCCCGGCGAGGCGGAGTGCCTCGCCGCGAGGTTTCCGCAGGATCGTAAGCTCATGCAAACTCAACGCTCGGCAACCGGAGTCCGGTGGAGACACGGCGCTTCGTTTCCCGGAATGCATCCGGAACGCCGTCCGTGCTTCCTTCGGGCTTGACGAAGCGGGAGGCGGGGTTAACCTGTCTGCGCGGTCTCGACGGCTTCGGCGCGTGGGGCCGCGAACGTGACAAGTGAATCCTTCGCGATGACAGGCGTCCGCCCGCGTTGGGCGGATCAGAGGGAAGGTGGTGCGAATCCACCGTGGACCCGCCGCTGTGATCGGGGACGAACGCCGGATGCGCCATTCGGGCGGGGTTGTTCAAGCCGCTGGCTTGGGAAACTCGCGCGGAGAAGGCCCGGTTAGTAGGAAGATCCGTAAGCCAGAAGACCTGCCTGCCAGCGCGTTCGGACGTGGCGCCTCGGGGACGGCGGCCGCGACCAGCCTGATCGGAACCGGTCCGTCGCGCGGCAGCGCGGCGCGGTCGGTGTTTTCCTCCGAGACGTGCGGTCCCGGTGCTTTGTTCCGCGAAGCGCCGGGATTTTTTGTTTTCGGGCGCCCGGGTTTGGCGCCCCCAACACACGAAGGAGGAACGCATGTCGATCGGAAGCCGCGTTATGCGGCGCTTCACATCGGATTGTTCTCTGGCCGCAACCGCATTTGTTCTCACTTTCGCAGGGACGACGTTCGCCGGCGACATCGGTGATTACGGCCTGCGCGGCGTCGCGCCTCTGCCTTCTGCGGGGGCGTTCCAGGACATGTTTGATGTTCATCCGGACGGGCGTGTGATCGTTGTCGCGGCCAACGATGTGTACGTCGAGACCTCGCCGGGCGCGCGGCGGTTCGAGCCTCGCGGGGGGCTGCCGGGAGGGGGCGGTCCGGTGTCGTATCCCGCGTTCGTGCGGGTTTCGCCGGACGGGACGCGCTTCGCGGTGGGGAACAGCTTTGACGCTGTCGGGGTGTTCGACGTCGAGACGCTCGCGGGGGCGTGGTTCTTCGTCGGGCACTACGACGCGGAGTGGTTCGATGACGTTCACCTGGCGATCCGCGACGCGGGCGACATGACGCTGCTGGACACGACGAGCGATCCGAAGGCCCCTGTGAATCCGCGGTTCATGACCGGCGGACCCTTCTCGGCCGGAGTGGCGTTCGACGGCGCGGGCAACCTTTATACGGGGACCGGTCTGACGACCGGCGGTCCGAGTCAGACCGGCTGGGTCAAAGGGTTCACGCGGGCACGATGGCAAAGCGCGGTCGAGGGCGCCCCGCCGATCGATTACGAGGCGGAGGGCGTGCAGGTGTGCGACGTGTTGTCGGCGGCATCGCTGGGATTCGATGTGAGCGGGAACCTTCACGTGGGCGGTGGAGACTTCGACTCAGGCGACGTGGACGCGCTGGGCGTCGTGGCGGGCGAGGCGATCGCTGCGGCGTGGCGCGGGGAGGGTCCGGCGGATAACAAGAATCCGGACGAGGTGCGTCGGGTGGACCCGGATGCCGCGAACGACTTCAACTGGTACGACGCCACGTACAACGCCGCGCTGGGCGAACTGCTGGTGCGCGACGCGTGGACCTCCTTCGCCTACGTGTACACGGCAGGTTCGGGCGTGACGTGTGAGGAAGTGCGCGCCTTCCGCGCGCGGTGCAGCGCGTCCGGACGTGTGCGGGCGCGGGTCAGGTTGAGCGGAGAAACGCACGATGGCGTCGTTTTGTACGCGACGCTGGACGGTGTTCCGCATCAGGCGGAGGCAGCCGGACGGAAAGCGCGGTGGTCGTGGCGCGGAGTGGATGCGGGCGAGCACACGGTCGTGTTGACCGATCCGGCGGACTGCGGCGCGGGGGTGACAGTGACGTGTCCTTAACACGCTGTTGCAAAACCTCCAGCAGGGGCTGGAAAAAGAACGCTTCCTTACGGGCGCGGTTCGGTTTTGAAACAGTGTCTAGGTTGCGGAAAGAAAGGGGCGGACCGTCATGACGACTGCAATGCTTGTGTTGGTGTACGCGGGGTTTGCGTCTGATCCGTGGGCGGACGCGGTCGTGGATTTCAGCCCGTCGCTGGACGGGCGCGGGCTTTACAATGATCCGGTCGCGGCGCTGGGCGAACCGACGCGGACGTTCATCGACCCTTTCTCGGGTGAACCCTTCCGCGCCTCGGTGGTCGTCGCGCCGCTGAACCGCGATGAGTCGGGCAGGAAGACGCTGCTGACGCTGCGGCGCGGGGAGTTCGTCAAGGTGCGCTTCGACGAGCCGGTCGAGGATGATCCGCGCAATCCTTTCGGGATCGACCTGCTGGTGTTCGGCAACGCGTTCTTCGTCGCGGACGCCGGCATCGATCCTGAGACAAACATGGACGGCGTCATGATCCTCGGGGGCGCGTACCGCGAGCCGGTGATCGTCGCGGTCAGCCCGACGGGCGAGGGGAATCCGGAAAGCCATCCCGAGGCGTGGCATGTGTTTTCGGGCGGCCCTTACGGGGACGATCTTTTCCCGACGAATGCGTTTCTCTGGGATTCCTGCGCGCACGCGTGGGGATCGCCGTCGGATTACACGCGGCCGGTGGATCCGGCGTTGACGGAGGCGGATTTCATCGGGTTGTCGGCGGGAGAGGGGATCACGTTGTACCGCGGTTCGGGCGGCGGCGCGGGGTTCGACCTGGCGGCGACGCCGTTTGCGTCGGTTCAGTATGTGTATCTGACGAGCGAGTCGCTGGGGGAGGTGGATGCGCTGGCGGACGTAGCGCCGGGACATGAGGGGGTTGGAGACGTGGATTTCGATGGGGACACGGACCTGGCGGATTTTGCGCGGGTGCAGCGGTGCTTCTCCGGAGGGGGAGGAGTGATCGAGGGATGTGATTGTCGGGGGGCGGATCTGGACGGAGACGGGGACATCGACCTGGAGGATTACCGGCGGGTGCATGAGGGTTGGTCCGGGCCGAGGTGAGCGATTGCAGAATGCAGAATGCAGAATGAAGAATTACGAATGACGGAATTCGTGCGGTTCGGGGAGGGGTCTGGGCCGAGATTGCGCGATCTGGAGCGCGATCGGGTGGGCGATCTGGTGCGCAGTCTGGAGCGCGATCAGGTGGGCGATCTGGAGCGCGGTCGGGGCGCGCGGGCGTTTACATTGATTGAGCTTCTTGTCGTGATCGCGATTCTGGCGCTGCTGGTGGCGATGCTGCTGCCGTCGCTGTCGAAGGCGCGGAAGCAGGCGGCTGCGGTGCAATGCGCTTCAAACCTGCGGCAGATCGGGACGGCGGTTCAGGCGTACGCGCATGTGTATTCCGACCGGTATCCGATCGCGCAGTACGTGGATGAGCGGGGAGAGGCGTTCGTGTGCTGGGACACGCGGACGCCGTGGTCGGATCCGAAGCGTGCGTCGGCGGGTCTGATCTGGGAATACGCGGACGGTGGGGCGGTGCAGCAGTGTCCGGGTTACGAGGGGCCCAGTCTGACGACGGGTGATCCTTACACGGGGTACAATTACAATACGACGTATCTCGGTCGCGGTCAGGGGGAGGGGGAGCATCTCGGGATGGGCGAGGCGCCGGCGATGACGGCGCAGGTGCGGTCGCCGTCGGCGGCGGCGCTGGCCGGGGACGGAGGCTACCGGGCGGGGGCGAACAAGTTCATGCGCGCTCCGCTGGACGAAGGCGTGGGGGAGAGCGCGGTTCATGCGGGGGCGCAGGCGTTCCGTCACCGAGGCGCAACGAATGTCGCGTTCGCCGACGGGCACGGGGAGGTGATCCGGTCGCCGTTCCGCAAGCCCGGGGCGCGCCCGGAAAACGAGACCCTGCTGAATTGGCCCGCCCACGGGTTTCTCAGCGCCGATGATCGGGCGTATTCGCGGTTCTGAGTTGTCGGGGAATGTGCGTCCTGCCTGCCGGAGGGTTAACGCGGGGGTCTGCAACACGTCGGAGAGGGGTAAGGAACCGCGTCTCGGACCGTCGGCGATCATGCCTGAGACCGAGGCTGCGGCGGATTCGCATTGTTCGGACGTGCGGACCGGGCTAGAATCACCGATAAGAACGTCGGGCGGGGGGCGGGCGCGGAGACAGCGCTCCCGTGAAAGCGCGGTTCGAGGCACGGTTTCTTGAGACGGCCTCGGGGAGCCGGACGAGCGGCAGGAGTCTACGTCATGAGTCACTTCGAGCGACAGGTTCACGTGGCGCGACGGCGGATCTGGCTGAACGGCTGGATGAGCCGGATGTTCTGGTGTTTGTGCGCGGCGGCGGCGGCGTTCGCGGGTCTGACGGTGACGCAGCGACTGACGGAGGCGGCGATTCCGCTGGATCTGTCGGCGGCGGCGCTGGCGGGGGTGGCGGTGGTGGCGTCGTTGATCTGGTCGCTGGCGGAGCGCCGGAGTCTGGAGTCGGCGGCGGCGGCGCTGGATGAGGCGGCGGGACTGCGCGAGCGTCTCAGCAGCAGTTTTTATTGCCGGGCGTCGGACGATCCTTTTGCGCGGGCGGTGGTGTCGGACGCGGAGCGGGTGAGCACGGCGGTGTCAGCGCGGCGTCACATCCGGTTCACGTACCCGCGTTCGGCGAATTACGCCGCGGGCGCGTCGCTTGCGGCGGCGTTGTCGCTGCTGGTTCCCGCGGGACTGCTGGGCGAGGAGAAGAAGCCGTCGGATCCGGTTCAGGTGGCGGCGGTCGAGCAGGTGCAGGCGACGGTCAAGAAGCAGTTTCAGGAGATCATCCGCAAGGCCGAGGACAACCCGGCGCTGGAGGAACTCAAGGAGGAGATGGAGCGGCTGGCGGAAGCGCCCGCCGCGCCGCTGGACAAGCCGGACGCGATCCGTCACGAGGCGCAGAAGAAGATCGACAGCCTCGCGGACGCGGTGAAGGACAAGCTCGACGATCCGGGATACGACAAGGTCGAGCAGATGCAGAAGATGATGCGGGGGTTGAAAGTCCCGCAGGAGGCGGACACGCCGGCGAACGAGTTGTCGAAGTCCCTGGCGGAGGGGGATTTCAAGGAGGCGCAGGAGCAGATCGAGAAGCTTCAGGAGCAGCTCGCCACGCTCAAGCACGAGGAAGACAAGGAGATGGCCGAGCAGCTCAGCAAGCAGCTCGAAGACCTCTCGAAGCAGCTTGAGCAGCTTGCGCAGAACAAGGAGCTGGAGCAGAAGCTCCAGCAGGCGGGCATCAAACCGGAAGACCTTCAGCGCATGCTGGAGAACCTCAGCAAGCAGGATCTCGATCAGGTCAGGAAGTCGCTGGAGCAGCAGGGGTACAACCAGCAGCAGATCGAGCAGATGGCGAAGCAGCTTGCGCAGCGCCAGTCCGCCAGCCAGGGGATGAAGCAGCTTTCGCAGGCGATGAAGCAGGCGTCGCAGTGCAACTCGCCGGGATCGATGTCCGAGTCGGCGGCGGGGCTTTCCGCGGCGTCGGACCAGCTCAGCGAGCTGGAGCAGCTTCAGACCGAGATGGACCAGCTCAACTCGACGTTGTCCGACCTTCAGAGCGCGAAGGACAGCATGAACTCCTGCTCTCAGTGTCAGGGGACGGGGCAGTGCAACGGCGGGAAGTGCTCCGGGTGCAACGGGACGGGACAGTGCCAGGGCGGCGGCAAGCAGGGCGACGGCGGGATGGGTCAGCGCCCGGGTCAGGGGCGCGGCGGACTGGCGGAAGAGCAGCAGACGGCTGTCGCGTTCAAGACCGAGCGGCAGAAGGTGGAGACGCGGAAGGGCGCGATCGTCGGGCAGTTCCTCATCGATGGCGAGCAGGTGAAAGGTCAGGCGAGCAAGGCGCTGGCGGAGATCGTCACCGCGGAGGAGCGCGAAGCGACTGACGCCGTGACCCGCGACCGCATCCCGCGGCAGTATCAGAAGTCGGTCAAGTCGTTCTTCTCGACGGTGCAGAAGGCGCTGGAGGGGCAGAAGGCGACGGAGGATGACGGCGAAAAGGCCGAGGAAGCGGCGCCCGCCGGAAACGACGACGAAGAGAAGGCTGACGGCGACTCCTGACGGCGCGGAGGCGGCGTTGGAGGCCGCGCGCCGCGGGTTCAGTTGTTGTTGTCTGCGTCTTCGAGCACGGACCGTCGGAAGAGCATGACGAGCTGGTCTCCGGTTCGGGATTCGCAGCGGCTGAGCGTTCGCTCGAGCGCGTTCAGCGGCCAGGGGAGGCGGGTCAGGCGGCCTCGGGTCAGCACGCGCAGGACTCCCTTAAGCAACCAGAAGGCGCGCATCGCCGGGAAATAAACCCGGTGCGCGACGGGTGCGAGGGTCGCCCCCGCGGGGGGGGGGGGGCAGCAGCTTCAGCAGATCCCCGACCCGGTAGTGTCGGTGCCAGGGGTTTTCGGCGGCGAGGCTGCCGAAGAGGCCGGTGCGCCGGCGGCGCTCGTCTCCGAAGCGGGCTTCGTAGTAGGCGCGACGGCGAAGCAGGGTGCAGTAGACCCAGCGGTGCAGGCGCGGGGCGATGACCTTGAAGTTGGCGAGGTCGAGGAAGGTGAGCAGGCCCTTGTGCGGGGTGGTCAGGAGCATCAGGCCGCCGGGCTTGAGCACGCGGAGGAGTTCGCGCAGGACGAAGCGCTCGTCGGCGACGTGTTCGATGACTTCGAGGATGAGGACGGTGTCGAAGGCGTCGGCGTCAAAAGGGAGCGGGGAGTCCGGCTGTATCCGGACGGGGCGAAGACCGGGTACTTTCGCGGCGTCGGCGAGCGCGTCGTCGTCGACTTCCGCGCCCCAGTATTCCTCAGCGCGGTCGATCACGCGGGAGGCGAACACGTCGCTGCCGCAGCCGTAATCGAGGACTTTTCCGAGCGGAAACGTCAGCCACGCCTCGGCGTAGGCATGCCAGCCGAGACCGCGGTCGGGGTACTTCCGGGCGAGTTCGCGGAGATCGGGCGGGTTGAAGTTCATGCGGGGAGTGTAGCGGGGGGCGGGTCGAGGTTCGAGGGACAGGGGGGCGGGGCGTGCAAGGGGCCGGGGGATTTCGGATGTTGGATGTCGGATTTCGGATTTGGAGTCGCGGGGGCGGGAACACATCGGGAATCCGGAATCCGCAATCCGTGTTGGGCGGAGCGCTTTCTTACGGGCGCGGCTCGGTAAGGCGCGGTTCGGGAAGAGGGGGCGCGAAAGGGTGCGTGTTGGCGGGGGCGCTGGCGTGCGCGAGTGTTGTGGGATGTGAGAAGGACGGCGGCGCGGCGGGGGAGAGTCCGCTGTTGTATTGCAGCGTGGACACGGAGTTCGCGCGAGAAGTACTGGCGGAGTATGAGCGTCGGACCGGAGTGAAGGTGCGGGTGATCTTCGACACCGAGGCCGCGAAGACGACGGGGCTGGTGCAGCGGATCCTTGACGAGGAAGGGCAGAGGGGGGCGGACCTCTTCTGGTCGAACGAGATTTTCAACACGATCCTGCTGTCGCGGCGCGGGCGGCTGGCGGCGTACGTCAGTCCGGCGGCGGCGGACATTCCTGAGGCGTACAAGTGTGCGGAGGGGACGTGGACGGCGTTCGGGATGCGGGCGCGGGTGGTGGCGTTTGACTCGGCGGTGACGCCGCGCGAGTCGCTGCCGACGACGTGGGAGGCGTATGCGTCGCCGGAGTGGGCGTCGAAACTGGCGATCGCCAACCCGCTTTTCGGGACGACGCGCGGACACGCGGCGGCGGCGTTCGCATTGTGGGGCGAGGAGCGCGGGCGGGCGTTTCTGGAGCGTGTCCGGGCGGGCGGCGCGGCGGTGCTGGATTCGAACAGCGCAACGGTGCGGGCGGTGTTGTCGGGGAACCGTGCGATCTGCTTCACCGACACCGACGACGTGATCGTGGCGCGGAAGCAGCGTCCGACGCTGGACATGATCTATCCCGACCTGGGGGACGGCGGGACGGTGCTGATTCCGAACTCGGTGGCGATCGTCAAAGGCGGCGCGCATCGTCGGGAGGCGGAGCGGTTGTACGACTTCCTGGCGTCGGCGGAGGTGGAGCGGATGTTGGCGCGGAGCGACTCCGCGAACATCCCGGTGCGTTCGGCGCTTTGCGAGGCGTTGGGCGTGACGCCACCGGCGGGGTCGAAGGTCGCGTTCGACCGGGTCGCGGACGCGCTGGAGGCGTCGGCGCAGGCCGCGAGGGAGATACTTCTGAAGTGACGCCCCGCGTTGCGTGCCGAACCGTCTTCATCTTCGCCACGGTCGCGGTCTGCGGCGTCTACGTGTTTCCGCTTGCGACGCTGGTCGTGCGTGCGTCGAAGGAAGGTTGGCAACCCGCGCAGGGTTGGGTGTTGTCGGCGCGTCAGGCGGGTCTTTTCCTGGAGACGCTGGTTCTGACGGCGTGCGCGACGGCGTTGGCGATCGTCGTGGCGGTGCCGGCGGCGGCATGCCGGGCGCGGCGCGGGGCGGCGAGCGCGATCACGATCGGGATGGCGGCGTGCATGATCGTGTCGCCGATGACGGTCTGCTTCGGGTGGCAGCATCTGTTGAAGCTGAACGGCGCGCCGTCGTCCTTCGGACACCTCGGGACGGCGCTGATCTGGGCGGGCTGGACGTGGCCGATCCCCGCGCTGCTGCTGGGTGAGGCGTGGCGGCGCGGGCCGCGCGAGGCGTATGAGGCGGCGCTCTTGTGCTGCAGCCGGCGGCAGGCGTTCGTACACGTCGCGCTGCCGGGGATGAGGGCGGCGCTGGCGGCTTCGGCACTGGCGGTGGGGACGCTGCTGGTGACGGAGTTCGTCGTGCCTCACGCGTGGGGTCTGAACGTTTACGCGACGGAGTTGCTGGCGGCGGCGGAGAGTTCGAGCCGAATGTCGGACACGGTGGGTCCGGCGATGCCGGTGTGCCTGTGTGCGTGGCTGGGGGTGATGCTGGTGGTGCGGATGCGTCGCAGGCTTGCGGATGAAGGCGGCGCGGCGGATCCGTCCTCTGCGGGATCGCCGTCATTGTGGATGCGGATCGGGGCGCTGGCGGTGGTCGTGCTGACGGTGATCGTGCCGGTCGTCGGGGCGGCGTACCGGATGCAGTCGGGGCGGTGGCTGGGGGAAGTGTTGAGGGTTCACGGCGGAGATCTTTCCGGGTCGTTGGCCACGGCTGCGGCCGCGAGCGCGGCTGCGGTGGGGATTGCGACCGCGGGTGTGATGAGTCGGCGGTTCGGGTCGGCCGCGGTCCCGGTTGCGGTGGGGGTGGGGGTCATGCCCGCGGTGCTGGTGGGGGAGGCGATCATCTGCGGATACGGCGGGTGGTCGCCGACGCAGGATCACTGGGTGAAGCTGGCGGCCGGGTGGGCGGCACGGTTCGGGTGGTTGCCGGTGGTGGCGGCGTTGGCGACATCGGCGCGGTGCAAGGAAGTCGAGGAGCAGGCGGTGGTGGACGGGGCGGATGCGTCGCGGATCGCGTGGTCGCTGCGGGCGCGGAGACAGGCGCCGCTGATCCTGGCCTGCGGCGCGGCGGCGGGGGCGTTGTCGCTGGGGGATCTGGCGACAACGGTGCAGGCGCAGGTGTCGTCGTTTGTGCCGATTTCGGTGGTGCTGGTGGACAAGATGCACAAGTTCGAGGACGGTTACGTTCTGGCGATCAGCCTGATCCTGGCGCTTGTCGCGGCGCCGTGCGTGGCGGGGGCGGCGTGGGCGGTTCGGCGCGTGTCGTGAATCGTCAGGCGCATAACAGTGGAGCGGGCGGCTCGTCGGTAGGTCGGGCGGCGGTGCGTCCGCAACGGTTGAAACAGGATGACGTGGCGGGAGTGGATTCGCGGGGTTTGCGCGGCGGCATGCGGCGCGACGTTGGCCGGATGCGAGCCGGCCGCGCTGAGCGACAACGGGGTGGTCGCCGTATTTGGCGGCGTCGGTCGCGGGCCGGGGGGGTTCAGCTACCCGCGGGCGATCGCCGCGGAGCGAGAAGGATCGGTCTTCGTCGTGGACAAGGCCGGGCGCGTTCAACGGTTCTCCGCGCAGGGCGACTACGAACTCGAGTGGACGATGCCCGAGACGGCGCAGGGAAAACCGGTCGGTCTTGCGGTGCATCCGGACGGGCGTTTGTTTGTTGCGGACACGCATTACCACCGCGTGATGATTTTTGATCGCGACGGTCGGCCGGTCGGACATTTTGGGGAGAAAGGTCGGGGTCCGGGTCAGATGGAGCTTCCGACGGCCGTCACGTTCGACCGGAAAGGCTACATTTACGTCAGCGAGTATCAGGGGAATGATCGGATCACGAAGTGGTCGCCGGCGCTGGAATACGTCGGGGCGATCGGCGAAACCCCCGTCGAGGGGGAGCGGCTTCGCAGACCGGCGGGCATCGAGGTGGACGACGACGGGGTGTTGTGGGTGGCGGACGCCTGCAATCACCGGATCGTGGCGTTCGATGAAACCGGGAAGGCGGTCCGGGTCTTCGGGCGTTTCGGCAAGGAAGAAGGGTCGCTGGATTACCCTTATGATCTGTCGCTGACGCCGGACGGTCAGATGGTGATGGTGTGCGAGTTCGGGTCGAACCGGTTGCAGTGGTTCCGCAAGGACGGGACGTTCGTCAAAAGCTGGGGGCGCAGCGGGCGCGAGCCGGGATGCCTCTGGGCGCCGTGGGGCGCGGTCTACGGACCGGGAGGGCGCGTGTACGTGGTGGATTCGTTGAACAGCCGGATCCAAGTCGTGCGGACGGAGTGACGAAGGGAAGCGGCGGATTGCAAAGGACGAGTTGGAAATTACGAATTACAAATGACACATCACGAAGGATCGGAATGCAGTTGGAGGAAACGGCGGCGACACGAAGCGGTCAACGTGATTTTTTTGTCATTCGTCATTTGTCATGGATCCTTTGTCCTTCGTCATTCGAGACATGCACGCGGTGACGCCTGAGCGCAAGTTTTGCAATGAATCTCCTCGCATCAGCCCTTCCTTTCTCCTTCGAGCAGCCTCAGTGGTTGTGGCTGCTGCTGCTGATTCCGCTGCTGGTGCTGGCGTCGCTGCGGAGCCTGGCGGGCCTTGATCCGGTGCGGCGGGCGCTGGCGCTGACGGTGCGGAGCGTGGTGGTGGCGCTTCTGGCGGCGTGCCTGGCGGAGGTTCAGTTCGTCCGGCGGAACCGGGACGTGACGGTGATGTTCCTGCTGGACCGGTCGTTTTCGACGCAGGGGGCGCAGGCGGACGCGGAGAAGTTCCTGGCGGAGGCGGCGGAGGCGGGCCGCGTGCCGAAGAACGATCGCGTGGGCATGATCGACTTCGCGGGGCAGGCGTTCCTCCAGCAATTGCCGATGCAGGGGGGGTATCACATTGAACCGGGACGGCTTCCGCAGATGCCGCGGACGGATCAGACGGATATCTCCGCGGCGATCCGCCTGTCGATGGCGATGTTCCCGCATGACGCGGCGAAGCGGATCGTGCTGCTGTCGGACGGGAACGAGAATCTCGGCGACGCGCTGACCGAGGCGCGGCGAGCGCGGGCGGACGGGATCAGCCTCGACGTCATCCCGCTGCGCTATCAGAAGACCAACGACGTCTACTTCGAGCGCATGATGGCGCCGACGCACGCGGAGAAAGGGGAACAGGTTCCGATCCGGATGGTGCTGAACACATCCCGGCGCGTGTCCGGCACGATCGACGTGTACCAGAACGGCCAGCTTGTGCAGATCCCGGCGGAGGACGCGCACATTGAACTGACGCCCGGGACGAACACGATGTTCCTGCGTCTGCCGGTGAATCAGGCGGGACCGCAGCTTTTCGAGGCGCGCTTCCGGCCCGACGACGAGTCCCTGGACGCCGTGTCCCTGAACAACAATGCGACGGCGTTTTCGTTCGTGTCGGGTCCGAGCCGGGTGCTGTTCCTGAGCAAGGATCTGGCGGCGGACGCGCCGCTGATCGAGGCGTTGACGAGCGAGAACATCGACGTGCAGGCGCGGGAGGCCGCGACGGCGCCGCTCGACCTGCTGAAGCTGCAAAGCTACTCGAACGTGATCCTGTCGAACGTTCCGGCGTCGGATTTTACGGACGACCAGATGCGCGACCTGGCGTCGTACGTGCGGGACATGGGCGGGGGCCTGGTGATGCTCGGCGGGGATGAGGGCTTCGGCGCGGGCGGGTGGATCGGGACGCCGATCGAGGAGGTGATGCCCGTGTCGTTCGAGATCAAGCACAAGCGGGTGATTCCCCGCGGGGCGCTGGTCATCATCTGCCACAGTTGCGAGATTCCGCGCGGGAATTACTGGGGCAAGGAGATGGCGAAAAAGAGCGTGGACACGGTGAGTTCTCGCGACTACCTGGGGGTGCTGGCGTACTCGTATTCGCCCGGCGGCGTGAGCTGGGAGGTTCCGCTTCAGGAGAACGCGAACAAGGGCGCGGTGAAGGCCCGCATCGACCGGATGCAGATCGGCGACATGCCGGACTTCGACTCGACGATGGACATGGCGTACGAGGGGCTGGTGAAGGGGCGCGGGCGGGACGCGGCGCAGCGCCACGTCATCATCATCAGCGACGGCGACCCCAGTCCGCCGCGGGATTCGCTCCTGGCGGCCTACAAGGACGCCGGCATCACGGTCAGCACGATCGGCATCGGCTGGGGCATGCACGTGATGACCGCGGAACTGGAGAAGATCGCGCGATCGACGGGCGGGCGTTTCTACGCTCCGAAGACGGCGAGCCAGCTTCCGCAGATCTTCACGAAGGAATCCAAGGTCGTCCGGCGCTCGCTGATCACGGAGGAAGCGTTTCAGCCGCAGGTGTTCCACGGCGTCAGCGAACTGCTGGCGGGCGTGAGCGCGGAGGAGATTCCGCCGCTGGGCGGGCTGGTGCTGACCTCGCCGAAGGAGAGCACGCACGTCCAGCTTCCGCTGATCCGCCGCACCGCCGACGGGGACGACCCGGTGCTGGCGCACTGGCAGTACGAACTGGGCAAGACGGTGGCGTTCACCAGCGGACAGTGGCCTCGCTGGGGGACGCGCTGGGCGGAGTGGGGCAAGTTCGCCAAGCTCTGGGCGCAGATCGTCCGCTGGAGCATGAAGCAGGAGACGCCGGCGAACTTCGACTCGCACACGCGCATCGAGGGGAACAAAGGCCGCGTGGTCATCGACGCGCTCGACAAGGACGCCAGCTACCTGAACTTCCTTCAGTTCCGCAGCAAAGTCATCCGCCCGGACGGCACGAACGCCGAACTCGAATTTCGACAGACGGGTCCGGGACACTACGAGGCGGAGTTCGGCGTCGATCAGATGGGGCAGTACATCGTGACGTCGCAGGTGTTCGAGGGCGGCGAACATCGCGGGGCGATCCAGGCCGGCGTGTCCGCGCCGTATTCGGCGGAATACCGCGACCTTCAGACCAACATGCCGCTGCTGGCGCAGATCGCGGACCTCACGGGCGGGAAGCTGCTGGAGATGGACCCGGCGGCGGCGGACGTGTTCCGCAAGGATCTGCCTCCGACGGAATCGCATCGACCTGCGTGGGAGTTCGTCCTGGGGTGGCTGCTGCTGCCGATCTTCCTGCTGGACGTGGCGGTGCGGCGGCTGGCGAACTGGCTGGCGCTGTCGATCGTGGTCGAGGTTCTGGTGCTGGTGTTCATGCTGGTCGGGCTGGGGTGGATATATGACGGCGTGAGGGGTTGGCTGCTGGCGCTGCTGATCGCGGAGGGCGTGGGCTGGTCGGTGCGTTGGCGGTACATCCGGCCGTTGTTCGAGTACGTCACGCACGGGTCGGTGGCGCTGGCGGAGGCGGGAGAGCGCAGCACGGCCTCGCTGGGGCAGCTTCGGGGCACGCGCGAGCGGGTGAAAGAAGATCTTTCGGCGGACAAGGCGTCGGGCGTGCGTCGGGTGGCGAAGGAGGAGACAGCGCCTGCGGACGCGGCGACGGCGAAGAAGAAATTCGACCTTGGGGAGGAAGCGCAGCGCGGTCCGACGGCGGACCTGGCGGACGCGCTCGGGGGCGCCAAGGCGGGTGCGGCGGCGCCGGTCGAGAAAAAGCGAAAGCCCGCCGCGGCCGAGGGCGATGCCGCAACACAGGAGGAGACGACTTCGCGCTTGCTGGCGGCAAGAAAGAAGGCCAGGGAGGGGCTGGACAAGAAGGAATAAGGGAGCGCCCGACGGTCGGCGGCACGCTTAGAGATAATAAGCTTCAAGCTGCCGGCCAGGGGCGACGAACTGACTCGGACACGCAGAGAATCATGACACCTTGGCTTGCAGCTTGTAGCTGGAGGCCTGCTGGAGTTCGACATGGCCACGCAAATAGATCCCGCGGTCGAAAAAGCGACGCAGGAGTTTCGCAGCAAGTTCAACCGGCTGAAGGAGGAGATCGGCAAGGCGATCGTCGGTCAGACGGAGATCGTCGACGGCGTGCTGACGTGTTTGTTCACCGGCGGACACGCGCTGCTGGAGGGCGTTCCGGGGTTGGGCAAGACGTACCTGATCCGGACGCTGGCGGAGGCCGTGCAGCTTGACTTCTCGCGCATTCAGTTCACGCCGGACCTGATGCCCGCGGACATCATCGGGACGAACATCGTGATGGAGGACGGCGAGACCGGACGGCGTCACTTCCAGTTTCAGCGCGGCCCGATCTTCGCCCAGATCGTGCTGGCGGACGAAATCAACCGCGCGACGCCGAAGACCCAGTCGGCGATCCTCGAGGCGATGCAGGAGAAGAGCGTGACGGTGGCGGGGACGACCTACAAATTGAAACCGCCGTTCTTCGTGATGGCGACGCAGAACCCGATCGAGCAGGAGGGCACGTACCCGCTTCCCGAGGCGCAGCTCGACCGTTTCATGTTCAAGATCGTCGTGGATTATCCGACGAAGGACGAGATCAAGACGATCCTCGATCGCACGACGACGGGGCATGTGCCGAAGATCGAGCGCGTGATGACGGGGGACGAGATCCTCGGGGCGCAGAACCTCGTCCGCCGGGTGGTGATGGCGCCGCACGTGCAGGACTACGCGGTGCGCCTGGCGATGGCGTCGCATCCGGGCGGGCCTTACGCGATCGAGGACACGAACAAGTACGTCCGGTGGGGGGTCAGCCCACGCGCCGCGCAGGCGCTGACCCTGGGGGCGAAGCTGTACGCGCTGCTCGACGGGCGGTTCAACGCGAGCTTCAGCGACGTGAAGAAGGTGTACTTGCCCGCGATGCGGCATCGTATGTTGCTCAACTTCGAGGGCGAGGCCGAGGGCGTCACCACGGACGACGTGCTGCGGCAGATTCTGGACAAGACGCCGACGATGGCGGAAGCGGCGTAGCAAACTTGCTTGCAACGGCGATTAAGAGGGTTGCGGCATGCTCATGGCGACTTCGGTGAATGGTGCACCGGTTCGGCTCACGTTCGAAAGATGGACCCACATTATTGAAGCCCATGACGAACTTGCCGGATACATGCAGGACGTTCTCGAAGCGGTGGAACAGCCGGACCGTGTGACACAGGGCTACAAGGGTTCTCTCGTCGCTTGGAAAGGATACGGAAAACGCAAGTACCTTGCCGTCGTTTACAAAGAATTGAGTCGAACCGACGGGTGTATCATCACGGCATTCTTTACGACCAAAGCTAGACGCAGGAACACAATATGGCCATAGCACAATTGCGACCCAAGGAAATGACACGCTTGCTGGATGCGGTTCCCGCGTTGATAGGAATGCCATCCAAGCGCATTGTGGTGGATTACGACACCGAGGCTGATGTCTTGTACGTAAGCTTTGAGCGCCCTCAAAAGGCCACGGACAGCGAGCTTCGAGATGACGGAGTCATGATTCGCCGTCGGGGCAAGCGAATCGTGGGAATAACAGTTCTTGAGGCATCGAAGCGCTGACGAAGTGGATTGATCATCGTGTATTGCAAGAATTGTCGCAGGACACTTCGGCCCGAGGAGGCGACGCGGGAATCCGCCTGGCCTGATTTGATTGCGAAATTGAGCTTCGTGGCCTTCAGTGTCGCTGTTGTTTTGGGTGGTTTTGTGTTTCTCATGGAGCGGTCCACGTTGCGCGCGATCCCTTGGGGGCTTGGCATGGCTCTTCTCGGAGTCACCGGCGCGCTTTTGTTCCTCTGGGCCAACGGAGAGCTCTATCCTCGGATGAGCTGGCCCACGTGCCGCCTCGTCTTAGCCAACGAACACCCAAAGAGAAAACCGTCGAACACCGCCGGGGAGTGCAACGAATCTCATTGTGAAACTTGTCGGTATCGAAATGTCGCTGAAGCACGGTTCTGTGCGAAATGCGGAGCGTCCCTTGATCGTACGCATGTATGAAAGAACTAACCGGACCACCCACTGAGACCCTCCTCACCCCCGACTTCATCGCGAAGATCGAGCAGCTGCAGCTCGTCTCGCGCAAGATTTTCATGGGACGCATGCGCGGGGAGCGGCGGAGCAAGAAGCGCGGGGAGTCCGTCGAGTTCGCGGACTACCGCAACTACGTCGTCGGCGACGACCTGCGGCACGTGGACTGGAACGTCTATGCCCGTCTGGAGAAGCTGTTCCTGAAGCTTTTTCTCGAGGAGGAGGATCTGCACGTCTCCATCCTCGTGGACACCTCGAAGAGCATGGACTGGGGGCGGCCCAGCAAGACGCTTTACGCGCGGCGCGTGGCCGCGGCGATCTCCTACATCGGTCTGGTCAATCTCGACCGCTTGAGCGTGTATGCATACGCCGACGGACTGCAATATGAGATGCCGGGGTTGCGCAGCCGGCGGTCGCTGCCGAAGCTGCTGGCGTTCCTGTCGCAGACGGAGTGCGACGGGGCGAGCGACCTGTCCAAGTCATGCAAACAATTTGCCATCCGTCACCCGCAAGCGGGCATCGTCATCCTCCTGAGCGATTTCTTTGAGAAGGGGGGATATGAGCAGGGGCTGAAGTTCCTGCTCGGCCGGCGCTACGACATCTATTGCATTCAGATGCTCAGTCCGGAGGAGATGGACCCGCCGCTGGTGGGCGATCTGCAACTGAGGGACGCGGAGGACGGCGATCTGGCGGACGTGACGGTCAGCCGGGCGCTGCTCAACCGGTACAAGGCAAACCTTCAGGCGTATTGCGGCGGGCTGAAGGAGTATTGCACCCGCCGTGGGATCAATTACCTGTTTACGGGGACGGACGTGCCGTTCGAGCAGATCGTGCTCAATTACTTCCGCCGCCGCGGACTGGTGGCGTAGACAAGGCAACGCGCAACAAGGGACAGAGGAACAGAGCCCAAACCAATACCCGAGCAACCGGAACCCCACTTCCTATGCCTGACTTCCTGAATCCATCTGCGATCGGCCTGGCGGCGGCGGCGACCCTCCCGCCGCTGGTGGCGCTGTATTTCCTGAAGCTGAAGCGGCGGATGCACATCGTTCCGTCCACGTTCCTGTGGAAGCGGACGGTGGAGGACTTGCAGGTCAATTCTCCTTTTCAGCGCCTTCGCAAGAGCTTGCTGTTGCTCCTGCAACTGCTGGTGCTGACGGCCGGAGCGCTCGCCCTCGGCGTCCCGATGTGCGAGCAGGTGGAGCGGCGTGAGCAGACGCTGATCCTGCTGGTCGATCAGTCAGCTTCGATGAACGTCATTGAAGAAGGAAACAAGACGCGCCTGGATCTGGCGAAGGAGCGGGCGAAGCAGGCGGTTTCGGACATGCCGGCCGGATCGCGGGCGATGGTCATTGAGTTCTGCGACCGGGCGGCGGTCGCGGCGTCGTTCGACACGGACAAGCGGGCGCTTTCGGCGCGGATCGACGCGATCGAGGCGACGCAGAGCACGACGTCGCTGGGCGAGGCGCTGTCGCTGGCGGAAGCGTACTCGCAGAACGTCATCATCGGCGGCACGCAGGAGGGCAAGGACGTCGCGCCCACCAGCGCCGCCCCGGACGCCACCGTCCTCCTTTACACCGACGGGCGGATCACGGACGGCGACCGGCTCGCTATCGAACGACTCAAGGTCGAGGCGATGGAGGTCGTCGCGGTCGGGGCGCGGGCGGACAACGTCGGCATCCTCTCGATGGACACGAAGCGGCATTACGAGCGCCCGGACGTGCTCCAGGTGTTCGCCAGTCTGCGGAACTTCGGACCGGAACCGGTTCGCCTGGATGCGTCCTTGTACATCAACGACGCGTTTGTGGACAATCAGGTGGTGGAGCTGGAGGGCTTCGTTTTGCCGGAAGGCGCGCCGGACGCGGTGTTGACGCCGCCCACGCCGGGCAGCGCCAAGTCCATCGCCTTTGACGAAGTGAACTTCAATACGTCCGGGGTGGTCGAGATCCGCCTCCGCGTCGATGACGCGCTCGCCGCGGACAACCGGGCGTGGTGCGTCGTCGAGCCGCCGCGGAACGTGCGCGTTCTGCTGGTGACGCCGGGCAATTTTCTTTTGGAAGAGGCGCTCGGGTGCCTTCCGGTGCAGGTCGAGGTGATGCTCCCGTCGGCGTTTGAGGCGGCGGTGGACGCGGGCGACGCGAAGGTGATGGACGGCGAGCGATGCCGTTACGACGTCGTCGTGATGGACGCCTTCAGCACGGCGAGGCTTCCGCAGGGGAATTACTTCTTCTGGGGCGGCGCGCCGAAGATCGACGGCGTGACCACGGGCGCGCCGATCCGTGATCAGCGCTTCTTTGACTGGGACGACACGCATCCCGTGCTGCGGCACGTCCCGGTGGCGGCCGTGGACGCGTTCGAGTGGCTGGATCTGAAGGTTCCCGTGGACGCCACGCCGCTCATCAAGGGGCAGTCGTCGCCGGTTCTGGCGCATTTGACCCGCGGCGCCAGCCAGTACCTCATCTGCGCGTTCTCGTTGATCGTGCAGGACGACGCGGGCAACCCGATGCTCAACACGTTCTGGGTGACGAAACCGCATTTCATCGTCTTTCTTCAGAACGCCGTGCAGTTCCTGTCTTCGTCGCTGATGAGCAAAGGCGTGCTCGGCGCGCCGCCCGGTCAGCCGGTGACGATCCCCGTGCCTCCGAAGGCGGCGGAAGTGACGATCGCGCGCCCGGACGGGCAGACCGACCGCGTCCCCTCGGCGGGGTTCAACACCGTGCATTACGCCAGGACGCGCGCGACGGGTCTGTACCGCGTCGACCCGGCGCTGCCGGGACATGAGCACTTCGCGGTCAACCTCTTCGATCCGGTGGAAAGCCACGTCTCGCCCCGCACGAAGGTCGCCATCGGCGCCGAAACGGTGCAAGCGACGACCACGGAGCAGCCGACCAACCGTCCGGCGTGGCCTTACGTGCTGCTGGCGATGCTGCTGGTGCTGTCGCTGGAGTGGGTGGTGTACAACCGGAGGGTGTTCGTCTGAATCCTGATTCACGAATGTGAAGCGCCCCTCTGAGCGGCGGGCTTCGGTCCGCGCGAACGTTTATCGCGCGGGCGCCGCGGAATCAGGCGCGGTCGCAAAATCGAGCCGCGCTCGCCCGTCTTTGATGTCGCTCCGCGATGTCAAGGGTCAGGAAGCGTTCTTTTCCCGACCCGCACGGACCCGGCGGAACTCCGCGCTGGGATTCAAACGCAAGGAACATACCACTTCCCGCGGCCGTCATCCCACCCGAACTCGATGGAGAGCGTTTTGCGGCGCGGGAGACGGCAGCTTTCGCGGCATCCGGCGAGCGTCTTTCCCTCACGTCGTCGCCGATGGGCTTTCCTGCCCGATTTCCTGGGAGGCGTCCGACGCGAACCGACGCCCACAGCATCAATTGACTCCGGGGGCGGGCATTCGGATACTTCTTTGCGCGGGTCGCGGCGGCCTCAGCAGGCCCGCCGCGCAGGAGGGCGTAGCTCAGTCGGCAGAGCACCTGCCTTTTAAGCAGGTGGTCCTGGGTTCGAGTCCCAGCGCCCTCATTGCGTTTTCATGCGAAAAAACGCTTGTTTTCCCGGTGTTTTCCGCTTGTGTCATCATCGTGGCACTTTTCCCCACCATGCCAGCAAATGCCACGTTTACCCCCCGAATGCCGGGCGCAAGTGCAACCGGGAGTGCAACGCGCTCCGCGTCCGGTTTCAACCGGTCCGCCCCTCGCACACGCGGGGGAGCCGTCTGCCGGGGC